>NZ_OAOF01000001.1 GCF_900205965.1 Lacrimispora amygdalina
AGTCTTTTCCCGTTGCACCTGATAGCTGTTAGGATTGCAATTACCTCCTGTTCGTCTTCCGGTTGCTTTTTCAGAAAAATGTCGCATACAGACCAGTTTTTCATATCCCTCAAGTCGCAAAATCGCAACCATTTATAAATTCCTGAACTGGTAAATACTCGCCTTATTTTGCTTCAAAAGTAGAGATGAACCATGGGGTCGAAAATGAAGCAGGTTAAAGGCAGGTGCACCTTATGGCGCTCCTGCCGATTCGCAGCTGACGGCAACGCCGACTGCATAAGGATTTTATTTGGAATAATGTATTTTCACAGGTGGCTGTAAATTGGAAAAGAGGCACCTTTTAGGTGGCTGTCACTGCTCTGATATCAACCAAATTTAAAAGGGTTAAAGGTGGCTGTGTAGGTACACCGCATAAAATATCACCAATTTATTCTTATCAAAATATACCGTTCACCTTTTTAATTTGAGCGAAATTTTTTGACTCATTCAATATTGTAACTAAGTATTATATTTTGCCTAAAAAGATCTCTATACCTAAATAAATCTTTCATGCATTTCCAACTCCAAAATCCCAGAATTGCTATTCTACGGCAATTCCGGAACTTTAAAGCTAATTACATAATTATTTTTCATTTAGTAAATGATTCAGTAAAATTAAATCATTTTTAAAATCAACAAACTCTTCTTGTAACTCTTTCATGTAATATTCCATATTATCTTCGTTAATTAATTCTTGCAATCTTGCTTTCATAAATTCAATTTCTTTATTCTGTTTTAATAAGACTAATGCAAAATTAACATAAATACAACACTCGTCAGTTTGTGTGTAACTCTTAGAATACTCTGCCTCTCCTATTGTAGCATATAAAGTCTGATTTAAAGGATATCCAATATTATTATAGAATTCTTCAAAATCATCAAGTACTGCTTCTTTTCGTTCCATATAAGACATTATCATTTACAAAACTCCTCTCTATTCTCCTGCGTAGATATTTAATTTAATATTAGGAAACTTTCTTCTAAACTCAAATATTACATTTGTACAACTTTGACATGCAGGTGCTTCAGTAAATAGATTTATAGTCCCCTGTATACTAGGATTATCTATTTGTGAAGCAATATCTTCTAAAATTTTAACCTCAGTATCATGAAATCTAGAATATTCTGCTCCTGGTTTTCCAGCCTCAACATATGTACTAAACATTCTTTCCGATTCTGGCTTTAAGTATGAGAAGTCTCCCAATTCTGCACCTTTACTTGTGGAACTATTTATCTGACTATGTGCAATAAAATCCTTTTTTATTCCTTGTATATCCACATCTGCGCTAGCCATATTACCTTGATTTCTCAATTTGCTATTTGGCATTTGATCCCTTATTTCTGCCACTCTGCTACTAAGAGTTTTTTTAATATTACCCGTCCCCTCAGCAATAGCACCGGGACCATCTCCGCTCTTCTTAATGGACTTAGACAAATCATCCGCTTCTACCTTAGGTTTTATATTAACTTTATGATTTCCAGTACTATCCAGTTTATTCTTAACCATTTTCTTTACATTTGATAAATAATCTGTTATCAAATCTCCAGTATTGGATAATGAATCAAAATCTCCAACTGTTTCAAAGGCTAGTTTGGGTCCTTTGTTCATGCCCATTCTTATGTCATCGATAATATTTCCTGTTTTTTTCCCTGCTTTCATAATTGCATCATCAAAACTTTTTGCTGTTGCTTTTCCTAAGTTCTTTAACCATGCTTTATTTATCTTTGATGCAGTTTTTTCGATAACTGTTGATTTTGCTATTCTTAGAGAATCCTTTACTAATTCTGCCTTTTTAGTCAATTTTAATGTTTTTGATATTTTACCCACCTGAGATATGTCGTCTATCTTTTCAGCACCTTGGACCATTTTAGCCGTTTTTCCCACAGTAGTTCCTGTCTTTACCTCTCCAACGCCAATAAGCCACGTGGCAACCTCAAAAACTGCCTGTCCAACCACCTCCGCTCTGTCTTCCGGACTCCCATTGACTACCTTATCATCCCAAAAGGTCTTTACCCCATCACAGATAGCCGGAATACTTTCGTCTGGATGTGCAACAATGGAATTAATCCCCTCCAAAGCCGTAACCGGGTCTTCTATCAGGGTGGCAATTCCGTCTACTGTTCCCAGCAGTCCCTTCACCACAACTCCTCTGACCCCCGCACCAACTACTGAAAATGCATTACTTTCTGCCCCGGGACCTCTCTGATCGGTTAATTCTCCTACAAAATCAGATAATCCAGGAATATTCTGCTTATAAATAAATGAGCCTGCTGCTGCTCCCTTATTTGTGATTTGGTTTCTAATAAAATTCAGTGGTCCTCTAAGCACTGGAACCGGAAGCTCTAACATGGGATATTCTTCTATTACTGCTCTTCTGTACTTTAGAAAAAATTCCAGCAATATGGGACTGGTCGTTAATAATATATACTCAGGCGATGCTCCTTGAGTTGTTACTCCCCGCATCAAATCTGAATAGGTGTTTGCCAATTCTGCTTTCAACTTTTCCACAATCCGTTTATTTTTCGGCTCTGTCACCGTGATAAATTCGGATACCTTCTGGTCAACAGCATTCTGCATCTGGTCAACTGTTATTTTTGCCTGTCCAACCGCCGTATTAACTGTTTTTTTTATCTGGGCAACCTTGCCAGTAACCGAGTTTTTTATCTGATCAACCTTCTCTACGGCTTTTCTCTTGATAGGTTCTATTATCTTCGGTATGGCCGCCACAGCTTTCCTTGTAATCTGTCCAACCTTGACTGCACCGGCACGTACTGCTGAGGGAATGGAAGCCACAGCCCTGCCAAGTGCACTGTGGGCCACCTTCTTCGCAGCTGTTTTGACTGCCTTTTTCCCGGCATTTACTACTTTTGGGACCAGTGATTTTACTTTCTTCAGCGCATTTCCCAATCCAAGCATAGCATCTCTCCTTTCATTTTACGGCAGGAGCTTTATTTGATCAAGCTGTTCCTGACTGAATTCGCACTGTTCCAGCTGTTTTTTACTAAAACGACTCCGATATAGGACTGCATCTTTAAAGATTGCTCCCCTTAAATCAGCCCCCTCAAAATCTCCGCCCATTATCGTAGCTTTGCTGAAGTCTGCTTCCTTCAATATGGCATTCTTAAAACTCACCCCAGTAAATCCTGTATTCTTCCACTCGTTTGCATGATTTTTTCCAGTAAATGCCACACAGTACTGTAGATTTCCCCTGGTTAAGTCCGCTTTTTCAAAACATGCATCATGGATCATTGACACCATTAAACTGGCCCCTCTTAAATCGCTCTCTTTAAACCGAGCTCCTATCAGCAGACAATTCCTTAACCGTATTCCCTCCATGCTGCTCTTTCGAAAATCTGCATAACGTAAGTCTCTTCCGCAATAAGACTGCTCCTTTAAATCCAGATTCCTAAAATCCTGAAAACAGCAGGACTGATCCTTGCTCTCCTCTAGGCATCGTTTTCTCTCTTCCAAGTCCTTTTCCCGATCTTCCATATGTACCAGGTCACACAACTCAAAGTACTCCCCAGTCTGGATCTCAAAATGTTTCTCTTTGATAAAAGCCTCATACTCACTTATCTCCAGAACCTCCATCAGGCTGCAGCGCATCAGTTCCGTAACATATTTATGAAATGGATTTAACAGTTTCAGCATGATTCCTTCTATATCAGCAACATTAATCTGTCCGATATACTTTTTTGATTCACGCTCCAGTTTTTTCCATAGTTCTTCATAATGCTTATAAATAAATGAAAAGTCTGCTTCTCCTACTCGAACTCCCTCATTTACATACCAATTCTTGTCATAAACCATGACTGCATATGTATAGTCATGGTTTATGATATTGGTTCTAAGAAGATGAAAGATAAGAAATCCGATCCTGATTTGATCGTTCTCCTGAATTTTTGCAATATTTACACATATACTTTTAAAACTTTCTAAGTACTGTTTTTTCATTTCACTTAAATTATTCTGAAAATTGTGTTCCAAATCATTTAACGCCAGCTCCAGTGAGGGAAATATATCTTTTTCGTGAAAACGATTTAAGGCAGGTGACATATTATCTGATGGCATAAGATCACCTGCTTTCTGCATTCAGCCCTTTTTCCTGACCTGATTCCTCTGGCTGGAGCTTTTCTTTTATGGTCATCAGCATCTGCAATATTACCTTTTTCCATTGTTTTTTCTGATGAATACTGCAATTAAATGCCCCCATAAGCAGACAGCTCCGGTGCTCCATAAAAAACATAAGATTATATATCTTTCCATCTAGCAGCGGAACATCAAAGCCAAAATAGCTGATATCCTTTTCTCCTGCCTTAACCGTCTGACTATCCTCAATTTTTGATGCCGGATAAAGGCGGGCAATCTGCTTTTCCAGAATGTTTTTAGCCTCTTTTACTTCATCATTTTCTATCTGACCGCTTTCCTCCATTGTAAATGTTAAGTTGACTGTAGTATCCTCTCCGCTATAAATATAATCCGGACGATCTTCTCCTGGATATTTAACCTTAGCAAGGTCCTCATCCATCAATTTAAAATCAGATGGCATCATCATAGCCAGACTGCCATCCATGATTTCCTTTTCCTCTACGTCATACTTTTTGTACTTCACCACGATAAATCCGTTTTGGATATTGTTTTCCAGGGTATATATTTCCTGTTCTTCCCCCTTCTTTGCCTCCTTCAGCTTTCTCATAATTTCTTCTGAATCTGTTCTATTATTCATAGTTATCTCTCCCTCAGCCTTTTATATGTACAATATCATCAACAATAATGCTGGAAGTAGGAGTTGCAAGCACAATCTTCTCATTTGACTGCAACTCAATATCCCCAAAGCTACCTGATATTTTTTCAGCATTTAAATGAATATCAAGACAGCTCTTTATTCTGATTCCTGAACTTTCATCAAGCTTCATTCGAAGCGCATTTCCTCTGGTACTGATAGATATACTCTCAGGCTTGAAGGCCAGTTCATTTCCTTGCTCTGTACTAAAATATTTTACATTTGATTTTCTGGTTTTTGAATTTTTATCACCATCGGTACGAAGGACCATTCCGGCATAAGCGTCCTCTTCCTTTTCTGTTGGAAAACACAGAAGAACCTTTTCGCCTTCTTCCGGCATACTGTGCCATCCCGTAGAGCCTTCCGCTGCATAAGGTGTAAGAAATGGAAACCATGCAGCCTCTGATAAAGACTGGCTTTTATCTATGGATAAATGAATCTTTATTTTGTCTCTTTTAACAGCCAACACCGTTCCTTCTATAGCAGTCCCCTTTAACCCGGTATGATTAATGACATGCTCTTTCATCCCATTTTTATTTTTCAAAACATAGCGGCACTTTAAGAATCCGTCCTTCATTTCTATTGTTTTTTCTTCTATGATGAAAGAAAATCCTTCATAGGAAATCCTGTCTCCAATTCCATAATGTGTGGTGCTCTCAAATTCCCAGGATATTACATCCTGCTCCGTCCAGCCACTGAAATTACTGTCTAATATCAGGTATTTTCCTTCATTCTTAGTAATAACATGGTTTTTACCTGTCTCTGCAGCTGTCTCACCTGACGGTACCCCAACAAATATCTTAGGAATATCAAAACGGACGTCAGGATATACCTGGGCACCTGTCCGGGAAGCCGCTCTTTTTAAAAATTCCCAATCGGTTTCCCCATACTGAACCAATACGGACACTTGTGACTTGCCATGGGAAGCAAGATCCAGCACATCTCCTCCATATTCATTCAAAAGAGTTTCAAACAACCGGGAAAAAGGCTTGTCTTTATTTTGAAAGCTTTTGTTCTTCTTTTTAACATCCATTAAAAACGAAACACTTTTCATTATTATTTCTGCTTCATAAACGCTTCGATCCTGCCTTATAGTTATTCCTACAGGAATCCCGGAAAAAAGAGTCTCTTCGCCTGTATCTTTTTTAACCTTAATTCTTACAACGGTTTTACTGGTCAGTCTGTGAATTCCCTGATAACTTTCCTCTTTTAAAATACCTAATAAATAAGCCTTTCCGTGTTCACCCGGACATAGTTCTATCTTCAGTGATTTAATACAGCTGATTTCTATTGGAATATCAACTATGATATCCTCAAACGAATATTGTCTGTTATTCATTGTTTTCCTCCTGAAGCTTTACAGAAAAAAATCGGATTCCTGCAGGCTCTTTTCTTAGAATTGTTTCTGCCAGATTCAAAGATACGATCAGATACTCCTGCTTTTCAAAGGCTATCCGGAAAATATGCTTACCACTAATTCCATTTTTGTTTAAAGTTAGACTGGCATAGTTCATATTCTGTTCTTTAACTACACAATCCGCCAGTTCAATGGCAACCCGCCAGTATACCTTTTGCCCTTTCTGGTTCTTATCAGTTATAAAAACTGGAAAAGCATTCAGTTTATCTGAATAAAGATCTAAAAGCTCCTTAAAATCATCCGATACATAAAAAGCATGGCGAAACAACTGCCTGATTGGTAAATAATCTACAAACACAGTATCTTCTTTAAAATCAGCATAGACAGAACATGCTTCAGTTGTCTCAAAATCCACAGTATCTGGCTGAATTTTTAATCTATTTCCAATTCTCTCATCAGGCATCATCAAAAAATATTCCATAATTTCTCCTTATATCAATTGATTTTTACTTCCTCTCCGCATAGATCAATTTTATCGTCAATAAGAATCTGACTTGTTTTGCATTTTAAAAGGACCTGCTCCTTTGCAACAAGCTTTATTGTCTCATCCGCTTCCAGCTTAATTCCTTTGTCTGACTGAAACCGGATAGGACCGGAACTGATTATCTCTATACCTGATTCCTGATTAAGACGCAGATAAACTTCATCCTCTACACAGGTGATAAGGATTTCATCCGGACTAAAACGGATTTCTTTTCCATCTCTGGTCCGGAATATTTTAACATCAGGGTCTTCCATATCATCAGAATCTTCCTCTTTTACACGAACAGACCCGCTTCCTACTGCATCTGATTCATCCCATGTAGGAAATTGAATCAGCACAGTGTCTCCCTTTTCCGGCATACAGTACCAGCCAACACTGTCTCTGGCAGTATATGGGGATCCATAAGGAAATTCCCAGGCTGTTGATTTCTTTTGATCATGGTCTATTTCAAGATGAACTTTTATTTTATCCCGTATTATATCAATAACAGTGCCTTTCAGGGAAATCCCTGCCAACTGCCGGTTATGCAGCTCCTCTGTGCTAAATCCTTTTTTGGTGGACAGTTTATAATAAAAGTTGAGGATACCATGAACCACCTCTGCTCTTTTTGACTTTATGTATAAAGAGATACCCTGATAGACAATGTGATCTCCAATTTCATAATTATTTTCTGATTCTATGTGAAATTCCACTGCATCCTGCTCTTGAATTTCTGTATCTGAATTTTCAGAATACTTCATAAAGAATTCAACATCCTTTGTTATATGGTATCTGGGAGTTTCTATGGTTCCCCTGTCGATACCGGCTGAAATTCCAAACATGATTTTGGGAGAATCATGGAGAATTGAAGGTATTAGCCCTGTATGATAATGGGAAGCCAATCTTTTTAGTAATTCCCAATCTGTCTCCTGATATTGAAGAATCAGTCTATCCAGATTATTTCCCTCTGAAACATAGTCTATGATATCTCCACCCGGGTACTTTTTTTCAATACTCTGCAGAAGCTTCTTATAAGTCATGGTTTTATCCTGGTACGAATGGGACTCCTTTTTTAAATCCATTTTAAATGAATTGGAAACTGCAGAAACCTTTAGATAATATAATCCGCTTATGGTCTCTGTTTGGATTTCCCGTATCATACCCTTAAAAAGAACTTTAGAATCTTTTTCCTTTGTTTTTAAGGTAATTTGTTCATCCTTTAAATTTTTTTTCACATAACTATCCTTGCTTTTTTCATCCAGTATTGCAGTCAGATGCATTACTCCATGCTCATTAATTTCCTGAATTATTATTACTTCTTTTATCTGCTGAATACACTCCAAATTTGTAGCTAGCTGAGAATAGGTTATTACCGGCATATTAACTTACCTCCCTGATCTATTTCTATTTCTACTGCCCTGACTGGTTTATTTTTATAATTCCACCTTGCATACAAGGCAACATACACGTATTTAGCAATACCATTTCTCCCTGAAGCTGATGATCTTTTTTCCCATTGATCCATTTCAGCGCAATTAGTGGATTGCATGGAACCGGAGGGTCAGTCTTGGTACACAATCCAAAGGGCATAATATTTTCATTGGATATATGATCAGCCACCGTTGCCTGGTTCTTACCCCCAATCTTTGCCCCATGACTTTTAGGTACCATTAACTGGCTTGTTGATGTTCCAAAGGAACATTTCAATAAAGCGCCTTCTTTTACATAATAGATTTCAGCCATAACATTTTATCTCCTTTTTTCTAAAATCTCACTTTATAGAACATACAAGATTAAATTATTTTAATTATATAATAAATTGTTACAAAAAACTCATTCATGTAATAAATAACACCCTACATGTAATTTTTGGTAAGATTTTGTCGATCATATCAACTTTGGTATCAACTTTGGTCAATCTATAGGTTGTTCTGCATTACAACTGTAGACATTTTCATCACATGGTATCGCATTATTTATGGAAGTAAAAATTCCACATAAAAAGCGGTACCAGAGATTTTCTCTCCGATACCGCCATCTTCATTATTCTGTTGGTTCTGTATCTGTATCTATACCCTCATCTATATCTGCTTTTGCCTCTGTTTTCTCAACCACCGCCTTATCTTCCTGCTTAATGGTTATCTCCGGCACACCGCTGATGTTAATATTCCTGTTTACCTTCGCATCATAGGTTCCTGCCTTTACGATATCTCCTAAGTCAATCCCGGTAGTTTCCTTCATGGATTCAAACAGCTTTGCCATAACGGCCGGAACATTGCCGGATACGGAATCAAGGCTGCCGCCTTCCCCGCCTCCGATGATCGTGATCTTATCAATCTGGGAAAGGGGCTCTGCGATCTTACCTGCTACATCCGGTAATACCTTGATGATCATCTCGGCAACAGCCGCATTGTTGTATTTCTGGTATGCCTGGGCTTTCTTTTCCATGGCTTCGGCTTCCGCAAGACCCTTTGCCTTAATGGCTTCGGCTTCCGCTTCACCCACCATACGGATTCCCTGGGCTTCCTGCTCTTTTGTATAACGCTCGGCTTCTGCACTTGCTTTCTGGGCTTCTGCCTCCTGAACCTTTTCGAACCTTTTTGCTTCTGCGTTCTTCTGGCGCTCATAAAGCTCGGCCTCTGCCTTCTGCTGTCTGGCAAATTTATCAGCTTCCGCTTTCTTTCTGATTTCCGCATCAAGAGACTTTTCCATAACCTCGGCTTCCCGCTGCTTAATCAGTACTTCCTTCTCCTGCTTTGCAATATCTGCATCAGCCGATGTGATTTCAATTGTCTTACGCTGCTCTTCCTGCTGGATCTGGTATGCAGCATCTGCTTCTGCCTTTTTCACATCAGCGTATTTCTTTAAGTCAGATTTCTGAATATCAAGTTCATTGTTCTTGATCGCTATTTCCCGCTCAGAGTTGATCCTTGCGTCATTGGCCTGTTTGTCAGCAGATGCCTTTGCAATGGCAATTTCTTTATCCGCTTCTGCTTTTGCAATGGCTGCTTTCTTCTTGATCTGTGATATGTTGTCAATACCAAGGTCGTCGATGACACCATTGGCATCGGAAAAATTCTGTACATTAAAGCTGACAATATCCAGTCCCATGGCTGCAATGTCCGGCATGGCATTTTCCTTTACCAGTTCCGCGAATTTCATACGGTCGCTGACCATCTCTTCCAGTCTCATGCGGCCTACAATTTCACGCATATTACCTTCTAATACTTCTCGTGCCACCCGGGCTATGTATTCCGTATCCTGATTTAAGAAGTTCTCTGCTGCCAGAGAAAGGCGGGTTGGATCACTGCTGATTTTTACATTTACTGCTGCGTCAACCTGAATGTTAATGTAATCCGCAGTAGGAACTGCAGTGGATGTCTTAACATCAATCGGAATCAGTTTTAAACTTAATTTGTCAATTCGTTCAAGAAACGGAATCTTGATACTGGCTTTTCCGATCACTGTCTTTCTTCTTAAACCGGAAATAATAAATGCCATATCTGGCGGAGCCTTTACATAGCCTGACATCAGGATTGCCAGAAAACCTGCGATCAGAACAACGGCAATAATTGTGGAATACAAACTCATACTCATCATATTTTTTTCCCCTTCTATTGGTGTAGTATTTTGACCTTCTTTTTAATACAGTCATAGTTATTATAACAAATTAGACTCTTTCATTCAATTCAACAATACTTAAGCTTTTCTTAACAAATTATCCGAATTTTATATTATTAGCAATGTTTTTTCTATCAAATGCCTGTCCCGGCCGTGTTTCGCACATCGGCATGTACCTGGAGAATATACTGATAAGAGAGTAATAACATTATAGAAATATGAATATTTGAAAGGAGTTTTCATGGACATTCAGGATCTGCACCTTGAAGCTGCAAAAAACAGCAGAAACTATAAAACATATGAAGAAATGGGGGATTATTATCATCTGAACGGCAATCTCAAGCGGGCTTATCTTTGCTACGCTCACAGCCTGTTCTTATGCAGCAGTCCAAAAGACGTTAAAAGACTGACTGCAAGTATGAAGGACCTGGAAAAGGGCCATTCAGCCCAGATACCGGCTGCCGCTTTCTTAATTCCTTCTGTCCCCGGTCTAAATATGATGAAAGCAATTATACAGACATGCGTCTTAAACAGAGAAGGTGTAAAAACGATCATTGTTATGGATGATGAGAGTTCTGCCGATGTCTCCCAATGGCTGAAGGAGCAAAATGAAATCAGGATCATTTCTGTAAAAGGTCTGACACCTGGCGCAGCATTTAATAAAGCCAGTGAGCTTACTGATAAACAAGAAGATTTATTATTTCTGGGAAAAGGCTCTGCACTGCTTCCCCATGCTCTGTTCCATCTGCGCATGTCCCTTTATAAGGAAGATTCCATCGGAGCCGTTAATGCTGTCACTAACGGACCCGCCTTTGGTCTGACAGATTTTAATTCCCCTATTGACCGGGCCAGCATTTATGCTGATGAACACAATCTGCCCGGAGATGAACAGATGGATCCGGTTTTAATGCCTTCCTGCAACACCGTGCTTTTACGCAGAGATCTCTATGACGAAAGGGGCGGCTTTGATGAACAGTATCTGACCCAGGAAGTTACAGAAAAGGATTTTTCTTTTCAGCTTCTTAAACTGAAAAAAATCACTTATTTATGCCACCACGGCTATGTTTACACCTTTGGTGTGGAGCAAAGCAATCAGGCCCGCTGGAGCGATTACAATCATTTTTATCAGAAATGGAACGTACGGCTGAATTATTCCCTGTTCCCACGTCCGGATATTCTGGCACTGATTAAGGATCCTTCAGAAGCTCCCATAAGAGTCCTGGATGTAGGGTGTGCCTGCGGTGCCTCCCTGCTTGCCATTAAGAAGAAATACCCCTCTTCTGAGCCCCACGGAATCGAACTGGATGAAGGCGCCTGGAATATCTCATCTATGCTATTCCCTGTAACCCAGGGCAATGTGGAAGAAAATCTGGATTATGAGGAAGGATACTTCGACTATATTATTTTTGGAGATGTACTGGAACACCTTCATCAGCCTGGCGCTGTACTGGAAAATATGAAACGGTATCTGAAACCAGGCGGAGCCATACTGGCAAGCATCCCCAATATCATGCATATTTCGGTAGTCAGTAATCTGTTAAACGGATACTTTACCTATGAGGAAAGTGGAATACTTGATAAGACCCATCTGAGGTTCTTCACAAAAAATGAGATCACACGCATGTTCTCCCAGGCTGGTTATCAGCTTGAAGATATTGGAGTTAACAGGATCTATATCACACCTGCCCAGCAAAAGCTGATTGAACAGCTCTGCTCCATCAGTACCAGCAGTATGGATGCATTTACTACCTATCAGTATTTAATCCGGGCAAGGAAAAAATAATTATAGCAAAACAGGCTGTGAGCCATCTGCTTCACAGCCTGTTTTTAACCAGTTCCTTCTATTCAATTGACTGGAACATACGCGCACTGCTGATGGCTGACTCCAAAAATTCATTTCCAATACCCGGAAGCGTGGGCAGTGTAAAGAATCCATTTTCCGGCTGGAGATTGTATTTTGTCAGATTCTTTGAGGTTTCCATGCGATTGCAGACATGATGCTCATGTATGGTGAAATTGGGGATAGCTGCTTCTAAGTGAAGAGCCGCATTGGTTGCCAGAGGACTGCCTGCCACATGAATCTGAATGGCAACGTCATAAATATATGCCAGATCACAGATCTTCTTCACCTCTGTGATTCCTCCGCAGTTTCCAATATCCGGCTGGGCCAGCTGTATTAAATTCTTTTCAAAATAAGGAGCATACTGCCAGCGGCTGAATATCCTCTCTCCATTCGCAATGGGGACGGAAATATTCTTAGTAATATATTCTGATGTTTTGATACCAGGAGTATTAGGTTCTTCAAATGCCCATATCCCGTATTGCTCCGCCAGTCTTCCCAGCTGCACCGCACTTAAAGCATCCGGATAAGAATGATTTTCCATTATAATATCTACATCAGGACCAACAGCCTCTCTGACCGCTTTCATCCGGGCCTCAACCATTCTCAGTTTCTTCGGGTCGAGAAGTCCTGTAGTATCTAAGGAAGTCAGCTTTTCCCCCTTTTGGTTCCGGTCAAAAAAGTCTATCTTAATGGCATCATAGCCTTCTGCCACTGCCAGAAGGGCGTTTTTTGCATAATCGTCTGGAGTCACAGCCCAAAGCTGCTTCTCTCCTTCTTTCCCCCAGCCAAACTGCAGCTGACTGGCATAACAGCGCAGTTTATCTCTCAGCTTACCGCCCAGCAGAACATAACAGGGCACATTAAAATATTTCCCTTTAATATCCCAGAGGGCCACATCAATGGCTGCAATTCCTGAAAATACCACCGGACCGCCGTTCTGCCCCCAGAACGTACTTTTGTACATCTTCTCCCAGATTGCTTCCGTATCCAGGGGGTTCATTCCTATCACAAGCTCCGCCAGGTCACAAACCATGCCATATGCAGCACTTCCCCCTGTCCCGTAAGCCATACCTGCCTCACCGTCCCCAAAGATACCCTGATCTGTGTAAATGCGGCAGCCGATTGGACTGTTCATACGATTGTCAGCAGTTTGAAGGCGAAATACATCAATTTTTGTTATTTTCATAATTATTTACTTCCTTTCTATCCTAACTCTACCATTCCTTCTGTATCCACATGCGTCTTTCCTGATCTGTGGCGCAAAATGGCATATGTAAAGCAGATAATTAACGCGGTGATATTAAATCCAGCAAGTGCCGGTGTTAAAGACCGCATGGAATTCCAGGCGATTACTGCCTGAACAATAAATGCGACTGCGAGGACAGAATAATACAGCGGATTACTCATATGCATTCTGGCCTTTGCCCATTTAACCGGCATCTTTTGCGGAACCTTTGTCAGGGAATAAAACAACAGGAAATTATAAACAGACATAATCAGCATCATATTGTTTACAATGGTCTTTACTGAAAATCCAAGCAGCACCGGGATCAGCCCTACAATCAGCTGTATGGTGAGAACCACATAAGCTCCCCCTTTCCGGTTCACTGCTCCCAGTTTTTCCGGAAACCATCCGTCTCTGGAAGCTTTTAAAAATGGACCGCACATTGCACCATAACTGGAATTCATGGTTGTCAGAAGTGCCATGATAGGACCTCCAAACATAAACACGTAGAACAGTGCCTTTGGAAGAATCTCTCCTGCAGCCAGAGTAAGCGGCTGGCCGGCAACCGTCTCAAGAGGAAGTACCGTAGAATCTATGAGGGCGGCTCCGCAGTATACCACCAGCAGAACAGGTACTACAGCCAGCATGGATAACGGCATATTCCTTGTTGCATTCCTCGTCTGGGCACCGTAATTCACATTAAATTTATACCCCTGGCAGGAGTAGACCAACAGCATAACTGCCGCCCAGAACCCTTTACTCCCTCCTTTAAAAAATTCGCTGTTTCCAAAATCAAAGGCCGGTGTAAAATCAGCCTTACCTGCACCTGCGATAATGAACAGAAGAAGAGAGGCGATCAGAACCGCACTCATCACTTTTTGTGCCCTGGCCATGTTTGCAACACCCAGCATATTAATAAAGTAAAAGAAAAAGAGGAAAAAGATCCCTACAATCATTCCATTTGCATCAGGAAACATGGAATTTACATACCAGCCAAGGGCTGTGGCAAACAGTGACATCCCCAGAGTCTGCAGGGAAAATCCTACGATGTACATTCCACCAGCTTTCTGCCCCCCAAGCATCGTGATGATGGAATAATCTCCTCCGGAGTACTTTGTAACAGATGAAAAAATGATAATCGGCAGATTGGTGACAGCACCGAGACAGACCGCCACAAAGTAAGCCAGCCAGGCCGAATAACCGGTAAGACCTATGGCGGGTCCGATAAGGGTGATCACCCCTGCTCCGATTACCTGACCAATTCCAATCGCCCACAATTCCGTAAAACCAAGAACACCATCTTCCTGATGAACCCCATTTTTGCCCATAATAAATACCTCCTCCGCATGCGATTACTACATGGACCAGAACAACTTATCCCCTTCAATTGATACCTTTTCCCCATTGATAACAAAATCAGACAGCTCATTCCCTAGACCCGGAAGATCCGGAACTTTAAATTTACCATTTACAGGCTGATAATCATATTTGCATAATTTTTTATTAAAATCACACAAATTCACAATATGGTGCTCATGGATCACAAAATTAGGAATCACACATTCAATCTGAAGTGCTGCAGCCGTACAGATAGGACTGCCGCATGCGTGAATCTGCACTGCCACATCGTAGGTATAAGCCATGTCTGCGATTTTCTTTGCTTCCGTGATCCCACCACAGGTTCCAAGATCCGGCTGTATTACCTGCAGGGAGGCATTCTCAAAATATTTCGCATACTGCCATCTGGTATAGATTCTTTCCCCGCTGGCAATTGGGAAATTCAGGCTTTTTGATATGTACTGTGCTGTTACAGGATCCGGAGTATTAGGCTCTTCATAATAGAAAATATTGTATTTTTCAATTGCTCTCCCAAATTGTACAGAAGACTGCGCATCCAGGAAGGAATGATTTTCTATGATTAAATCTACCTTTGGTCCGATTGCGTTACGGACTGCCTCTACCCGTCCTGCAATTGTCTGAAGCCTCTCAGGCGGCAAAAGTGTGGTTCGTTCTGTATCGCTGTAGCTTGTGCCATCCTCCTTGTAAGTAAAAAAATCAATCTTTATGCAGTCATACCCTTCAGAAACGGCTTTCTTTGCATATCTTACATAGTCCTCTGTTGTATAAGCTGCTTCCATGGAGGGCTGCCATCCGAACTGCAGCTGGCTGGCATAGGTTCTTAAATGATCCTGGCGTTTTCCTCCCAGCAGCTTATAGACCGGCACTCCGAAGAATTTCCCTCGTATATCCCATAATGCCAGATCAATAGCACTCATTCCTGCCGTAAAAACGCACCCGCCATTTTGTCCCCAGAACGTCTGCTTATAAAGCTTAGTCCAAATCACCTCATTATCCAGTGGATCCATTCCGATAATAAGTCTGGATAAATCCTGTACCATTCCAAATGCACCTGTAGAGCCGATTCCGTAAGCCATTGCGGCTTCTCCATCACCGTAAATTCCTTCGTCCGTATAGATCCTGCACAATACCGGCTTCCAGTTCGGATTCTCCGGATAGTTAATCTGAAACACATCAACCTTTGTAATTTTCATGTAATACCTCCTTGTTTGTTTGTTCACTTGTTCGCTAGGTTAATCGTACATCACCTTAAGTCCGCTGTCAATACATTGTTATAATTTTATGTTTTATCTAATTTTAGATCCATTTTATTGTGCATTTTATATAACTCATATTTCTATTTATCCAAAATCATGGGAGCCCCATTGAAAAGGAATTGCAATATCAGACGTTTTGTGCCAAAATAGTGATAACTAAAAAAAGCGAGTGAAAAAAGATGAATGATAAAAAACCAAGAAAAATTACACATATATCAGCTGTGGAACAAGTATGTGAAAGTCTGAAACAATCCATTCTTGCAGATGAATGGCAAATCGGCGAAAAGCTGCCATCTGAGAGCAGCCTGGCAGAGCTTTATGGTGTAAACCGCCTGACAGTTCGAATGGCACTTCAGAAACTGAATACGTTAGGGATTGTGGAGACGAAGGTGGGGGAAGGGACTTACATTAAAAAATTCTCTCTTGGAGACCTTTTTTATGACATTTCAGACTTCTTTTCTTCAAAAAAACCAATTGATGAAATCTATTCTCTGCGTATGCTGATTGAGGTGGAGTGCTGCAGACTGGCGATGATTCATGCCACCAGTCATGATCTGGAGAATTTAAAAAAGCAGCTGGACCGGTATCTGGCAGCCCGGGAACGCTTTCAGCAAACAGCTACTGAAGACTGCTTACAGATATTAGTAGAAGAAGATCTTTTATTTCATTATCACCTTTTCCGCATCAGCCACAATACGGTTTATGCTGATTTATTTTTATTAATAAAAAACATTATCCGGCAGTATTTACTGGAGATCATACCCAGGAAAAATAATCTCTGGCTGGAAAAGAAGTACAGCGAAGATCCGGACAACCATGTAACAATTTACAAAGCTTTACTGGATAAGGACTTAGATGCATGCAAACAGGCTTATAATGAAGCACTATCCATCAATCTTGTAATGGAGGACAGTGAATAAGGAAATGAAACGTTCCTCATTTTTTTGTATTTTTTTATTTCGTATAACTTTTCCAATAAAAGAAATAATAAAATAAAAAGCAAAAAGTGAGGAGCCCAATGAAACAGAAAGCAAATGGTCTGACTGCAGGCCACTTAACAATGATGGCACTGGGAACCGTGATCGGCGGTTCCTTTTTCCTCGGGTCTTCCGTAGCCATACAGGCCGCAGGTCCCGGGATTATACTCTCTTATCTGATATGCGGAGTTATGGTCTATTTCATCCTGTTTGCTCTTTCTGAAATGACCGTCTCCAATCCTTCCTCCAGTTCCTTCCGGTCATTCGCCTCAGAATATTTAAGCAAGGGCGCCGGATTCGTCGTTGGCTGGGTTTACTGGACCGGAATGGTAATCGCCATGTCAAGTGAGGCGACTGCTGTATCTTTGCTGTTTCGGACATGGTTTCCCAATATATCCATACCAATTCTGGGAACGATTCTGATTCTGGGAGTGACTCTTATTAATCTTCTGGGTGCCAATCAGCTCAGCAGTCTGGAAAGCATTCTTGCAGGAGTAAAGATTGTGGCTATCCTGGGATTTATTCTTTTTGGCGCTCTCATCGTATTCGGACTTGTTCCCGGTTATCAGCCAATGGGATTTCAGGTCTTAAGGTCTGAACCCTTCCTCCCCGGAGGCATTAAAAGCCTGGCAGGCAGCATGCTGATCGTACTTTTTACCTATGCAGGCTTTGAGATCATCGGACTTGCAGCCAGCGAAACACGTGATAAGGAAAGAAATATCCCACGGGCAATTCATCTGACCGTAGGATGGCTGGTATCACTTTATATTCTCTGCATTTCCGTTCTGCTGCTTCTGGTACCCACTTCATCCTTAACCGGTGATGTCAGTCCCATGGTGACAGCCCTAAACCGTTATCAGATGACCTGGGCTGGCACTGCCATGACAGTTATATTAATCAGCGCAATTTTATCCACCATGGTAGCTGCCATGTTCGGAATCGGCAGAATGCTTCGTTCTCTGGTAGAAGATGGTCTGGGGCCTGGTTTTATAAGAGACAGAACCGATGTACCCTATCGGGGTATCCTGTTTTCCGGCTGCTCCATGCTGCTGTTTCTTTACTTCGGACTGTTTTTTCCGCAAGTATATTTGTTTTTAATCAGCTCCGGTGGATTTGCACTTCTTTTTACGTATATCATGCTGATGGCTACTCATATCCGTTTCCGTAAAAAAAATGGAAAACCGGAAGGGAACTGCCGGCTGTGCGGATTCCCATACAGTTCCTTATTCACGCTGGCAGGTCTTCTCATCGCCATGTTCAGTATGCCGTTTATAGAAGGACAGACTCTGGGATTTTTCACAGGAATGGCTTTAGTTGCGTTTTTCTCCGCCTGTTATCCCCTGGTACGTGCCACAACTAAGAGGAAGAATCAGAACCCAAAACGCATACCGGAAGATACTGCACAGCGCCGCCGGCTGTTAACGGAATTTTCGGAAGAAATTCATCATTCCGATCTTCCTAAGAAATAAAGATTGAAACAATAAAAGGAAAGCGCCAGAAACCGGTCTGATATCCTGTGATACCTCCTGGTTCCTGACGCTTTTTCATTATTTATTTGTTTTTTATCATCTGCTTCTATGCTTTTGGGCTGCCATCACCAGATGCTTTGCCAGAACCGCTGTGGTTACGGTTCCTACACCGCCCGGTACAGGGGTTGCCATGGAGGCAATACCGTCCAGTGAATCAAAATCCACATCTCCGCAAAGTTTTCCATCGTTATCCACATTAATCCCTACATCAATTACAACAGCATCTGCTCCCACGAAAGAGGCATCTATCATCTTGGCCTTTCCGGCAGCGGCTATTAAAATCTGCGCATCCCGGCAGGTTTTTTCCAGTTCCTTTGTACGTGTATGACAGATGGTAACCGTCGCATTCTCCTTTAGCAAGAGCATGGAAAGAGGACGGCCCACAACCATACTTCTTCCCACAATAGCTGCCCGTTTTCCGCACATGTCAATATCATTGGCTTTTAGCACCTCTATTACTGCTTCTGCCGTACAGGGAGCGAAGCCCTCATCCTCTCCGGCAAATACGCGGGCGATATTCTCCGGAGAAATTCCGTCTAAATCCTTATCCGGATCAATCATATGCTCGATTTCACGTTCATTGATCTGTTTTGGCAGCGGACGAAGGAGTAAAATTCCGTCTATCTCCGGATTATCATTGATTCTTCTGAATTCTTTCTGAAAGTCTTCATCTGAAATATCTGCCGGAAAGGAAAAGCTTTCTGCCTGCAAACCGAAGTTCTCCATTTTCTTTAATGCACCACGCTCATATGACATATCGTCGGGCCGTTCTCCAACCCTTACAATCGCCAGTTTTGGTGCTGCCCCTGAAAGCCCATGTAAAAGCTCCGTTACTTCTTCTCTGATTTTTGCAGACACAGCTGCTCCCTTTAATGTTATCACGATGCCTTTTGCTCCTTTTCTTTTACTTTAACGCTGCCTCCACGTTTGCATAGATTTCATCGGCCCGTCTCATTCCAGTCTCAGCCAGCATGTCTGCTTCCTGATCCAGCTTATCTGCGATTTCCCGCTGCTTCATAAATTTTGTATTGATGGATACGTTCATCTTTGCTCCTAAAAGTGCGGAACGAAGAAATGTTACCCCCACTCCCACATCGCTGACTGCCAGACGGCTTCCTTTACGAGCCAGAATATCCATGACTGCAATCGCCTCAAGTGACTGTTCCATCACAGCCTTGGGAACCAGACTGGCTGCCAGAAGATGGGTCTCCAGAACCTCCGCCTTATGCTTTTTCTCCTCTTCCGTTCCGGATGGGAGCCCATAAGCTGCCGCCAACGGGGCAAATACCTTTGCATCCTCATCAGCCAGCCTTAAGAATTCCTTCTTTATATCCTCCAGCTTTATAAGAAGAAGCTGCATCTCTTCTTCCACATCTGCATACTTCTTTTTTCCCAGAGTCAGATTAATTACCATCTCACCTAATGCCACGCCCTGGGCACCCCCAAGAGCTGCCGCACCTCCGCCTCCTGGTGTTGGCTTTTTGGAGGACAGTTCTTCTAAGTACCCAGATACTGTAAGATCCTTTATCATCAATATGTTCCTCTCTTTCCGGCATTATTTTTTACCATTATATCGGCCTTTTCAAAAAAGTACAAGGACATTTTCGTTGTTTTTCAACTGGATTCAACAGAAATCTACAATTATAGAAACTTAATTGATCGTTCATCAAGCTCAGAACGAAGCCTGAAATCAGTACATTTAGACGCAATGGGAGAAAAAATCCGCATTGTTTCTTCTGCCCGTCTTTTCCATGTTTCCGGGTCCACAAACTCAATTGTTCTCATGTTGTGAAGGCGGTCAGATAGCGCTACCAGAGCTCCTCTGTCATCAGCACTTTTATGAGTCAGCTTAAATTCTTCGTACGATAAAAGAATTCTACTAACATCAGATCCAGCCTCAAGAGAGATTTTTTCCTTATATTCTCCCCGCCACACATCATGAAGAAGTCCGGCACAGACAGTATTTTCATCTGCTCCCATATCAGCCAGGATAATAGCCACATTTAACGGGTGGGTGATATATTCCTCTCCGGATTTTCTTTTCTCTCCTTCATGTAATGATTTTGCCAGCTCGTAAATCTTTCTTAATTTCCTATTGTCATACTCTGTTTTATTATCTTTTAATGTAAGGCACAGAATCTGCCACAATTCCTCTGGTTTTTTATATATCTGAGTTGTTTTTATATATGCTTCCATCAAATGTCTGTCTCCTTTTACTGAGGCATCACGAACATAGACAGCCCGTAATAAAACAGGGGAGTATCCGAATACAGAAGTAAAGGATTTGGTGAATCCGCTGTGGGTTTCCCAGCCATAGTCCAAAGCTGCATCTAGAATCCGTCTTCCTTTTGCAATTTCTTTTGCAGCCATTAAAAGCTTTCTCTGCCTAACATATTCCATAGGTGAAATTCCGAATTTACTTTTGAAACATCTGGTAAAATACCCAGGGGAATAACCCGCCCAGGCAGACAGCTGCAAGATAGTAAACTCCTCTTTTATGTGCTCATCAATGAGTACGATAATCATAGAAATCCTGTCTTCGGCATCCATTTTCGTCTGCCTCCTTTCTTTTTTCCACGTGGTAGCTTTATTATAATGCAAAGAAGAGAAATCTGCTGTTCCTAAAATGATTTTTTGACAACTGGAAAGCTGCGGATAAACGCCTGTCAATAAGTCAGCCGTAAAGATATAAAGCCGATAACCCAGTTACTCGGTTATCGGCTCTCTCCTATTTCAGTCATTGTATTTATTTTTGTTGTTCCAGCACAGCAGACAGTTTTTCCACCATCTCATCTACATGCTCTTTTTCAATTACAAGTGGTGGAACAAACCTTATTATATTGGTACCTGCACTGATTATAACCAGCTTCTGCTCCATCAATGCCTGGCTGATAATAGGGGAAACCGGTACGGTAAATTCCAGTCCCTGAATCAGTCCCATCCCCCTTCTGGCTGTTATGATATCATACTCTTCTTTCAGTTTTACCAGCTTTTTGGTCAGATAATCCCCAATTTCCTTTACATGATTCACGATATCCCGTTTTTCAAACAGCTCTAAAACCTTGTACGCTGCAGCGGTCACAAACGGATTTCCACCGTAAGTAGTGCCGTGATCTCCCGGCACCATGGCTGTAGCCGCTTTTCCTGCTGCCAGGAATGCACCGATTGGAACTCCGTTGCCAAGCGCCTTTGCAACCGTCATCACATCGGGCTTCACGCCATATTGCTGCCAGGCGAACATGGAGCCTGTGCGCCCCATTCCGCACTGTATCTCGTCAAGGATTAACAGAATATCATTTTTATCACAAAGGTCTCTTACGCCGGATAAAAACTCCTGGGTGGCAGGATAAATCCCTCCTTCTCCCTGAACAGTTTCCATAATAATGGCACAGGTTTTTTCATTTACAACAGCCTTCACACTTTCCAGATCATTGAAATCGGCAAACTTTATTCCGGGGATTAAGGGTTTAAACGGCTCCTGATAATGATCGTTTCCGGTTACGGAAAGTGCCCCCAGGCTTCTTCCGTGAAACGAATGGTTCATGGCGATAATTTCGTGGTCATGACCGCCGTCCTTATTATAAGCGTATCTTCTGGCGATTTTTAAAGCTCCCTCAATGGCTTCCGTTCCACTGTTGGTAAAAAACACTTTATCCATCTGGGCTGCCTTTAAAAGCAGTCCTGCCGCCTCTACAGACGGTACATTATAATAGAGATTTGAAATGTGAAGCAGTTTATCTACCTGAGCCTTTACCGCCTCATTAAATTCCGCATCATTATAGCCAAGACCAGCTACTGCAATTCCTGCAAAAAAATCCAGGTATTCATTTCCTTCCGTATCATAAAGCCTTACTCCGTCCCCATGGTCAAAGACAACTGGAAAACGGTTATAGGTCTTATAAATCTCTGATTCCGCCTTATCGATATATTCCTGTTTATTCAGCATGATAAAAACGCTCCTCTCCCGGGCTTACGATTGCAGTTCCGATTCCTTTGTTTGTAAAGATCTCAAGCAGCAGACAGTGGGGAATTCTTCCGTCCATAATATGTACTCTGGACACCCCGTGTTTCATGGCATCAATGCAGTTTTGAAGTTTGGGGAGCATTCCGCCTCCAAGAGTTCCTCCGCTTACGAACTCCTGAGCTTCATGAATTGACATTTCAGAAATTAAAGAATCCTTATTCTGAAAATCCCGGTAAACGCCCTCCACATCCGTCAAAAAAGCCAGTTTCCCTGCCTCCATGGCTGTTGCAATGGCACAGGCTGCGTCGTCTGCGTTGATGTTATAGGTTTTAAAGTCCTCATCAAAGCCTACGGGACAGATGATGGGAAGAAAATCCTTTTCCAGAAGATCATTAATAATCTGGGTATCAACCTCTGTGATATCGCCTACAAAACCAATGTCCTCTCCATTGGAATAGCGCTTCTGGCATTTCAGCATCATACCGTCTTTCCCGCTGATTCCCACAGCCTTAACCCCCAGCTCATTGACAAGCTGTACCAGGCTTTTGTTCACCCGGTTTAAAACCATTTCTGCAATCTCCATAGTGGCTTCATCCGTCACCCTTAAGCCATTGATAAAATGAGGCTCCATGCCGGTCTTCTCCACCCATCTGCTGATCTCTTTTCCGCCGCCGTGGACAATAATAGGCTTAAATCCTACCAGCTTCAAAAGTACCACATCCTGGATTACCTGTTTTTTCAGTTCTTCATCTACCATGGCGCTGCCGCCGTATTTTACCACGATCGTTTTACGGTTAAACCTCTGTATATAAGGAAGTGCTTCAATCAACACTTCGGCTTTCTGCATAATGCTCTGATCCAGCTCCATTTATTTTTCCTCTCCTTCTTTGGGTCTGCTCCCTATTCTTAAGAACGGTAATCTGCGTTGATTTTCACATAGTCAAAGGTCAGGTCACAGCCCCATGCCGTTGCAGAAGCATCTCCCATCTTGATGTCAGCAATCGCAGTCACTTCCGGCTGGGATAATATCTTTGTTGCCTCTTCCTCGCTGTAGGGAAGTGCCACACCATCTTCAATGATCTGAAGCTTTCCTGCTGCGCTTTCAAAATACAGATCCACTTTTTCAGGGTCAAAGGTGGCTCCGGAATATCCCATAGCACAAAGAATTCGTCCCCAGTTGGCATCATGACCGAATATGGCTGCTTTAGTCAGACTGGACGTAATGACTGATTTTGATAAAGTCACAGCCTGTGCCTTTGTCTCTGCGCCGATAATTTTTACTTCAAATAAAGCCGTACAGCCTTCTCCGTCCCCTGCCATCTTCTTTGCCAGCGTTTCATTCACAAAATTAAGTGCCTTTATAAATAACTGATAATCTTCATTTTTTTCGGTAATCTCTTTATTACCAGCCATCCCGTTTGCCAGAAGAAGAACCGTGTCGTTGGTAGAGGTATCTCCGTCCACCGATATCATGTTGTACGTATCTTTGATGTCTTCCCGTAATGCTTCCTGTAAAAGTTCCTTGGAAATCGCAGCATCTGTGGTCACAAAGCTTAGCATGGTGCACATGTCAGGGTGAATCATTCCAGAGCCCTTGCACATGCCTCCAATGGTTATGACAGCTCCGCCAGCCTCTAACCGGACCGCCACTTCCTTCTTCACGGTATCGGTTGTCATAATGGCCTGTGCTGCAGCGGTTCCGCTTTCCTCGCTGCCGTCCAGCATCACTGACATTGCCTTTACACCCTCTGTGATGCGGTCGATGGGGAGCTTCATTCCTATAACACCGGTAGAGGCTACAAGAACAGAATCTTCCGGAATAGAAAGACACTGAGAAGCCGCTTTTGCAGTCTGGCTGCAGTAAGAGAATCCCTCTTCTCCGGTACATGCATTGGCAATTCCTGCATTTACTACAACTGCCTGGGCAAATGGCGAACTGGTCACGATCTCTTTATCCCATTTAACCGGAGCAGCTTTTACGATATTGGTAGTAAATGTACCTGCTGCCTTACATGGAACCTCACTATAAATCATCGCCATATCTTTCCTGTTGTTTTTATATTTAATGCCCGCTGCCGTTGATGCAGCTTTAAATCCCTTTGCTGCTGTTACTCCTCCGTTTATCTGTTTCATATTACACGTCCTCCCTGTCGCCGATTATGGTATAACCTGCTTTTGCAAGCTCCTCTAAAGCATTTTCGTACTGCTCTTTTTTAACAAGTATGTAATCTGTCTGAAAGGTGGATATGGCAAAAATACCGATTCCATGATCCGCCAGCACCGTTGATATCTTAGAAAGGATACCAATGAGGGAAAAATCAAGAACACCTTCAATCCGAAATGCCTGAAACCCATCCTCCCTCTCCATAGTGTGTTCCGGAACTGATTTTGTCTCGCATACCAGAGACAGTTCCTCATCGGTCTTTCCCATGAACCAGAATCCTGATTTTTCATTCAGGTTTGCCAGATCTTCCGGTCCGCTTAATTTGCATACAGTAAAGTCAGTATTGATCCGTTTTAATTTCATAATCTCATTTCCCCCGTTAACTGATAAATTTAGTCTGGTTATTTTCACTGATGGCTAAATCATAATAATTCAAATCATCACGGAAGGTGAAATTTTCTTTTTTCCAGAAATGATTTCCCAGATTATTGGAGCAAAAGGCAATTAAATTCACTTTATGAATTCCCTCTTTTCTTAAGCGGCTGACCGCTTCCTGTACCATTTTATGACCGACTCCGTGCTCCCTGTATTCTTCTGCCACACAGACATGATAGAAGGTCCCTCTTCGCCCGTCATGACCGCACAGGATTGAACCGGTTATGGTTCCATTCTCTTCTGCAACCACGCTTAAATCCGGGTTTCTCTGAAGAAAACGACCGATCCCTTCTTCGGAGTCATCTGCCGCACGGATTCCGAATCCCTTAATCCCGGACCAAAGTGCAAAAACATCTTTATAATCTTCTATCGTCATTGTTCGAATTATCATAATTTACCTCTGATCAATCGTTGTTAAATAGTTACGGAAACACAGGAATCAGCTTCAGTCCCTTGTTTTCCTCCAGCCCAAAAAGTATGTTCATGTTCTGGACTGCCTGCCCTGCTGCTCCCTTAACCAGATTATCCATCGCCCCCATCATCACAATCCGGTTGGTTCTGGGATCAATCTTAAAATTCACATCAACAAAATTGCTTCCTTCCACCCATTTTGTCTGCGGTGTCACATCTTTATCCAGTACGCGGATGAAAAACTCGCTTCCATAATACTTGTCATAAACAGATTTCACTTCCTCATAGGAAACCTGACTGGATAATGATGCATATGCGGTTATAAGAATGCCCCGGTTCATTGGAACCAGATGAGGGGTAAAGCTGATGGTAACCGGCTTTCCTGCACCGTAAGAGAGCTGTTCTTCTATTTCAGGAGTGTGCCTGTGTACCCCCACTCCGTAGGCTTTTATATTCTCATTCACTTCGCAGTAAAGATTGTCAGTCTTTGCTCCTCTTCCTGCACCTGAAGTTCCTGATTTTGCATCGATGATAATCGTATCAGGATTAATCAGGCCTTCTTTTACTAACGGATAAATGGTCAGTTCCGAACAGGTGGGATAGCAGCCCGGATTGGCAATCAGTCTTGCCTTTTTAATCTTATCTCTGTTAAGTTCCGGAATACCATAGACCGCTTCCTTTATATATTGAGGAGATTTGTGCGGAATCTTATACCACTCTTCATAGACGTTTACATCCTGAATCCGGTAATCTGCACTTAAATCGATGACTTTGGTTCTGGATAATATTTGTTCACTTAAAACAGAGGCCAGAAAACCCTGAGGTGTTGCCGTAAAAATAACGTCCACCATTTGTGCCAATGCTTCTATATTATCATCCATGCAGGAATCGCCGACGATTTCAAACATATTCTGATAGATGGAAGCATATTTCTGGTCCACATAACTTTTGGAACCGTACCATTTGATCTCCACGTCATCTCTCTGGAGTAAAAGTCTTGCCAGCTCACCGCCTGCATATCCGGTTGATCCTATAATTCCTGCTTTAATCATCGTCATCGCTCCTTTTTATTCTCTATTGTGTATCAGTCCTGACCGCTTCATTCAACGGACTTTTAACGTTCCTCCCAGGATTTTCATAATTATACATCTCTTTTGTATATTATGCAAGATGTTTTTATATTTTTCATTTTATGCTTGCATTATTCCTGATTTTGTTGTATATTTATGAAAGTTCAACAAGGAAAATACAAAAACCATTGAGGAGGAATCATATATGAAAGAGAAAGTAATTTTAGCCTATTCCGGCGGACTTGATACCACTGCCATCATTCCATGGTTAAAGGAAAATTTTGATTATGAAGTTATCTGCTGCTGCATCGACTGCGGCCAGGGAAATGAACTTGATGGTCTGGAGGAGAGAGCCAAATTATCCGGCGCTTCCAAATTATATATCGAAGATCTGGTAGATGATTTCTGCGACAACTACATTATCCCCTGTGTTCAGGCGAATGCAGTTTATGAGAATAAATATCTGCTGGGTACTTCCATGGCTCGTCCGGCCATTGCAAAAAGACTGGTTGAGATCGCAAGGAAGGAAGGAGCTACCGCCATCTGCCACGGAGCTACAGGAAAGGGAAATGACCAGATCCGTTTTGAGCTTGGCATCAAGGCTCTCGCTCCTGATTTAAAGATCATTGCACCATGGCGTATGACCGATATCTGGACGATGCAGTCCCGCGAAGACGAGATAGAATACTGCAAACAGCACGGCATCGATCTTCCTTTTTCAGCGGACAACAGCTACAGCCGTGACCGTAACTTATGGCACATCAGCCATGAGGGCTTAGAGCTTGAGGATCCAGCGAATGAACCAAATTACGATCACCTTCTGGTGCTCGGTGTATCACCGGAAAAGGCACCCGAAGAAGGGGAATACGTGACCATGACCTTTGAAAAAGGCATTCCTGTCAGCGTGAACGGAAAAGCCATGAAGGTATCCGATATTATAACAACATTAAATGAGCTGGGTGGAAAACACGGAATCGGCATTGTGGATATCGTGGAAAACCGGGTTGTAGGTATGAAATCCAGAGGCGTTTATGAAACTCCTGGCGGTACCATTCTGTTAGAGGCACATCAGCAGCTGGAAGAGCTGGTTTTAGACCGTGCAACCATGGAAGTGAAAAAAGACATGGGAAATAAATTCGCGCAGATCGTATACGAAGGAAAATGGTTTACACCACTTCGTGAGGCGGTTCAGGCATTCGTTACCTCTACTCAGGAATACGTAACGGGAGAAGTGAAATTCAAGCTTTACAAAGGCAATATCATAAAAGCGGGCACAACTTCCCCATACTCCTTATACAGTGAATCTCTTGCTTCCTTTACCACCGGTGATCTCTATGACCATCACGATGCAGAAGGCTTCATCACTCTTTTCGGTCTTCCGTTAAAGGTTCGTGCCATGAAGATGCAGGAATTAAAAAAATAAAAAATTTTTCTATGACAGGTACTGCCAGCTGGATTCCCAGCGGCAGTACCTGTTTTTTTATTAAGAACAATTGACAGCATTATCCTCTTGCTTTATAATTGCTCTGATTACATATTAACCAATTTTAACAAAAGATGAAAAATAATAAAACCCAGACCAGGAGAAAAAAATGTTACAGAAAAAACGAAAGCCTAACACCGGCACCAAAAACTCTATTAAACGCAAGCTTCAGATCAGTATCGCTGCTTTATCAACAATTATTACCCTTCTTTTTGGAACTGTTAATTCAATCATTGTCTATCGGGATGCCAGAAATAACATGCATCTGAGAATTCAGGAAAACACCAACGCCTACAACCATTCGGTTGAAAATTCCATACTCATCTATAAGACTAAAATCCAGGCAGTCTCAAAAGATAACAGAATAAGAATCACCTCCAGTGCATCACAGCAGCTTAAGAATGACCTGGATCAACTGGCACAGGAGAATGGATTTGATTCCATCGTCGTTTGTAATCCCCAGGGAATCACTTCGGATGGAACCGATGTCAGTGACAGGGAATATTTTCAGAAATCCACCGGAGGAGAAACTTATATCTCTTCCCCTCTCTTAAGCAAGACAACTGGAAAAATGATTATGATTCTCTCAGCCCCGATCAGAGGTGACGGAAGCAAAGGTATTGTATTTGCCAGGCTTTCCTGCGATTCTTTCAGTAAAATGATCAATGACATCTCCCTTGGCAAATCAGGCTACGGATTCATTGTGGATAAAACAGGAACTGTTGTTGCACATAAGAATCAGGATAATGTGAATCAACAGTATAATTACATCGAAGCTGCCAATGCAGATTCCTCAATTTCTGAGGCAGCCAAGATGGTAAAAAACATGACAGCTGGTAATTCCGATATTGAAGACATTCATTATAAAGGTAATGCACTTACCGTTGGATATGCCCCCATTCCAAATACGGACGGCTGGTCCATCGGTGTAACCGCCAAAACATCTGAACTTATGGAAGGATTTTACATTTCCATTATCACTATGATCATTTTTATCGCTGTATTTTTAGTTGTTGCTTTGGTATGTGCCATGAGAATTGCCTCCCCCATTGTAAATCCCATTATAAAAATGGTGGAGAGACTGGAACTGCTTTCTCAGGGAGACCTTCATACCGAGGTTCCTGAATATGTGAGCGACGATGAGATCGGCACACTTTCCACTTCCCTAAAATATACCGTATCTTCTCTTCGCTCCATCATCAATGATGCAACCACTATTTTAGACGGGGTAGAGAAGGGTAACTGCACCCAGACCATCAAATCTGAATATAAAGCAGATTTTATCCAGCTTAAGACATCGATCAATGGAATTATTACCAATTTAAATACCATCTTCGGAAATTTCAGAAACTCCATTAACCAGATTTCAAGCGGAGCAGATCAGATCTCTTCCGGAGCGCAGCTTTTAGCTTCCGGTACAACGGAACAGGCAGCCACTGTAGAAGAGTTAAACGCTTCCATATCCAATGTGGCTCATCATTCTGAAGAAAATGTGGATACTGTATCAACAGTCAATGAATATGTAAAGCAGACCGGAATAGAGCTTGCGAAAGGAAATTCCTACATACAGAATTTAAACCAGGCCATGACTGAAATCGGAGAGGCTTCAAAACAGATCACAAATATCACTAAGGTGATTGAAGATATTGCATTCCAGACCAACATTCTGGCACTGAACGCAGCAATCGAAGCAGCAAGGGCCGGAGAGGCAGGAAAAGGCTTTGCTGTTGTTGCAGATGAAGTCCGCAATCTGGCTGTCAAGGTATCGGAGGCAGCCGGAGAAACCTCTTCCCTGCTGGCACACTCCTCTTCACTTGTGGAAAACGGAGAAACCTTATCAAAAGAAACGGTAGAAATACTGAAAGGTCTTGCAGACAAGGCAGACTTCCTTGGTGAGTCTATGGAAAAGATCCGGAGTGCTTCTGCAGAGCAGGTGGATGCGATCCAGCAGATCAACACCGGGTTAACCCAGGTATCCTCCGTAGTCCAGACCAATGCGGCTACTGCAGAGGAAAGCTCAGCTTCAAGTGAAGAACTGGCTGCCCAGGCTCAGGCTATGAAAGATGAAATCAGCTGGATTCAGCTGATGGGTGACAGTGCAGCAATAGAACAGCCACAGCACGAACCGATGGATGCAATAACGGAAGATAAATATTAAAGAAACAGATACCACCAGCCTGCAGCATCAGGCCGGTGGTATCTGTTTCTTTTTTAAGTCTCTGCCAGATCATTTAACTTCTGACCGGCAATCCGGTAAACAGTCCATTCATCCATGGACTCGGCTCCCATGGAACGGTAAAAGTCAATGCTGGGCTGATTCCAGTCCAGACACCACCACTCCAGTCTTCCACACCCCCGCTCTCTTGCAATGGCACCTAATTTGTGAAACATTGCTTTTCCAATTCCCTTTCCTCTGTACTCAGGCCTTACAAACAAATCTTCCAGATAGATCCCGGCTCTGCCCAGAAATGTGGAGAAATTATGGAAAAACAGGGCGAATCCCACTTCTTTCCCATCTGCCAGGGCAAAGAGCACTTCTGCTTTTTTCTGATCAAACAGCCAGTTTTTCAGCAGCTCCTCTGTCGCCACTACCTCATCAAGCATTTTCTCATACTCTGCCAGCGCTTTGATAAATTCCAGTATCAGCGGCGTATCAGATTCCTCTGCATATCGAAAAGTCAGTTCCATATTATTCCTCCTGCGTTCATTTTTATATAGTATACTGTATTTAGGTTGTTTTTTCCAGAGCGCGCCTGATCCTTGGCATCATTTTTTTAGTATATACGTAACCGCTCTCCATACATTCCTCCATGTATTCAAAGGTCAGAAGCCCTGCCCCTTTTGGAATCGGCGGCTTTAAAAGAAGAATTTCACCGCTGGAACGACAGTCTTTTAACTCTCTGCTCATAATAGAAAATGAGTGAAATGCAATCTCCATGATGGAATGATCCTTGGGCATATCATATGCATCACCAATATCGACAGCTAACACTCTGGATTCTCCTGCTGCAATGAACAAATCCACCGGAAGATTGTTGGTAACTCCTCCATCTACCAGCATATACCCGTTGATAGGCCTTGGGGAAAATACGGCCGGAACAGATGAACTGGCCATCATAATATCACATAACAGCCCGTTTTTCTGCCACTTCACATTCTCCTCACGAAGTGCAGATATAGGTGCCTTCTCTTCAAATAAATTGGTGAACACAACGGTGTTGCCGCTGTTTAAGTCAACTGTGGGAATCAAAAGCCCCTTCTGGCAATCCTGTATCTCCAGTCCTTCGGTTAAATCACAAAGATAATGCAAAAGCCGGTTGCCTTTGATTAACCCCATCAGTAAAGGACTTCTGTGAAGCAGCACCTGGGGCAGAAACAGAAGAACTCCCAGAATATTGGGATCTATATAATTATCTCCATGTTTTGCCAGCCATCTTACGTTTTCTCTCAACGCACCGATGTCCATTCCGGAAGCGTAAAGTCCTGCCACAATGCTGCCCGCACTGGCTCCTGCAATCCGGTCAGGCAAAAGACCGTTTTCTTCCAATGCCGTAAGAACGCCCACGTGAATCGCTCCCTTGGTTCCTCCTCCTGATAACGCAAGCCCATAATCTGCCATGTTACTTTTCTCCTTGCCTGGTAGAAACGTTTCAGGAAAATGTATGCCTTTTCATGGTCCATTATGACCTTTGAACAGGGTAAACATAGCAGAAAAGCCAGAAAGCAGTATGGATTAAACCACGCCTGCTTCCCGGCTTTTCTTAGATGTCTGTATTGTGAAATGAAAATATATCAGTTTCCGCCTGCATAATAGGCATCGATACCATCTGCGATTCCTTTTGCAATCTTGTCCCGGTATTCATCCGTCGCCATCTTCTTATCTTCCTCAGCATTACTCATAAAGCCCATCTCCACTATGGTTACAGGTATCTTACACCAGTTAATTCCGCTCATGGAATCCGTCTCCTGAACCCCACGGTTTCTGAATCCGGTCTGATTGCTGATTCCATTCACCACTGTCTTTGACAGAGCTGCACTTTTACCATAAAGACTGCTGTTATAAGGATTTTTTTTAGTCTGGCACATGGTCAGGGCACCGGCTATGGAGCTGTCATTTAAGGAATTCGCATGAACTCTTATGAAAATATCCGCTCCGCTTTCATTTGCCATATTGGCCCGCTCCGCATTACTGATATTGACATCATCGGTTTCACGGATCATATAGACCCGATAACCTCTGTTAAGCAGTTCCTGCTTCAATTTCAGGGAAACCGCCAGAGTCAGCTTGTACTCCGGAATTCCGGTGGCAGATCCCTGGGTTCCGGATGCTACCTTTGCTTTCATCTGGGATGAGCCGGGTCCGATGGGTTCCTTCTCCGGATTTCCCTTTGCCTGGTGTCCCGGGTCAATGGCAATCAGTCTGCCGTTTCCGCTTCCGGCTATGACTGGTGCCTGGGTTGACAAAACCGCCGGTTTGTCCGCAGATAAATACTTAGAAGACACGTAACATTCCTTATTTTCATAGATGACACGGCTCCAACTCTCACTGTATCCGGTTCTCTCTAAAGCTGCTCCCTGATTCAGAGTGGCCGCTATCTGGCTGGAGACAGAAGGCTGGGTTCTTACGTTCACTCCGCTTCCTGTGATATAGACCGTCTCATTTACTTTTTGAAATTCAGGAGCTGTCTCTGTTGTCACCGTGGCTTCGTGGGAAATTTTTTCAGCAGCCGCTCCCTCTTTCTCTCCGTCTTCAATGGTCACCGGAGCAGGATCGGCTTCTTCACTTAATTCACCATTGGCCTCCTCCACAACCGGTGCCTGTACTGCTTCATACTTTTTCCCACAGCCCGAAAGCAGGAAGACACACAAAAGCAGAGCCATCGGAAACAGCCATCTGTTCTTTCTGATTATCACAGTATGGTTCCTCCTCCCACTACATACTCACCCTGATAGAATACCACGGCCTGTCCGGGAGTGATTGCCCGCTGCGGCTCCTTAAATCTGCATTCCACCACGCCATCTTCCAGTTCTTTTATGGTACAGGCCGCACCTTTATGGCTGTAACGGATCTTTGCCATTACCTCCATCTCTTCTCCATGAAGACCGTCAACTGCCATCCAGTTTAAATGTCCGGCACAGAGAGTGTCAGAATAGACATCCTCTCCTTTTCCGATGACTACTTCGTTAGTCTCAGGACGAATCTCTACCACAAAAACCGGATAACCAAGAGATAAGTTTAAACCTTTTCTCTGTCCCACGGTATAATGTGTGATACCTTTATGACGTCCGATCACCTGACCATTTAAATCTACAAAATCACCTTCCGGTGCTCTCTCCCCTGCGTTCTCTTCTATAAATCCCGCATAATCGTGATCCGGAATAAAACAGATCTCCTGGCTGTCCGGCTTATGGGCCACTTTCAGATTGATCTGGTCAGCAATTTCCCTGATCTGATCCTTGGAATAGGCACCTACCGGCATCAGGGTACAGGAAAGCTGCTCCTGGGTCAAGTTATAAAGCGCATATGTCTGGTCTTTTGCGGCAGTTACAGACTTCTTTAAGGCATATCGTCCGTTGGGAAGCTGGTCGATCTGGGCGTAATGGCCTGTAGCGATATAATCCGCTCCGATATCTAAGCTCCTCTTTAAAAGAGATTCCCACTTGACATACCGGTTGCAGGCGATACAGGGATTGGGAGTGCGTCCTCTCTGGTATTCGTCCACAAAGTAATCAATGACCTGGGATTTGAATTCTTCTTTAAAATTCATAACATAATAGGGAATCCCAAGATCCCAGGCAACTCTTCTGGCATCGTCTACGGCACTGAGCCCGCAGCAGCCGCCGTTCTCTTCCTGAGTCACGTTATCCTCATCCTGCCAGATCTGCATGGTTACGCCGATGACGTCATAGCCCTGTTCCTTTAACAGCCAGGCTGCAACGGAAGAATCCACGCCGCCTGACATTCCTACTACTACTTTCGCTTTCTTCATAGAATCCCATTTCCATTAATATTCTTCTTCTACTTCTTCCTCACCGATATCAGATTTTGGCTTTTCCAAACCTTCGATCTTAATGTTATGCTTGGTTGCGTAATCCCACAACGCCGCATGAATAGCTTCTTCGGCAAGCAAGGAGCAGTGAACTTTTACAGGGGGCAGACCATCAAGTGCCTCACATACAGCCTTATTGGTTACCTCCATCGCTTCCTGAATTGATTTTCCTTTTACCATCTCTGTAGCCATGCTGCTGGTAGCAACTGCCGCACCGCATCCAAAAGTTTTAAATTTTACATCCTGAATAATCTGGTTCTCATCGATATCCAGATAAATTCTCATAATATCGCCGCATTTTGCATTACCAACTGTACCCATGCCGCTGGCGTTCTCTATTTCACCCACATTTCTCGGGTGCTCAAAATGATCCATTACTTTTTCTGTATACATATTCTATATTCTCCATTTCTGGTAATTCATCTACCCTCTTTTAGTTCCCCTGATGCTTGATATAATCCTCATAAAGAGGAGACATACTGCGCAGTTTGGCTACGATCTCCTTAATGGCTTCTACCACATAATCCATCTCTTCCATGGTATTTTCCTCGTCAAGAGTCAGACGAAGAGAGCCATGTGCGATCTCATGAGGAAGGCCGATTGCCAACAGTACATGAGACGGATCTAAAGAACCGGAAGTACATGCAGAGCCGCTGGATCCGCAGATCCCTTTCATATCCAGCATGATCAGTAAGGATTCTCCCTCAATAAACTGAAAAGCAAAATTTACATTATTGGAAAGGCGGCTCTTTCTGCTGCCGTTAATTCTGGTATATGGAACCTCTTTCAACACGCGTTCCATTAAATATTCACGAAGCTCGGTCTCTTTGCGGGTTCTTTCTTCCATTCCTGCCACTGCAAGCTCCACCGCTTTACCGAAACCTACGATTCCCGTTACATTTTCTGTTCCTGCACGGCGCTTTCTCTCCTGTCCGCCTCCATGAATAAAGGAACGGGACTTCACGCCTGTTCTGATATATAAAAATCCGATTCCCTTTGGTCCGTTAATCTTATGACCGCTGGCGCTTAACATATCAATATGATATTCATCTACGTTAATGGGCACATGACCGAATGCCTGAACTGCATCGGTATGGAATAGGATGTTATGCTCTTTTGCTATCTCACCAATTTCCTTAATGGGTTCAATGGTGCCGATCTCATTATTGGCAAACATGACAGAAATGAGGATGGTGTCAGGACGAATGGCTTTTTTCAGCTCGTCTAACTTTATGGATCCATTCTCATCTACATTCAGATACGTGATCTCAAAACCGCGTTTCTCTAAATACTCACAGGTATGAAGCACGGCATGATGCTCGATTTTACTGGTAATGATGTGTTTTCCTTTTTCTGCATAGGCCTCTGCTGTTGCAATGAGAGCCCAGTTATCGGATTCAGAACCGCCGGCTGTGAAATAAATCTCGTTTGTCCTGGCTCCCAGGGAATTGGCGATGGTCTCTCTGGATTCCTGAACCGCTTTCTTGGAAATACCGGAAAATTCGTATACGGAAGATGGATTGCCATAATATTCCGTAAAGTAAGGCAGCATGGCTTCTACGACCTCTGGTCTGGTTTTGGTCGTCGCTGCGTTGTCTAAATAAATCAGTTGTTTCATATTTGTTAGTTCCGCCTTTCTGTAGTTCTAAAGTTAAAAGCTTCATCTACATTTTCTATTATACACACATTTCCTAGAAATTCAATAGGAATGATTCTCATTATGATTATGTCATGAATAAAGAACAATTTCCATATATTTATAATAATTCTCTTTTTCAGGAGATTTCATGAATGATTCTCTAAAGATCCCCAGGAAACTTTCAAAAAGGAAATATGCTCTTCTGACCGGCACGCTTCTTCTTACGTCAGCCGGGCTCATCACCCGGGTGCTGGGTTTTTTTTACCGGATCTTCCTCTCCCGTACCATCGGAGCTGAGGGTCTGGGTATCTTTAATCTGATTCATCCGGTGTTTGGAATCTGCTTTGCTCTTTGTGCAGGCTCCATACAAACCGCTATATCCCAGTCCGTAGCCGCTAATGTGAAGAAGGGCCGTTCTGTTTTTAGAAGTGGTCTGATCATCTCAGTGGCTATTTCCATGATACTGGCTTATTTCATTATTCAGTTTAAAGATTTTATTGCTGGTTCCATATTAATGGAGCCGCGCTGCGCACCTCTCCTTATATTTCTTGCAGTATCGGTTCCCTGCTCAGCCATTCATGCCTGTATCAACGGTTATTATTATGGTATGCAGCGTCCCTCTGTTCCGGCATTGGCTCAGATCATGGAACAGATAATAAGAATCGGTGCCGTTTTCCTCATTGCCGATATTATGATCCAGTCAGGAATCACCATTACGGTTCAGCTGGCCGTATTTGGCCACTTAATCGGAGAAGCTGCGTCCTCCCTGTTTACTGTTTTTGCCTACCGCTTTTTCCCGCCGGTTATGGCTAAAGACTTTGCTTATGATTCCTCCCATTTTAGTGAAACAGCTCCGGGACTCATGCATCTGGCACTTCCTCTTATGGGAAACAGGCTGGTTTTAAATATTCTTGCCAGTGCGGAGGCCATTCTGATCCCCAGCAGACTGCAGATGTCAGGTCTTTCCGATTCGGCCGCATTTTCCGTATACGGCGTGTTAACCGGTATGGCGCTGCCCTTTATTTTGTTTCCCTCCACCGTATTCAATTCTCTTGCAGTACTTTTACTGCCTACAGTGGCAGAAGCTCAGTCCGAAGGCAATGAAAAGCGGATCGGAACCGCTATCTCTATGTCCCTTCGGTACTGTATGTATGTGGGAATTCTCTGCATCGGAATCTTTACCTTATTCGGGGATGACCTGGGCGTCAGTGTATTTAAAGACAGTTCTGCGGGTCAGTACATGACCGTGCTGGCATGGCTCTGCCCATTTCTTTATATGGCCACCACCATGGGAAGTATCTTAAACGGACTTGGCAAAACCTCCATTACCTTTACCCAGAATGTGATCGCCATGACACTGAGGCTTTTGTTTGTGATTTTTGGTATCCCCCGGCTGGGAATATTTGCCTATCTGGTGGGAGCTCTGGCAAGTGAACTGCTTCTGGCTTTCATGCATGTGCTTACTTTAAGGAAAATGGTGGATTTTATATGGAACGCATGGGATATGATCGCAAAACCATCGGCACTCATGATACTGGCAATCGGTATCTATTATGCTGTCTTTACCTTTGCCGATCCATTTGCGTGCCTGCCCCTGTTTATTAAAACAGCACTACATATTGGAATCGTAAGTATCTTTTATCTGGTGCTGCTATTGGGGGTTCATGTTATGAAACACGGTGAGGACTAAAAGAAGTAAGCCAGGTAAAAATCCTCAGAGCTGAGATGTTCTGGGGATTTTTTGCTGTTACATGGCAGCTCTGGCTTTGCGTATCCTTATTTGGGGCATAGTCAGGAACCTATCTGCTGCTATGCCCTAAATAGTGTAGAATAGATCCTAAAATTGGAGAAATGGGGCAGAGGGAGTGAATAGATTTTATCAGTGCCTCGCAAGCTTGATAACTGCGGGGCATGAATAAAGATCCGACTGCTGATATGCCCCAAACATTATAGAATGCATCATAAAATTTGAATAATGGGACAGTAGGAGATAAATAATGTTATCTATGCCCCATTTGGAGTACGGACACTTTTTCAAAACACTATTTTCCTGCTCCTTGCGTTGGATTTCATGGTATAGTATAATACACGGATACAGCATGCAAATGAAAGGCAGGTGTAAGAGCTTCTTTATGAAGCGGATTAATGGATATCAAAGAAGCCTGTTTCAGTATTGAATTTTTCAAAAATATATCAGAAAAATCAGCCGCTGCACTGATTGCCTGCGGCAGCCTCCGTCGTTTTCCAAAAGGGGCACACTTATATTGGGATAAAGAAATGAACCATACTCTCTATATTGTAATAGACGGTTTCGTATCCCTGTATAAAATCAATTCCCAGGGAGAAAGAAAAACGGTTTTTCTTTTAGGAAAAGGGGAATTGGTTAACGAGGAGGTTTTGCAGAATATGCCCGCCTCCATTAACTGCGAAGCATTCGAATCTTCTCTGGTTCTGTGCTTTGGGAAGACGGATCTTCTGGCTGTCATGCGTCATGATTTTGAACTGACGAAACTGATACTTGATTCCCTCGCGTTAAAAAACCGACGCTTATACCGCCAGTTAAAGAACACCTCCAACTCCGTACATGGGGAAAAGAAAATTGCTGCAAAGCTGTGGCGCCTGTCTAAGGATTACGGAATTCCCCATGAGGAAGGGACCTTAATCAATATGGATTTAAGCGTCACTTATCTGGCCGATATGTTAGGGTCCAGACGGGAAACTGTATCCCGTCAGCTGAAGCATTTAACTGAACAGGGGCTGGTCCATGTCAAGCGTGGGAAAATTATCATCCCTGACAGAGACGCCCTGTCTGTTTTTTTTAAGTCACCGTGATTTTGATCACGGTGATTTTTTTATTTCTTTATTATACTGTTTTTGTGGGTAGTTTGATAAAAAATAAACAAGGAGGTTGTTTATGTTTCAGGAAGAATATTCAACGTTAGCAAAAGCAGCAGAAAATAAATCGAGATTTCTGAAAAACAATCCTGTAGGCTACTGGGTTGCTGCCATGCTGGCAGGCATTTATGTCGGTTTTGGAATCCTGCTTATTTTTTCCGCAGGAGGTATGATCTCAGATCAGCCTTACGTCAAGATTATTATGGGTGCATCCTTTGGCATCGCCCTCAGTCTTGTTATCATGGCAGGTGCGGAACTGTTTACCGGCAATAATTTAATTATGGCAGGCGGAGTTTTCAGTGGTACGGCCACAGTTTGGGAGGCAGGAAAGCTGTGGGTGGTCTGTTTGCTTGGAAACTGGGCCGGATCCATTCTTCTTGCCCTGATTTTCTGGGGCGCAGGGCTGACAAAGGGTCCTGTGGGAGAATTTATGGCAAATGCTGCTGCTGCTAAAATGGCAATCCCTCTTATCCCCCTCTTTTTAAGAGCAGTTCTCTGCAACATCCTGGTCTGCCTTGCAATCTGGTGCGGCTTCCGCTGCAAATCAGAAAGCGGGAAATTAATCATGGTATTCTGGTGTCTCTTTGCATTCATTACAAGCGGCTATGAACACAGCATTGCCAACATGACTCTGCTCACTGTGGGAATCTTAAGCCCAGGTAATGCGGCAGTCTCCCTTTCCGGATATTTTTACAATATTCTGGTTGTAACTCTTGGCAATATGGCAGGCGGAATTTTATTTACGGCTGTTCCCTACTATCTGATTTCCAGAAAAAAGGAGGCGTAGCATGGGATATATCATGAACTTAAAAGAAGTCAATGAGGTGTTTTGCCAGTGGAAAAAGGATTCCGTCATCTATGCTCCCATGCTGATGAAAAACGGAGGGGCATTTTCTGATACGGATGCGGTTCATTACGGCGAAATCCAGTCTTTTGAAGAAATTGTATTTGATAAAAAGTCAGATTTTTCTTTTAAAGAGATTCTTCTTCCTATCTCGGAAACCTTATTTTATTTTACGGAAGATTCCGTAAAGGAACCGGAAGCTCCGGTAAAGCAGGCCATCATTTTTCTGCGCAGCTGCGATCTTCATGCAGTGAAACGCTTAGATACCATGTATCTCCATAACGGCGCAGAAGATCCATATTATAAACGTCTTCGGGACAGGGTGAAATTCGTACTTATGGGCTGTAAGGAATCCTTCGAGAGCTGTTTTTGTGTGGACATGGGAACCAACCGTTCAGACGACTACCATGCTTCCATGGAGCTTTCCAAAGAAGGTGTGAGAATTGATAATAAAAATCCCCAATGGGAGGAATTGTTTGCTTCAGGCTGTACAAAACAGGCAGATGTAACCCCTTCTTATGTATCTGAGACAGAAACACAGGTAAACATCCCGGAGTCTCTCTCCTTAGATGTCATGAAATCATCCATGTGGAAACAATATGACAGCCGCTGCATCAACTGCGGACGGTGTAATTTTGTTTGCCCTACCTGTACCTGTTTTACCATGCAGGACATTTTTTATACCGATAACGGCAAAGTTGGAGAGCGCCGCAGAGTATGGGCTTCCTGCATGACAGATGGCTTCACTGATGTGGCCGGAGGCGGCAGCTACCGTCAGAATAACGGTCAGCGCATGCGCTTTAAAGTCATGCACAAAGTATATGATTACAAGAAGCGCAATGGGATTCATATGTGTGTAGGCTGCGGCCGGTGCGACGATGTGTGTCCGGAGTACATCTCATTTTCCCACTGCATCAATCAGCTGGAAGATGCTATGAAGGAGGTAAATGAAAATGAATCATAACGAATATCTTCCCTTCCGTTCTGAGATCAGGGAGGTAATCCGTCATACAGACATCGAATACACCTTCCGCATGGCTTATCACGGTGTGGTAAAACCAGGTCAGTTTTTCGAGGTTTCCATTCCCAAATTCGGGGAAGCTCCCATTTCGGTCAGCGGCATCCGGGAGGATTCCGTTGATTTAACCATTCGCCGGGTAGGAAAGGTGACTGGGGAAATCTTTGAGCGTTATCAGGGAGACAGTCTGTTTTTGAGAGGTCCTTACGGTAATGGCTTTGACTTAGAAAATTACCGGGGAAAAGAGCTGCTGGTCATAGCCGGTGGAACCGGTCTTTCTCCTGTGAGAGGCGTGGTTGATTATTTCTCCACTCATATGGACGAAACAAAGGGCATGACCCTCATCGCCGGATTTAAGACACCGAAGGACATTCTTTTTCTGGAAGACTTCGGCAAATGGAAACAGGCAATGGAAGTTATACTGACGGTTGACTGCGCAGAGGATGACACTGCCTGCCAGATTGGTCTGGTCACCCAGTATATACCGAAACTGAAGCTGAAAAACAAGGAAGAAACCACTGCAATCGTGGTGGGGCCACCTGCCATGATGCGCTTTACCACTCAGGGACTTTTGGATGTCGGACTGAAAGAAGAAAATATCTGGATTTCCCATGAACGGAAAATGTGCTGCGGAATCGGAAAATGCGGACATTGTAAAATTGATGACACCTATGTGTGCCTGGACGGACCTGTCTTTCCATTTACCAAAGGCCGCAGACTTTTGGATTAGAAAGGGGAATGTCTTATGGATACAAACACAAAGGAACTGAAAAAAAATGCTTTCCGGGTCACAAAGCACAGAGGTCTTACCGCCTCCCGCATCCGGGTTCCCGGCGGTCACTTAGAGGCCAGATTCTTACCAATGATTCAGAATATTGCGGATACCTACGGAAACGGAACCGTTCACATTACCTCCAGGCAGGGATTTGAGATCCCTGGAATACCATTTGCGGATATTCCAAAGGTCAATGCCCTCCTTCAGCCGATTATTGAAGGTCTGGATATTAACCAGGGGGAGAAAGGACAGGGCTACAGTGCAGCCGGAACCCGCAATATTACCGCATGCATCGGCAATAACGTCTGCCCCTATGCCTGCTATAACACAGCGGCTCTGGCAAAAAAAATAGAGAAAGCAGTTTTCCCCAACAATCTTCATTTTAAAATCGCACTGACCGGCTGTCCTAATGACTGTGCCAAAGTGCGGATGCACGATTTCGGTATTATGGGGATGACACTTCCCCACTACGATGCTGACCGCTGCGTCAACTGCGGTGCGTGTGTAAAGGCATGCAAACGGAAGTCTACGGGAGCTCTCGAAACGGTAAACTGCAAGGTGACACGCAATCATGAGACCTGTATTGGCTGCGGGGAATGTGTGCTTGCCTGCCCGACCAGGGCATGGACCAGAAGCCAGGAAAAGTTTTACCGTCTCACACTTCTTGGACGAACCGGAAAGAAAAATCCCCGTATGGGCGAGGATTTCATTAAATGGGCAGATGAGGACAGCATTTTAAAAATTATTCTCAATACCTATGATTATGTGACAAAATACATTGATACTACTGCTCCCGGCGGGAAGGAACACATCGGTTATATCGTGGACCGGACCGGATTTGAGGAATTCTGCCGCTGGGCGATGAAAGATGTGTCTCTGCCTGAGGAGGCCAATGTGTATAAGCCACTCTATTGGAAGGGTGTCAAGTATTAGAACCATAGAAAAAGACAGGACTTGAATCCTTATCCCGGGATTTAAGTCCTGTCTTTTTCCTGGTATTTAATCCTTATCCTGAAACAGATTGTTTAAAATAGTAATAATAAAAGCTGCAAACAGCGAGTTAAGAAAACCGCCCATGCTGATATTTCCCACCAAAGAATCGGCAATCATAATCGTCCAGGCATTTACAATAAAGCTGAATAAACCCAGTGTCAATAGATTGACCGGTAATGTAATGAGTAATAGAATCGGCCTTACAATAAAGTTCACAAGCAAAAGCACCATTCCCATAATAAGCAGTGCGGACAGGCTTCCGATATAAATTGTGTTAAATACAAATGAAAGCAGATAGATTGCCAGTATAATTGATATATATTTTATAAATAATTTCATTTGGCTTTCCTCCAATCAATACATCTTTTACTGCCATTATATAAAATGGAAAAAATAAATGCAAGTGTCCATCGGTAGAATGCCAGGAAACAACACACTGTATTTTTACGCAATATCTGATATAATAATACCAGTTATGAAACAGCCAGTATAGGAGGAAACTTATGTCCACTGCTATGTTCTTCAGTCTTTTGTTAAATATCGGTCTTCTTGTCCTGATTGCAACACTGCTGACCAAAATTCCCATAGTCCGCAGAATGCTCCTGTACGATCAGCATTCTGCCGGGTGTGGGGTCATGCTGGCCGTGATCTTTGGCTCCATCAGCATCATATCCACCTATACAGGCGTCCGGGCTCAGGGGGCCATTGTCAACACCCGCGTGATCGGCGTGCTGGCTGCCGGGCTTTTAGGCGGTCCATATGTGGGAATGGGAGCTGCTGTTATTGGCGCAGCTCACCGCTATCTCTTTGACATAGGTGGTTTTACCGCCACGGCCTGTGCCATCTCCACGCTGGTAGAGGGTATTGCAGGCTCATTATTCTCCCGGCGTTTTAAGGCAGGTAAAATGGACAGTGCCGGTGTGTTTTTTCTCACCTTTTTTGTTGAGCTTTTACAGATGGTGATCATTCTTCTCATTTCACGGCCATTTACTGCCGCAGTGCAGCTTATAAAGGTGATTTCACTCCCGATGATGACAATGAACGCATTGGGTATGCTGATATTTCTAGGCACATTTAATATGGTATTTATAGAAGAAGACAGCCAGTTTGCCGAACGGATGCGGCTGGCACTTGGAATCGTGGAGCAAAGTCTCCCCCATCTTAGCAAAGGCTTACACAGCACCCCGGATATGCAGGCAGCTGCCGAAATTATCTTTCAGTCCACCTCCTGCTCCGGAATACTGATCACGGATACCCGGAAGGTACTGGGTATAAAAACCAGTTCAGAACTGGAGGATATGGAAGAGGATACAGTTCTTCCTCCCATACTTACTTCGACTCATGACAGGAAACCAACTGTTTTCCATTATGCTGGAAAAGGGGATCCTTTATATACAATACTAAAAAACCATATGATAGTAGCTGCTCCCATTATTGAGATGAACCAGATTACCGGGAGCCTGACCATGATTTTTAAGAAACACTGGCAGCAGTCCCAGTCTGATTTAAATTTCGCCTCGGAACTGGCAAGGCTTTTCTCCACCCAGTTTGAGCTTTCGGAGCTGGAATACCAGAAAAAGCTGCGGCGCAAAGCCGAATTTCGGGCACTCCAGTCTCAGGTGAATCCCCATTTTCTTTATAATTCTCTTAACACCATCTCCTATGTCTGCCGGGAGAATCCGGACCGGGCAAGAGAACTTCTTCTTACCCTGTCCTCGTATTACCGTCAGACACTGGAGAATAATTCTTATATGCATACACTGAAAACAGAGCTTCATCACGTAACCAGCTATTTAGAGCTGGAGAAAGCCAGATTTGAAGAGAAACTTCATACGGAAATTAAGAACGACTTGCAAATAAGCTGTTTTCTTCCGGCTTTCATTCTGCAGCCTCTAGTTGAAAATGCGGTACGTTATGGTTTTGATAAAAGCGGAAACCGCTACGTATCCATCTGCGCCCGAATGGAGGAACATCTTATAAAAATCTCCGTTTCCGACAATGGGCCCGGAATTCCTGAGACGATCATACACCAGTTATATAATGGGGAACATTACGGCGGTTTCGGAATGGAAAATGTACATAAACGGTTAAAAAGTATCTATGGCCAGGAGCATGGTCTTCAGATCCAAAGCTCCAATTCTGGTTCTGAACTCTATTTTACCATTCCAGCCGATCCTGATCCCCGCTATGAAGGGGAATATGGTGCAGCAAGAGAACGTGAATTAACTATTGACAACGGGGGGATTAATTATGAAAATCGCAGTCATTGACGATGAACGGCCGGCAAGAAAAGAATTGATACATCAGATACTTTCGATCTGCCCAGAAAGTGAAATCATGGAAGGAGACAGCGGTAAATCAGCACTGGAGCTGTTTGGCCATCACCTCTTTGATATTCTTTTTCTGGATATCAGTTTAAATGATATGGAAGGAACTACACTGGCTGCGGCCGCCAGACGTATGCTCCCCCATGCCCAGATCATTTTTGCAACTGCATATTCCCAATATGCCGTTCAGGCATTCGAACTGGGTGTGAATAACTACATTTTAAAACCGTTTGATCCGGAACGGCTGCGCAGGATTCTTGAAAAATGCAGACATGATCTGGAAGGAGAACAAAAAAAGGAGCTGTTTCCGTCCCACAAGCTTCCCATAAGTGTCAGCCGGACTATTATACTTCTTGATATCAGACAGATTGTCTTCATAGAAACCTGCTGCAGAAGCTGTATTCTCCACACAGTTACCAGGGATTACACGGAAAACCAGCTGCTGGGTGAATACGAGAAGCGTCTTTCCTCCTGCGGTTTCTTCCGTATCCACAAAAGCTACCTGATTAATCTGAATTATATTTCTGAACTGTTTCCCTGGGCAAACAACAGTATGGCTGTTAAAATGCAGGGATTTGAAAAGGAAATCCTTCCAATTGGAAGAGAAAAAATCAAACAGCTGCGGCAGATCATCGGTATTTAGCTGCCGTTTATGCATATATACCTGCTTTTCATCCATTTTTTCTTTATTATTATACACATTTAACTATAATAAATGGTAATGAGAAGATTTTTCAATATTAGGAGGTAGGTATATGATAAGTTTCTTTTTATGTCTGTTTCTGCTGATTGCAGGTTATTTCTTCTACAGCAGAATTGCAGAAAAGGTCTTTGGCCCCGATGACAGAGAAACACCGGCTCTGGCTATGACGGATGGAAGCGACTATGTTCCCATGGGAACTCCACGCATTTTTTTAATCCAGCTGTTAAATATCGCCGGACTGGGTCCCATCTTCGGAGCTCTCGCCGGAGCCTGCTGGGGTCCCAGTGTATTTTTATGGATCACCTTCGGTACTCTTTTAGGCGGCGGTGTACATGATTACATGATTGGTATGATGTCCATGCGGCATAAAGGCGCCAGTGTATCAGAGCTGACCGGTTCCTATCTGGGCACCGTCATGAAGCAGATCATGCGTGTATTTTCCGTGGTCCTTCTTGTTCTGGTAGGTGTGACCTTTTCTACGGGTCCTGCAAACCTCCTGGCTATGCTGACCCCCCATGTGTTAAATTCCAGATTCTGGCTTGCAGTTGTACTGATTTACTATTTTGTTGCAACCTTTGTTCCCATTGATAAGGTGATCGGTAAAATCTATCCCTTCTTTGGAATCTGCCTGATTGTAATGGCTCTGGGTGTTGGAGGAGCCATACTGTTTCAGGGTTATCACATTCCGGAAATCACACTTTCCAATCTTCATCCTGCCGGAACACCGATCTGGCCCACCATGTTTATCTCCGTTGCCTGTGGTGCCATATCCGGTTTTCATGCCACCCAGTCTCCTTTGATGGCACGATGCCTCACCAATGAAGCGGACGGACGAAAAGTGTTTTACGGTGCCATGGTTGCAGAAGGTGTTATTGCACTGATCTGGGCTGCCGCAGGGGTTGCTTTTTATGACGGAACCGGCGGTCTGTTAACAGCACTTGGAAATGGACAGTCCAGCGTCGTCTATGAAATCTGCTTTAAGCTCCTTGGACCTGTTGGCGCCGTTATCGCTATGATCGGAGTCATAGCATGCCCCATCTCTTCTGCTGACACTGCTTACCGGAGTGCACGTCTGACCTTGTCAGACTGGTTTAAACTTGACCAGAAGCCTATAAAGAACCGGCTGATCCTCACTGTACCGCTTCTGGCAGTGGGATCCGTATTAACACAGTTTGATGTTCAGATCGTTTGGAGATACTTCTCCTGGAGCAATCAGACACTGGCTATGATTGCACTGTGGACTGCAAGCGTTTATCTGTACCGCAAAAAAAGGTTTTACTGGATCACAGTGCTTCCTGCAACCTTTATGTCAGCCGTTTCAAGTACCTACATACTCATGGCAAAGGAAGGACTGAAAATTTCCACTACAATCGCTTATCCAATCGGAATTTTGTTTGCTGCTGTCTGCTTTGGTACCTTTTGCTATACCACGGTTCTTGGAAAAGGCACACATGCGAAAGCTGCTGCCTGTGAGACTGAGTATGCTGCTGCGAAATCAGAATAAAAAGTATAAAAAGGGGAACCGCCGAAAAATCGGCAGTTCCCTTCTTTATTCCCTCATTGCTTTATTACACAGGGAGCAGTTAGCACAGTCGGACGGACTGCAGTGCATTCCGGGCCGGGCAAACGGCTCTAAGGTAAAGCCGCAGGACTTTAAGTCAAACCGGTCTTTCTCAATCATCACTTCCCCTGATTCCTGAAAAAACTCCACTTTGATTCCAGATACGGTAAGAATATCATCATAGAGGGGATGGGGCTTTATATGGGGAGAATATTTTTTCATCACTCCCTCCTCCGTCTGGACATAGATGGAGTGATCACAGGTAATAAGTGCCTTAATCTCTCCGTCTTCTGTAAACGTAAGAGAATTACTGTCTGCGTTAATTCCGATCTGATCCGGATCAAATGCAGTGATTGTACCAAGGGGAGTTGATACCAGAACAGGGTCTGCCGGTTCCACTGATTTTAAACTTCCTGACTCATACAGCGACAGCCCTACCTTTGTATCCACCTTTCCCAAAGGTGTCTGGATCTCTGCCCTTTCTCCCGGAAATAAAGTAATGCTTTTAATATCTCCGCTTTTATAAAAGCAAAGACCGTTAATCATTGCCTGAAATTCTGTAAAACCAAGATCGAAGGTCAATGATATGTTCAGCTCCCGTTCATCTTCCTCTGTCCAGAAACCGCTGATCTGCCCATCGAGAACAAATATCCGGTGAAGCTCTCCTGTGGGATAAAATTTGATCAGCTCTGCTGGAAGCTCTCCAATGGGAGTAACAACCTCCTGCTGCTCTTCCAGTGCCACACTGACCACCATTCCCTGCTTATCAAATTCCACGGACGGCTTCTTTTTTCTTCTTCCATTTTCTGTATAAGCCGGAATCAGCTCACCTGCCTGTGTAACAATCATATTTTTTTCAGAAAGCGTTACGCCGGAAAGCTCTCCATCCGGATGACAAAGAAAGGAATCCACACCTCCGAGAATGCCATAAGCAGTCTGAAGTGTTCTTGCATCTATTACCATATAATTTTTCATCTCTTTCACCTCATGTTAACACTGTTTTCTGGTTACTGTTACCTGTATTCCGCCCTCTTTCTGGCGAATTTTTTTTTCAAATGACGTATCTGCTTCCAGCCATGGCGGAATATGGGCACAGACAAGGTGCAGTTCGAGAAATGGAATATTGGAAAGAAAGGTTAAAAGTGCCTTTTTAGAGGAAATATCCGGACACTCTTTTTGAAGCTGAACCAGATCCAGATAGTAGATTCCGGGAGTTTCTGTTTCCACAGGACCTGCATTTTTAATTATTTCTTCTTTCCTTCTGCGCTTCTCATCACTTTCTTCCATATCCTTTACCATTCCGTCAAAGGTTTCCTGGTCCGCTTTATCTCCACAAAAGATGCAGTATCCTCTCTGGTTAAATACCGAAAAGGGAATACCGGAAAGCTCTCTGCACAGTACTGCTTTTGCATCCCCGGTAAGGATCCGGACTGCTTCGGTTTCTGCTCTCAGCTCCCCAATGGTTTTTCCTTTTATAGCAGGAAAGGAATTGTTCCTTACTGCCAGCCACTGCCCTTCCTTCTTTTCATAAATCACTACCTGATTGCAGTCCAAAAAAGGAACCAGTTCCTGATTTCTGCTGATCACCGCTATTTTATCCATCTGCACGATCCTCCTTTATCCTTCCACCTCAACTATATTTCCATGGATCAGTTTTGCAAGAAATTCCTCCAGTTCCAGTCTGGCATCTTCCTCGTCAATATTTTTTTCCTCAGATAACAGAGTAATCAGCTCCCCCACTCCTGCTCCTCTCTCCAGGCTGTTCCATAAAAAAATACAGATTTCATTTACCGAAGGCAGACCGTTTAGGGAACCACACTGACTGTCTCTCTCATCAAATATACAAAATTCCCCTCCAAGTTCTTTTAACGTAAACCCGGGCTTCAGCTTCACATTTTTGATCTTCATATCAGCCCCTTAACCTTTCTATGTCCACTCCGCTTTTTATCAGTTCCAGATCCTCTCTGTCATATCCGGTGCTCACCATAACTGCGCCGGTTGTCAGCCACATAACAATCAGTCCGCAGATTTTTTGTATCATCAGAATCAGGAGATATGCGCTGATTTCCTCTTTTTTAAAGCTTTGCTTCATGGACTCCGACAAAAAACGTTCTGCTTCTGATCCGGCCAAAAAGCGGTTTAAATCCTCTTTTTTCAATAGTCCATACTGTTTAATTGTCTGATAATAAGCCACTGCGGATTCGATTCTCCGTTTTTCCTCCTTTGCCTGTACGGTGGTATATCCTCCAGCATAAATCACAGGAACACAGCCCATTAACCCGGCAATTCTTTCTCTTAATTTCTGCTTATCATAGTAATTGGTCTGGGGATCCCGGATCCGCTCCATTATGGTCTGGGTCCGCCTTACTGTCCGGCTGCTATCCGGATTTCCCTCCATAACCGTATAGGAGCCGGCAGCTGTCACCATTTTTACCCGTCCCAGCATAGCGGGCGAAATATCCTCCAGACTGCAGGGGTAGATACCGTCAAACACCACCGTATCCGCATATACTGCGGCGTCCTCTAAAATATCATCCTTTCTCCTGCCCATACCAGGTGCCTTCATGGCTCTCACATGAATGCGGTTCTGCTTTATATTTGCATTAAGAAGGGTCAGAGCTTCCCCCTCTATTCCGTCAGCCAGTATTAATAAATTCTGCGGCTCTGTCTTTTGAAGAAGGGGATACAGACTGGCAAAAGAAGTGATAGGAGTTTTCACAATCAAAACCAGTACATCCGTTACTGTACCTTCTGTCCCGACAGACAGGCTTCCGTCAAGACGCATTCCTCTTGTAATTTCCAGCCTTGTATCTGCATACATGGAATCTTTTACAACCAGCTCCCCCTCTTTTGCCCCCTCTATCACCATTTGGGCGGTCTCCCGGTCATTTGTGATCTCTTCCACCAGATCAACACTTTCATCAGTTGCAGGAACAGCATTATGAATGACATAGGCCTCCAGTGCATTAGCTGCCAGTTTAATCTCCTTTGCAAGGAGGACCGGACTGATTCCAGCCGCCGCTTTTTTCTCACAATAGGATAAAAGCTGATTTGCCATACGTGCAGACTCACCGGTGCCGCATCCTGCGGTCTGGTTGATCTCACCAATTGCTGCGGCAGCCAGCCGGATTCCCTGGTTTACATATAAATCCCGGCCCTCCAGCGTTCCTGCCACCTCTGCAGCAGAAAAGCTGTAAGTCCCATTTACCAGAATCTGCCCCTCACAGGAGAGGACACGGCATAGACTCTTAATTCCTTCCGCCAGTTTTCTCCTGCCATCTTCAAATTGAATCTCCCGGATCATTCCTCTTTCCCCCTGACATTATGGATTTTAATAAATTTTCCCCCTTTTTTATATCCAGGCTGCTGACACTTAAATCAAATTTACGGGCCGCACTATGAATAAATTCATAGAGATTGCAGTTTCCTGCCCGCTCTCCAATGCCAAGCAGTGTTCCATCCACCATATCTGCTCCTGCCAGTGCCATAACCATGGAGTTAGCCACTGCCATTCCGAAATCATTGTGCTCATGTACCTCTATGGTAATTCCGGTCTGTTTCATTTCCCGTACCAGTTCTCCTGCCCTTCTGGGGAATAATACTCCAACTGTATCTGCAAGGCGTATGGTCTCTACGCCCTGCCGCTTCATCAGCCGGACCAGCGAAACCAAAAAAGCCACATCTGCCCTTGAAGCATCTTCCAGACCTACCGTTATGGGAATCTGATAATCCCTGGCAACCTGAATACACTCCTGCAGAGTATTTTCAATCCATTTTTTATTTTTCCCGATCTTATTATAGATCTGCGCATAAGACACAGGGGTCCCGACATGAATTAAGTCCGGCTTCTGCCTTGCGGACTCTTCCACATTCCCGGGATTCAATCTGGACCACAACGAAATGACTGCCTGTTTTTTCTTTTTCATGATTTCGCTGATATAATGAACGCCTTCTGTCCCCACGTCGTAAATCCCCGCTTCGATTTCTGAAACGCCAATGCTGTCCAGGAACAATGCCAGACGCACCTTATCAGAAGGAGAAAATACGACACCCGGGCACTGTTCGCCATCCCGAAGAGTGGTATCAACTATTTTGATTCGCCTTTTCATACTTATCACACTCACTCATCATTGTTAAAAACTCTTCATCAGTTACTTCCCCGCCCTTCTTAATGCTGAGCCTTTTAACCATTTCCAGAAGATGCTCAACCGGATAGCGTTCTTCCATCTGGTACTGTTTCAATTTATACCGGATCGACATTCCGCCGGAATGTTTTCCCAAAATCACTTTCCTTGATGCTCCCACAAGTTCCGGTGGAAACGACTCGTAATTAGATGGTTTTTTCAAAACTCCGTCAACATGCAGTCCAGATTCTATATAAAAGATCTTTCTTCCGATAACAGGAGTATGACCTGGTATCTGTGTATTGGTCATGGCTTCAAAGATGTTTCGTAAGTCGGCCAGTTTCTCAAAGCTGTTGTTGGGTTTATAACGTTCCACCACTCTCATGGCCAGAATGACCTGCTCCGTTGCTGCCTTGTTGCCAATTCCGGTAAATGTGGTCATCACTGTACCGTTATGGTGATTTTGTAAGTAATCCGCTGCAATGGCAGAAGCACAAAAACAGGAATTTTCCGGATACAGAATGGGAGAAGCCTGAATTAAAAGCTTCATTCCCCGTTCGTAAATATCACGGCTTTCGTAGATCAGTAAATCGTCCAGACCCGTAAGCCTTAATTTATTGTCCGGGCTGGCACTTTCCAGCCCTCGCAGCTCCGATACATCATTGATCTGAATATTGCGAATATATTTCCCTGTCCCATTACAAAAAGAGGAGAGAAAATACTCAATTCCGGGATATTTCCAGCTATCCGACGAATTCGGAAGTTCCATATACCAGGTGATTCCCTTGGGTAAATCCCCCTGCATCAGCTGATAGATTTTGGGAGTTAACACGGCTCCCCATATGCAAAGACTCTCTAACGTCTGTGCAAAATCAAAAATAAGCTCCCTTTTTAACGGATATTCCTCCAGCATAGTCAGTGTGGCATCAATGATTCTAATCAAAAGCAGCCCCTCCTTTTCCCAGTGCTCCCTGCCGTATCATAACAGGTATTAAATGATCAAATCCCCAACCGGCTTCCCTCCCTCAAAGTGCTCATCAAAAATTCGTTCTACATCATCTGCGGATACATTGCCATACCAGACTCCCTCCGGATACACCACCACAACGGGACCCTTATCACAGATTCCAAAACAGCCGGTATTGTTTATTACCACCTCTCCGGATAAGTCCCTGTCTTCAATCTCCTGCATAAAAGCCTGGATTAAGTCCACCCCACCTTTCTGGTAGCACATCCCTTTTTGTGTTCCGTTGATTCTGCAGCTTGTGCAGATAAATACATGATATTTTGGCTGTACCATTTTTCTCCTCCTCTTACATGGCTTCCGCCGCTTTTTTTACCGCATCTTCAATCATGTCATATGTATTCACCGGCTTTATCCCCAGTTTTGCCAGCTTTTTGGTGGGCTCCATGCCGATGCGCATGGCAATGACTCCGTTGCAGCCATTTAAAGCAGCTATAATCCGTTCTATTTTATCCTCTTTCTCCCCGCATTCCTCTTCCCCCTGGCAATACTGTTCCACATTACGTTTTCCAGCAAACCGGACTTCCCCGTTCCTGTAGTCATATAAATAAAATTCCTTTGCATGACCGAAGTGGGTATCGACTATAACTCCGCTTTTGGAAGCGACTGCAAACCGGTAGCTTTTTGAAACAGGAACAAAAACCTGCTTTTCCTCCCCAAGGAATCCTTTTAATTGTATGGATTTATCATCCGTTAACGTTCCCACTGCATCTGCCCTGCAGTGCTGGCAGTGATACATCTGGGGCATGATCTCTTCACACTGCTTTCTGATCTCATTTAGCTGCTTGTTTGAAACTGGCTCCACATGCTCCAGCGCGCTTCCCTTTACCGGAATCATCTGCATAATATTGGTGATAAAGCAGCCCAGTGATTTCACAATCTTTACCACCTCCGGTACATGACTGTCATTGATTCCCTTCACTGTTACGATATTGACTTTTACCAATATACCATTGGCAATTAGAAGCCTGATTCCCGCAAGCTGGTTTGCCACCATGAGAGCTCCTGCCGCATCGCCGGTGTATTCCCTGCCCATGAACCGGATATACTGATACATCTGTCCGCTGATATGGGGATCCACCGCGTTCATGGTTACTGTTACATGGGAAACTCCCAGTTCTTTTAGTTCACCGGCATACTGGGGAAGCTTCAGTCCATTGGTGGAAAGACAGAAGGTCACTTCCGGATTCTGCTTCCTTATGAGTTCAAACACTTTTTTCACATTTTCCCAGTTTTCCAGGGCTTCTCCCGGTCCGGCTATGCCCACCACGGTTAAGTTCGGCATTTTTTCCTTCACCGACAGATACCGCTTAAGTGCTTCCTCCGGTGATAAAATAGCAGAAGTGACTCCAGGACGGCTTTCATTGGGACAGTCAAATTTTCTTACACAGTAACCGCACTGAACGTTACAGGCGGGGGCTACCGGAAGATGGATTCTGGCAAACTGATGTGCCTGGCAGTTATAGCAGGGGTGCTCCTTTGTCTTGCGTTTCATAATCTCCTCTGCAGATTCCGGAACCTTTTTATGATCAATGGCTGTATCTTTGTAGTATGTGTTATATAAGGTCTCACGGAATGTGGTTTCAACTGTATCAATGAGCTGGTTTGCAATCTCATCCATATATTCCACGGAGCCTTCATAGCCCATCATCTTTAACCTCTGACCGCCCACATGGTCATGAATTGGAAACCCTCTGCGGACCAGCGGAAGATGTAAATCCTCTGCAATACGTCTGCCGTCAGAACTGCCTGCAAGGATATTTGCTTTATAGGTAAGAACCATATCCTCAATATCCTTAAAATCCGCTTTATCTGCAATTTTATACTCATCCACCAGATACAGACCGGCAAGATTCTCAAGCTCCGGTCTGATCAGTCCGTCAAGCTCCGGACATGCCGATCCAACCCCACAGACTACCGGCATAATTCCGCATTCACACATCATACGTACAGTGGAATATACCAGATCCGGCTCCCCAAATACGGCGGCTCTTCCGGAGGAATGGTATTTGTGGGAATCAATCATGGCATCTAAATAGCGCCCTCTCTCTTTTTTTTGTTCCTTAGGAATTTCATTCCCCGAAATACGGGACAGCGCATCTAAAAATGCATCCGTATCTCTTAACCCCACCGGCAGGGACAGCCGCTCATAAGGAACTCCATACGTTTCATACAGATATTCTCCCACTGAATTTTTATGATGAAATGCGGTTAATTCCAATGTAAATCTTGCTCCACCCATCTGCTTTAACCGGGCCAGGTCCGTTCCCTCATGGGGCAGGCGGTTGTAATGGGGATCGTGAGCACTGTCTAAATTATCAGATAAGTCAGGGAGCAGAATGGCATCAATTCCAAAAAGAGAGAGCATCCTCTTTAAATATCTGGTATCTGCAGGGCTGATGGGCGCAGTGATCACATTTACCATATCATTTTTTCCGGCATCCATTTTAATAGAAGATACAATGGAAAAAAGAGCTGCGAAATATCCCTCATACTGACTTCCGCCGTATCCGGGGGAATGGCAGGGAATCAGCGTGATGTCCCTGTATCCCGGATTTTCTTCCAGAAAGGACTGGAGTATTCCCGGAACATCTTCACCGATGGTTTCCGCCAGGCAGGTGGTCATCACTCCGATAATTTCCGGATGGTAAAGCTCAATTAAATTCTTTAATCCCTTTTTCAAATTTTCACTGCCTCCGTATACCGTTCCCTGCTCGGTCAGGGATGAGGAAGCGATATCCACCGGTTCATTGTAATGAGTCGCCATATGACGGCGGATGTAGGTCGCACACCCCTGAGAACCGTGAAGAATGGTCATACAGTTCTTCAGACCGTAAAATGCAGTTGCGCTGCCCATTGGCATACACATCTTGCAGGGATTTATATTTAGATTCACCAGAGGTTTTACTTCACTTTTCATTGTCACTCCGCCTTTCTGTCAGCTGATATAGCCCCATACCGGACTGTTTATGCTTTTATTGATTTCCATGGTGAAATTGACCACCCCTTCAAAACCGGCTAACGGGAACTTTCTTTCATGATTGTGATCACAAAATGCGATTCCAAGCTTATAGGCAAGAGGTCTTTCCTTTACACCTCCCACCAGAATATCCGCCCCTTTTTCTTTCATGAAGGTCTCTAACTCTGCCGGATTGGCATCATCAAGTATAATGGTGTCAGATTTCACCAGACTCTCAATCACTTCATAATCTTCCTTTTTCCCTGTCTGGGTACCGACCACCACAGTTTCCATCCCCATGGCCTGAAACTGCCGGATGAGTGAAATTGCCTTAAATCCCCCGCCTACGTAGATGGCGGCTTTTTTCCCCTCCAGGTTTTTCCGGTACCGGCCTAAGAAATTCTCCAGCTCCTCCGCTTTCTTCTTACAAAATTCCACTGCCTTTTTTCTTGCCAGCTCATTTCCTAGTGCCTCAGCTGTCCTGATTAAGGAAGTGGTGGTGTCTTCAATTCCAAAGAAACTGACCTTTATAAAGGGAATGCCAAATTCCTCTTCCATGCGGTTTGCCAGATAGGTGCTGGAGCCTGCACACTGAACAATATTTAATGCAGCCTTTGGCGCTTCAATCATATCCTCATAGCAGGTGTCACCGGTAAAACCTGAGATTACATCAATCCCGATCTCCCTGAAATAATTCTTGATGATCCACATTTCTCCTGCCAGATTAAAATCTCCCAGTATATTGATGGCAGTCCTTTTCTCCTGACTTTTATGGGGCAGAAGCACGTTCATAATGGCATCACATGCCATGCGGTAGCCGGTGGATTTATTACCGGAAAAGCCGGGAGACTTTACAGGAATCACAGGAATGTGATACTGCTCTGATTTCATCTTGCATAAGGCCTCCACATCGTCTCCGATTACACCAACGATACAGGTGGCATAGATAAATATCAGCTTTACATTATCTTCTTTCTCCATCAGCTCATCGACTGCTGCCTCAAGCTTTCTGATTCCGCCGAATATAATATCTGTTTCCTGCAAATCCGTAGAAAAGCTGTTTCTATATATATCCTCCCCGCTGGTTAAGGACCCCCTGATATCCCAGGTATAGCTGGAACACCCGATTGGGCCATGAACGATATGCCAGGCATCGGTAATGGGATTTAAAACAACTCTTGCACCGCAGTATACACAGGCCCGCTGTGATACGGAACCGGATACACTGTTGCTGTCACATGAAATCTGCCCCCCCAGGCCATTACACCCGTCTTTTACAACAATGGAACTTCTCCTGGCGTCCAATATATTCCTGTTGCTGCTCTCCGTTTCCATAGTCATACTCCTTTCAAAGCCCTGCCAATTAAACAGAAATAGGGAGGGGGCGGCTCCCTCCCTGGTTCCATTTTCGTTCTGATTTACATAACTACATCAAAATCTTCGTCAGCCGCATCCCGGTCCTGCCGGTCCATCATGGCATCTACTATTTTTTCCGTATAGCGGATTGCACCTGCGTATCCCACAGTAGCCTGTATTGGATTTCCGTAGCGGTCCAGTACCGGAAATCCCATACGTACCAGCGGTATATCTTCTGCTTTTGCAATCTGTTTTCCATAGCTGGAGCCTAAAAGAAGATCTACCGGCTCATTTTTAATCAGCTGATGAAGATAGAATAAATCCGTATCAGCCTTCACGATATATTCGCTTTCGTCCACCCCATACTGATCCATCAGCTCTTTGATCTCTTTCTCCCAACGGGCTTTTGGTGTACCCGTAATAATGTATTTCGGGCTCATTCCCAGTTCCAGGCATAAGGCTGTAAATCCATACACAATGTCAGGATCTCCGTAGATGGCGGCTTTCTTCTTATATACATACTGATGGGAATCCAGCATTAAATCCACCAGTCTGCCCCGCTCATCCTCCAGCTCCTTTGGAACCTCTTTCTTTGTAAATTTCTGAAGCTCCAGTATGAACTGATCTGTCAGCTTGACGCCCACAGGAACTGGAATATTGGAGAAAGGAACTTTGTATTCCTTTTTTAAATGCTCCGATGGTTCCAGTGAGCAGTAGATTCCCATGGAAATCAGCTTTTCACAATCTCCCAGTGCCTCAATATCTTTGGCTTTGGTACCTGCATTGTCATGAAAATATTCATTCTTCCCATCCATTGGGTGATCCAGTGTTCCGTCATGATCAGGAAAATAAATATATTTTGCACCCATCAGCCCTGCAATCCGTTTTAACTCCCTGTCATCTCCCGGATTGACCCAGCCTGGGAAAATGGCCACTTTTCCATTGGGCGTTCCTGTTTTCTTAGTCATATACCGCATGAAACCAATCATCATATTGGAAAATCCCTGGATATGAGACCCTTCGTAGGAAGGTGTACTTGCATAAAGAACTGTTTTTCCCTCCGGAACTTCCATATCCAGAATGTAGGAACCAACGTCGTCACCAATGGTCTCAGAAAGACAAGTGGTATGGATGGCCATAATATCCGGTTTATAGATATCAAAAACGTTCTTCACTGCTGTGTTGATATTGCTGCGTCCTCCGAATACAGATGCGCCCTCTGTAAATGAGCTTGAGGAAGCAATGGCAGGCTCCTTAAAATGCCGGCTCAGCACCGTCCTGTGATAGGAACAGCACCCCTGGGATCCATGGGAATGGGGCATGCACTTTTCGGCTCCCAGAGCGCAGAACATCGCGCCTACCGGTTCACAGGTCTTACAGGGATTGATGGTCATGTGGCGGTTTTCCATAATTTCTTTTGGTGTTAATTCAAGCATCAGCCAGCACCTCCTAACGTTCCTTCTAGCATCGGCATGGTTTTCCACGGCGGTTTCACCAGTGACCAGGCGTTTGTATAAAGACTCATGGTTATATCTCTTCCAAAATTCACTGCTCCCCGAAAGCCTGCATACGGTCCGGAGTAATCATAGGAATGCATCTGACGGGATACAACTCCGCTATGCTGTATCGCATATTTATCTTTAATTCCGGAAAAGAATATGTCTGGTTTAAACGCTTCAATCAGCTGGTCTGTTTCAAACATGTTATAGTCATCCACCACCATGTAACCTTCTTTCATATCTTTTATCATTCCCCTGTAGGTATCCAGCTCCACGCCTTCCTTCCGCAGAATATCCAGCTCTTCCACAGTGTATCTGTCTTCATACCCCACGGCTCTCTCCACCGTAATCTCCTCGATGTTTTTAGAATCAGCATCTGCTTTAATCTGAGGAATAATTTCCCGTCCCTCATAATCATCCCGGTGGGCAAATTCATAGCCTGCAATGGTTGTTTCCATACCAAAATCCTTTAAAAGCATCTGATAATGATGGGAACGGGAGCCTCCTACAAAGATTCCGGCTGTTTTACCCTTTAATTTTGATTTGTAATACTCCATATCCTCACTGATTTCCGCCAGTTCCTCTGCAATCACCTCTTCCGTGCGTCTGGTAAGCTCCGGATCATTGAAGTATTTTGCCATCATGCGCAGTGATTTGGACGTAGCCCCTATTCCAATAAAATTCACCTTCAGCCAGTCAATTCCATATTTGGTTTTCATCATCTGTGCTATGTAATTGATGGACCGGTGGCACATAACCAGATTCAAATCCGCCAGATGGGAATTTTTTAAAGTCTCGTAAGATCCGTCACCGGTAAATACGGAAACCACTTCATAACCAATCTTTTTAAGGATCCGTTCCTGTTCCCAGCCGTCACCTCCGATGTTGTACTCACCTAAAATATTTACACTGTATTTACCCTTGGGCGCCTCTTCCCCTTTTCCGATTACATAACGCATCAGTCCGTTGTTGGCAATGTGGTGACCGGATGACTGGGAAACCCCCTTATATCCCTCGCAGGAATATCCAATGGCTGTAATGCCGTATTTTTCTTCCACTCTTCTTGCCACAGCCTGCACATCATCACCAATCAGACCGATGGGGCAGGTTGAGCAGATGAAAATACACTTGGGATGGAACAGCTGCATAATCTCATCGATTCCAGCTTCTAACTTCTTCTCGCCTCCAAATACAATATCCGATGCCCTCATATCCGTGCAAAAGGAATAAGGTACAAAATTTTGCTCGCCTTCATAGGAAGGTTTTGCTTTATTCCTTCTGGTTGCCCAGGAATAGAAGGCACAGCCAATGGGTCCGTGTGTAATAACAACGGTATCCTTCACAGGTCCTACCACAACGCCTTTGCAGCCTGCATAGCAGCAGCCTCTTGCAGTGATAATTCCCGGTATCGCCCTGGTATTAGCCGCAATCTCATCCGGATTTTCACCAAATTCCAGCTGAGTGATGTGACTTTTTCTATTTTTAAATACTCTGGATGAATATTTATCCAACAATGAATCTCGTTCCTTTGACATCTCCCTCACCTCCTGTCAATATGCTTCTTTTGTGCATTCTCCGCTTCTGACCGTATAAGCTTCATAAATGGGAAGCACAAATATTTTTCCGTCCCCGGGATTTCCTGTCTGGTTGGTTTTTATCAGTATATCCACCACATCTTTTACCTGCTGATCTTCTACAATCAGGGTGACCAGCCGTTTTGGAATCCAGCGGAAAGACTCTGTTAAATATTCTCCTTTGGGAGTCATGGGAAGCTCTCCGGATTCCAGAACCAGCGTCAGAAGCTCCGGATCAATCCGTTTCTTTCCTCTTCCTAATACCGGTCTGCAGGTTAATGCAGGGAATCCGCCTTCTGCCAGAGCTTTCTTCGTGGGGTTTATTTTATTTACCCGGATAAATGCCATTACCTCTTTCATAGCAATCGTTCCTCCTAAAGTCCCTGCTTACCTGTACTGATCGTATAGGCATCCTCTACGGGAGATACAAAAATACGTCCATCTCCATAATTACCCTCTCCAGTTCTGGCGGTTCTCATAATCACTCTCACCAGATCCTCCTTATCTTCATCATTACAGAAAAATAACAGCATTTCTTTTGGAATCTCATCGTAATGGACATCTCCTACCGTGATTCCTTTTTGTTTGCCCCGTCCATATACATCCATCTTGGTCACTGCCTGAAATCCAGCTTCTGAGGCTTCCTTCATAACAATATCCGCTTTTTCCGGCCTGATAATCGCTCTCACCAATAACATAATATTTTCTCCTCTCCCTGACTGCTTAGTCCATCACTCCGTACTGCATCAAAATTTCTTCCAGCTCATCAATCTTCATAGGATTGGGAATGACAAACATCTCATTGGAATCCACTTTTCTTGCCAGAGTACGGTATTCATCTGCCTGAGGCTCATCAGGAGAAAAATCAATCACCGTTCTTTTTCTGATCTCTGCCCTCTGCACCGCATTGTCACGAGGTACAAAATGTATCATCTGGGTGCCGATTTTCGCTGCCACAGCTTCTACAAGATCCTGCTCCTTATCTACCTTTCTGGAGTTGCAGATCAGACCGCCAAGCCGGACACCTCCGGTCTTTGCATATTTGGTAATTCCTTTGGAAATGTTATTTGCTGCATAAAGCGCCATCATCTCGCCGGAGCAGACAATGTAGATTTCCTGTGCTTTTCCTTCCCGGATCGGCATTGCAAACCCTCCGCATACTACATCACCAAGAACATCATAGAATACATAATCCAGATCGTCGGTATAGGCTCCCAGCTGTTCTAACAGATTAATGGAAGTGATAATTCCGCGGCCTGCACAGCCAACGCCTGGTTCCGGTCCCCCGGATTCCACTCCCTTGATATTGCCGTAGCCTTCCTTTAAAACTGCATCCAGCTCAATGTCATCGCCTTCATCACGAAGCGTATCAAGTACCGTCTTCTGTGCCAGACCTCCCAAAACCAGTCTGGTGGAATCTGCTTTCGGATCACACCCTACGATCATGATGTGCTTTCCCATCTCTGCCAGACCTGCCGTTAGATTCTGTGTCGTTGTGGATTTTCCTATACCGCCTTTTCCATAGATTGCAACCTGTCTCATAGCCAATTCCTCCTTACATGAAAAAAGAGGCGGAAGGCAGATCTCTCGCAGATCCTGCCATTCCACCTCTTTGTGAATAGAAAATGAAAAAGTAACACTGAAGTTTTGTCGACGACTTCGGTTGCTATCACTATATATGCTTTTACAGTTGAATTCAATACAACACAATGCACAAATATTAAAAGCTGAAACTCCATATTTGCAGTATTTTAATACAAATCAATCGTTTTATCTAAAAATTATACTGGATAAGTAAAAAAGAGCCGTATTTCCGGCTCCCTCATTTGTTCTGTCTTAATCAATTCCAACCATAACAGACGTTGCCTTTATAATGGCATATGCATCCGACCCTACTTCCAGCTTCAGATTCTTTACTGAGGCCATGGATATTGTAGCAGATATGAAATTCCCCCCTCCAATGTCTATGGTCACAATCCCGTTCACTGCACCGGTTTCAATCTCTACCACTTTTCCCTTTAACTGATTTCTGGCACTTATTTTCATACGATCAGCCTCCCCCTCAATGTCTTATTTTAATTATAATAATTTTTTGTCCGGTATTTGTCAATTTATTTCATTAATACCTTATAAAATTAAGACAAAAGTAACAGATCTTCTTTGGGAAATTTTAAATATAATGGAATCGACTCTGATTCTTCCGTATCGTATTTGCTTTTTTCCCTGATCCACCAGATCTTTGCAGACGATCCTTTTGCATTCTGAACTAAATACTGGTGCTGAAAGGTTGTATGGGCACTTCCTGCCAGAGAAACCTTCATTGTATTCTCTTCTCCGAATTTCTCTGCCGGCACTAGATTGTGACCTCTGATTCCGATATAACGAATGGAATCTCCAATCAGTTCATCTGTTTTCAGTTTTATGTTCCAGTCAAGTGCAAAAAGTTCATGATCACTGATTCGTTCTATAGGGGAGATATTCTTACACCCAGTCAGTCTGGCAGCCTCCAGCTTTTCCGGTTTCCTGAAAATTTCCTTAGTAAATCCATTTACAACACGTTCCCCATTCGCCAGCAGGATCATACGGTCACAGAACCGGAAAATCTCATCTCTGGAATGGGAAACAAACAGCACATCCTGGTTAAGTTCGTTTAACAGTTCCAGCATTTCCAACTGAAGAGTGTCTTTTAAAAATCCGTCCAGAGCAGAAAAAGGTTCATCAAGTAAAATCATCTCTGGTTTACATAAAAGCATCCGTGCCAGGGCCACGCGCTGCTGCTGGCCTCCTGACAGCTGGGACGGAAGACGTTTTTCCAGCCCCTTAAGCTGAAACCGACTGATCTGTTCTAAAACCTGACTGCCAGTTTCCTTTCCCTTTCCTGTCAGGGCTATTTTCAGATTTTCCTCCACTGTCATGGTGGGAAACAGTGCATAATTCTGAAAGAGATACCCGACGTGGCGGTCTCTTGCCGGCAGATTGATTCCTTTTTCTGAATCAAACAGCACTCTTTCGTTATGAATGATCCTGCCGCTGTCCGGTTTTTCAATGCCTGCCACACATTTTAATGTCATGCTTTTTCCGCAGCCGGAAGCCCCTAGTATTCCCATACAGCCGCCGTTTGTTTCAAATTCCACATTGAGATGAAAACCGTGAAATTTTTTGTCTATCTTCACCTTCAGGGCCATATTACATCCACCCGCTTCCATTCTTTCTATTTTTCCCTGCAATCAGGTTCATAACAGCTACGATTACAAATGATAAAAGAATAATAACCACAACCCAGAATCCTGCTTTGTCCCAGTTTCCGGCTGTCACCTCCGTGGCAATGGCCACTGATACCGTTCTCGTCTTTCCCAGAATATTTCCTGCCAGCATGGTGGTGGCTCCGTACTCTCCAATGGCTCTTGCAAAGGAGAGCACAGTTCCGGACGCCAGCCCGGGGGCTGCGATGGGAACCACAATTTTCCAGAAGATGGTTCTTTCCGACAGCCCCAGCGTTCGTCCTGCGTAAATCATTGTTATATCTACCTGCTCAAATGCAGCTCTGGCGTTGCGGTACATAAGGGGAAAGGCTATGACAAATGCTGCCATAACACAGCCGGGCCAGGTCTGCACCAGCTTGATATCAAACCCTTCCAGAAGATACCTTCCAAACGGTCTTCGAAGGCTGAAAATTAAGAGAAGAAAAAATCCCGCCACAGTTGGAGGCAGCACGAGAGGGAGTGTAAGAATCCCATCTGCAATGGCTTTTGCCGTATTATTTAACTTCATAATCTGCCTGGCTGCCCCCACACCTAAAAAGAAAGTAAGTACAGTAGCCACAATTCCTGTTTTTATGGACAGATAAAGAGGACTCCAATCGATAGTTCTAACTAATTCCCCCAATGGTTCCCACCTCCTTTTTGCCAATCTTCTATTGTGTATATTTAGAGAATCCCGCATCTGTAAAAAGCTTCATGACGCTCTCATCCTGCGTTAAATATTCCTTAAATTCTGCTGCCGCTTTCTTCTGATCTTCACTGGCTTCCTGATCTTTGATTAAACCTACCGGATAAACAGCCGGATCAATCTTTGCTTTGTCCGCTTCTGCTATAATCTCCACTTTGTCCGCCATGGAAGCAGCATCAGTGGCATAAACCACTCCCACCTCATTGCTGCCTTCCGCAACTGCGGTTAAAACTGCGGTAACATTCGTACCTTCGTTAATCTCCATTTTCATCACCTGATCCAGGATTCCCATATTTGTAAAGAGCTTTCTGGCATACTGTCCCACCGGTACATCTTCTCCTGCCAGTGCAAGGCTGGAAGCTGCCGTGATGTTGTCAAAACCTGTAACTGCTGTTTTTTCTCCCTTTGGTTTAATTAGAACAATCCGGTTCATAAGAAGGCTGGTATCGGAACCGTCCTCTACAAATCCTCCGTCTTTTAAAGCATTCATCTGTTTTGGTGCGGCGGAAAAGAAAACATCACACTGGGCACCTTCCTCAATCTGTTTCTGGAGCGTGCCTGAGCTGTCTGCATTGTAAATAATTGTTACACCTGGGTGTCCGCTTTCATAACTCTCTTTTACTTTATCCATAGTGTTTTTCAGACTGGCCGCAATAAATACGTACACATCAACAGACTCTGAATCCCCTGACTTAGTGCTCTGAACCGCAGCGACCGGTTCACCGGAAGCCGATTTGTCTCCTGCCGGACTGCATCCTGACAGGATTCCAGCCATCAGTGACGCTGCCACCAGAACCTGCAGCATGTTTTTTCCTCTTTTCATATTTTTTCCTCCTATTTTTAAGACAGACAATCCACAAAGGGATTCCCTGATTCTTTAGTGCTCTGTTTTGTTCTGTTTCGTTCGGTTTTGTAATTATTTGTATATTTTAAACGAACCATAATTAAAAGTCAATATCCCACATTCTTTAGATTATTTCTTATTTTCCATATATTATTAGATAATTTTTTTAAACATATCAACTCTTCATCATGATTGACAAAAAATTAGTCCTGTTATAACATATCAAATAATGAGTACAGAAAAAAAGAGGTTCAGGCATGGAAAAAATATACAGGCCACAGGAAGTGGCGGATCAGCTGAAAATCAAGAAAACAACCGTATACGAATTAATAAAACGGGGAGAATTAAAATCTTCAAAAGTGGGCAAACAGATCCGCATCAGCCAGGAACAGTTAGATGAATATCTCACAAGAACAACCCAGTCCGGTCAGGACTCCGGCCTTACCGCCGTGCTTCCTCCCGTCATGGACATCCCCAGATTCCACGCCGACCAGGCCAGCAGACAGGTGGATTACCTTCTTAACTCAAACGGGCTGATTATAAACAGCCAGGAATCCAGAATGGTAGAACTGCTCCGCAGTCTGTTAACCAGTAAGGTAAACAGCCTTCCACTCCTTCATTCCTATATGAATGATTACAACAGCCTGTATTCCCTGTATTATGGGAAAACCCATATGGCACTGACCTGCGTTTGTTTTCAGCAGTTCGAGGAACGAATCAGCCAGATCAGTCATTTTCTGCCCGGTACCGAGGCTGCTGTTATTCATATCTGCACGTTAAAAACAGGCTTTTATGTTCAAAAAGGTAACCCGAAAAATATAAAAAGCGAAATGGATTTATGCCGACCTGACATCAGATTTTTAAACCGTGAGAAGGGCAACGGCTTACGGATTTATCTGGATCAGCTTTTGTCAGAGCAAAAAACAGACAGGTCCTTCAATCCGGATTCCCGAGATGAAAGCCTGTCCCATATGTCTTCTGCCAATGCTGTTGCTTCCGGACTTTATGATATCAGCATGGGAGATCTTTCCCATCTGACTTCCTATCCGCAGCTGGATTTTATACCGTTCAAGGATGCATCCATGGATCTTGTAATCGTTAAGTCCTCGTTAGAGCAGCCGGCATTTTCAGCTATCCTTGAAACAATTAATTCCAGGGAATTTAAAGACAGTCTCCTGCATTTTAACGGTTATGAAAACAGACACACAGGAGACATCCTTTTTACAACCCCTTAGACCGATGCTTTCTTTAATCGGAAGATCACAAAGAATACGCCTCCCAGGGCACACAGTCCCCCGCCCCAGAGCATGGCGCTGGAAAGACTGGCTGCTGCTGCCTTTCCAAATATAAGGTTCGTTCCTACTCCACAGGCCTCTCCTATTACTGCATAGATGCTCAGTACCGTGGCACGGTCTGCCAACGTGACCTGGCGGTTTTGCAGCTCTGCCTTAAACGGTCCGAAAAGAGAAGAAGCAAGCCTTAGAAGAATAATGCAGAGAACGGAAAGAACACCGCTCCTGGTCCCGGAAAGAATCAGGCAGGAGATCCCACCGCCAAAAAACAGGGTGATAGCAAATGAAAGGATTCCCATTTTCCTGTTCAGCCAGAACGACCATACACCGCCTGCCATTCCTGCCAATGTAACCAGGATATAGACGATGCCCATTGTCTTTGGTTCCATCCTGCATTTTACATACTGCAGCTGATTTAGAAATACAGTAATTGTCTGATTCGTCTCCTCAAGGAGTGTAATCCCCACCATCCCCAGCAGAAAATACCGGTCTTTTATCACTTCCAGAAAGACAGGAATAAAACGGGTTCTGCTTCTTCTCTCTCTCTCCTGCTCTTTCACCTCTTTTAATCCAAATACAAGTACGGCTGCCGCACCATAAGCAGCCATGGTAAGAAAGCCTGCCAGTCTGTAATTCGTTCCAATGAAAAGTGAGTAGGAAAGAGAGGCAGTCAGAAGCCCTGCCATGCCAAAAGACTGATAAATACCAAATACCTTCTGGCTTTCCCCTTCCCGGCTGGAAAGATAAAGGATACTTATGTCACAGCCTGACATCCCTGCCATAACAACACTGAGCAGCACCCTCTCAAGCAAAAATCCCCCGAATCCATCCGCTTTCCAGAACACCACCTTGGAAACAAAATAAACAGCACAGGTGATAATCATGGTTTTTCTATAGCCGATCCGGTCCGCCAACACTCCCCATGGCATCTCCAGTGCGATACAAAGAGCAAGGGAAATGCTTTCAATAATAGTAATCTCAAATACACTGACACCCGCTGCCTGTCTGTAAAGAGTTGCCACGGGTCCATAAAATACCAGTCCCTGTAAAAAGGAAATGGCATAAAGCAAATATATATTCTGTCTATATTTCATATTTTCTCCAATAATCCATATTTAGTAGTTAAAAGCATTAAAAATAAGCTCTGCCTGGACAGCGCCTTTTTAATCAATATTTATTCAACTTTTTCTACGTGGGATCATATGATGAGAAAATAGATAACGGCATATACATGCCCTCCGGCTTTCGTGAATTTTAATTGCAGACAGTATATCATAAAACCTGATTACTGTAAAGAATCTGCCGTCTTTATTGACATTTGACAGTAATGTAAAACAGGAGTAATATGTTTTTGTTAATCTTATATAAATTATAAGGAGGGGTTTGTATGAATTACAGTTTCTTACTGAATCTAACCATGATTCTTTTAAGCACAAAGGTTTTAGGTCTTGTTACAAGGAAATTCCATATGCCTCAGGTGGTGGGTGCACTCTTAGCCGGAGTCATTCTTGGACCTGCCATGCTGGGCACGCTTCATGAAACCGAATTTCTTGATAAACTGGCAGAAATCGGTGTAATTGTTCTCATGTTTTGTGCCGGTCTGGAGACAGATACCAAAGAATTAATGAAAAGTGGAAAATCAGCATTTATCATCGCACTTATTGGCGTCATCGTGCCTTTGATCGGTGGCTTTTGGGTGGCTGAATACTTTAACCGGCCCGACAGAATCCCTTCCGATGCCTCCTGCCCGCTTTTTTTGCAAAATATGTTTATCGGGGTCATTCTGACTGCCACTTCCGTAAGCATTACAGCCGAAACCCTAAAAGAGATCGGTAAAATTAAAACTCATTCAGGCAATGCCATACTGGGAGCAGCCATCATTGATGATGTGCTGGGAATTATTGCACTCACCATTATTTCCAGTACAACTGATCCGAACGTCAATCTGTTTGCTGTTTTATTTAAAATTGCCGCATTCTTTGTCTTTTCTGCTGTTGGCGGTGCACTGATCTTTCATGTTTATTCCCGCTGGAGCAACCATGCCGAACGCGGGTTACAGCGTCATGTCATAGCCGCTTTTTCTCTCTGTCTTCTCATGTCTTACATAGCGGAACACTTTTTTGGTGTCGCTGATATTACAGGCGCCTATATCGCAGGCATTATCATTTCCAACACCCAGAAATCCCACTTTTTGACTTCAAAATTTGACACTTTATCCTATCTTCTGCTCTCACCGGTATTCTTTGCCAGCATTGGTCTGAAGGTAGAACTTCCTCCCATGACACCTGCTATCGTTCTTTTTGCTATATTTCTTACCCTTACTGCTATTTTAACAAAAGTAATCGGCTGCGGAATCGGGGCAAAAATTGGCGGGTATAAGAATTATCAGAGCATCCGGATCGGAGTGGGAATGATCTCCAGAGGGGAAGTTGCCCTCATTGTGGCAGGAAAAGGACAGCAGCTTGGTCTTTTAAGCGGAGATTTTATTGGCCCGGTAGTTCTTGTTGTCATTATCACTACTGTTATCACTCCGATCTTGTTAAAACCGGTCTTTCAGATTGGACCCTCAGTCCCCTTTACAGAAACACGGCTGGGCGAAAGTTACGAAGAAGTTTCTAAATACCGGTGAATGATTTTCACCGCTTTGGCCGATTTTAGTTGCAATCGCAACTATCTTTATGATACACTTAATATGGTCTGACCAAAAAGGTCAAATAAAACGGTCAACAGGAGGTATTCACTTGAATCAAAAATTAAAGGAAAAAATTATTGAATCCCTTTCATCTGTACTGCCCGTTACATGCATTGTGCTGATTTTGTGTATAACAATTACACCTATGCCGCTTGATCCGCTGATGCTGTTTCTGGTAGGTGCAGCCTTACTCATTGTCGGAATGGGCTTATTTACACTGGGTGTGGATATGTCCATGATGATCATTGGAGAGAAAGCAGGAAACCAGCTGGCAAAATCAAAAAAAATTCCCCTGATTATTTTCGCATGCTTTATGATTGGTTTTATCATTACAATCGCGGAACCAGACCTACAGATTCTGGCAGGACAGACTCCTGCCGTGCCTGATCTGGTGCTGGTTGTTTGTGTAGCAGCCGGTGTGGGACTTTTCCTTGCTCTGGCTTTTTTAAGAACCTTGTTCGGATGGAATTTATCCAGACTTCTTTTGATTTGCTATGGAATCCTGTTTATTATGGTATTCTTTGTTCCCAAGGATTTTCTGGCCGTAGCCTTTGACTCTGGAGGGGTAACCACCGGGCCAATTACCGTTCCATTTATCATGGCTCTGGGAGTGGGACTTTCCTCCATCGGCAGAAGCAGTAAGAATTCAGGCAGTAACAGCTTTGGACTGGTGGCACTCTGCTCAATAGGTCCAATTCTCTCCGTGATGATACTGGGGATATTCTATGGCTCCTCAGCCAGCAGTTATGAGCCTGCGGTAATCCCTGCCATCAGCAATTCCCAGGATTTGTGGCTGGCTTTCCAGCATGAATTTCCTGATTATGCAAAAGAAGTTTTTCTGGCCCTGTTACCTGTATTTGCTTTTTTTATGATCTTCCAGATATTCCTTTTAAAGCTCAGGAGGAGACAGATGATTAAAATACTGATGGGAATGATGTATTCCTATCTTGGACTCACACTTTTTTTAACCGGCGTTAACGTAGGATTTATGCCGGCAGGAAATTACCTGGGAAAACAGCTTGCCGCTCTTACCTATAACTGGATTATGGTTCCCATCGGCATGCTCATCGGTTACTATATTGTCAAAGCAGAACCCGCTGTTCTAGTATTAAATAAACAGGTAGAGGAAGTAACAGGAGGCGCCATTTCCGAAAAAACCATGATGACCGGATTATCCATGGGTATGGCTATTTCCCTTGGATTATCCGTTATCCGAATTTTAACAGGACTTCCCCTTCTTGCAGTTTTAATTCCCGGATATGCATTGGCTTTAGGTCTTTCCTTTGTTGTACCGCCTATCTTTACATCAATTGCATTTGACTCAGGAGGTGTGGCTTCCGGTCCCATGACAGCCACCTTCCTGCTGCCCTTTGCAATGGGTGCATGTGAAGCAACCGGCGGAAATATCGTGACGGATGCGTTTGGTATCGTTGCCATGATCGCCATGACACCATTAATTACCATTCAATTAATCGGCGTAATGTATTATTTTAAAACCAAAAGATCCAATTCTCTTGCTGATACTCCAGCCATTGATATGGATCTGGAATTTATAGAACTGGGAAAGGAGGAGGCAGATGACTTCCAATCATAAAGTTTACTGGATTACTGCTATTGTGGACCGTGGAAAAGGGGAAAAAGCAGCTTCCGTTTTTAAAGAATATCAACAGGAACTGCTCCTTCATGTCCGTGGACACGGAACAGCAAGCTCTGCAATTAAAGATTGTCTGGGACTTGACGAACCCGAGAAAGATCTGATAATCGGGATAGTTGATCAATCAGCAGCCGGAGCACTGTTACCCAAGCTTCATAAAAAAATGGATCTTGATAAACCGGGTGCCGGCATTGTATTTACCCTCTCTCTTTCCGGAATCAGCGCCGCGGCTTCTGCTCTTTTAACGTCCAGTGAAGCCGGCAGCACAAACCATTTATCTACAGAATATTACAAGGAGGAACATCCGATGTCAGATACAAACGCATATGAATTAATTGCATCCGTCATTCAGGCAGACCTTTCAAATCCCATTATGGATGCAGCCCGGAATGCAGGCTGTAAAGGTGGTACACTCATCAAAGCAAGAGAACTTGGCAGCGATTCCAGCAAAAGGCTGTTTGGATTAACCTTATCAAATGAGAAAGAGATTCTTCTTATGCTGGTACCTAAAAAAGACAAACAGGCGATACTGAAATCCATATGCGAAACTGTGTTAAAGGAAACAGGAGAACATGCCATCGCATTCTCTCTCCCCGTCGATACGGTGGCAGGAATCAACACTCTGATGAAATAACAGTCCTCCATTTCTTGACACTGCGGCTTTCTGCTTTTATAATATATGTATTACATTTGTAAGAACAGGAGAATGAGTATGAACCGCCTTCCGCAAATTTCTGAAGCAGAATATGAAGTGATGAAGGTACTTTGGAGGTATGCTCCAATCAGCACCAACGAAGTAACCGAAAAGCTGACCCAGACAACTGACTGGAATCCCAAGACGATTCACACGCTGTTGAAAAGGCTGGTTCAAAAGGGGGCTGCTACCTATACCAAAGAAAGCCGTGTGTTTATTTATACCCCTCTTATTCAGGAAAAGGACTATCTGAAAAAGGAAAACAACCATTTTTTAAACCGGTTTTACAATGGCAAACTATCCGGTATGGTTTCCAGCTACATTAATAGCAATCATTTATCTGAAGAGGACCTGGCGGAGCTTAAAAAGCTTCTTTTTAAAGAACAGGAGGAAGAATCATGATGCTGCTGTCTTCCCTTATGGAACGCCTGATGATTAACAGCATTGTCATATTCGCATTAACCGGAATCATTGCGCTGATAAAACGGCTTTTAAAAAATCATCTTACCTACAAAGCCCAGCACAGAATCTGGTATTTGCTGTTGTTCGTACTGGCCATTCCATTTCTCCCCCTTCCCCTCCTCGAAGCCGGACACGGACTGGGGCTGTTTGGCAGGCTGGGCGGCGCCTTCACTCCGGCAAATGCCCCGGCGTCATCTCCCTCATATGGAACAGGAATCACCGGTCTTTTAGAAGATTTTTCTATCTCGGTCAGCCGCAGGACTTCCCTGCCTTTTCAATGGTGCCTTCCATATCTATGGGTGCTTGGGATTGGTGTCACATCCCTTGTGAATATAATCTCTGAGATTAGAATCAGACAAGTCCGGCAGGTTTCTCTTCCCCTTCAGAACAGGCAGATAAAAGCAGTATTTGACAGCTGCCTCAGGGAGATGGGTATAAAAAAGGAAATTCCGGTTTACAGCAGTGCCTGTTTAAGTTCCCCTGTAGCTGCCGGTTTTATAAAACCGGTGATCATAATTCCCATGCATATGCTGTCGGAATTTACAGAAAGAGAAATACGCTATATTCTTCTTCATGAGCTGACTCACATTAAACACAGGGACCTTTACCTCAACCGGCTGCTGGCTCTTGCCCAGGTCCTGTACTGGTTTCACCCTGCCGTATGGCTGGGTCTTAGAGAGATGCGTAAAGACCTGGAAGTTTCCTGTGATTTATCGGTTCTGTCCATGCTGGAAGAGAGCAGCTATCTGGATTATGGCAAAACCCTGATCCGGTTTGCTGAAAAAGTGAACAGTCTCTTCTCTCCTGCTGCTGGAATCGGTGGTACCAAAAAGGAGATTTTCAAGAGAATCCTCTGTATCGCAGCTTACCGGAAAGAATCCGTATGGGTGCAGTGGAAAAGCCGCATTATTCTGGTCCTTTGCGGAGTACTGCTTCTTGCTATTACGCCTGTTATATCTTCTCATGCAGCTGGCAGTTCTTATCAGTTTCATTCCGATCATGTGACGCAATTGGATTTAAACCCGTATTTTTACGGATACAATGGAAGTTTTGTTCTGTATGAAATCCATTCCGGGAAGTACTATATCTATAATCAGGAGGCCGCAGCAACCAGAGTTTCTCCTGACTCCACCTATAAAATTTACAGTGCTTTGTGTGCCCTGGATCATGGAATCATTACTCCTGATTCGTCAAATCTGAAGTGGGATGGATCACCTTACCCCTTTAAGGCCTGGAACAGAGATCAGACTCTGGATACAGCCATGAGCCACTCTGTAAACTGGTACTTTAAAGCTCTGGACGAGAAAAACGGAATCACTTCCTTAAAGAACTGCATCGCAGGATTAAACTACGGGAATCAGGATTTATCCGGCGGACTGGGAAACTACTGGCTGGAATCTTCTCTGAAAATTTCGCCGGTGGAACAGGCAGAGTTATTAACACGCCTTTACCAGGGAACACTTCCCTTTAAACCAGACCATATAAAAGCAGTAAAGGACTCCCTTTACTTATCCTCCAGCCAGGGCGTTTCTCTATATGGCAAAACCGGAACCGGAACCATAAACGGAAAGAACAGAAACGGCTGGTTTATCGGCTTTGCAGAATCCGGGGAAGAGACCTATATATTTGCCACCAACATACTAAATGACCACTCTGCCAACGGTCCTGCCGCTGCTGCGATTACACTGAATATTTTAAAGGACCAGAATATCTACCAACAGTAAAACAGAGCCAGAGGATTAAGAATTTTCTTAAGCCTCTGGCTCTGTTTTTTACTTATTGAACCGGAATATAGGAATCAAGTACCAGTTTATCTTTTCTCACCACATACCCGCTCCCGCCACGGTTCTTCACATCCTCCACCATACTGACCAGTAAAATGGGAGTCTTTGCAGCGGGGTCTGCCGTAAATACTGAAAACCAGCCAAGCTCCGTTCCTGTGGTATCACCTTTGGAGGCTTTGATTTCTGCTGTTCCTGTCTTTCCTGCAAGCACCAGATCCGATCTCTTAATGGCACGGCCAGTTCCATGTTCTGAGCTGACAACCTTTATTAAATCATCCCGGACCAGATTGGCATGTTCCAAAGAACAGGCTCCGGAAAACCATACCTTTGCTGCCAGATTTTCTTCTTTTCGCATTACCGGCTGAATAACATTTCCTTCATTGGAAAACATCGTGTAAAGTGCTGCTAAATGAATGGGATTTACAAGCATCTGTCCCTGTCCATAACCACTGTCAGCCAGCTGCACTTCCGACTCAATCCGGTCTGAATTGGAATACTGGGACTTGGCAACAGCAATTTCAAAAGGAAGGGCCTGGTTAAATCCCAGTTTATCCATTCCTGCCATAAAATCATCGTAACCAATCTTTAAGGCTGCTTTAGCAAAATAGATATTGTTGGAATAAATAAAGGCATTTTCCAAATTGAGCGGGCTGCTGTCATGAAGGGTCGTTATGTAATAATTTCCCCAGCTCTCATCCTTTCTCCAGCTTAAACCGGTGCTTATGTAATCCTCATTGGGATCTATGGCACCGCTTTCAAGTCCAATCACCGCAGTAATAGGTTTAAAGGAGGAACCGGGAGCAAACTTCTGGCGGAAACGGTTAAAAAGCGGTTTCCTCTCGTCGTTATTTAACGAGTTCCATTGATCCGCCGGCATTCCCAGAATAAAATCATTGTCATCATAGGAAGGTGTGCTTACAAGAGCCAGAATCTCTCCTGTATTTGGATTCATGGCTACGCTGCAGCTTTTGTCTTCCTGAAATGCATCATAGATCATACCCTGAAGCTTGCTGTCAATGGTAAGTGTGATATCCGTTCCGTCGGATCTCGGTTTTACTGCAAGGGCTTTCTTTTTATTCCCTGATGAATCCGCTATGAGAATAGTCCTGCCGTTCGTTCCCTTTAATTCCTTTTCAAAAAGCGCTTCCATACCGCTTCTTCCAATGACACTGTCTGTTAAATAATCTTCTCCCTCATGTTTTTGAAGATCTTCAGACGTCACATTCTGGACATATCCGATGAGATGGGCTCCCTTTTCTCCCAACGGGTAAAATCGCACAGAAGTATCTGTAATCAGCACTCCCGGAATGGTAAGCAGCTGATCCTGAAGCTCTTTGTTCTTTCTGTCTTCCTCACGGACATCGTCTGACTGCAGCTGGAACTCATCCACCTTTTTTAAGGTTTTTAACGGAACAAAGGAATCCTCCTTTACCCAGCCTGCAGACAATTTTTTTTGTATTGTCTCCGGAGACATGGAAAGAAGCTCTCCCAGCTTTTCCACATCCTGACCGGAATCCTGGCTCATTTTCCCCGGAACCAGTCCAACTGAGGAAGCAGTTCCTTTTCCGGCCAGCATCAGACCGTTCCGGTCATAGATGGATCCCCGGCTGGCCTTGTCTGTTAAGACTCTCACTTTATCTGTCTTCGTAAGCTCCGGGAAAATCATGCCGTCATTCCATTCCAGCTTATAACCGGTTTTATCTTCTTTGTTAAAAACTGCATGACTGGTAAAGCTGATTTCTCCTGCCAGACTGTTTAAACTCATCTGATAGGCAACGTCTGCTTCCTCATCCTTTAAATCTACACCTGTTACTTCGGTCTTTATGGCCTCAGCTTCGATTCCTTCGTAAATATTCTTATTTCTGGCAGTAAAATCCTCCAGACTGATATTTAACTGGCTTTGCTGGTCCAGCAGCCCGTACATGGCTTCATAGTCTCCTTTTTGTAAAGAGGACACATAATCCGTCCAGAGCTCTTCCGGCTTCTTCTGAGCCGGCACCTTCTTCCCCAGCCGGAGATATAAGAATCCTCCGGCCAGACCGATGATCAGTATCAATAAGGTGCAGGCAGTGCTGAACAAAAAACGCTTCATTCCCCGTCTTGCTCCCCGTCTCATTGCATTCCTCCTTTAATCAGTACGCAGATTGTTGGATACACCGGAAGCCTTACCGGTCAGAATCTGATCCGTATCTTCCAGATGGAAATAGTAATTAAATATACCTTTTCCCACCCCTACTACATTACCGGAGCTGTACCCGTTTGCAATCCTTACCGTGATGGCAATCTGGGGATTGACTAACGGAGCGTATCCAATAAACAGTCCATGGTTGGGCTTGGTTTTTGACTCCTCTGCAGTACCGGTCTTCCCTGCTGCATCTATTTTTATGTCTTTTAATGTGGCATTGGACTTCACCAGCTCATTCATGCCTTTGGCAACATCATTCCAGACAAACTCCGGTAAATCAACCGAACTGCTTAAAGAAGGAGTAAAGGATTTCACTACGGTGCCGTTACTGTCTGTGATCTTACCGATCATGGACAACTGATAGCTTTGTCCATGGTTTGCCAGAGTGGCCGTATAACGGGCAATCTGGGAGGTGGTATAGTTATGGGTTCCCTGGCCGATGGATGAAGGAATCGCAAACTGGTCGGTTACATGGGGCTTCGCCTCTCCGATCTCTATTCCGGTGTTCTTATCCAGATCCAGAAGTTCTGCATATTTGATTAAGGTATTTAAGCCCTTATCCTCGGAAAAGCTTCCGTCCGCCCCTGATCCCAGCCGGTAGGTAATTTCTGATAAATAAACATTACAGGAGTTTTTAAGTGCATCTGCACTGGAAGAAATCACTCCATGCCCTGCCCGCTTCCAGCAGCGCAGTGGCGGTTCCACCTTATCGAAAATACCGGTACATAATACACTGGTATCGGTCTGAATCACGCCTTCCGTAAGGCCTGCAATCACGGTAACAGGTTTAAATGTGGAGCCAGGCGCCGTCAGCTGGCTGGTCGCCCGGTTAAAAAGCGGAAGGGATAAATCCTGCTCCAGCTGCTGGTAATAGGACGTATCCATCTGGTTTGCCAGCCGGTTGTTATCATAGCCCGGATAACTGACACAGGCAATCACCTCCCCGTTCTGGGGGTTGACCACAACTGCAGAGCCGGAACATGGATTTAAAGCCAGCTGCGCCGGTGTGATCTCCAGATTGCCGATTTTCCTGCGGATAAACTGCCAGGCACTTAACTGGCCATTCATCAGAAGCGGATAATCCGGATCATTCTTCGAAAGAACTCCCTGCTCGTAAAGGAGCTCCTCAATCTCCTTCCCGCTTAAGGACCCCTCTCCGATCATTGCCTGATAGATCTTCTCTTCAAACTCACGGTTTTCTGCAATATCCTTTAACATCTTATCTTCTGCAAGACGCTCTGCATCCTGGATCTCCGTATACTTTTCATTATTGTCCAGACGGCTTAAATCCATTTGGCCTGCAGCAATGGATTCGGTCAGATACTGTCTCAGGCTCTTTTCCTTCCAGTCCCATGTGCCGCTGCCGTTAAGCAGAAACTGGTCCTTGCGTGCCTGGCTGACCAGGAAATCCAAATATCCCTGTACTTCCGGACCAAGTGCCTGATAAGCAGCACCAGTCGCATCAAAGGCACCGGAAATCTGGCTGGTCACGGTCTCCTTTTTCTGCTTGAACGCTTCGTAGACACGCTTTTCTAACTCCGACGCATTCTCCCCCTTTAACCGCTCCGTATCGATGACATGGTTCTGAATCAGCGCATAATACACTTCGTCAGATGAAATACGGATCTGGGAGGCATCGTTGGCTTTTGGCATCTCCGCCCTTCTGGTCTCCACCATATTAGCCAGCAGGATTCCTGCAATCTGCTGCTTTAACATCTGATAAACCGCATCCTGCAGCCCTTTGTCCAGGGTTAAATAAACGTTTTCCCCTGTCCCCGGGCTGCTGGTGATTACCGGGTCTGTTTTGGGATTTCCAACCACATCGGTATAGAATTGCTGGGTTCCGTCCTTTCCCCTCAGCCATTCTTCCATGGACTTTTCAATCCCGCTTTTTCCAATCACCGACTGATTAGAGTAAATATCGTTATTCTCACCTAACGCTTCCAGCTCTTCAGCAGAAATACCGCCTGTATATCCCAGAATGGAAGACATGCTCTCCCCTCCATAATATACACGGATACTGCTGTTCTCCACATCGGCTCCCTGGAGACTGTGCTTTTGCTCCATTACACCTACCATGGCCTTGTCCGATACGTCAGAAGCAACCAGATATGGGAGGTATTTCCGGTATGAGTTCAAAGAGAGACCGTAACGTATATTGGCAACCTGTAAGATCTCTTTGGGAGACAAGGACTCCGGAAGACCGTACGTTTTCTGGTCTTCTTCTGAATAGGATGAATCTATCATGAATTTTTTCTTTCCGCAAAGATCCTCCATCAGCTCTCCCGCTGTCTTTTGAGACTGTTCCTGGGTTAAATCCGTCACCTGGCTCTTCCCATAGAAATCTGCTTTAAACCGGCTTAACTTCCATCCGTCTGCCGTATATTCATAGTTTCCTTCCTCATCCGCTGTGATGGGCAGACTGACATTTAACTTATCATCATCTCCCACAAGGCGGATCAGCTGATAGGCAATTCCATTCAATGTTTTCTGTTTTTCCTTCTGATTCTTATAATTCCCGGAATCTTCCAGAGTGATGTTGTAGGACAGACGGTTGGAAGCCAGAAGCGTTCCATTCCTGTCATAAATATTTCCCCTGTTTCCAGGAAGCCTCTGGGTCTTAATAATGGAGGAGATAAATTCCTCCTGACTGGCCTCCCCTTCCATGATCTGTAAATGATATAATCGTACAATCAGTACCGTAAGCAAAAATCCGAAAAACATTCCTAATATCATTAACCGGGGAATCTGAAAGGAAATGTCCGGAAAGCTCTTATTCTTAAAAAAATGACTGCGGCGCATAATTCTCCTTATTCTTACGCTTGTAATATTTATAATATGAAAGGAACAGGGACCCCTTTTATAACCTCCCTGCAGAAAAACAAATTACTACGTATGTAAGATTTGATTATACACCTGATTGCTTCAGATGTAAACCATTTTTTCCTTATCTCAAAGCCATCTGGAGCCGTTCCATCTCATAGAATTCCCCTTTTAACTCCATCAGTGTCTGATAGCTTCCTTCTTCCCGGATTTTTCCCTGGTCTAAAACCACGATCCGGTCCGCTCCCCTTACGGTAGAAAGCCTGTGGGCAACAATAAAAGTGGTCCTGCCTTTAATCAGCTGATCCAGAGCATCCTGGATCTCCTTCTCTGAAATCGTATCGAGAGCAGAGGTGGCTTCATCCAGAATGATTACCCGGGGATCTCTGATAATTGCTCTTGCAATGGAAATCCTCTGTCTTTGTCCCCCGCTTAAATTGGCACCGTGCTCTCCGATCATGGTATCCAGACCTTTGGGAAGCTTTGCAATTACTGATTTTAAATTTGCTGCCTCCACAGCATGGTTTACTTCTTCCTCTGATACACCCGAAAGACCATACGTAATATTCTCCCTCACTGTACCGGTAAAAAGAACCGGTGACTGGGGTACTACAGAAATAAATCTCCGGTAGCTTCTTAAATTAATATCATTGATGTCAGTACCGTCAATGAACAGCCTGCCGTCACCTGGTGTAATAAAACCGATTAAAAGATTAAGTATTGCTTCATAAATAATTATAGCTGAACGGTTTCTCTCAATAGATAAAAAAGATCAGGGAAAAGTATTTTTTAAACTACTCCGTTTTTGAATAATGACTTGATAAATAAAAACATAGGCGTTTAGATATGTTAACAAGTAGAAATATATGGATGAACTAGATTTTTTTAAAGATGTATCTATGATAAAAATTCCGTTTGGAGGCGAAATGGGAGGATCAGGCCTGACGGCCTTTCCCAGAGAATTATAGAAGATTGGCAGATTCTGTATTAATACAATCCGTCAGGGAAACAGGTTTTTTACAGATTATTTAAGAGATGCAGTTTCCGTTCAGATACCCAAAACTTCCGGGTTGGACAACCGGACATTCTGGATATCATTCATGATGAGAGGCAGGGAGTTTTCAGTTCTTGCAGGATGCATCTCCTACCACTGCTGCCCCAACGCCAGGCATTTGACCTTCTTTCCCCTTCTCACCCACCCAAAAGGCGGTATAATCGTAGAGATGAATCGGGCGAAGCTACTCCATGATATCCTCTCCCCTTGCTGCTTTTGCCACAATTCCAACGGAGGATAAAAGAGCAATCAGGTTTGGAAATACCATCAGTGCGTTAAACAAATCCGATAAATTCCAGACAAGCTGAACTTTTAAAAAGGACCCAAGGATGAGAAACAATACAACAATCAAAGCATACCCCTTTGTCGCTTTTACCCCAAAAAGAGCTTTCACATTCACCTCGCCGAAGAAATACCAGCCGATGATTGTGGAAAACGCGAAGAACAAAAGGCAGACTGCAACAAATGTGCTTCCAAGGGATCCGAATGTATTGCTGAATGCCGCCTGCGCAAGAGCGGTTCCCTGAGGTGCTCCCTCCACTCCCGGAGTGAGCTGTCCGGAGGTGAGAATCACCAGCGCGGTCAGATTCAAAACCACAAACGTATCAATAAACACTGCCATGATTGCCATAACCCCCTGATCCTGGGGCTTTTCTACCTTTGCAATCGCATGGGCGTGAGGAGTTGAGCCCATACCGGCCTCATTGGAAAAAAGTCCTCTCGCAACTCCATAACGCATGGCTTTCTGAACTCCGATTCCTGCTGCACCGCCAAACAGTGCCTGGGGGCGGAATGCGCCAACTACGATGGATTCAAGTGCCGGCAAAAGTGCACTGTGATTCATAATCAGCACAATCACACAGCCTATCATATAAAAACCCGCCATAACCGGTATCAGCTTCTCCGTAAGAGAAGCAATTCTCTTTACGCCTCCCATAAAGGTAAACGCAGCTGCTGCTGCAATCAGAAACCCGACGATCATCGGATCTACCCCAAACGCCGTATGAAAAGCCTGACCTATGGAATTAGCCTGAACCATATTACCGGTAAATCCCAGTGCAAAGATAATAGCCAGAGAGAAAAATGCCGCCATAACCCTGCCGAAGGTTCCCTGAAAACGTGCTTTTATATAATAAACCGGACCACCCGTAACTTCTCCCTGTGAATTGACCGTTTTATATTTCTGTGCAAGAACTGCTTCTCCGTAGTTTGTTGCCATTCCAAAAAAAGCGCTTACCCACATCCAGAAAATTGCTCCGGGTCCTCCGGAATAAAGCGCTGTCGCACAGCCTGCAATATTGCCTGTACCTACCTGAGCGGCAATAGCTGTGGTTAACGCCTGAAAAGAGGACATTCCATCCTTACCGGCATTCTCGCCGTTCAGCTTAAAACTGCCGAACATCCGCTTCAAGCCTTCCCTGAATTTTCTGATCTGTACAAACCGGGTGCGGACCGTAAATAAAATTCCCGTTCCCACCAGCAGATACAGTAAAATGCTGTTCCAGATAATACCGCTGACTTTATCAACCAGCTGTGTAAATAGTTCCATGTGACAGACCTCTCTTTTTTTTACTGAAAAAAGCCAAATCATGCGGGATGATCTGGCTCTGAAAGTAAACAAATAAGGGCATCACTGCCACTAAACATTTGAACTTATACTCTGTCCTTTTGCCTGAGAGATTAACGCGGTATTTCGCGCCTTGCACCTTCGGCACCCATTCATGAGATTCTCCAGAGCCACATCCATTCATAGTCCTTATCCGGTATTTCGGATGCCTGAGAGTGTTACTCCTTCGGCAGACAATTGTCATTTTCCTACGAACTTCGCTTGTTGATATGGTACTTTTATACTGTATCACATTAGCACAGGAACTTTATAATGTCAAGTCATTACTTTATTTTCTTTTCTCTATACACTTCATTTTTTTCGTTCTGTACCGTTCACCACTGTCTTTCCATTATAATTTAATTATTATAAACTGGTGATTGTGTATAAAATTTGGTACAATGAACTTAACTATATTTATAATGGAAGGAGTTGTCATTTTGATTATCCAAACCCATAAATTGAATGAAAATGAATCCGCCGGATTTTTTACAGCTTATCTGATCGAGGATTCCAAAGAGCTTTTGCCTGGTAAAAAACGTCCTGTGATGGTTATTGCGCCTGGCGGGGGATATCTGTTTACCTCCGACCGGGAAGCAGAACCGATTGCTTTCCAGTTTTTATCCATGGGATATCACGCAGTTGTTTTAAGATATACAACTGGCGATCCAGAAGGAAAACGAACAGGAGTTGCCAGCACCGCACTAAAAGAACTGGCTCAGACTGTCCGGTACTTAAGAGAAAATTGCGGACGTCTGTTTATTGACCCTGATAAAATTGGAATCTGCGGTTTTTCTGCAGGCGCTCATCTGGCTGCAAGCCTTGGCGTGCACTGGCAGGAAAAGGAACTGGGAGAATCCCTTTTCCCCTCTCCATGCAGTACTGATAAGATCCGCCCAAATGCGCTGATCCTTGCCTATGGTCTGCTGGATTATCAGGTGATGAAGAAGAAATCAGCCGAAGATGCCGGAGATGCTTCAAAAAAAGAGATGTTTGCTTTCATGGACCGGGCAAATGCCGCTCTGACCGGAGAGACTGAACTTACGGAGGATGTCATTCATACCTTCAGTCCCAGCCGCTTCGTCTCCTCAATGACTCCGCCTGCATTTCTATGGCATACATCAAAGGATGGACTGGTATATGCCGAGAATTCTCTGGTCTTTGCCCTTGAAATGGCCAGACACCATGTCCCCTATGAACTCCATATCTTTCAGGATGGCGAACATGGACTGGCTTTGGCGAATCAAGTAACAGCCAATTCCCAAAACCAGATATCTCCCGAGGTTGAAGCCTGGGTTCAGCTTGCCGGTGCGTGGCTGAAAAAACAGCTCCCGTTCTGACAAAACGCAGGGAGCTGTTAAAATTAATTATGGAGCAGGAGGCATGGAAACCAAATGCTTAGCAGGTAGCACCACCCACCAGATGCAGCTTTGCATCCAGGATCTCCTGCTTCCTGTTTAATATATCATCGGAAAGGAGCTGCGCTTCCACGTTCTCAAAACCAATCCGCTCGATGGTATCAGCAAACCGCTCTCCGGTATGCCCCTGCTCACGGAACAGAAGAATGGTCTTTTCAACTACCGATAGCACTTCCTCTTCACTTTTAAATATTCTAGTAAGAGCTTTCCCATGATTTATCTTTTTCCCCCATCTTCCGCCGATATACACAATAAACCCAGGTGTTCCCTCTTCAATTACGTCAAAGGGACATTTTCCTATACAGCGTCCGCAGTTGTTGCAGATCTCCGGATCAATTTCAATCAGACCATCGGAAAGCTTTGCAGCCTTCATTGGGCATGATGTCTCCACCTGGCATTTCTTACAGCCGTTACACATATCCTCCTCTACACAGGGAATCATCTGCCCTACGATACCAAGATCATTTAGATTTGGTTTTACACAGTTATTGGGACAGCCGCCTGTGGCTATCTTGAATTTGTGAGGCAGCTTTACCGTATGATACCCCTTATAGAACCGTTCATGGATCTTTTCCGACAAATCAAAGGTATCATAAAGTCCATACTGACAGGTGGTTCCCTTGCAGGATACGACCGGGCGCACCACAGATCCGGTTCCTCCGGTTTCCAGTCCTGCTTCTGCCAGGCGGCTGCGGAATGCTTCGATATCATTAAAATGAATTCCTCTCACCTCCACGGTTAAGCGGGAAGTAAACTCCACATCTCCGTTGCCGAATGTTCTTGCTGCATCTGCAATGGCAGCAGTCTGATCTGCCGTTATCTTGCCATTTACAGTAATTACACGTCCGTTAAATAAATCGGTTCCCTTGTTATTTAAAAAACCCAGTGCTTTCACTCTCTTGATTTCATCTGGTTTTAATGTGCATGCCATAATTAACGCTCCTGTTTTCTATTTTGTTATGAACCTTCCACTTCTGTAAAGGTAATGCCGCCTTCCAGTACCCTGGTATGTTTGTAGCCATAGTAATCCAGCCGGTTTTGAAGCAGATAGGCGCGCTTCCCCCTGTTGCACACAAGGAGAATGTGATCTTCCTTATCAAGACCGTTCAACTGCCCGTCAACTTCCGTTAATTCTACGTGCACGGCTCCCGGAACAGAAGGTACCTGCCCTGCATCTACCACCTTATAACCTTCCGCCATTCCCTTTGCATATTCTGCAGGAGTCATGGTTTTGAGACTGCCGTTTATTTTATTTAACAGAATATTTAAAGTATGTACGAACGGATGGATCGCAGTTGAAAATGGAGGAGCATAAGCAAGATCCATATCTGCAAGATCATTTAAATCTGCCTTGCACATGATGGCAGTGACTGCTATATCCACAATCTTATCAACTGCACCAATACCGGCTGCCTGAACTCCCAGAAGGCGGAGTGTTTTTTTATCTGCAATCATCTTAATTATAAAGAAGGAAGCACCTGGCATATAATGAGCCTTATCATCCACCACTGCAATCACACTGACCGCATCAAACCCTTCCTCAATGGCCTGTGCTTCTGTCAGTCCGGTTCTGCCCGCATTCAGTCCTGGAAGCTTACAGACTGCCGTCCCTAAAACCCCACGGCCAGAGCGTTCCCCTCCTGCTATATTCTGTGCAATGAGGCGTCCGTTTATATTAGCCGTTGAACCCATGGGCGACCAGGCAGGTTTGCCTGTGATGGCATTTCTCACCATCGCACAATCTCCAGCGCTATAGATGTCCTTATCATTGGTTCTTCCCTGGGGATCTGTAATAATTGTTCCCTTGAACATTTCAATTCCGGTTCCCTCAAGGAAATCCGTATTTGGTCTGATTCCTGCACAGAAAACAACCATATCTGCTTTATAGGCACGTTTATCAGTTACTACCTTCTCAACTCTACCATCGCCTTCCAGAGCAGTTACCTTCACCCCTGTCACAACAGGAATTCCTGCATCAGCAAGTTTTCGTTCCAGATAATCAGAAACCTCCGGATCAAAACCAGGAAGAATCTGAGGCGCCATATCCACTACAAATGCCTTAATTCCTTCTGCTGCCAGATTCTCTGCGAGCTCCAGACCGATATAGCCAGCTCCAACTACAACAGCCTTCTTTATTCCTCCATTTGCGGCAAGTTCCTTAATCTCAATGGCATCCTCAGGCGTCCTCATGGTAAATACATTCTTAAGATCCCTTCCCTCAACAGGTGGAATTACCGGACTTGCTCCGGTTGCAATTACAAGCTTATCATACGGATAAACCTTCTCCTCACCGGTCATCAGATCTACGGCGGTCACTGTTTTTTCTTCACGGTCTACCTTTTTTGCCTCTGTGCGGATTAAAACCTTTGCACCTGTGAGCTTCTCAAACTTCTGGGGAGTATTCACGATCAGCTGCTCCTTATGTGGAATCACATCACCTACAAAGTACGGGAGTCCGCAGCCTGCATAAGATATGTTTTCTCCTTTGTTTAAAATAATCACTTCATTCTCTCTGTCTTCCCGCATCAGCTTTGCCGCTGTTTTTGTGCCTGCAGCAACACCGCCAAGTACAATCACCCTCATTGTTTTTCTCCTTATCTTATATCAGTATATTTGACTATTTATTATCAATATCATAGCACTTGTTTTTCAGACCGTAAAATAGTATTATCTAAAGTATGATATTGATTTTTTCTATACCAGAAGAAAGGGGATCGTAAATGGCAACCTTAAAGCAGCTAAGAACTTTTATCGCAGTGGCGGAAACATTGAAGATGAGTGAAGCAGCCAAACGCCTCTACCTGTCACAGCCTACGGTAAGCCAGATTATTGCAGAACTGGAGAAAGAATATGAAACCACATTTTTTAAAAGATATCCCAAACATCTGGAACTGACACCTATGGGAAAACTTTTCTGGGACAGGGCTTTAAATGTACTAAACAGCTACGAGACGTTAAACCAATCCATGAAAAGCACTACGGTCATCCGTCCTCTCCGGGTTGGCGCCACATTAACCATCGGAGATACTATGATCAGTGACATCATACAGAAGCTGCAGGAAAACCACCCGGATATCTCCTGTTCGGTTCTGATAGAAAATACGAAAATACTGGAAAACCGCCTGATTCACAATGAGATTGATCTGGCACTTGTAGAAGGTGTAATCCTGAACGATAAGATACATACAGAACCAATTATGGAAGACGAGCTGCAGCTTGTCTGCAGCAAGGATCATCCCTTTTCAGGCAGGGATACAATCAAAGCCAGTGATTTATGCAACTGCGAATTTATTCTGCGGGAAGTCGGCAGCGGAACACGTTCCATCTTTGAAAATCTCATGCAGACCCACCATATTCCCTATACAGTAAAATGGGAATCCTACAGCGCTTCTGCCATTCTTGACAGTGTTGCGCGTAACCTTGGCATCGGGGTAATCTCCACCCGCTATGTAAAGAATAATTCCAGGGCAGACGTTCTAAAGACCCGCCCCATTAAGGACATGCCTATGAACCGGTACTTTTATCTCTGCTATAATGAGTGTCACTCCTTTAACTCACAGATGGCTGATTTCAAGGATGCAGCAAAGTCCATGGAATAGTGAGCCTGCTGGAATTCCTGCTTACTACGGGGTGGGAAGCAGGATTTTCATGCCATCAAAGGCAAATTCGATCCCCTCATACTGCTTTTGCAGCCTTAAGTAGTCGTCGTAGGATTTTCCCCAGTCTTCTTCTAAATGGGTAATTATGACTTTTCCTATCTGAAATTTGTCCTTTAATTCAACAATCTCTTTCATAACAAATAGTTCTTTACGCAGATCATTTGTTTCATCAAGCACAAACCCATCCTTTAACTGATCTCCCACAATGGTATTGCCAATAATTAAAACATCGGCTTTATAAAAAATGAGGTGCTCCGGAAATGGCTTCACATCGCAGGGTGCATAAATCACTTTCTGGTGTTGATTTCCTATTACAAAAACCGTTACTGTCCCGCTTTCATCAACCGGAACGAACTCAATATGAATATCATTTTTGTCCATATGGTTCATATTCTCAACTTTTGCAAGACCCATGTCTTCATAATATTCCAGCATGGAACCATACTTGCTGCACTGGCGCCTCAGTTCCTTTGTAATCTCAGGCAGCGCCCCTACTGTCAGAGGCTGGCTGCAGGTTATACCCACAGACCGGGCCAGCCAGTCCATCCTTAACTGTTCAATCACCCGGATTCCCATGGTATGATCCGGATCTGCGTGACTGAACAATATGGTATCAATCTCTTTCACATCTGCATGGTTTAATGCTGCATTGATATCTTCCGGCGTATCAATTAATAAATTTAAATCTTCTAAATACAGGCTGCAACCGCATCTTGCATAGGGAACTCCTTTTATTCTGGCTTCTCTGCATATTCTGCATTGGCATAATGGTCTTGGAATGCTGACACAGCCGCCTGAACCGATTATTTTTATTTTCATACGTTCTCCTCTCGTGTATTGAAAAATTTTCTCATTTCGTGTGACGTTGTTACAGACATCATGCTTCACTTTACTTATAATACAGACATAAACAACCCACTCATGGAAAGAAGGAAATACAATGAATGCACAAACCCTTGTTGTTATAAAAGAAAACTGCCCCCAGAATCACCCCTGCCCCTCTGTCCGGATCTGTCCGGTCGGTGCCTTAAAGCAAAACGGTTTCCAGGCTCCCACCGTGGATATGGATGCCTGCATCCGCTGCGGCAAATGTACCAGATTTTGTCCAATGAAAGCGCTGCGATTAGTCTGATTTTCTCATTTAAAATCATTTGGACTTAAGGGCAAATTCTCTGGAAAGAAACTTTCCCCCGCATCAGAAGATGCGAGTTTCAATTATGAGAGTCTGCTCTTAAGTCCTTCTGATATTTACGATGTTAATTTATATTACCCCTATTCAACATGTTTAAATGCTCCGGTAATTCCCCACACAGCTCCAAACAAAACCGCTGCACAGGGCCAGATAATCCAGGTCCTGCCCCAGTCCTGAGTAAAAAAGCTGATCCCCAGATAAACAGCAGTCACAATACACCAGTAAATGGCCGGAACACGTTCTGTTTTTTTCTTTTCCAGTTTTTTTGCTTCCGTGTAATCTCCCTCCTGAAGAAGAATCTGAAAACAGGATTTCTTCTCTCCCGCCAGAATCAGCAGGTAAACAGCTGCTGCTACAATAACAAACAATACTTCCAGGCAGATGGTCTGTATGAATTCAGAAGCATCTAAGGAAGATGCAATCAGAAGCGGGCATACGGAAATAATACACAGAAACACACCTGTGACCGTATAGATCCGGTTGAGCCCTTCATACTCTGCCATTTTTTTACGAACAATTGCTTCTACTCCATATTCCAGCCGGAACGCTTCTTTTTCCAGATCTCCAAATCGTTCCATTTTCATCCCATTTAATATGAAAAACACGGTAGAAAGTCCAACAATCAGAAGCAGAACAATGACACCAACACCCCCTGCCATTCCTTCACTGATCACATTTTCTTTATATTCCGCCAATGCGCCAAGATAAATAAGAACAGCCGGCGACAGGATACAGGCTGAAACAGCCCCAGCTACCTGCTTCGATGCTTTGATCTTATTCTCCATAAATTCGCCTGCAACTTCCATGGTAATTCGTTTCATCCCGTTTTCACAATCAGGAACCTCTGACGAAACTGCCGGCAAATCTTCCAGCTCCTCCTTCAGCAGATAATCCGTTGATACACCAAATAACTGGCTGAGCTTTAAGATCCGCTCCAGATCTGGAATAGAAGCCCCTGATTCCCATTTGGATACTGACTGTCTGGACACATCCATCTGGAAGGCAAGTTCCTCCTGGGACCACCCGTTTTTCTTTCTGAGTTCCATAATTTTTTCTGCTAAAATCACAATTATCCATCCTCTCATCATTCATTTTGGTCACCCTGCCCACCCTTTGCTTCATGGTTTTATTATTGCCTCACCAAGAGCTGACGATGTCTGATGACTGCCTCTATTATAAGATTTTCACCGGTTGTCAACTACCAAGTGCACTGTATGATCTGACAACCAGCGGTTGCAATTGGCAAAAAGCGGAGGTTAAATAGATAATTAAGACTCAGATGATAAGAAAACGGGAACATAATATGGCTCCTGCCGTACTCATTAAGGTTCCAAGCAGATAATATTCTGCAAAATCCTGATCTTTGGATATCCGGTCATATCTGGCTATGGATTTGGCTGTTAAAACAAGCCCCGCTGCGGAATACTGGCCTCTGGATATCAAAATCAACATGATCATTCGTTCCAGTGTGCCGATCAGTCTTCCTGCATTGCGGTTTCGTTTCATCTCCCCCGGCCTGTCCATGGGTTTATAGATCAGAAGCATTTTCTGAATCATTAAATTCATGGGTTTATGTACAATAAGCAAAGCTAGAATCCAGGCTGCAGTCACCTCAAAAGAAATGTGTGCTGTATCAAAAAAATCGGTAATTATCTGCCACTTCAAGGACTGGATATGTTGGGAAGCCAGGATATAAGAAATCACCAAAAGACTGGAAAAATGCAAAATCTGATCCACGCAAAAAATAATCCGTTCCTTTTCCGGTGTTTTTTTCTTTTTACTGGTCAATGACTCCAGATAAAAGAACTTTCCTGTATCAATGACAAAATGGCAGAAAGCCGCAGTCAGACTTAAATAAATCGCATTTCCCGGTAAAATCATCAAACTGATTGACGCCATGGTTCCCAGATAGCTGAAACTATGAATCAAAACCCAAAGGAACCTGCTCTCTTTCTTTTTTGCAGTCTCCTCTGTCTGTGTATAAAAATCCCCCAAAACGTGCCCTAAAAGGAGCACTATCATATATTGTTTCAAATTCTAATCACCCAATTTCCCCTAATGCCTTTTCTACAGTATCAAAAGCTTCTTTATAAGCATAGTAATTTCCGGCCACCAGAACCCTGTTAACGGTTGGCTGTTTAATATTCAGTCTTTCAGCTGTGTCTGTCTGGTTATCCCTATGCTCCAGCATATCCTGGATAATCTCTCTCTGGCGCATTGTCCATGAAGATTTTAAGGCTGTCATCAGGCTGAATATGGTGTTTATGAATGTCTGGGATTCCTGATTTTCTCCATCTACCTCCAGCCTGATATCGGAAACACTGGTCTGCTTCTTTTTTTCATTTTCCTTTAAATATTCAATGGCTGCTCTCGCCCTGTAGTACCCCGGTCCATCCGCACCGATAGCCATATGCGGATTAATTTCTGTAGTAATCTCTCCCACACCGATTCCGAACCGGAGTTTAACGGGATGCATCCTGCTTTCTATTCTTGATATAATTTGTATTATTCTGGTTCCATTTGTTAGTAAGCCCTGAAATTCATCACCCAGAGTAATCATAAATCTGGACGCGATATCCTCTGAATATTGATCATTAATCTCACTCAGCACCAATGCCAGATTTTCCTGTACTTCTTTTCTTCTTTCAATTGCTTTGGATCCCTTTATATCACCTATAATTGCGATATAAGGGTGATAATTTATTAAAAAATGCATTCCGATACCTCCAATGACTATAATTATATTATATAGCTTATTATAGCTATAATCAACAATTATTCATCAGATAAGCTATATTATCCGCCAACAACAAAGGTCAGTTCCGTATCAGAGGAAAACTCTTCTGTATACCGGTACCCCAACGCGTTAAATTCCTTTAACTGTCCAATCTCAGTAATGTGATTCTCGGCCATAAACTTAACCATCTCTCCCCTTGCCATCTTGGCCAATGTTCCCTTTTGTTTTATTCTTCCATGATCCAGTTCTCCAAATATACATGTGACGAATGTATCTCTGGATGACAGATATGGCTTTACTGCCTGGGAATACTCCCTGGAGGCAAGATTTACCACAGTATGATCTTCTCTGGTCAGTTCTTTATAAATTTTGTTGTCCCAGAAGCCGTATAAATCCCTGCTGCTTAAAACTGCCATACGCGCCTGCATCTCCAGGCGGTATGGCACCACTCCGTCAAATGGAGATAAAATCCCGTAAAATCCGGAGAGAATCCGCAGATGGGTCCCAATATAATCAAGCGCCTGGTCAGTCAGTATATGAGGTGCCATATACTGGTATTGAAGGCCTTCATAAGCAAGAACTGCCGGGGTGAGATTATGTTCCAGATCCATATCAGCAAACCGCTTATAATTTAGCCCTGCCAGCTGATCGTTGCACCCCCACAATTTCTTTACCTCATCATAGGACATCTTTCGGATACCTTCCCGAAGGATTCTGGTCTGCTCTAATAAAACAGGTAGTCCGGCTGCCGGAAGGGAATCGGTATCCACATTCATCTTTTTTGCTGGTGAGATTATGATCTTCATTTAAATTTCCTTTAACATCTGCGCTGGATTTTCAGCCGCCTTTACTTTTCCCAATACCTTTTGAATCACTCCCTGTTCATCAATTAAATACGTAGTACGTACAACACCCATAGTCTTTTTTCCATACATATTCTTTTCCTGCCACACATCATAGGCCTGTATCGCAGTCAGTTCTGTATCAGATAAAAGGGTAAAAGGCAGTCCATTCTTTTCTTCAAATTCCTTATGAGAAGCCACACTGTCCTTGCTGATGCCGATGACAACCGCATCCTTTTCAAGAAACTGGGGATAAAGCTTTGCAAACCCGCAAGCCTGGCTGGTGCAGCCCGGCGTCTGGTCCTTGGGGTAAAAATAAAGAATCACTTTCTTTCCCCTGTATTCTTCTAATGTATGGATTACTCCATTCTGGTCCGGCAATTGAAATGACGGTGCTTTTTTTCCTGTTTCTAACATCTTTCTTCCCCTTTCCGTCTGTCTGTTCTTATTATTCTAACAACGAGACAATCCATTTTATGTATTTATATTATCATGAACAGGGGATTTTGGGGATATAAAATCAGAATCAATCCGACAAAAAACTGGGCCCGCTATTTTCCAGCAGAAAACCAATTACATATGATATTGCCTCTGACCGTGTTAAAACACACCTGTTACCATTGATACCCTACCTCTTACCGAAAACATATTTACAATGCTGATGTTTTCAGATAGAATTAGCGCATATTAGGAATCAGGCGCAGGCAGCTGAATAGAAAGAACAGGAGGATTGATATCATTTTATTATGAAAATAAAAATAGAAATTGATACAGCGTTACAGGAAAGTGAATTACGGATCCGCTGTCCTGAAATCAATGAGGAAATCACTCTTGTTCAGAAAATGATATCTGAACTGGAAAACAACCAGAAGCAGATGGTTTTTTATCAGAATGATACGGAGTTTTATTTCCACGTAAGCAGAGTCCTGTTTTTTGAAACTGCAGACAAGGGCATCTTCGCCCATACTGCCGACGACCAGTTTCAGATAGACTATAAGCTTTATGAGCTGGAAGAGCTTCTCCCACCATATTTTATGAGAATCTCCAAATCCACCATTTTAAATACCACTAAAGTTTACAGCATCACACGCAGCCCCACCTCCTCCAGCAGGGTGGAATTTCAAAATTCTTATAAAAAAGTTTACGTATCAAGAAATTATTATAAGCTTTTAAAATCGAAGCTGGATCACCAGCACATGGAACGATAAAAAAGAGAGGTAAATCATATGCAAAAAAACAGATTATTCTGGGGAATCATGTTTCTCCTTGCAGCCGCATTTGTAATAGTTGGAAAGCTGGGTTATCTGGGTAACTTCAGCCCGTTTTCTCTAATCTTTACTGTATTTATGCTGGCTGTTATTGCCAAAAGTATCCCACGATTAAACTTTGCGGGAATCTTATTTCCAATTGCGTTTCTATGCATCACCTATGATAAGGTTCTTAATATAGAGAATCTGACTCCCTGGACAGTTCTTGCAGTAGCACTCCTTGGAAGTATCGGATTATCTCTTTTGTTTCACAGGAAAAATGATTCCTGGTATTCTTATCATCATAAGTATCATAGCTATAACCACCCCCATGTTGAAGTAATTGATGTGGAAGACAATGACCATGTAAAACAAAGCACCCGGTTTGGATCAAGCACAAAATACATTAATACGGATAATTTTAAACAGGCTGATTTAGAGTGCAGTTTTGGCTCCATACAGGTTTATTTTAATAAAGCACATGTGGAAACAGAGGCCATTGTCCGTATTAGCGGCAGCTTCTGCGGCATAGAGCTTTATGTTCCTAAGGAATGGCATGTGGAGAATCAGATAGAATCCATCGTGGGAGGAGTCAGTGAAAAAGGGAAAGGTTATGTTACCAGTGAAAGCGCGCCCGTTTTAAAACTGGTGGGTGAGCTGAATTTCTCAGGTGTGGAAATTATCTATATTTAACAACAAAACCGCTCCGGTCATGCCAAAGACCGGAGCGGTTTTGTATTGATTGCTAACTTTTATCTGGCACAATTCCCTTCCGTCCCAATCAGGATTTTAAGACCATGCTCCAGTTGTGGAATCACATAGGTAAGGCATTCTTCCACCGCTTTGGGGCTGCCTGGCAGATTCAGGATTAACGTGGATTTTCGGATACCGCAAGCTGCCCTTGATAACATTGCCCGCTTCGTGATCTGCATACTATAAGCCCGCATTGCCTCCGGGATTCCCGGAACCATGCGCTGTGCAACCTTCTGCGTAGCTTCAGGCATACAATCTCTCAGGGAGAATCCGGTCCCGCCTGTTGTCAGAATGAGATCTGCTGTATGATTGTCACAGATATACTTCATCTCGTCACATAACATGGTCATATCATCTGGGAGAATGGTCTGATGAACAACTTCATAGCCATATTCTTCTGCAATCCGGCAAATCACAGGACCGCTTTTATCCTCTCTTTCTCCAGCAAATCCGGAATCGCTGGAGGTGATTACTGCCACCCGTAATTTACCATTCTCCGTTTTTACAACAGATTCTTCCAAAACGGTCATCTCATCCCCTTCCCGGATAATACCGCCTTGTATCACACGGGTAAATACACCTTCTCTTGGCATGATACAATCTCCCATTTTCTTATAGATCTCACATCCGTTATGGCACTCTTTTCCAATCTGGGTAAGCTCCAGAATGACGTCTCCGCATTGAAATCTGGTACCTGGCGGAAATGTGCCAAAATCGATTCCTTCCACGATGAGATTTTCACCAAATGCACCTTCTGCCACCTCAGCCCCCCTGTTTTTAAATGCTTCTATCTTTTCATTGGACAGAAGGCTGACCTGTCTGTGCCATTTCCCTGCGTGAGCATCCCCTGCAATTCCATATTCCTTTATAAACTCTGCTTCATGTACATTTTTCTTCTGAGTTCCTTTTTTTTCACTGATGCAGACCGCGATTATTTTTCCCATAAGTATTCTTTTCTTATCCTCCTATTCTTGACATACCATCAAGTTCATATGCTCCCTGAGGATTGTCTCCTTTAAAATTATGACTCACCGGCTTTTCATAAATCGTCTTCTCTATCATCTGTTCCAGATAAGAATCTTCCCTGTCCCCTCTTAAAATAGCTTTTAAGTCCGTTCCCTGCTCATAATGCAGGCAGGTTTTTAAATACCCCTCAGACGTAAGTCTTACCCGGTTGCATTCGTTGCAGAATTTATGGGAAAGAGCACTGATAAAGCCAACTTTTCCTTTAAACCCGGGTAACGAATAATAATGGGCCGGACCGTTTCCAAGCACAGTATTAACCGGTTCAAAGGCTCCATAAACTTCTTCCAGTATTGCAATAATTGCTTCTTCGCTGTAATAAGTAAAACTTTTGCCCAATCCAATCGGCATCATCTCTATGAAACGGACCACCAGTCTGGAATTCTTTGCCAGACCGGCAATATCAATCAGATCCTTCTGGTCTGTATCCGAAAAAGGCACACAGTTTATTTTAACCTTTAACTTCTCATAATTTAGCGCCTTCCCTATCGCAGAATAAACTTCCATGAAAGCATCTTTTTTAGTAATCTGCTGATATTTCAAAGGATCCAGCGTATCCAGGCTGATGTTAACTCCATCAAGTCCTGAGGAAATCAGATCCGGAAGATACTGTTCCAGTAACATTCCATTGGTGGTTAACGTTACCTCTTTCATCCCCTCCAATGCTTTCAGCTGTCCAATGAGAAATGCAATATCCTTTCTTACCAGCGGTTCACCGCCCGTTATCTTTATTTTATTAATTCCAAATTTTAAAAAACAACGGCATAATCTGATTATCTCATCATAGGTCAGGATTTCTTCATGAGGACGGGCTTCAATACCTTCCTGTGGCATACAGTAAATGCAGCGAAGATTGCATCTGTCTGTTACGGAAATCCGGATATAATCAATGGTTCTGTTCCATCTGTCAATCATTCCATGTCCTTTCCATTAAAAATATCGCCGCTTTTCCCTCCGCTTTTTTTCTCAAGGAATATATCTGTAATCTCCATGCTCTTATCAATTGCTTTGCACATGTCATACACCGTAAGCAAAGTTACCGTCACGCCGGTGAGAGCTTCCATCTCGACGCCGGTTTTTCCTTCAGACCGGACAAGACAGATTGCTTTTATACTCCCGGTTTCCTTATTGACTTCAAAATCGATCTGACACTTATTTATAGCAAGCGGATGACACATAGGGATGAGGGAAGATGTGTTTTTAACCGCCATGATTCCTGCAACTCTTGCTACCCCTAAAACATCTCCCTTTTTTACGGTATGATCTAAAACTGCGTCCATTACTTCTGGATTTACCAGGATCTTACCTTTTGCAACTGCTGTACGTATCGTGATATCCTTATTAGATACATCAACCATAATCGCATTGCCATGATCGTCAAAATGTGTCAATTCTCCCATACGCCTACCACCTTGTCTTTCGATTTTAATAAATATATATAAAATAACTATATATTACAATCACTTTTTTGTCAATTTTTTAGCACTAAATTGGAATAGTAATCCTTTTAGTCTTATTCTGTACTATATTCTAAAAATAATTTTCTTTCAAAGCCGCCCCGCTTAAAAAGCTTCTCTTTTCTCTTTGCCTCCAGATCTTCCATGGTATATCCCCGGGCTGTGCATATTGCGTACAGCACTTCCAGAATATCGGCCATTTCCTCCAGATTTTTGTCAGCCTGATATTCTTCCACTTCTTCTAACAATTTTTGGTCCAGAGCTGTTAAGTATTCATTCTCTGACAGAAAATGATATTGAGCTCTGCGCCCACTGTTCTCAATGATCTCCGGAATCTTATCTCTTACCAGTTTATTTTGTATATCCAAATGTGTATCCCTTCCTTCTATTATTTTCAACTTTGTATTATACTACCATAAAAATCCCCTGTAATCATCTTTTTTCAGGAAAAAAGCCGCTGCAATACAGGTGATCTGGCACCCATATAGCAGCGGTTTCATAGTTATCCTTATTTAGCTGATCCATACATCTTTTCGATCCGGTCTGCTGCATCCTTTAAATAATCACAGGAAAAACGTTCAAATTCTCCCTGATCCACCAGGCTTGCCAGAGCAGGATCAATCGGTATTCTCCCCAGTACATCAACTCCGGTTTCTTTTGCGATCTCATCAAGTCCGCTCTTACCAAAAAGAGGTATTTCTTTTCCACAATCCGGACATTTCACGTAGCTCATATTTTCCACATATCCAAGAATAGGAATATTCATTAATTTCGCCATGTTATAGGCTTTTTTCACAATGAGTGAAACCAGATCCTGGGGTGAAGATACAATCACAATTCCATCTAGCGGGATGGATTGAAAAACTGTTAATGGAACGTCTCCGGTACCAGGCGGCATATCAATGAGAAGATAGTCTAATTCTTCCCATACAACCTCAGTCCAGAACTGCTTCACTGTACCTGCAAGAATGGGACCTCTCCATACCACGGGAGAATCTTCTTTATCCAGCAGAAGATTAACAGACATTATCTTTATGTTATTTACCGTCAATTCCGGAATAATTCCCATCTCATTGGCGGAAGCTTTCCTGTTTATTCCAAACATCCGGGGAATGGAAGGGCCGGTAATATCCGCATCTAAGATTCCCACACGGTATCCCTTTCTGTTTAACAGGACTGCCAGCATGGCTGTTACAAATGATTTTCCTACACCGCCTTTTCCGCTTACTACACCAATTACATTCTTTATGGAACTGTACTGGTTTAATTGTTCCATCATACTTTCATTGCTGTGTTCGCATCCTTCACAGGATTCTTTTGTACAGGTGCTGTCAGAACAGCCCTTTGTATTTTCGCTCATATTCTTTGCTCCTTTGATTTATGATCTTATGCCCAAAAACATTTTAATCCCATTTTGGACATATGTCAATATAATCAAAAAAAGTGTCTGCCAGCATCAGCTGTATGATGTGGTTTTATTCCTCATGATCTCTGTGACGCCAGCAATTCTTACGGCAGAACTTATTCCTGCATCCAGCCTGGCAGATCACATTGACAGAACCACAGTCCGGACATACATAAGATCCATTTTTAATAGCGTCAAGGTTCTCGAAGCTTTCCTTCCACTCTTTCCCGCAGTCCTTGCAGATAATAGGACAGATATTGCGCGTAAAATTACCGCCTTCAATCCGGATCATCTTCCCATGAATCAGACTGTCCGCAACTTTTTCCCTGGCAGAAAGTAAAATACGCTGAAATGTAGGCCTTGAGACTTCCATTCTCTGTGCGCACTCCTCCTGTTCCAGCCCCTCTAAATCCTTAAGCCGGATTGCTTCCAGTTCCTCTAATTTCAAAATATTTTCAGCCAGCTGTTCTACTTCTGTTTCGGAAGGAACAAAATACGGAACCGCCGGAACGTGTTCTATTTTTCTCCACTTTGTTGGTCTTGCCATTGAATCACCATTCTTTCACACCCGTTTACAGGCTTAATTCATTACCTATAATAATATCGGATTTCTTAAAAATGTCAACAAACGAATCAAGACCTGATGCGGGCATGGCATAAAAGTGTCTCAGCTTTCTGCTGTCTTTTTTGCAGTAGCTAAATAAAAATAATCGTTGAAATCCATGATTTGGATATCCTCAAAACCGCTGCGGTAAAGATTTCTCTTCAGTACACCTTTATCCAGACGATGATCGGCGGGTGGTCCGAAATCACTGTCTTTCTTAATCCATTCAACAATAACAATACGTCCCTCAGAAAGCAGAATACGGTTTGCTTCCTTTAAAAACTTTTCCCGCATCTTCACTTCATGCATGACTGTACATAAAAAGGCAACATCAACACTTTCATCTTCTAAAACCAGTTTATATTCCTGTGTAACAACGGGGCGTATATTTTTAATATTTTGCTCCAGCATTCCTGCCTCCACATCTTCAAGCATCTCTTTTTCTATATCCAGCGCATAAACAATTCCTTCATCCCCAACTGCCTCAGACAGCGGAAATGTAAAAAATCCAATCCCGCAGCCAATGTCTGCAACAATTTCCCCAGGATTAATCCCAACTGCAGAAAGAATCTTTTTTGCAGGCAGTACTTCTCTGCGTTTCGGACTGTTTAACTTACTCTTATTTATTACCTTAAATTTATGTGTCATAGTTTTTCTCCAATCGAAATAGTATGGTCTTTATTTAAAAATATTTGTTCAAACTCTTCTTTATGTACCGGTTTACCGAAAAGGAATCCCTGGAACATGTCGCACTCCATATCCTTTAATATGCTTAGCTGAGCCTCATTTTCAATTCCTTCTGCTATTACTTTAAGCTGAAACCCATGTGCCAGATGAATGATATTTTCCAGAAGTATTTTATCCTTTTCATTGTAGCTGACAGAGTTAATAAATGATTTATCAATCTTTATAATATCAATCGGCAATGTCTTTAAATAATTTAAGGAGGAATACCCTGTGCCAAAATCATCCATACTCACCCTGATCCCATAAGATTTCAACAATGCGACATTTTCAACCGCCTTTTGAAAATCTTCTATTACCATTGACTCTGTAATTTCAAATTCCAGATATTCTGCCGGTACATGCAGAAATTCAATTTGTTCTATTAAATTACGGATTAGTTTCCTGTTTGTAATGTGCTGAGAAGTGATGTTGATGGAAATGATAAAATCACGTTCTCCCTTTTCAGTCCAGGAAAGAATATCCTTGCATACCTCTTCCAGAATCAAATCCGTAATTGCCACTATGAGCCCATTTTTTTCTGCAAATTCAATAAATTCTGACGGCGGTACCACTGTCCCGTCTGGCCTCACCCATCGGGCCAGTGCCTCTGCACCTGCAAGCTGTCCGTTTTGGGAATATTTCGGCTGATAATAAACCGTAAATTCCTTCTGTCTGATTCCATCTTTTATTTCCTTTTTTTTAATTGTCTCCTCATAGAGATTCAGACTCATATTCTTATCATAGAACGTGTAGCTGCTTTTGCCAAGTTTTTTTGACATATACATGGCATCATCACTGCAATTATATAACGTCTGGAAATCTGTTCCGTGCTCTGGCATCAGTGCAATGCCAAGACTTGCGCTCACATAATCCACTTTGCTTCCATTCACATAAAATGGATCAGTAAATAAACCCAGTATCTTCTTTGCCATCAGCTCAGTCTGGGCCTTATTGTTGACGGACTTAATAAAAAACAGGAACTCATCCCCTCCAATATGGCACACACAATCCTGCTCCCCAAGCACATGCTCAAACCTCTCCCCTGCCAGTCTTAATAATTCATCACCTGCCAGGTGCCCCAGTGTATCGTTGACAGCCTTGAAATCATCCATATCCAGGCTGATTAATGCCGCAAACTCTTTATCCTGGGAAATCTCATTAATCAAATTATTCATCATATAATTTTTATTTGGCAGACCTGTTGTGCAGCTATAAAAAGCATAATTATTTATTTTCTTAAATATTTTTGATACCAGCAGCACAATAAGCCCGAAGAGCAAAATCATGCTGATGTTAATAAACACAATTTTGCTTATAAACAACTGTATGTTTTCATTCTCCGGGCTGATATTTAATTTTTTCAAAAGATTCATGATTATAAACGATACGGAGATAAACTCTGCCATCGCAGCAATAATCAATAAAAGCAATACCATCTGAATTGGTAAGTGTTTTATTATTAAGTTTAACTTCTTCTTAAACAGCACCATAGTATACTTCCGTTCTTCCATGTTAAGCGTATATAACAAAAGACAGAGTTTATATCCTCTGTCTTTTTATTAATTACTGCAGCATTGATAAAAGCGTCTGTTTGGACTGGACACCCACTGTGCTTTTTACCACTTTTCCTTCCTTCATCACCACTAACGTTGGAATGCTCATCACCTTGAATGCCTGGGCCAGCTCCTGCTCCTCATCTACGTTAATCTTGCCTACTCTGGCTACATCAGCTGTCTCTTTGGCAACCTGCTCCACAACGGGTCCTACCATCTTGCATGGTCCGCACCAGGAAGCCCAGAAGTCCAGTAATATCGGCTTATCTGACTGCATTACCTCTTTTTCAAAATTGTCCTTCGTTATCTTTAATACACTCATCGTATATGCTCCTTTCCATTGATACCAAATATCTTCTTGATGGTGTTATTTTAACTCAAAATTATATTTATTTCTGTGATGATGTCACGGAGAAAATTGAACATGTTCTTGCATTCTGTATGAAATGATGGTAATATAATATCGTAATTCGATATCGCATTTCAATATCGTTTATTTATATAGGAGGTCTAAGAATGAAAGACAAAATAATGAGGAAATTTTTTCTTGGTTTTATTCAGATTCACATACTTCATCATGCAAAAAAAGAGCCATTTTATGGTGTTTGGATGATAGAAGAGCTTAAAAACCATGGATACGATATGAGTCCGGGAACCCTTTATCCCCTTCTTCACAGCATGGAATCAAGCGGTCTTCTGGAAATGGAAGAAAAAACGGTTGAGGGAAAAATCAGAAAATATTATAAAATAACCAGTTTAGGCGCCGACGTATTAGAAGAAGCCCGAAAAAAGGCCCATGAACTCTTTAAAGAAATAAAGGATTAATGAAAGGAGGCAGGATATTTATGTTTTCACTCACGGAAGTAAAATATAAACATATTCTTGACATTGAAGAACTGAATATCGAAAAATCCAAAGTTACGTGCATTATCGGAGAGAGCGGCAGCGGAAAGTCCACACTTTTACGTCTCCTGAACAAACTGATCAGCTGTGACAGCGGAGAAATCATGTATAACGGACAGGATTTGAACTCCTGTAATTCTGTTGATTTAAGAAGAAGTGTTGTCATGCTTTCGCAGGTTCCCGCCATTTTTCCGGGAACGATAAGAGATAACCTGCTGATTGGTCTTAGATTTGCAGAAAAGCCTGCTGCCAGTGATGATAAGCTTCTCCAGATTTTAAATATGGTCCATTTAAATAAGAAACTCGATGATGAAAGCGGTCTGTTATCCGGCGGTGAAAAGCAAAGACTGGCGTTAGGCCGGGTAATTTTGCTTGATCCGGAAGTGTTTTTACTGGATGAGCCCTCTTCTTCACTGGATGAAGAAACAGAGCGGTTCATTATTGAAAATCTGGTTGCATACGCAAAAGAAACCAACAAAACTTTAATTATGGTTACTCATTCAAAGAAAGTTGCACAGACTTATTCAGAAAATACCATAGAACTTTCTCAGGGTAAAATCGTAAGAACCAGGGAGGTGTAGGATATGAATCAGGTCATTGATCTGCAGACATGGCAAATGCTTGCCGCATATATCTTTGTACTTATAGTAATGCTGATTGTTAAATTAAAAGGAATTCCAAGGGAAAAGGAGCTGTTTATTTCTTCCATAAGAATGACATTTCAACTTATTCTCACCGGGTATCTGTTGTTATATCTTTTTGACAGCTCATCTCCTCTGTATACAATCCTGGTATTAATTGGGATGGAGATATTCGCTGTTCATAATATTATAAAGAGAACAAAACAAAAGTTTTCATCACGGCTGACCCGGATCATTGCATTTTCAATGGCTGCAGGCACCATTTCCTGCCTGTTATATTTCCTGCTTGTAGTCGTACGGATAACGCCCTGGTATAATCCCCGTTATTTCATACCAATAGCAGGAATGCTGATCGGCAATTCCATGACGGGCATTTCCTTAGGAGTCAGCCGTTTAACTGAGGGCATGGTAACACAGAAAAGTCTGGTCGAAGGTGCGTTGATGCTGGGCGCAACTCCGAAAATGGCAGCAAAGCAAATCGTCGATCATGCGTTTGACTCAGCAATCCTGCCTACCATAAATTCAATGGTTGGTATGGGAATTGTATTTCTGCCGGGCATGATGACCGGTCAGATCTTATCTGGGGCCTCACCGATCACAGCGATTGAATACCAGATAGCAATTATGCTGGGAATACTGGGCAGCGTGGCTTTATCTGTTATTATATTTGTGCAGATGGGGTATCAGACATTTTTTAATGAGCAAGGTCAGTTAACCGTTGATATTTAACAAATCTTTTAGCTGCCGGACAGGCAGCTGATCAGAAAGGGGAAATTAATGAAAAGTAAAGCGATGATAATGATTGTCTGCAGTTGTCTTATTCTTTCCGGCTGCGAAAAAACCAATACCAGCCAGACAGAGGACATCAATAGTGCTCAAACAAAAGTGTCGGCTGCAGACAAGAAACCGGAAGTTGAGAGCAAAACCGACGTAACGGCAGTTTCACAAACAAAAACCCAAAATTATGAAGGATATACCGGTCTTTGTTTTAATCATGAACGCTCTCCTCATCCATTAATCTTTTCTTAACATTTCATTCGCCCACGCAGAAACCAGATTCACTGCTCCACGGAAGCCCACAAGGGGTGGCTCATATGCATGCCTCCATATATTGTCAGGCATTGCGATTTGAAGACTCTGGTCTTTGCCGGCCATTTTAAGCAGCTCACCGCTGCCCATCAAAAAACCTCTGGAATCTTCTGCAATATTCTCTTTAGCGGCTTCATCCAGATAAGCAATATCAGCATCTTTCATTTCCGGACAATCACAGTAACCTTCCACATGGCTAAATCCCAAAAATTCTTTCCCAAATTTGGATATCCCCGATACCACATCTGCATGTCCGGCGAGAATTAATCTGCTCTCTTCTGTATGGACACGCTGATACCGGGACAGCACAACCTGCATTGGTTCGATTTGTTTTGCTGTAATGACTTTTTCATGACAAACAAAGGATTGGTCGTACTCCTTCCCACAAATTGCCGCAATCTGTTCCAGCCACTGAATGGTCCCATCTATTCCGTAAGGACGTGCCATGAGAAACGGTGTGCCAAACCGGTTCTCAAGATATTTAGCGCAGGCTTCCCCCTCCCGCCGGATAACAATATTCAAGTGAGCAGCTCCCAGTTTTTCCATATCGGATATGCTTGTGGCAGATGTCAGCGTACATAGCGGTTCCATATGAAAGGCACCTGATACCAGGCGGGATATCTCAGCTGCATCTCCATGAAAATTAAACATATCTGCACAGGAACCGATAATATTGAAAGTTGGCAGCTCTGTCCTTTTTATATCCTGTGGAAATGTTTTGCAAAGCTTTAGAAGTGTCAATTCTATTCCTTTGTTTCCACTGATATCAAATCCTCCTGAAGTTATTGGAATCAGACGTGTATCAGGCAGACTGGGAGATAATTCCTGTGCAATGGCTTTGATGTCTATCCCAATAACCTCCGGTACAGAGGACGGAAGCAGGAATATATTTTTGATCCCCTGTGTTTCCGATACCCATTCCACTGCACGTGTAAGACGGCTTGTATCCCCCATAGCAATATCTGTTTCACCAATATGAGTTGAATAGAGATTGCTGCCAAACGCCCCCATACGATGCAGAAAAGTTCTTCCATATGCCATGTGTCCCATACACCCAAATTCAACGACTGCCGATTGTTGTATTCCGGATAAGCACCAAAGTGCCCCCATCCTCCCGGAGAGAGGCGGTGCAGTTTTAAGCAGTCCCATTGACAGTCCCCTCCTTTCCTGCTGCAAGAGCCTGGATGATACGGCTGAGCAGCGTAATTGTTCTTTCATAGCCAATGTGACCGTACAAATCCAATACAGAAACATTAGGAGGATTCTTTTGGAATCGTCCTCCCCAATCACCTATAACGATATCCGGGCACAATTCCTCAATTATCTGCCTGTCCATTTGTTCATTGAGCATCAGACAGACGATTGGATTTATATCCTGTTCCATTATTTTTTCTCTCCATATTATATCTGATGAATAAAATTCCGGCATATGTATCATCATTGGATCCATTCCCAGGGATAACAGGTATGACGAAAGCGGCAGAGGCTGTACTGTACCTATGTTTGCACTGATATACCGCAGATTTTCAAGCTGCACCCCCGCTGCCTTCCGGATCTTTTCTGCTTCCTTCCTCTGTTCTTCAAATTCCTGGTGGATTTCTAATCCCAATTGCTGTCCGATTTTGCTATAAGCACATTCTATATCCCCAATGCCATAAATATCATGCAGACTTACATACGGTATATTGTGCTCCTTATCCAGCCACTCAGCTAACGAATTCATAAATGGAGAAATTACAAGATTCAGCCTCGCATCTCCTGCTGAAATAAAATCTTCCAGTGAGGAATCCGGAGCCAAAAAACGTAATGGCACACCCTGATGATTTAAATAATCAATTAAATGAGGCATAGGTATATGTTCTTCCAATGCGCTGCGGCCCAGAATATTAACAATTTTCCCCTTTCTTACTGCCTTTTCAATTACTTGCCCCAGTGCAAGAAGCGTTTTCCAATATCCCTGTTCAAAACTGCCGCATTTAAAGTTGCCAAGTGGTAAATGGATCAGCTTTGCCTTTATTGCCGGCTTCATCTCAAAGCAGATGCTTTCTATATCCCCGCCAATTAACTCCGGCACACAGGTGGCAATTATGAGAATAAGCTTTGCACCTGCCGCATCCATTTCTTCTATCGCTTTAATCAGCCCTTTGCGAAAGCCGAATACGACCTCTTTGCTGTCTAAGAGGTAGGTCCAATGCAGTGCCTCATCCCCATAAGGGGAAGAAAGGACCACATTCCGGCTGTAATATCCACATTCCGGGGTACCGATCATAAGAGTGGACACTCCTCTGATTTTAGCAGCCAGTGACAGTGCTGTGTGCATCGGGCAGTGAACACCTGGAAAAGCTGCAGGGGTAAGCTGCCTGACCGCTGTCATACTCCTGACCGCAGAGAGGCACTTCAGATGCTTAATGTCATTCATTCCTGTTTTCCTCCTTCCAGCAATAAATTTGCCAGCTTTTGATATTTTTTTGCCATATCACTGTCAGGATATGCCTCAACCACTGTCTTTCCCTGTTCTTCCGCCTTTTGTACATAAGGGTCACGTGGAATATGGAAGAGTATCGGAGTATCTATTTCATCAGCGGTTTTTTGAACCTGTTCCGCTTCTCCTTCAAAGTTTTTCGCATTAAAGATGAGACCGCGCAGGCCGGCATAACCTCTGGGCACAAAACTTTTGACAGCATGGGCAATATTAGAGGCCGCATAAAGGCTCATCATTTCCCCTGAGGTAACCACACATACCTCGTCTGCATAACCACCACGAATAGGCATGGCAAACCCGCCGCAGACCACATCACCCAGTACATCATACAGCACCACATCAGGTTTATATACATTGTAAGCCTCCAATTCCTCCAGTTTTTCAAAGGCGGTAATAATGCCGCGGCCGGCACACCCTACTCCTGGTACCGGTCCGCCGGATTCTACACACAAGACACCAACACTGCTTTCATATACAATATCTTCAAGTTCTGCATCCCCCTTGTCACGAAGAATGTCCAATACAGTCGGTATGTTTTTTCCACCTGTCAGGTTGCGGGTGGAATCCGCCTTGGGATCGCATCCAATCTGCATTACGATAAGTCCTGATTTTGCCATAGCTGCCGCAATGTTAGATACTGTTGTTGACTTTCCTATGCCGCCTTTTCCATAAATTGCAATACGTTTCATTATTAAAGTCCTCCACTAAATCAAATGGTATGAATTACACACTGGTCTGCCAGTGCGAAGGTCTGCAGTGATTTCTGCATCAATATAAAAAGTATCACGCAATACACGGGGGGTCATGATTTCCTCCGGTGTTCCCTGTGCTATAATGCACCCCTCCCGGATAGCCACAAGAAAATCGGAAAAACGTGAGGCAAGGTTCAAATCATGCAATACCATAATTATGGTACTCCCACGCTCGCGGTTGAGTTTTTCCAAAAGTTCCAGTACCTCCAGCTGATAAGCCATATCCAGATAGGTGGTAGGTTCGTCCAGCAAAATCAGGCTGCTCTGCTGAGCCAGCGCCATGGCAATCCATACCCGCTGCCGCTGCCCACCGGAAAGCTTGTCAACTTCTGCTGTTTCTACATCGGACAGGCGGGTAATATCCAGTGCCCACTCAATAATTGCCTCATCCTCTTTCTTTTGTCTGCCAACCCCCTCCTGATGAGGAAAGCGCCCATAGGACACCAGCTCTCTTACAGTCAGCCCGGAAGGTGCTGCAGGTGTCTGTGGCAATATTGACATCCTCTTTGCAACCTCCCTGGTTGGAAGGCTTCTGATATCATCGCCGTTTAGCAAAACAGCGCCTTTTTGTGGTTTTAGTATACGGCCTGCAGCCTTGAGTATTGTTGATTTACCGCAGCCGTTAGGCCCAATGAGGGAAGTCACCTTTCCTTCCAGAATACACAGGTTCAGACCATTCACCACAATATGTTCATCATAGCTGAGTTTTAAATCTTTTAATGTTATTGAATTCATTTTTTACCCATCTGTATGCTTCTAGCATACGTTTATTATTTGACTTTTTAACCTGGTTACTTTTTTACCTGGTAACTTTTTCACGCCTTGACAGCAGGTATAGAAAGTATGGTGCACCAATCATTGACACTACCACACCGGTCGGTAATGATGAGGGCTGAATGACAACACGGGCTATCATGTCGCCCACCGATACCAGCAGTGCACCTAATGCAGCACACACAGGCAGCACAATGCGGTACCGGGGACCTGCAATACGGCGTGCCAGATGCGGTGCCATCAGCCCTATAAAACTGATGCTGCCACTCACACAAACACAGGCTCCTGCAAGCATCACCGCCATTACCAGCAGCTTTATCCGCTCCCTGTATACAAAAACTCCAAGTCCGGCAGCTGTTTCCTCACCAAGATTAAGTACATCAAGAATTCTTGCTTTCCCCAGTGCAATGGGTATCAAAATACAGATCCATGGAAGAAGCATAAAAACAAAGGGCCAATTTGCTCCCCATATGCTTCCGATCTGCCATGAGGAAACAAAGGCATATTGCGTATCATCAAGCTTAACTACCAGTAAAGTCGTCAGAGCGGATAAACCTGCCTGAATGGCAATACCAGTCATTACCATGCGCACAGGTGACAGCCCCTCCCCCTTTTTATAGGTAAACAGATATACCAGCAGAGCCGCGCTGCCGGCACCTATAAATGCAAGCAGCGGAAGGGTGATGAAGTCAAATACTGACTGTGTGCCCAAAAAAAGTACATACATTACCACCATCAGTCCGGCACCTGCATGAATACCAAGCAGCCCGGGGTCGGCAAGCGGATTATGTGTTACTCCCTGCAGAAGACAGCCGGATACCGCCAGTCCGGCACCCACCAGCATAGACAGAATAATGCGGGGAAGCCGGAAAGAAAAAAGAACCAGATTCTCTTTTTCACCGCCCTGTCCCAATATGGTATGTAAGGTATTTAAGAAGGGCAGTCGGCTGTAACCGGCATTCAGGCTGATAAGTGCCGATAGGATCAAAAGTATGATGATAACGGTTAATATCATTACGTTTTTCACTCTGATCCTTCTGTTATATTCATTTACTTTTTCCTTTGGCATTAGATACATCTCCTTGTTTTCCGTGATAAATAAAGAAAGAATGGAACGCCAATAAGTGAGGTAATAACGCCGATAGGAACCTCAAAAGGCGGGTTTATCATTCTTGCTCCCAGATCTGCCATAACCAACAAAATCCCTCCCATGACCGCCGCAGATGGAATGACATTTTTGTAGTCAACCCCTACCATGAATCTGGCTGCATGAGGTACAATAAGTCCTACAAATGATACCGCTCCCACAACCGATACGGAAACTCCTGCCAAAGCTACAACCACAACCGTACAAAGCGCTTGTATCAGGCTGTTGTTAAGACCAAGACCTTTTGCAATCCCCTCTCCCATATTTAGTATGGAAACATAGGGAGAAAGTAAAAACGCCCCCAGTAAGGCAGCTGAAATGACAGGTGCCAGAATATAAAACTGCTGCCATGTTATCCCTGCCACGCCCCCTACCGTCCAAAAAAGCACATCCTTTGCTACATGAAAAGCAAGTGCAATTCCCTGGCTTAAGGATGAAAGAAGCGCACTAATTGCCGCTCCTGCCAGCACCAGGTTCAAAGGGTAGGTCTCACCTTTTTGTCCTGCAGCTATACCGCTGATCAACAATGCACTTAACGCTGCACCCAGGAAAGCGAAAAAAATCAGCATGCCATAACCTGCACCTGGTAAAAATGCAAAACATACCGACATCGCAAGAGCTGCTCCTGCATTAATTCCCATAAGACCTGAATCAGCCATAGGGTTACGGGTTGTCCCCTGCATAATCGCACCTGCTGCGGCCAGAGCTGATCCAATCAATGCACTTGCAAGCACCCTGGGCAGCCGTAAATCTATAATCATAAGATGCTGTGTATTGCTTTTGTCAAAGTTCATAAATGCATCCATGACAGTACTGATAGAAATATCTGCAGTACCCTGGGTAATTGAAACGCATATGAGAATCACCAGAATCACAACTCCTGTAATTACAAGTACGTGTGAAGAGACAGTGTGCCTCTTTCCCTGTCGAACTGTTTTCTTATTGGGGTTTATCATTTGATTGTCTCCATCAATTTTTCTGCAGTTAATCGCATTGCCAGGGGCCCAAAGGTATTTAGTGAATCGTCGAAATAAACCACATTTCCATTTTTTACGGCCTCCATATTCCTCCAGACAGAAGAGGCTTCCTGTGATTTAACAAATCCTTTGGCAATGTCTGTGTAATCCATAAAAATCAAGTAATCGGGATTCATATCTGCCACGGCTTCCAGTGAAAAAGTCTCGTAGCCAAACGTATATCCCTGGGGCGCGGTAATACCAAAGGCTGCGTAAAAGTCACTGCTACCGCGTGCAACAAAGGCCCTGCCTCCGTTTGTGCGGAAAATTGCTACGTTTTTGTCCTGTGCACTTAATTCCTCATGCGCGAATGCTATTGCTTCCTCGGTTTCTTTAATAATCTGCTCCGCTGCCTCCTTTTTCCCTACAATCTCAGCACAGGCACGCGTTTGATTCTGCCATGTATCTTTAAAGTCCAGTAAAATAACAGGCGCGATCTGATTCAGCTGGTCGTATATTTCATCCAAACCACTATGCCCCTCAAAAGTTATAATCACGTCGGGCTGTGCTTCCAAAACCGCTTCCAGATTAATTTCTCTCGCACTTCCAAGATCTATGATTTTTTCCCCCATTCGATAGGGGATCAAAGTTTCGTAGGTTTCCACCGCCTGCTGGGCAGTTCCTACTGAGGCTCCTGCCGAAGCAATAACAGGGACACCCAGTGAGTAAAAATATTCCAGATAATTGGAATGGAGGATAGCAATACGCTGAGGCTGTCCTGCCAGAGTTATTTTATTTCCACCAGCATCTACAAACTCGTGTGGCCAAACCGTAGTTTCTAAAGTATGAATACTTTCTGATGATTCCGATGTGACCGAACTATTAATTTGTGATCCATTGGAACAAGCAGACAAAAATCCTGTTGATAAAACAACAGCAAATAAAAAAGAGAGAATTTTTTTCATAATTGTGCCTCCTGATTTATTAGTTAGATACAACTAACCCGCAATTAAGCATATCAATACAGGGGGCTTATGTGAATAGCTTTATCCATAATTTATATGGACATATCCTGAATTAAGTTAACAAATTAAAAATGCCCATGTTAAAACATCGGCACTTTCATCACACAAATAGCTTTATTCTTCCCAAAATTTACTTGGAGGCACTCCAAAATGTTTTTTAAATATACGGCTGAAGTACAACGCATCTGGGTAGCCGATTTGCTCCGCAATTTCACCAATAGGGCTGGATGTTGTTACAAGCAGATCCCGTGCCCGATTCAGGCGATATGTACGCAGATAATCTGCCGGACCCATACCGGCACATTTTTGAAAAATATAGAACAGGCGGTTTTCATTAACTCCATGTTGCTCTGCCAGAGAACTTATAGTTAAATCATCCATATAATGTGCATGAATGTACTCTGATACTGAGTCAAAAAGTTCCTGTGCACCATATTTTGTCTGATTCCTGACACATAAAAAAGTTTCTTCCAGCACTTGCCGAAACAGTGTTTCCGTTTGAAAAGCCGAAAGCCCTCCAGGACGATCGGATACCGTATAGAGCCGGTGAAGTAAATCATATAGCTTCACGCTTTGCCCAACTGTCAGGCTAAAATGCGTATTAGACAATCTAATTGGGGATGGCTCGTTATAGGTTTCATACAGAACAGAAATAAACTCCCAGTCCCCATCTCCAATCACACTCTTACGCATAGTTGCATCAGCAAGACCATGCAATACTACCCCTGGTTTGACTAAATAAGGAGTATTATTAAATTGATATTCGGCGCAGCCGGAAAGGGGAAATACAAATCCTGGATAAGGCGCTGTTTTCTGAGTTCCTTTGCTCCCAGCTGAAATCTTATAGCGGTAGACACCGCGTATTTGAAAAAGAGTAACTGCAAAATGCTCTACAATCTTATTAAATTCTATTGCCAAAGTTTCTCCTCTTTTCATTAATTAAATATTGAGATTGATTGTTTGATTATATCATATATAGGAGCAAAACCCCAGTAAAATCAATGGCTTCAGAAGATTGTTCCAGTTTCAGTATGGTTGCCTGCTATACTAAAAAATACCCTGCACAGCCGCTCTAATGGCCTGCAGGGTATTTTCTAAATAAAGTAATTTCAATAATTAAATTTAATGAACACCAAATTTTTTGCCCCGTTTGATGGTACCATCACTGTTCCATTGTGTATAGACATATGGCCCCCCGTCCGTGGTTCCGTTTTCAGTATAATAATTTCTGTCATTATTATAGTCGTAAGGTCCGGTTACCATTTGCAGAGTACTGGTGTTAAAGTAGTAGACATTACCATTGATTTTCATAATTCCGCCTTGAAGTTCTCCGGAATCCGCTGCATAATACCACGTATCATCTCTTTGAATCCAGCCGGTACGCATAAGCTGATCATCGCCAAAGTAAAACCAGTGGCTTTTATAATTAACCCAGTTATTCGTACAATAATCGCCAGATCCCCATTTGTACTTCACTCCCTGGGGAGTGGTTTCGAAACCGGCAGCAAACACTGGCATCGCAGTTCCTAATGCTATAGCCATAGATAATACTGTAGCTGCCAAATACTTTATTTTCATAGATATCTACCTCCTTATAATTATAATAACTATTTTTGATTCGCCAACATTATATCTTTGGATATAACTGTAAGTCAATGAAAGTTATGGTATTGTAAAGATAAGTAAGGTATTTGTAAAAATATTGGAATTTATTGTTATAAAAGTAAATTTTTATTTCTATCTGTGCAGTTTTTTATTTCTTTTTCTTGTGAAATCAATTATTATTTTATACAATGTGTTTCTCGGGAGAAATTTTTGCATAATTTGTATTATTTTTACATCCAGGCCTGGCAAACTTACCACCCTCCCCTTCTTTAAATCTCTCATTGCCAATTGAACAATTTTATCAGGATCCATAAATTTCATAAATCCTGTTTTCTTCTTAACTACATTCATTCCTGCACTTTCGTGAAAATCCGAATCTATAAAGCCAGGGCATACCACCTGCACACGTATAGCGGAATCTATCAGTTCCATGTAAAGACCTTCTGTAAAATTCAGTATAAATAATTTTGTTGAAGAATATAAGATATTTCTTGGCATCACTGCAAATGCGCCTTCGGAAGATATATTAATCATTGTTCCCCTGTTTCTGACCAGCATTTGTTTTAATATATACTGGCTTAATATAACGACTGCATTTATTTGAAGAAATATAATACGCTCCATATCTTCTTGGGGCACTTCTGAAAATAAAGGCTTCAATCCAAATCCTGCATTGTTAATTAAAACTTCAATCTCATCATCCCTGATCTCATTAAGCAGAAAATTTACCCCCTCTGCATTTGCCAGATCCACAATAACTGCTTTTACCTTTACGTTGTACATATTCTCTATATTTATTGCATTTGCTTTTATCTTATCTTCCCTTCTGCCGGTTATAATAAGATTATATCCTTTTTTCGCATATTCCTTCGCATAAGCCAGACCGAGTCCGCTGGTTGCACCTGTTATTAATGTCACATTCTTCATTGTTTTCTCCTGAATTCACTTATTAGATTTTATTTACTTCTTTTTATATACTGCGCTATATGTATCACCAGATAAAATACAGCTTTCTCTGTAAAATCCATTACTTATCATTAATTCTTCTATCTCATTAACAGGCATACCATCATCTTCTCTTTGTGGCTCTTTAATAAGTAATCTCCCATCGTCTTTTAAAACTCTGAAAAATTCACTTACGATTCCGCTTCTTAACTTCTTTGAAACCTCGTGCAAAGCATAAAAAATATATATGATATCAAATGATTTTTCATTCAATTGCAGTTCTGGAAGCTGTCCAATAAAAAAATCAACATTATTATAATTTCTCATTCGTAATTTTGCTTTATTCATCCAGAACTCTGATATATCCACACAAGTCAAATGTCCATTTGATTTATATAGTTTTTTTGCCAAATGTCTGGATCCGGCACCCGAACCACTTCCAAAATCCAAAATAGTTTCATTTCCTTTAATTCCTAATTGATTGATATACTTTTTATAAATAAAACTAAATGCTCTGTTGTTTCCTAATTCGTCAATAAATCTGTATAAAACTGACGCTTTTTTATAACTTAAATCCATTTTAATTACCTCCATGGTTCCAATGAACCTAATTCATTGACACTTATTCATTAGATAAGTATTTTTTTACCCCGGAAATTTACCGAGGTAACTGTCATTTCAATATTTTTTTAACAATCGACATTACTTTTTCTGCTTTTTCTTCTGGTGTCAGGGTATCATCATTTACAATCGGGGATTGCCCATATACAATGAACCTTGATGCACTTTTAGGATCTTCAACTTTTAACTGTCCTTTTTTGTTAAGACAGACAATAAAGTTTTCTATATATGGCTGAATCTTATCATTCATTACAATTTCTAACTGCTTGTGAAATAATTGATTCCCATCTTTATGAAAAAACTCGTGATACTTTTCTTTTCCATCACTTCGGATAAAAGCAGTCACTATTTTTTCATAGTATGCATCCGGTGATTCTTCCTCTGTTTTAAGAATCTCAATTAAAGGGGTAAGGCACTCATCGGCATACAAAGTAATGGCATATTCATATAATTCATATTTTGACTTAAAATAGTTGTAGCAAAGTCCTGGTACGACATTGACTGCTTTTGCAATGTCCTTCATGGAAGTTGCCTCATAACCTTTTTCACAAAATAATCTCATAGCATTATCTGCTATTTCACGCTTACGGACTTCTGGTTCTTTTGATATTCTCATTTGCATCCTCCTAAAATCAAATTATAGTCCTCGAATGAATAACTGTCAATGAATTTCCATCAATATCACCTTCAGGCTGAGTAAAATTATTTACAACAGTCTGAAGGTTTTCTCATAGTCTGGAATTGTCTGAGTTCTATAATGCATATAATACATATTCCGTAGGCACAAGCGGAAATCCATAATAGCGCAGATAAAACTGATAAGACGGATCAATTTCATTAATAATACGTGCCAGCTTCCATAGGTCTTTATGATTATGATAAGCGCTCAATGCCATTTTAGGATGATACTGGGCAATCTTATTCCTGCATCCTAATAATGCACCCTCTTCTCCGCCCTCGATATCCATCTTAATAAACGTGACTTCCCCCTTAATATCATCATCTATGGTAACGGTTGGTGTCTTGATCGATCCATCCTTTAAAAGTTGGCGTACAGAGGAAACGCCATCTTCCTCTAAATACATAAATCCTTTTTTATCACTTACGCCCTTCTCACGCACTACCACATTTTCCAGTTTAAACATTTCGATGTTTTTATAAATAGATTGTACGTTTGCGGGTACAATTTCATAACAATATATCTTCTTATAGCAGCTTTTACCATACATATTTGTATATTGTATCAAAGTATCCCCTATATAAGCTCCAATATCCACAAAAACCTCATTATTGGTGCAGTGAATCAAATCAAAATCAAAATACTGGCTAAAGCACTTATCACAGATATCTCCAATCAATGTTTTATCAGTTTTAAGCCAATATGAAAGGATATTTAACAATATCTTCTTAGACCTGTAATCACCAAGCCGCTCATACAGCCATTCAAAGTCCTGTTTATGATTTACTAATGCATCTGCACGGTTATCCACCAGATCATATATTTCCTTATCAGGATTATAACCACCCCACAGACTGCTGTAGTGGTTATAATAACTAATAATTGCGTTATATGATGGACCATCTTTTTTCTGACAAAATTGTAAATTCTGTTTAATTCCTGCTTTAATGTCTTCCAGATTACGTTCTCCTATAAAATCCATCAGCCGTCCAAAATATTTATCAACCTGAATCGACATTGTCTCATCCTTTACAGGATATCCTTTGTCCAGTAATGCATTATCTATTATTTTAGAAGAAGCACTTTGTTTTGACATCTTCTCTCCTTTTCATTATTATTGCCTCTACTATATTATTCAAATTTTAATAAAAAGTGCATTTAATGGTGTTTGCCGCTTCTTAGTGTTTATAAAATTGTAATCCGGTTCCGTCCGCTTTCTTTCGAATGATAGAGCGCCTCATCAACTTTTTTAACCATCTGCTCCATGCTAAGGTCTTCCTCCACCTCTGAAATCCCCACACTGATAGTCACATGGTAATTTTCATTCTTTTCCCCACTTTTTAATGTGTCCATAAAACGTTCCATGATTTGCTTTGCTTCATCAGGTCCCACTAATAAGATACCGAAAAACTCATCTCCACCCCATCGAGCTGCGATTCCATATTCGTTAATTGCATTTTGTAAGTCCTGCCCGACCATTTTAATGACGGAATTTCCAAATATGTGGCCATATGAATCGTTAATATTCTTAAAATGGTCAATGTCGAACATGAACAACGTTTTTTTCCTCTTCCCATTCTTTCGTAGAATTGTCGAATACCGTCTGGAAAATTCCTTTCGATTGGGAAGTCCCGTTAACTCATCTGTATTCTCAATCTTAACAATACGCAGATTGCAATTGATAAAAACTGATGTGGAAACCACAATACATGCAGCCAGGGCAACAAGCATAAAAAACACATTACTTTTTACACGTTCCTGAAATACCTGACTGATGGAACTGGTATCCATCTCAAGTACCAGATACCAGCCAAGCATTCTATCATACTGAGTGATTAAACATTTTCGCTTCCCTTCCGATGTGTACCATTGCATAATCGGGGTTTCAGATTCTTTTAACTGAAGGCTGTCTGTAATTCCAACCCGTTTTTGCAATTCTTCTTCACTGATAAAAATATCGGTACTCCCTTTAAAAGAAGTTTCAGCTCCCATGACATTAATGATATGAACCGACAAGCCATAATCTCTTTCATAAGAATAGATCGTATCTCCCAGTGAATCAACCTGTAATCCCACTCCTATCACACCCAGAAGTGATCCATCACTGCCTTCTACACGAAAATTTACAAAGACCGTAATATAATCATTCTTCGTCTCGTTGGTGTCTACCTCAAGATCATATTCATTACCTGATTTGATAAAATTATAATACCAGACATCATGTTCATCTGATTCTGATATTGTCTTATTAAAGCCGCCCTGATAGTAATAATTTCCTGTTTCTGCTGAAATACAAAATACCGTTGTATATCCATATTTATTCCGGTACGCATTCAAATAATTATATAACTGTTTCAGGTATGTATCATTCCCAGCATTTTGAGGCTCCTGTGAAAGCCATTTTTTCAGAAATTCATCATTCGCCATTGTCTTGGAAACCATCACCGGCTTAGTCATAGAGTCTTCCACATGGCTGGAAATATCTTTATTGGCCAGACTTAAGATGTTTTCCAGATGTTTTTCAGCCAGATCCTGATACGCTGTGGTATCTCTATAAACGATACCGATAAAACCAATTATAATGGAAATGATGATAATAAGATTACTAAGTAGTAGTATATGCTTTTTCACATTTGCTCCTCTTGGTCATAGCCTGGATCTGTTTTTTACGGTTTATTCCAAAATCCATTTTAGCTACCGATATAGATATTTTATATAAAAATTTGAATATCCCTCTCATTATATATGATAACCAACGTCATTTCTATATTATAATCATATGCTTACGAAAATTAAGTTAAGAAGCAATTGTATAAGAAAATCAGTCCTAAATCCACAGATATCCATGCGTTTTTGTAGCTGAGGCGGAGAATATGAAAATTTTTCAGTGCTTGTGGCCATTGGTGAAGAAGGTTAAGTTAAAATTTAAATTGTGCAAAACGATTAACAGTTTCTCTAAGTCCCACCTTCATAGCTGATTCACCTACATCGCTGCGTTGACGAATGTTAGTTTCTAATAGATCTTGTAGGATTTGGGGTGCGTCGTTGTGCTGATCTGCGTTGTTCATGGCATTATTATCACTCCTGACAGTGAAATATACATTGAAATTTACAAGAAATTTTCCATTTGTTAACAACTGGTATTAGTGCATTATAACGCACCAGAACGTTCATATAGACGTTTGATGGTATGGGGTGGGGATTTATTTACATGTAATTTAAGGCACTAAAATAAGCCCATATACTCATATTTTTCATACATGCATACGGACTTATTTACATTTCCAAATACTATTATTATACAGATCTTTTCTTCACTTATTTTTGTACCCCAATTTGTTTTAAACCGTACCCCAATCGTACCCCCAATTTTTCACTAAAGCATAATATTTGACTATACTTTACGATAGTCTTATCTATTCCGTATTTACCGTAAAATGTCTGAAATACCCTTATATAGCGCACGTTCTGTACCATTTCCTAAAGTTCATAAGGCGTCACCTGATATACATAATAATTCAACCAATTCCCATAAATCGTATTCGTTGCATTCCTCCAGCACAATACTGGCCTCGTATCCGGATCATCGTCCTCATAATAATTACATGGAATCTCCGGATTCAGTCCCTTATCCAGATCCCTGTGATACTCCCCATTGAGCGTCATGCGGTCATATTCCGGATGTCCCTGTATAAAAACCTGTTTTCCATCCTCACTCATCACCATCAGGATGCCTGCCTCTTTTGACTCCGCCAGAATCTCCAGCCCCGGATGCTTCTCAATATCCCCTCTCCTCACTTCCGTATACCGTGAGTGTGGTGCCATCACATAATCATCAAGACTACGTACCAGCGGCACTTTCCTGTTCAGCACCCTATGTCTGTAAATACCGGAAAGCTTTTTATCCCTCTTATACTTCGGCACTCCATAATGATAATAAAGCCCTGCCTGGGCTCCCCAGCAGATATGAAGGGAGCTGGTTACATTTGTTTTGCTCCACTCCATAATCTTTGTCAGTTCCTCCCAGTAGTTCACCTCTTCGAATTCCATATTCTCAACCGGTGCTCCGGTAATAATCATTCCATCGAATTTTTTCTCCTTAACCTCATCAAAATACACATAAAACTTATTCAAATGACTGGCAGAGGTATTCTTTGATGTGTGACTCTCCAGCATCAAAAATGTACAATCCACCTGCAGCGGAGTATTGGACAATGCACGCAGAAGCTGCGTTTCTGTCTCTTCTTTAATTGGCATTAAATTAATAATCAGGATTTCAAGGGGACGGATGTCCTGGCTTAAGGCCCGGTCCTCGTCCATGATAAATATGTTCTCTGTTTCCAGTATGGCCTTCGCAGGTAAATCCTTTTGTACTTTAATTGGCATAATTTATCCCTCCAGCAGTTTTATGAAATCCTCTTCTGAAATAATGGGCACTCCCAGTTCCTTTGCCTTTTTATTTTTCGATGAATTGGATGTGGTATCGTTGTTGATTAAATAGGTTGTTTTGGAAGTTACCGATCCGGCAGCTTTGCCTCCCTGTGCCTCGATGGCTTCCTGAAGGGCTTTCCGGTTCTCGAACCGCTCCACAGATCCGGTAATAACAAATGTCATTCCTTCCAGCCGCTTTTCTCCCGCTGTCTCTGCTTCCTGCTCAATGGTTACCTCCGCTAACAGATGGTCTGTGATCTCATTGTTCTTTTCGTCCTTAAAATAGGTAATCCACGCATCTGCCAACACCTTTCCAATGCCTGAAACAGCAATCAGCTCCTCTTCCTCTGCATGTCGCATTCGATCAAAATCGTAGCGGAACTCCCGGCAGAGCATCTTCGCATTGGCAACGCCGATTCCGGCAATTCCAAGTCCGTATATCAGACGGGGCAGAGTCGTATGGGACGCTGTTTTTACTGCCTGCATTAAATTATCATAGGATTTTCTGCCGAAACCCTCCATCTGGGTAATGACTTCCTCATGCTGGTCCAAATGAAAGATATCAGCAAATTCCTTAATAAATCCGGCACCGATAAACTTTTCCAGTGTGGCTTCTGATAATCCATCAATATTTAAAGCATCCCGGCTTACAAACAGGGAAAATCTCTTGATCCGCTTCGCCTGGCAGTCCGGGTTCGTGCAGTATAAACTTTTTACGTCATTGGTTTTTCGGATCTCCGTCCTGCCGTCACATACCGGACAGTGGTCCGGAATCTTTATTGTTCCGCTTCTGGTTAAGTTGTCGGCAATCTGGGGGATAATCATATTCGCCTTGTAAACCGTGATCTGGTCCCCTTCTCCAAGCTCCAGAGCTTCCATAATGCTTAAGTTATGCACGCTGGCACGGCTTACTGTGGTGCCCTCTAACTCCACCGGCTCAAAGATGGCTACCGGGTTAATCAGACCTGTTCTTGATGCACTCCATTCAATTTCTTTCAGTGTCGTTTCCCTGATCTCATCAGCCCATTTAAATGCAATGGCGTTGCGTGGGAATTTGGCTGTCCGTCCAAGGGACTCTCCGTAAGCGATATCATCATACAAAAGCACAAGACCATCTGATGGAATGTCATATTCCGGCACGGTCTTTGCAAACTCCTCCACTGCATCACCTATGGTATCCTTCGTCACCATCTTATAATCCACCACATCAAACCCCTGGGCTTTCAGCCACTGAAACTGCTCATTTCTGGAGTTTTTAAAATCAACACCTGCTGCTGAAACCAGAGCGAATGCCTTATAATTCACATTTCGGCGGGCGGTGATCTGATTGTTTAACTGTCTGACGGAACCACTGCATAGATTTCTCGGATTCTTATACTTTGCGGCAACATCTTCAATCCCGTCATTAATCCGGTGAAAGTCAGAATACTTGATTACAGCCTCTCCTCTTATAACCAGCTCTCCCTGATAGGAAATAGTAAGAGGGATGTTGGCAAATACCCTGGCATTGCTGGTAATTACCTCTCCGATCTCACCATTGCCCCGGGTAACTGCTTTTTGAAGCGTTCCATCCCGGTAGACTAAGACAACGGTCAGACCGTCCAGCTTCCAGGAAAGAATGCCTCTCTGATCCCCCAGCCAGTCCGCCAGATCATCTCTGCTCTTTGTCTTGCCCAGAGAGAGCATGGGGGTTTCATGGGCTTCCTTCGGGAGCTCGCTTAAGACCTGATAGCCTACGTTCTGGGTTGGGCTGTTGGAAAGAACAATTCCGGTCTCTTCTTCCAGCGCCGCCAGTTCATCATAAAGACGGTCATACTCAAAATTACTCATGATCTCCCGGCTTTCCTGGTAGTAAGCTTTCCCTGCTTCCTGCAACAGGACAATCAGCTCTTTGATTCGATTTAATTTATCGTCCATCAGATTTCTCCTTTTTCTGTTCTTGATAGGAAAGACTGGTCGAGCCTTTTAAAGACTCCTTCATCTGGTGGTATTCACGCCGGGAAAGTTCACGGTAAGCACCCGGCTTTAAATCTCCTAATTCAATATTCATGATCCGCATCCGTTTTAACATGCGTACCTCAAAACCAAGCTGGCTGCACATTCGCCGGATCTGACGGTTTAATCCCTGGGTTAATACAATGCGGAATGCTTTTTCTCCTGCTTTTTCCGCAAAACAGGGCTTAGTCGTTACGTTTAATTCGGAAAGAGTGACACCCTTTCGCATCTTTCTGATGAAATCATCGGTAACAGGGCGGTTCACCTTAACTAAATATTCCTTTTCATGAGCATTACCGCTGCGCATGATTTTATTCACTAAATCTCCCTGGTTAGTCATAAGAATCAGCCCTTCGGATTCCTTGTCCAGACGGCCGATGGGATAAATCCGCACAGGATAGTTTACCAGATCCACGATATTGGGAGCCCGGTCCTTGTCTGAGGTGGTACATACCACTCCCCGGGGTTTATGGACTGCTAAAAAAACAGGCTCTGCCTTATGGCCTGCTTCCCCTTTGGCTGCACGGACAGCACGGCCCTTCACGATAACCGACTGTCCCGGAAGTACCTTCTGCCCCGGTACTGCAGCCTGTCCGTCGATTTTGACCTTTCCTGCCTCTATGAGCCGGTCTGCCTCCCTGCGGGAACAGACACCTGCCTCACTTAAATATTTATTCAGACGGATTCCATTTGCATCCATAGTTGTTCTCCCTTACTGTTTGCTAGATAAAAATTATATCATTGCAAAAGAGGAACGTCAAATTTTTATCTTCCATATGACCTGGATTTTTTTTCTTCTCTCTCTGGAGAAATATGGTTTGCTTTTTTAGGAAAGAAGTATTATAATGATAATAAATACTATTATTACAAAGGAGGAATTGGTTATGCCATGGACACAGAATTTATCTGTAGGAATAACAATGATTGATGATCAGCATAAGATGTGGTTTGAGAAAGCGGAGGCACTGTTCGACGCAGGAAAGAATAATAAGGCTAAGGAATATGTGGGGGAGCTGTTAGATTTTCTTGATGATTACACAAAGAAGCATTTTGCAGACGAGGAAGTTTACATGCAGAAGATCCATTATCCGGGTTATGCAGAGCAGAAACAGGCTCACACCGCTTTTATCGCCCGGCTGACCAAGCTTAGAAATGATTATAAAACTTCAGGCGGCAATTTACTTGTGATTTTAAATGCGAACCAGATGGTGCTGGAATGGCTGACAAAACACATTTCAAATATGGACAAAAAGATAGGCGAATACGCAAAGACCGCCCATTAAATGCACAAGAGGACTTAAATGCAGATCCATTCAAGCCCTCTTTTTATTATTTTTACGTAAACTTATAATGCACTTCACAGCCGTTAGAAATGCGGTTGCAGATATTTACCACCCGCTCCATGACAGCCGTAATCTTGCTGTTCTCCATCTCAATGTTCATTAATTTCAAGTCTTTTGAGATCTTTATCAACTTTACCCCATCAACCTTCGCAATCTCCCGTTCAATTTTTCTGGCCTTCAGTCGGTCTGACAGGGCGTAAACGTGGTAACTCCTGTTCACGCTTCTCCCTCCTTTCTATGAGTGTCTTACCCCTATTGTAGACAATCAGAAGGGATTTTAAACATTACAGGAACGCCCTTGCAGCAGTTGTAAACAAAAAGCAGACAATCACTCCCGTTACAGTTGGTACAAGCCAGGACAGAAGAGTCCATTTCACACTCCCGGTCTCCTTCCTAATGGTCAGACAGGTGGTGGAACATGGCCAGTGCATCAGGGAAAAAAGCAGGGTGCTGACAGCTGTTATCCAGGTCCAGCCATTGGTGGTTAAAAGATCCCTTAATACAGATAAATCATTGATCTCCCGAATGCTTCCTTCCGAAAGATAAGCCATGATAATAATTGGAACAACAATCTCATTGGCAGGAAAACCAAGGATAAATGCCAGAAGAATTACTCCGTCAAGTCCGATAGCTCTGGCAAAGGGATCTAAAAATCCGGAACAAATGGATAACAGTGTCATGTCTCCCACTGTGATATTGGCCATCAGCCAGATGATTAATCCTGCCGGAGCAGCCACTGCAGCAGCTCTGCCAAGAACGAAGAGTGTTCTGTCAAATATAGACCGGACGATGACCTTTCCGATCTGGGGTCTGCGGTACGGGGGCAGCTCCAGGGTAAAGGATGACGGAATTCCTTTCAGTATAGTTACTGAGAGGATTTTGGATATTACCAGGGTCATCAGGATTCCAAGGATAATGATACCTGATAAAATTCCCGCAGATAATACGGTGGAAAATGATCCCGTTGCTCCTCCGATAAAAAACATGGTAATGATTGCAATCATGGTTGGAAATGCGCCACCACCCAAAAGGTAATTTTGCTCCGTACGACGAATAAAGGGCTGACAGTTCCTTACTCGCCGTCGATAAAAATATGGAGGTCTTGTCCGTCCCAGACAATTTTTTTGACCATCAGTTTGATTAACGCTCTCTTTTCTTCCATAGACAGCGTGTTAAAATTGTTCTTGAAACTTGCTAATACCGTGGACAGCATATCCACCTGAATTTCTCTGTCGGCTATAATATTGGTATCCTTTTGCAAACGAATTTGTTCTTCTTTTAAGGAAGACAGCTCTTTGTCAAGCTCCGTTATTCTGGTGTTCACTCGTTCAATGAAAGCTGCTCCTAAATTTCCATGTGATAGTGTGTTGACCAAATTCTCAATCTCACTGTTACATTTTTTTATTTTATCCTCTATGATTGCAAGCGGACTTTTCTGTGTCTGTCCTTGCAAGTCATGTTTCAGCTTTTCCAACAGCTTGTAGATACCGGAATTTTCATTGGTGTATTGCATGAGGTACTCACACACTAAATCATCTGCCTGCTGACCATTGATATTTTGACAGTCGCATAAATCCAGACCACCACGAAGTTTATTGTTACAAATATAATCATATAACTCATTGTTCGCACGTTTGCCGCCACGCTGTTTTGCAAACATACGACTTTTACATTTATCACAATAGATTAAGCCAGAAAGCAAAGAATAGTCATTGTGCATGATAGCAGGTTTTGTACCTGTTGGAATGTTATCTTTTAAGATATTCTGAATGGCTACCCACTTTTTACCGGATACACGCCCTTTGTGTTTTCCGATTGCAACAATCCACTTGTCCATTCCCTGGCGTGGAGCGTTCTTCTTTCTGTAATCACGCTTATTATAGGCTAATAACGCATATTTACTGGAACATTCGGGTTTGTCAAAGCAAATATCTGCATGATGTTCCGTAAAGTAGTCCCATGCGTCTTCATCAGCAATGCAGTAGACCGGATTTTGAAGAATTTCTTTGATTCCCAGCAGAGAGAGCATTTTTCCGGTACGGGACTGGATTCCCTGTTTAATTAAATATTTGCTTACACCTGACACACTGCGAAGCTCTATGAATTTTTCAAAAATACAATCCACTACTTTTAGTTCTTCTGGATTGTCTTTTAACTTGCAGGCAGTTTTGATTTTACCATCGATAACGATTTCCTGTACCTTTTCAGAAGTAAATCCTGTGGGAGTAGTGCCGCCCAGCCAACGTCCGGTTCTTGCCAGCATGAGCATGTTGTCACGGACACGCTCCGCTATGGTCTCCCGTTCCAGTTGGGCGAAAACGGAAGCTATGTACATCATGGCTTTTCCCATAGGCTTTGATGTGTCAAATTCTTCTTTGATACAAATGAAAGAAATATTGTGATTGTTCAAGTCTTCAATTAGAGAAGAAAAATCGCTTACATTACGACTGATACGGTCAAGGCGGTAGCAAACAATGTACTCCGGCTTGTTCAATTTGATGTCACGGAGCATTTGCTGAAACTGCGGTCTGTCCGTGTTCTTTGCAGAGAAGCCCTCGTCTTCATAAACGGTTATCTCTGCTTTATCGGCTAGAGAAAGTTTGGTTGCAATATATTCCCTGCACATTTCGATTTGATTTTCAACACTTTCACCCTTGCCGGTATAAACCGATTTACGGCTGTAAATAAAGATTCTCAAAGACTATTCACCGTCCTTTTTCTGGCTTACATAGTCAGATAAGATTTTAGCACAAAGGTTGGAAAAGGTTCGCTTGTCCTCCTTTGCCAGTTCATCTAACTGTTCTTTTAGTTCTTTTGAAAGAGTAATGATTACTCTTGTATTATTTTCAGAAACAGCCAACTTCATCACCTCATATATATTATATCACAGTGAATCACTTTTATCAAGACGTTCAGAAATGAGCGTCTTTTTTTCTTAGAAAAATAGAAAGGGCGTGACATATTGAAATATAACATTATCTATGCAGATCCTCCTTGGCAATACCGTCAAAGCAAGGGACAGGGCGTGGCGGAAAATCACTACCCTACCATGCAGCTTAATGATATATGCAATCTTCCTGTTGGCTCCATCGCTCATAAAGATAGTGTTTTGTTTTTATGGACAACATTCCCTCAACTTTCAGAAGCATTGGAAGTAATAAAATCATGGGGATTTACTTATAAGACAGTTGCTTTTGTATGGGTAAAGCAGAATAAATCATGCAATGACTTCTTTTTCGGACTTGGCTACTGGACACGGTCTAACGCTGAAATCTGTCTGCTAGGTGTTAAGGGACATCCGAAAAGAATTTCAAAAAAGGTACATCAGCTCATTATTAATCCAATAGAACAGCATAGTAAAAAACCGGATATTACAAGAGAAAAAATCATTGAACTTATGGGGGATTTGCCTCGTATTGAATTATTTGCCAGACAGAAAATCACTGGTTGGGATGCCTGGGGAAACGAAGTAACAAACAATATTTCGTTAGTGTGATTTGATCATGAAACTGTTGTCATACCGCAGTGAGCGGATTTGCACAACGGACAAGGATTTAGGATTTCACTTTACTATTACTGCACTACTTCCGGTCTTTTTACTGATTGATTTGCTGTTTCATGGCATGTGGTATCGTGTTGATACAACGAGCAGATACGTAGAAATTCTTTGTTTTAGGCACTTTTTCAAGCATATCGTCTTCACAGGTGAGGGTGATAAAACCAGAAATAAGGTCATAAAAAATTATATCAATGTTTCTGTGGTGGTTGATATAGAGTGTGGGGATACAAGAAAGTAAAGATGAAGGAGTACTGTGAAAATGGTACTCCTATTCTGATGATAAGAACAGGGAAATCAGAATTAATTATTTAATCAATCGACAATTTTCTATCTATAATCACTTTCCCTAGTTTTCAGTATGTAATTATGGTATAATTTTCATAATTACATATATGGGGGTGATTTAATGTTAAACAAAGAGGATTATTATATTTCATCAAATGTAATATTAACTTCACAAGAAGATACAAAATTCTTTAAGAACGACCAAATATTAATAAACTCTGAAACTACCACTGAAATCTCTTTGAGTGAGTTTAAAGCTCTAATAAAACAGGAGGTTTCCAACTTCATTCATCGTTCATTTGACAATATTATTATCCTTGCTGGTGCAGGGGCTTCTGTTGTCTCTACTGAAAAAGGTATTGACAAGAATTTTGGGAAAACAGTATTTATGCTTGCCCAAGATATTAAAACCGAGTTAGACAGTGACAATAACTTATTTTCACTACAAGAATTAGCCGAACAAAGTAAATATGATGTTTCTGTGGAAATTGACAGTGACAGTGAAACAAGAGTTTTTAACCCTGATTTTAATCTTGAAGATTTTTTATCAAATTTAATAACATTTGAAAAATATGTACCTGATGTCATAAATGAGAAATATCAAAAATCCAAGCAGAAAATTTTTCAACTTATTAGAAAAAACACTAGTTATGACTTTGATAAAGAAAAGCTTCAGCATGCAGCGTTTATCAATACACTTGCAAAAAAAGTGAAGTCTCCAAGCAAGTTAACAATTGTGACGACTAATTATGATACTCTTTTTGAAGATGCTGCTGAAAGCATAGGTTTTACTGTCATGGACGGTTTTTCTTTTTCTCATAAGCCTTACTTTGATAGTAATATGTTTGAATGGAATCTGGTCAAAGATATTGAAAATGTAAAAACGAAGGAACTTGAATATAAAAGAAATATATTAAACCTTTTAAAGATTCATGGCTCATTGACATGGGAGCGAGATGAGTTAGGAATACGGAGAATAGACAAAAATACTATTTGTACACCTATTATGATTTTTCCAAGTTCAAATAAATATATGCAAAGCTATCAAGAACCTTATTTTGAACTTTTTACAAAATTTCAAGATTTGTTAAAACGACCAAACACACTATTAATCACAACTGGTTTTAGCTTTCTGGATACACATATATCTAAAATGATAACTCAAGCAATTACGCATAACAAGGGACTGTCCACTTTAGTAAGCGATTTTAATATTAAACAAAATACTGGCAATTGGAATCAATTGGTTACTTTAATGAAACAAAATTACCAGATTGCTTTTTTGAAAGCTACTATGAATACTAATTTGACAGAATATTTAGGTGATTGATATGGTGATTGATAATTTTTACAACACGATTGATAAAAATAATTTTTATCTTGGCAGAATTTCTCAAGTTTATCGTGGTAATAGTGTTATACAAGTTGAAAATTTATCGTTATTGTCTCATCGAAAAATTAAGAATGAATCATTAACGCCGAGTACAATTAATTATTTTGTAGTAATTGATTCTACACAAGGTTTATTTTTAGGAGAAGTTTTTCAATCTAAAATTTCAAATACTGTAAATATGCACGATTCCATAAATGAGGGGAAACCTGAAAGTGTTTATCCAGAAATATGTGTTGATATTATCGGTTTAATGAAATATGGAGATACCACATTTAGATTACCTGAATTTTTGACAGTAGGAATTACAGATAAAACCTATCTTGCAAATGAAGTTATTATTCAAAAATATCTGCAATCTATTGAAATAAGAAAGAATGAAGAGAAGAGTTTACCTCCCTTTGCTACATTTTTAAATCTTAGTGGACAGACAGTTGCACTGAAAGCAAGCACTCTATTTGACAGACACTTAATGGCTGTTGGTACTACTAATAGTGGGAAATCGACGTCTGCATTATCAATACTTGATAAATTAGTAAAAAGCAAAAAGAAACTATTGATTATTGACCCCACTGGAGAATACGATGAAGCATTTAACAATCAAGAAGTTAAAAAATTAAATCTAGGGATTGATACTGTACTGTCGGTTGGTAAAATTTCCATGCAGCAATGGTCAATATTATTTGAAACAAATGGGAACACCCAAAGTGCTGTATTGTCAGAAGCAATACGTTCACTGCGCTATCAGAATAAAATTTCCACCAAGACAATCTATAAAAAAGATGGAGAAAATATTCAGTGTGTTCAACAAGACTTATCAACAATTACAGCCCAAGATACGGACTTTGATATATCATTATTGCCAGAGCAAATAGTAGCTGAATCTGTTGTAGAATCTTCTAATAGAGCTACTCAAGGTCAGTATGTTTATGACACATTCAGGGCAAATACAAACAGCTATTTGGTTCAGAAGGTAAATTACCAGTTAGCGAATACAAGCTTTCTGGATTTTTTTAGCGGGGTTCCTGGTACTTTGAATCTTCTTGCAGAAATTGATGCCTTCTTGACAACGCCTACTAGCAGTTTGTATATTAACACTTCTCAAATAGGAACTGGCGATGGAATCGGCGGTATGATTATCGATTTAATTAGTAATTACGTTCTTAATCAAAAAGATAATCTACCTTTTGTATTGTTTATTGATGAGGTTCATCGTTATACTCGCTCACCATACGCTGAAACCGAATATCATAGTGGATTAACAATGGTTGCGAGAGAAGGACGAAAAAAAGGGATTTTCTTATTCTTGACAACTCAAAATCCTCAAGATGTTTCCCCCATTCTTCTTGGACAACTAGGTACATTACTAATTCATAGACTTACACATAATGATGAGTTACGAACAATCCAAAATCACTTAGATGAACATGCTATTAAGCAAGTCAAAAAGCTTAATCAAGGTGAATCAATATTAACAAGCATTAATTTATTACAAAATATTTATATACACGTCGATAAATGTTCTCGAAAACATAAAAATGAAACGCCTAGACTATAACCACTTTTATTAAACGTCTTTCAAATTGAAAGGCGTTTTTTACCCTAAAAATGGCAAGCAAGTAATAGTTATGCCGCAGCAAAAAACAGCGGGAGCGTCTACTGCCCCATTATTATTTTTGAGAGCAAGCCAGATAAGAATTAAATATAGTATAATGAAGTATATTTAGTTTGATTTCCGCTCTAAATTAAATTCTTATCTTTTATTATCAAGAACTTCTTTATTTGTGTAGTAAATTACTCTATACTTAATGCAGTAAATTACTACAAGAAAGGAATCGATTGCATTGGAAAGTTTTTTTACACTTATAGATAAAATATTACCTTTATTATCCACATTGTTAGGTGCTTATATAACTTATTATGTTACTGTATCCAGTAAAAAAAGCGAATTAAAAGTAGCTGCCCAAACTAAAGCAAGAGATGAGTACTGGATACCATGTTCCATGGCAATTACAACTTTGCAAGAAAAAATAATTGAATTAACGAAAGACGAAACTTGTTATGTTAGTTTTCAAGGGACGGACAGTTGCGAACTGGAAACTTCTAATTTACTAGAATACTTTCGAGCAGATAAAAGAATTTACTTTTATGAAAGAACCAGAAATATATTAGGCTTATTGTCCCATAGTATACAAGATTATGAAGATGCTTTAAATGTTGATGTGCAATCTATTATAAAAAATTTTCGTGAGCAGTATTATTTAATGCTTGAAGAATTTCCAGTTTACATATTCAACAACTGTACTGATTGTGGAATATCTTTAAAAAAGAGCTTTCATGAAGAAATAAAAACCGGGTTATTAACACACAAGAATGTAATCTGGTTCGGACAGGTAAATAGTGTTAATTTTATAAGGGGCGATTATTCCCTTGCTAATACTATTTCTACTGATATGTCATATTCTTCTGGTGATTTCTATTTTGATGTTTGGTGTCAAATAAAAGAATATGGTAGCCAACGAAGCGACTTTGGATTATCGCCGGAACAAGAATTAGGGTTAGACATTCTTGATTATGAATACGAGAATATCGGGAAACTTGCAAATTCATTGAACCAATCTATGAAACAAATGAGCTACCAAAACAAATATACAAAAATTTTTGAAACCATATCTTTACTACAAGAAGAACTTTTAGGTAACATTGATAAAGCCACAATATTATAAAACCTTACACGGACGTTCAGCAATGAGCGTCTTTTTTCTTGCTCAAAATCAGAAAGGAAGTGATACCGTGTCACAATCAAAACAGCAGGAGCGTCCACCGCCCTAAATATTATCTCGAAACCAGCCAGATAAGACTGGCAGGAATATTCCTTATTCTGCTTAATTGCGCCCTTGCCTGTCTGAATGGGATTTGTCAAGGGTGCGAAGCACAACGCCTGCCCTTGATAAATCACAGACAGATAGGTATTCTCCGCAAAGCAGAATAAGGATATGCGTCACATGAAAACATTCATTTTCAGAAAGGAAAGGAAAAAAATATGGAACTGAAATTTGTTATCCCAAACGTAGAAAAAACATTCGGCAGTCTGGAATTTGCCGGAGAAAGCAAAGTGGAACAGCGAAGAATCAACGGAAAAATGACCCTGCTGTCACGCAGCTTTAATCTGTACTCGGACATTCAGAGGGCAGACGATATTCTTGTGGTACTTCCGGCAGAAGCAGGGGAAAAGCATTTTGACTTTGAAGAAAAAGTGAAGCTGCTCAACCCACGTATTACCGCAGAGGGCTATAAAATCGGCACTCGTGGTTTCACAAATTATATTCTGCACGCTGACGATTTGGTAAAGGCATAAGGAAAGAGAGGGATTATTCTATGAGATTAGCAAACGGGATTATAATTGATAAAGACGCAACCTTTGGTATGTTAAAGTTTTCTGCTCTCCGCCGTGAGGTTCGTATCCAGAATGAGGACGGAACCGTTTCAGACGAAATTAAGGAGCGCACCTATGATTTGAAATCAAAAGGTCAGGGCTGCATGATTCAGGTCAGTATCCCTGCTACAGTGCCACTGAAAGAGTTTGATTATAACGCAGAAGTGGAGCTTGTAAATCCAGTGGCGGATACGGTGGCAACGGCTACCTTTCAAGGTGCAACTGTGGACTGGTATATCAAAGCTGAGGATATTGTTTTGAAAAAAGGTGCTGCTTCTACTGGAAATCCGCAGCCGTCGAAAAAAGAGATTCCTGCCGGAAAATAAAAGTTCCTATTAGTCAGGCGCTTTCAAATGAAAGAAAAGGAGTGATTCAGACATGAAACAGTTTTTCTTCCGTGGGAAGCGGATTCACCCCACGGATAAAGATTTAGTTTTCCATGTTACCATTGCTGCCCTACTTCCGGTCTTTCTGCTGATTGTTCTGCTGTTTCATGGCAAGGCAATCATGCAGATAGACTGGAAGAACAGCTCTCTTTCACAGATAAGCAAAATCAATCTCCCTTATCTGCTTATCAGCGTGGGTGTAGCAGGAATGGTGTGTCTGGCATTGGCGATGTTGTTTTATCGTTATCGTCGTGATGAGGTAAAACAGCTCTATCACCGACAAAAGCTGGCGAAGATGATTCTGGAAAACAAGTGGTATGAAGTGGATCAGGTACCGTCTGAAGGCTTCTTTAAAGACTTGTCTTCCAGCCACTCCAAAGAGAAAATCACCTATTTCCCCAAGCTGTATTATCAGCTTCAAAACGGGCTGATTCACATTCGGGTGGAAATCACGATGGGAAAATATCAAGACCAGCTTTTGCATTTGGAAAAGAAGCTGGAAAGTGGATTGTACTGTGAGCTGACCGACAAGGAATTAAAGGATTCCTATGTGGAATACACCTTGCTCTATGATACCATTGCAAACCGGATTTCTATAGAGAACGTACAGGCACAAGGAGGAAAGCTCCGATTGATGAAAAATGTATGGTGGGAGTATGACAAGCTCCCTCATATGCTCATTGCTGGTGGAACGGGCGGCGGCAAAACATACTTTATACTGACACTGATTGAAGCCCTGCTCCGTACCAATGCCGTCCTTTTTATCTTAGATCCAAAGTACGCTGACCTTGCAGATTTACAAGCCGTTATGCCAAATGTCTATTACAAAAAAGAGGCTATGCTTGCCTGTATTGATTCGTTCTATGAGGAAATGATGAAGCGCAGCGAAAACATGAAGCAAATGGAGGACTACAAAACAGGAGAAAACTATGCTTACTTGGGACTTCCAGCCCATTTTCTTATCTTTGATGAATACGTTGCATTCATGGAAATGCTGGGAACCAAAGAAAATGCTGCTGTTTTGAATAAACTGAAACAGATTGTTATGCTGGGGAGACAGGCTGGCTTCTTTCTCATTCTTGCCTGTCAGCGTCCAGACGCAAAGTATTTAGGGGACGGAATCCGTGACCAGTTCAACTTCCGTGTCGCTCTGGGGCGTATGTCCGAAATGGGCTACGGTATGATGTTTGGAGAAACCAACAAGGACTTTTTTCTCAAACAGATAAAAGGACGTGGCTATGTAGATACGGGAACCAGTGTCATATCGGAGTTTTACACACCCCTTGTACCAAAAGGGCATGACTTTTTAAAAGAAATAAAAGCTCTGATAGACAGCAGGCAGGCGGCGCAGGCGGCACAGGCGGCGTGCGAAGCGAAAGCCGCAGGTGCAGACTGACTAGCTGGCTGGTGTGGCGCAAGCCACGCCAGCACATAACCCCCCGTATCTAACAGGGGGGTACAAATCAACTGAAAACTGAAAATAAAAAGGCGAAAATCCTTTGTGGCATAAGGGTTTTCTATAAAAATGGCGTATGTCGGCTTGGTATGAAAAGTTGACATACGTTTTTTGATGGGAGGGATTTTACTGAATATTGATACATGGATACAGGAATTACGGGATAAACGTTCCGCTTACGGCGTTTCCCAAAGAAGACTGGCGGTAGCCGCCGGAATCACACGCCAGTATTTAAGCGATATGGAAACTGGAAAGATAGTTCCATCAGAGGAATTGCAAGCGTCAATTCTGGAAGCATTGGAACGGTTCAATCCTGATTCACCACTGGAAATGCTCTTTGACTATGTGCGGATTCGCTTTCCTACACTGGACGTAAAGCACATTGTTCAGGACGTTTTGAAGTTGAAGCTGTCCTATCTGCTCCATGAGGATTACGGTTTTTATTCCTATGCAGAGCATTATTCGCTGGGCGATATTTTTGTACTGGTATCCCCCGAACAGGAAAAAGGTGTTCTCTTGGAACTGAAAGGGCGTGGCTGCCGCCAATTTGAAAGCTATCTGCTGGCGCAGGAACGAAGCTGGTATGAATTTTTCATGGATTGTCTGGTTGAGGGTGGCGTGATGAAGCGTCTTGACCTTGCCATTAATGACAAGGCAGGCATTTTAAATATCCCCAACCTGACGGAGAAGTGCCGAAAAGAAGAATGTATCTCGGTCTTTCGCAGCTTTAAAAGTTACCGCAGCGGAGAACTGGTACGGCGTGAGGAAAAAGAATGTATGGGAAATACGCTTTATATCGGCTCTTTGCAAAGTGAAGTATACTTTTGCATTTATGAAAAGGATTATGAACAGTACAAGAAAAATAATATTCCCATAGAAGAAGCCGAAGTCAAGAACCGCTTTGAAATCCGGTTGAAAAATAAACGTGCCTATCATGCCTTACGTGACTTGCTTTATTATGACAATCCAGAGCGCACCGCTTTTAAGATTATTAATAGGTACGTCAGGTTTGTGGACAGAGATAATACAAAGCCCCGTTCCGATTGGCAGCTCAATGAAGAATGGGCGTGGTTTATCGGGGAGAATCGGGAAAGCATGAAGCTGACCACAAAGGCGGAGCCGTATTCCTTTCAGCGTACCTTAAACTGGCTTTCCCATCAGGTAGCCCCAACTTTAAAGGTCGCCATGAAATTAGATGAACTCAATCATACGGAGGTGGTAAAGGACATTATCACCCATGCAAAGTTGACGGAACGGCACAGAACCATTTTAAAACAGCAAGCCGCTTCTGCAAAGGAACTGATAGTAAAAGAAACTGACACTGCCCTGTAATTCGGGCGAAAAAAGAAAGGAGATTTTTTATGAATTTTGGACAGAACTTATACAACTGGTTTTTAACCAATGCACAATCCCTGGTATTGCTGGCAATTGTAGTCATTGGATTGTACTTAGGCTTCAAGCGTGAATTTTCCAAACTAATTGGATTTTTGGTGATTGCTTTAATTGCAGTTGGACTGGTGTTCAATGCTTCTGGTGTAAAAGATATTTTGCTGGAGCTGTTCAATAAGATTATTGGGGCATAACTAAGATTTAACTTTGTCTATGTTGATGGTATAATTAAATAAACGAAAGAAAAGGAGAAAACAATGTGTAATCCGATTCGACACCATCATGTGCCACAAACTTATCTAAAAAATTTTTCCTTTAAGAAAAAGGAGCAATCTAAAATATATACTTTTGACAGAAATTCCAAGAAAATATTTGAGGCAAATGTCCTTGATGTAGCAGTAGAAAAGAACTTTTACACTGTTAAGAAATGCAAAGATAATTATGCTTGGGAAAATTTCTACGCTCAAAGCATAGAACCAATAATGGGAAATGTCATTTCAAAAATAATTGGAATGGCTGAAAACTGTCTGATTCAAGAAAATACACATATTTTAGATATTGAAGTAAAAAGTAAATTGGCAATTATTATGGTAAGTCAATTACTCCGTGGCAAACAAGGCAGAGAATTTGAGCAGAAAATCTTTGACAATGTTGCTCCAGAAATTATTCATGATGTTAAAAGTAAGTTTATTGGAAAGGGGAACGATGAATTAGACGCAACTCTTGAAAATTATAAGATTAGCGAAGACATTTTTAAAATTTCAGCAATGCAGGCAACCTTAGATATCGAAAGATTAAATAGAATCTCATCAATTATATTTAATCGCTGTTGGGTTGTTTATAAAATCATTGGAAAAAGAGAGTTTGTTACCAGCGACAATCCTGTCATGTTTATGAATGGTAGTTCTTTAGATGTAACCCCATTTCATAATGGCATTACAGATAATAAGACTATTGTATTTTTTCCAATTTCTCCAAAACTTATGATTGGCGTATATGCTTATGATTTTTATTTAGGAGCACTTAACTATTGTGAAGGCTGCTTACTATTTATAGATAGCGAAAAAGATAAACATTTTATTGATAATGCTAACCAAAAGCAATCGGAACAATGTCATAGGCAGGCTTTTAGTCATTCTCAAGAAACATTAAAAGGATTATTTTAATACAAAATTATAAATTTTGTGTAGCAGTAGATTTTAATAGTCTACTGCTTTTTCATACCCATTTTTAGAAAGGACGTGAGAATTTCAAATGGAAATGCAGGTTTATATTTCAAACCTCGGCAAATACAATGAGGGCGAATTGGTCGGTGCATGGTTCACCCCTCCCATTGACCCCGAAGACGTAAAAGAAAAAATCGGGCTGAACAGCGAATATGAGGAATACGCTATCCATGATTATGAGCTGCCCTTTGACATTCAAGAATATACGTCCATTGAGGACGTTAATCGCCTGTGTTCGTTGGCAGAAGAACTCTCCGGCTCACCGATTGAATCGGAAATGAAAGAGATTCAGCAAGCCTTTTTTAGCAGCTTTGAAGAAATGGCAGAACACGCAGACGATATTCTCTGCTATCCCGATTGTGACGATATGGCAGACGTGGCACGCTACTTTATTGAAGAAACAGGAGCCTTGGGTGAAATTCCTGTCCGTCTTCAAAACTACATTGACTATGAAGCCTATGGACGTGACTTGGAGCTGGACGGCAACTTTCTAGTTACCGCTCACGGCGTATTTGTGTACGCCGGATAACCACATAACGTAACTTTGAGGGCAGTTCTTTTTCTAGGGACTGCCCTTTTTTCATGCAAATTTCAAAAAGAAAGGACAGGTTTTCATGAAGAAAATACGAAGCTATACCAGTATCTGGTCGGTGGAAAAAGTGCTCTATTCCATCAATGACTTTAAGCTGCCGTTTCCCATCACCTTTACCCAAATGACATGGTTTGTGGTGTCACTGTTTGTGGTGATACTCTTTGGCAATCTGCCGCCGCTTTCCCTGATAGACGGAGCTTTTCTCAAATACTTTGGGATTCCTCTTGCCCTCACTTGGTTCATGAGCCAGAAGACCTTTGACGGAAAGAAGCCATACGGTTTTCTAAAATCGGTCATGACCTATTTGGCACGTCCCAAAATCACCTATGCCGGAAATCCTGTGAAGCTGCAAACGAAGCGGCATACCGAAGCCATAACAGTTGTTAGGAGTGAAATCTATGACGTATCCAATTAAATATATCGAAAACAATCTAGTCTGGAACCATGACGGGGAGTGCTTTGCCTACTATGAGCTGATTCCCTACAATTACTCATTCCTAAGTCCGGAACAGAAATTTCAGGTACACGATTCGTTCCGTCAGCTCATAGCACAAAATCGTGATGGGAAAATTCATGCCCTGCAAATCAGTACGGAATCCAGCATACGGGCGGCGCAGGAACGATCCAAACAGGAAGTGACCGGAAGATTAAAGGACATTGCCTATGAAAAGATTGACCAACAGACAGAAGCCCTTGTTTCCATGATTGGAGAAAATCAGGTGGATTACCGCTTCTTTCTTGGGTTTAAGCTGCTCTTAAATGAACAGGAAGTCACGGTAAAAAATATTGGAAAAGACATGGCAAACACCTTTTCTGATTTTATTCATGAGGTGAACCACAAGCTCATGGGGGATTTTGTTTCCATGAGCAATGATGAAATTGGGCGTTTCTCTAAGATGGAAAAGCTACTGGAAAATAAGATTTCCAGACGCTTCAAGATTCGCCGCTTGGATAAAGATGATTTTGGCTATCTGCTTGAACATTTACATGGTCAGTCCGGCACTGCCTATGAGGATTACGAATATTCATTGCCAAAGAAAAAGCTCAAAGAAAAAACGCTGGTAAAGCGTTATGACCTGATTAAGCCGACCCGTTGTCTGATAGAAGAAAATCAGCGGTATTTGAAAATCGAGCAGGAGGATTCCACCACCTATGCCGCTTATTTTACAATTAACTCCATTGTGGGAGAACTCGATTTCCCCTCTTCTGAAATCTTCTATTATCAGCAACAGCAATTCACCTTTCCCATTGATACCAGCATGAATGTGGAGATTGTAGCAAATAAAAAAGCCCTCTCCACTGTCCGCAATAAGAAAAAGGAACTGAAAGACCTTGATAACCATGCATGGGAAAGTGATAACGAAACCAGCAACAATGTGATGGAAGCCTTGGATACGGTCAATGAGCTGGAAACGAACCTAGACCAGTCAAAGGAAGCTATGTATAAGCTCTCTTATGTGATACGGGTATCGGCTCCTGATTTGGAAGAACTGAAACGTCGCTGCAATGAGGTCAAAGACTTCTACGACGATTTAAGTGTTAAATTGGTTCGCCCTTTCGGGGATATGCTGGGGTTACACGGCGAATTTCTTCCTGCCAGCAAGCGGTACATGAATGATTATATCCAGTATGTGACTTCTGATTTTCTGGCAGGCTTAGGTTTTGGAGCAACGCAAATGTTAGGTGAAAATGAGGGTATCTATGTTGGCTACAGTCTGGATACGGGGAGAAATGTATACTTAAAGCCTGCCCTTGCCAGTCAGGGTGTCAAAGGTTCCGTCACCAATGCTCTTGCTGCCGCTTTTGTGGGTTCTTTGGGCGGCGGTAAATCCTTTTCCAACAACATGATTGTGTACTATTCGGTATTATTTGGGGCGCAGGCGGTCATTGTAGACCCCAAGGCAGAACGTGGGAACTGGAAAGAAACCCTGTCGGAGATTGCAGAAGAAATCAATATTGTTAATCTCACCAGTGAATACAGAAACAAAGGCTTGCTAGACCCTTATGTAATTATGAAAAATCCAAAGGATTCCGAAAGCCTAGCCATTGATATTTTAACCTTTCTTACGGGTATTTCCTCCCGTGATGGCGAACGCTTCCCTGTTCTTAGAAAAGCCATTCGTGCGGTAACAAACAGTGAAGAACGGGGATTATTGAAAGTCATTGAGGAATTAAGAGTAGAAAATACGCCTGTCAGTATCAGTATTGCAGACCATATCGAGAGCTTTACGGACTATGATTTTGCACAGCTTTTGTTTTCTAATGGAGAGGTCACACAGTCCATCAGTCTGGAAAAACAGTTGAATATCATACAGGTTGCGGATTTAGTGCTGCCGGACAAGGAAACCGGATTTGAGGAATATACCACAATAGAGCTGCTTTCCGTTGCCATGCTTATTGTTATCAGTACCTTTGCCCTTGATTTTATCCATACCGACCGGAGTATTTTTAAGATTGTAGACCTTGACGAAGCATGGAGCTTTTTACAGGTAGCTCAAGGGAAAACCTTATCTATGAAACTGGTGCGTGCCGGACGTGCCATGAACGCAGGCGTTTATTTCGTGACCCAGAATACGGACGATTTGTTGGACGAAAAGCTGAAGAACAATTTAGGGCTGAAATTTGCATTTCGCTCCACGGACATCAATGAGATTAAGAAGACACTAACTTTTTTTGGCGTGGACGCAGAGGACGAAAATAATCAGAAACGGTTACGTAACCTGGAAAACGGTCAATGCCTGATTAGTGATTTATATGGTCGTGTAGGCGTGATTCAGTTTCACCCGATTTTTGAAGATTTGCTTCATGCCTTTGATACTCGTCCTCCTGTCAGAAAAGAGGTGGAATCATGAATCAGCTTGTAACAGGCAGTGAAAAAAGGAAATGGAGCTGGCAGCGTACCGGAAAAGTGGTGATGACCGTATTTTTGATACTGGTAATCGCCCTTTTTCTTTTATCCGCATTGGGAACGGTGGCATATGCTGCCGGACTGGTTGACGATACGGTGAAAACCGGAAATGAATACAGCCGATACCCATTAGATAATTACCAGCTTGACTTCTATGTAGATAGCGGCTGGGACTGGCTTCCGTGGAACTGGCTGGACGGCATTGGGAAGCAGGTCATGTACGGGCTTTACGCCATTACGAATTTTATCTGGACAATCAGCCTGTACCTTTCCAATGCAACGGGCTATCTGGTACAGGAAGCCTATTCGCTGGATTTTATTTCCGATACGGCGGATTCCATTGGAAAGAACATACAGGCCATTGCCGGAGTGAGCACAAGCGGACTTTCCCCTGACGGCTTTTATAGCGGATTTTTACTGATTCTGATTTTAATCGTGGGGATTTACGTTGCCTATACGGGACTTATCAAACGGGAAACTACCAAAGCCATTCATGCGGTGATAAATTTTGTCGTGGTGTTTGTATTGTCGGCGGCGTTTATCGCCTATGCGCCGGACTATATCGGAAAAATCAATGACTTTTCCTCTGACATCAGCAACGCCAGTCTATCGTTAGGAACCAAAATTGTCATGCCTGATTCAGAAAGCAAAGGAAAAGACAGCGTTGACCTGATTCGTGACAGCCTGTTTTCCATACAGGTGAAACAGCCGTGGCTTTTATTACAGTTTGACAATTCAGATAGTGAAGAAATCGGAGAAGAACGAATTGGCAGCCTGCTCTCTACCAGCCCTGACGCAAACAACGGTAAGGATAGAGAGGAACTTGTCAAAGAAGAAATTGAGGACAGGGACAATACAAACCTCACCATAACAAAGACCATCAACCGCTTAGATATGGTGTTCTTTCTGTTTCTCTTTAATATCGGGATTTCTGTTTTTGTATTTCTGCTTACTGGCATTTTGATTTTCTCGCAGGTGCTTTTTATTATCTATGCAATGTTCCTGCCTGTCAGCTTTTTACTAAGCATGATTCCTACCTTTGAGGGTATGACGAAGCATGCCATTACAAAGCTGTTTAATACCATTCTTACAAGAGCAGGCATTACACTGATTATTACTACGGCGTTTAGTATTTCCACCATGCTCTATACCTTGTCTACAGGATATCCATTCTTTATGGTGGCATTTTTGCAGATCGTCACCTTTGCCGGAATCTATTTTAAGCTGGGGGATTTAATGAGTATGTTCTCCTTGCAAAGCGGCGATTCCCAAAGCGTAGGCAGGCAGATCATGAGAAGACCTCGAATGCTCATGCAGGCTCATATGCACCGCTTACAGTATAAGCTGGGGCGTTCCGTGGCAGCGATTGGAAAAGGTCAGAATACGGGCAAAAAGACCGAAACCAGCGCAGGAACTTCCGCTTCCAGAGCAACGCAGGCAGACCATACCCGACCAGACAGGGAATCTGCCAGCAGACCGGAGCAATCCTCTTTTGGGAAACGTGCCGGAGAAGTGGCAGGAAAAGTGATGGATACCAAAGACCGTATTCGGGATACCGCAGGACAACTAAAGGAGCAGGCAAAGGATTTCCCCGTCAATGCCAGATATGCCCTTTATCATGGAAGAACGCAGGTATCGGAGGGCATACAGGAATTTACTTCCGGCGTATCACAGACCAGAACTGCCACACAGGAAGAACAGCAGGAAAAAGCCCAAAAGCGGAGAAAAACCATTGCACAGCGTCGGTCAGAAATGGAACGGGCAAGGCAACAAACAGCTTCCAATATAGAAAAAACACCAAATGCGTCTAAAGTGGGCGGCTCGGTTTATGAAAGACCTGCTACTGCCCTAACCAGACAATCCCATCCGATTGTTGACAACCCGACACCAGCAACCAGACCCACCATACAGCCGGAACCTGCCAGAACCGTCCCCCAAAGATATGTTGTTTCTGCTAAGGGAGAACAACAAAGGCTCGATAGAGTACCCGACCATCAGACTGCACAACCAGAACAGCAGGGTTCTTCTGAAAAGCAAGCCGTACAAAGAGCTGCTTCTTCCAGTCAGAGGGAACGTGCCTTTCCGGTAGAACGACAAACGCAATCTGGCAGCTCCCCTGCTCCTGTTCAAAAACGGATTTTACGGCAATCTACACAAAAGCGCAGATTTACTGTAAAACGGGAACAGAAAATAAAAGGTTCCACTATTACTCCAACCAGAAAGGAGGAACCGAAATCATGAGAGGAAAGCATATCCTGATTGCTTTTTCCGGTGTGTTCCTCTTAATATTTTCTCTCCTTTTACTGGTGGTAATTCTTTTTTCGGAGGAAGAAGACGGAGGGCATGACCTGTTATACGGAGGTGTAAATGTGTCAGCGGAAGTGCTGGCACATAAGCCCATGCTGGAACAATACACCAGAGAATACGGCATAGAGGATTACATCAATGTACTACTTGCAATCATTCAGGTAGAATCTGGCGGTACGTTGGAGGACGTAATGCAGTCCTCGGAATCTATGGGCTTGCCGCCAAACACGTTGAGTACAGAGGAATCCATAAAACAGGGGTGCAAGTATTTTGCTTCTCTGCTGGAATCAGCAAAGGCAAAGGGCTGTGACCTAAATTCCGTTATCCAGTCCTATAACTATGGCGGTGGCTTCCTTGACTACGTGGCAAAGCGTGGGAAGAAATACACTTTCCAGCTTGCGGAGAATTTTTCAAAGATACAGTCAAATGGCGTGAAAGTCTCCTATTCCTATCCTATCGCTGTCCAGAAAAACGGCGGCTGGCGGTACAATTACGGAAATATGTTCTATGTATTGCTGGTGTGGGAATATCTGACAACGGCGCAGTTTGATGATGAAACGGTACAGGCAGTTATGACGGAAGCCCTAAAATATCAGGGTTGGCGGTATATATACGGAGGTTCTTCACCGACCACTTCCTTTGATTGCAGCGGTCTGATTCAGTGGTGTTATGGAAAAGCAGGAATTTCCCTGCCAAGAACCGCACAGGAGCAATACGACGTGACTCAGCATATCCCTTTATCCGAAGCAAAGGCTGGGGATTTGGTCTTTTTTCATTCCACCTATGACGCAGGTACTTACATTACTCATATCGGGATATATCAAGGAAATAACCGCATGTTCCATGCCGGTGACCCAATCGGTTATACCGATTTAACCAGTTCTTATTGGCAGCAACATTTAGTTGGTGCAGGAAGAATCAAACGATAGAAAGGACAATATTAATATGAATTTAAAGAAAAAGCAAGAACAACCAGAGCAGGTAAAAGAGAAAAAGTTACGTGTATATAAAGTAAATACCCACAAGAAAACGGTTATAGCCTTGTGGGTGCTTCTGGCAGTTAGCTTCTGTTTTGCGGTCTATAAAAATTTCACCGCAATCGACATACACACGCTTCACGAAACAAAGGTAGTAGAGGAAAAAATCGTGGATACTCATAGGATAGAAAATTTTGTAGAGGATTTCGCCAAAGCCTATTATTCTTGGGATCAGACGGCAGCTTCCCTTGATAACCGGAATCAATCCATCAAGAATTATCTGACCAAAGAGTTACAGGCACTCAACACGAATACAATCCGAAAAGATATTCCGGTTTCTTCTTCTGTCCGTGATGTACAGATTTGGACTGTGACAGACGACGGGGAAAACCAGTTCAACGTAACCTTTACAGTAGACCAGTTGATTACAGAGGGAGAAAATCAAAAGACGATACGTTCTGCTTATGAAGTGGCGGTTTATGTAGATGGTTCTGGAAATATGGTTATCACAAAGAATCCTACTATTTGCAGCATACCTGAAAAATCAAGCTATGAGCCAAAAGCAAAAGAAAGTGACGGAACGGTAGACGCGGCAACCACCAATGAAATTAATGAGTTTTTAACCACGTTCTTTAAGCTCTACCCTACCGCTACGGAAAAAGAGTTGTCCTATTATGTAAATGACCACGTATTAAAACCAATTGAAAAAGATTATGTGTTTTCAGAACTGATAAATCCCATTTATAACCGAAGCGGTAATCAGGTCACGGTTTCGCTGGCAGTCAAGTATCTGGATAATCAAACAAAAGCAACGCAAATATCACAATTTGAGCTGGTGCTGGAAAGGGTCGAAAACTGGAAGATTGTTAACTAATATTTTTTTAGATCGCAAAAAAATAATTTTCGCCCTTAACATTACTACATCATTGATGTATAATGTAGTAAGAAAGGAGGGACTGATGAATAATAAACTATCACCTACAGAATATCAATTCATGGAAATAATATGGGAACACCCAGATGGAGTTTCAAGTTTTGATATTTACAATCAATTTTCGCAGTCATTAAGTGCAAAAAGTACAATTTTATCAAGAATCGTTAAAAAGGGATATGCCAGGTGCGAACATAAAGGAAAGCAGGTGTATTATTATGCTAATCTAACAAAAAGAGATTATGAGAAATTGATAATACAAGAGGACATCAAACAAAAGATGGGATTTAATTCTTTTCAGAAACTATTTGCGGCTTTTTGTGGAAAAAAGGGTCTCACAGAAAATCAGGCCAATCAATTAAGGAAATTAATAGAAGAAATGGAGGACGATGAGTGATTTATTTGTAATACTGGTTTCAACATCTTTATGTGGAGATGTGATATTTGGACTAACCTTATCAATTAAATTTTTATTGGCGAACAAATATTCAGATTTTATCTATATTTTAATGAAAATTATTGGGATTTTCTTTTTACTACCTGTATTTGTCATAAGTAAGCATGTTATCAACGACAGCAGCACTTACTACAAAGTCAATTACCAGTCAGAAGATTTTAACTATATCCAGCAGATTGACGGATTTAAAAAATTAGATCTGCTTTCAGATAGTCCATATATCAGCATTGTTGGAATAATTATTCTTATATGGTTTGTTGTATTTGTCCTTTTTTACATGGTAGGTAGTATTCAGGGAATGTTACTGATAAATAAAATCATGAAAAGAACTACGTATTGTGGAGTTAATCAACAATCACTACTGGACGAATTAAAAGGGCAATTGAAAATCAAAAAAGATATTAAACTCTATAAGTCCGATATCGTACAAACCCCTTTCCTAACCGGAATTTTCTATCCAAAGATAATTCTTCCTAACGTATCTCTAACAGATGAAGACTGGAAATTATTAATGAAGCATGAACTTACACATTATAAAAACCATGATTTATTATTTAAAAATCTGATAGAATTAATTCAGAAAATTCATTGGTTTAATCCGTTTATATATTTTTATGCCAAGGTCTTTTTTGAATCAAGTGAGTTAGTATGCGACCAGTTTACGATTAAGTCTGCTACTGCAAAACAGCGGACAAAGTATGCAAACTTGTTAATACTATTAGCAGCAGAAACACCATCTAACAAAGCAATTGCATCTTTTTCAAACAGTGATTATAAAGTATTAGAGAGGAGAATACATAACATTATGAAAAAACCAAGTTCTAAGAAAAAATATGTGGTAGCATTAACCACAACATGTTTACTGTTATCCTGTCCAATTGTCTCCTATGCCTCTACCTGGGGAACCATGTATTTACAGGATAAACTGGTCACGAATATTGAAGAAAAAAATAGTATTGAAGAGAGTTCCTCCACGCTTTTTGTGGAAATGAATGACTATTCACCAGCAAGTTCTGACTATGTTTATGCAGGAGATATAGGATTAAGAGGAATCAATCAGGTTGATTATGTATTATCTGCTACCGGAGAAGCCCACTATCAAACGATAAACTTAAATTCTGGTTCTACAGTAAGGATCTCTTTGTCATCTGAAAATTCTTCAGATAAATACAGAGTTGGGATCATCAACGGAAGCGGCTCGAAACGTTATGTATCAGCGAACAAAGGAATGGTTAGCAAAGAGTTTAGTATAACCGAAGCTGGAGAATACACTATATATTTTCAGGGTAAAAATACGAATGGGCAAAGTATTCATTTAATGGGTACAATAAATATTAATTATTAAATTTGTAGAAATGGCTCTCGAATTTGCAAGAGTCATTTCTTTTATTATAAAAATCTTAATTTTATGGAAACGTCGTTGACATTACTACAAAAAGTGCTATCATTGTAGTATGAACAAAGGTAAAAAATTTTAAACTCTATTTTATACACTTACTGTATCAATTCTAAAAAGGTAAGCAAAGATAATGGCTTTATCAGTATCAAAACATTAAACTTTAATGCATAAAGCTAAAAAAACCATTATCATAACAAATATTTTTCTCAATATAAAAGAAAGAGAGGTGAATATTATGAGAAAAAACAGAAAGTCTTACTTGTATATGAGATGTTAAATTCTAAATCATTAATTAAGTGCACTTTTTAATCGACGTTAGAATGGAGGTAACTAAATGAAAAAAACGTTTAAAAAAACTTCGGCGTTTTTATTAGCTTCAATGATGTGTGTTACCATGGCAGGCACAGCGTTTGCTTATAGTCCGTCAGTAACCGTAGGCATATCCCCGTCAGGATCTAGCCTAAAATTTAGTGCTCAGGTTAAGACTGACGCTCCTGCAAATTATGTAGACAATATTTACTTGTCAACAGAATCAATTAACGAAGATACAGGATCAGTTCTTAGTGCATGGGATGGCTCAAAATCAGGACAGAAAAGCCTTTCATCAGGTTATACCTTAAAAAACCCTATAGCTACAGCGTATAGTAAATGGGCATATGGCGAGATTAATTACATTTCTGCTGTTCCAGATGATGGATTTTCAGATACTGTTAGTACATATTATCAGAACAAACGTAGTGCCAATAAAAGCTTAATTGCAAAACGAGATAATTCGATAGCTGACAGTTTTGATATTGATTTGAGTGGTTTCGAAATATTGAATCCACCAGATAAAGAATACTTTGCTAAAGGATTGTTACAGACAAGAAAACAGGCAAATGTTCAAGCTGGTGATACCGTTCCAGTTACGTATATAAATGAAGACGGTTCACAGGCATATGTAATTAAACAGGATGCTTATGGCACAAATTATATGTTTGAATTTGAAAATTCTGGTGATGATTGGACTTTAATTACCAGCGATCAGGTGAAGGGAAAAATAATGGAACCTACTAATCAAGCAGAAGCATTAAGCCATATAAATGAAGCAGAATCAGAAATGGAAATAGATATTTCGTCCTCTGAGTTTCTAGCTGAATAAAGAACAGGCTGTTATATTAATGTATTATTAGTACAAATACATAATTTGAGAGGAGAAAATTATGGTCAAGAAAATTATTTCAATTTTAACAGCAGCTATTATTATTTCGCTACCTTCAATCACCACCATGGCAGCTACCGTAGAAGCCGACGACGCCACTGGCTATACACAAAAAGTAGTGTCTCAGAATATTATTGGTAACCCATCGGGAAGTGCAGCACTTATAAGTGACGATGATCCATTGCTAGATGGACATTTTTATAATGGTGAACTGGTAAATGGCTCTATTTGCTATAGTAAAAATGAAGCTGAGCAAGTTCTGGCATATGATAGAGCACACCTCAATACAATCGATAGTTCTGACGCTGCTAATGAGGACACTGCTTCTGCTTCTAATGTCTATCCCGTAACTGGAAAATTTGTTGGTATTGACAACGATGGGAATTTCTTTTTCACGATTCATAGTAGCGGCTCCAATAGCGGAAGATATTCTGCTGCTTCTGAAATGCCCGTTCAAACTAAAGCACAGTTATACAATGAATCTAGTGATAATACATATACCAATGACAATCAAAGTTATATCGTCACACTTACCGGGCCAAATGGTGTGGTAGGAAGCTATAGAGGGTATGCAGACAATGTACGTGGTGGCCTTACCTTTTCAACCAGTGGTGCTGTTGGGGTTTATAACGTAAAAGTTACAGTGAGCGGCCTTAGTAAGAATGTATATTTAAATGGTTCCGGATCAATTGATTTTTAGGAACACTAAAACTTCTCTGTAATTAAGTTTCAAATAACAGGCCTTCGAAAAGATCGCCTGTTATTTTTTGTTAATAATTGAAACCTCATTATAATAATCCAGAAAACGTAGTACACATGTACTCAATGTAATCATGTCTACACTTAATCTTAGCCGTATAATGACTTTTATAACATAAAAAACACACATGCAGAAAAATATCTGTTTGTGTGTTTTTTGTTTCTAAAAATTTTTCTTCCAATGCAACTGGAATCCCTTTCGTGTCGGGACTTAGTGCGAAAGGGAGCAAAAAACATGTCTTACTCTCTTTCATGGCTAAAGGGGGTGAGAAATTATGAAGCCATCTTGTTTTCAGAAAACCATAGAAAATCAGTTTGATTATATATGCAAACGTGCTATGGAAGATGAACGGAAGGACTACCAGAGATACATTTCAAGATTATCCAAACATGAAATATCGTTTTCTGATATGGGGGATTATCTCATCAGTCAGTTTTCAACCGTAGATAACTATGCAACTGATTTTCACACTTTCATACTAAATGGCTCGACCATAGGTGTGGAAAATGATTTATTAAGTGAAGCATTAAAAAGTCTGGCAGAAAAGAAACGAGAAATTATTTTGCTCTACTACTTTATGGATATGAATGATACAGAAATAGCAGAAATTCTAAAACTGAACCGATCTACGGTCTATCGTCACAGAACCAGTGGACTAGCCTTTATTAAAGAATTTATGGAGGAGCATACGGAATGAAAACTACATATCCCATGGTTTCCTATTCTGTTATCACAGCAGCAACAGACGGTGATACGGAGGCTATCAATCAAATTGTGAAGCATTACAGGGGCTATATTGCCAAAAGATCTCTCCGCCCGATGAAAGACGAATATGGGAATCAGCATATGGTTGTTGATGAAACTTTGCGAAGCAGAATGGAAACCAGACTGATTACTAAGATTTTATCTTTTGAAATTAAATAACCATAATTCCTTTCGTGGAAGCGTGCTGATCCACGCTTCCCGAACGGTGAAGTTTGTCTTGTCATTCTGTCAAAGCATACTGCCGTCAGCGTGTTTTGACAGGCTGTCAAGTCTGCTGTTCTTTGAAAATCAAATAAAAGCAATCGAATACCTTTCAATAGGGAGAGAGCCGACGGACTGACACGCCATGACCCGAAAGGGGGAAAAGAAAGAGCGAATCCTGTCAGTGTCCCGTAAGCAGCCTTTGGCAAGGCTGCCGCCATGACTTCCCTATTGTGATAATGATACTCCCGTTCAGCCATAGCCCGAGCGTGAAAGAACCGTCGCAGGCAATGGGTACGGCTGCATGAGAACCATGCAGGGGTGAGATTCCCGTGAGCTTTGCCAGAGCTGTTCATTTGCTTCATAAATAACAGCGAATCCGCACTTGTAAAAGAAGCTGCACATACATGTATAGGACATACAGATATTTTCATAACATGAAGTATCTAACTTTACATTATCAAAGGGAGGGAGTGAATGAAAAAGAATTGTATTCAAAACGTCATAATTCATGTTCCTGACGGAATGGATCTTCACGCCCTCTCTGACAAAATAAATGAATTTCATATAGAAATCATAGAACGTAAACTGCATAGTTCTAATCTAACAAACCAAGAAAAGGTAGCTGTCATAGATAAAATACTGGAAAACTTAAAATTACGGGAACAAGATGGAACAATCAAATAAGTGTTTGTAGAGCCGCCATATATGATAAGGTGGCTTTGCTTTCTTTTGTTCCCAGCTCCGAAGCGTAAAGTGTTTCACACCCATAAGCTGTGCAAGCTCCTGTTGCGATAATCGGTTCTTTTTCCGATAGGCTTTCAACCTTTCGGCATAATTATCATAGCTGGTATCAGTTACTGGTATTACCAATTCGGCTGTTTCTTCATTGTCAGCACCAAGGAACAATTTTGTTTCCCTTTGTATGGTTGCGCAAAACGGCCGTTGCAGGGAACAAAGTTGTTGGTAATCATTGCAATAAGGCGTTCTCTGGGGGAATCAATGATACGGCAGCCTACAATCCCTGCCGCATTACAGCCGAAGCCCATGCACATGACAGAAAAAATCTATGCTTTTTTGCTGTCTGGGTACGCTGTACGGTAACAGATCCGAATGGTCTGAAACTGTTTATCTTTCTGATGGGGATCCTCCCCGGACTGAAAGATATCGATCCGGTCAATGAACTGGTGCAGCAGATCCAGAGAAGGAATCCTGTTATTTGTTATTTCATTCAGCAAAAGGTCCACATCATCTTTAGAATCTTCCCTGTTTTTCCACATAGGAGCATTGATCTTGCTCAGGGCAGCAGTCTCAGCCCGGACCTCACTCTGTTCCTGTTCATATGCTTTAAGAAGCTTGCAAAAACGCTCCTCCTCCAGAGTTCCATTCACCCGGTCCTCATATAGCGTACCAATGATCCGGTCAATCTCCCGTTCCCGTTTTTTTAAAGCTGCGGCAGCCCGCAGTTCTTCCGGTTTATTCTTACTTATTCCGTATTCCTCCAGTGCTGTTATAACCTCTCTCTTCTCTTCCTCTGTCACGTGGATAAGGGCTGTCAGTTCCTGTGAGACAATCTGACAAAGCAGGCAGTAATCCATGTAGTGATTGGTGCATACGCTTTTTCCAAACTGTTTATAACCGCTGCAGACCAGCTTTCTGTTTCCATTCTGACCTGCTCCGGTTGTAGTCATTGCCCGTTTACAGTCACCGCAATATACCACCCCGGAAAAAACATTGGAAAATCCTGGTGATTTAGATATTTTTCGTGAAATACACCGCCTCCCCGCAAGCTGAAACAATTCTCTGGATACGATAGGCTCATGCTTATTTTTTACAACGATCCAGTCCTTCTTCGGGGTACTTAAAGTAATCTTGCTTTTAAAAGAAAGTTTCGAGGACTTTCCCTGAACCATATCTCCTGTATAAACCGGATTGGATAGTATCTTACAGATAGTTCCGGAGGTCCAGCCCTTTTTTCCCTCTTCTGCTTCCGGAAACATTTCATGGCGTTTGAAATGCCGGTAACCGGACGGGGTTTTTATCCCCTTATTATTAAGAAGCTTTGCAATACTCCCTGGAGCTTCCCCCATGGATGCCCGTTCAAATATCTCCCGGATAACCGGTGCCGTCACCGGATCAGTCAAAAGGTGGTTTTTATCGGCGGGATCCTTTCTATATCCGTAAGGGGCAAAATTACCGATAAATGCCCCTGCTTCCATCTTAGTCTTTAATGCACTGCGGATTTTCTTTGATGTATCTCTGGCATACATCTCATTGACAATATTCTGAAAAGGAGCCAGGTCATTTCCCGGATTCTGGGAATCGTAGCCGTCATTTACTGCCACGTAGCGAACGCCTTTGGCAGGGAAATAGATTTCTGTATATTGCCCTGTGAGTATGTAATCCCTACCAAGCCTGGAAAGATCTCTGGTTATCACAAGATTTACCCGCCCTGCCTCTATATCGTCAATCAGACGTTTCCATGCGGGACGGTCATACGTAGTCCCGCTGTAGCCGTCATCGGCGTATTCTCCATATATAAAATAGCCATTCCGTGCGGCATAGGAACGAAGCATGCTCCGCTGGTTATTTATGCTTGCACTCTCCCCCGTTCCGTCATCTTTGGAAAGGCGCATGTAAAGAGCTGCTTTATAGTACCCGTTCTCTCCGTTTTTTTCCCCTGTCATATCTGACGCCGCTCTGCCTCCAGACGTTTTTTTAACAGGCTAAGAACCAGCGTCTTTACGGATTCCTCTCCCTGATAGCAGCGCTTAACTAAAACTGCCGTCTGCTTTTCTCCCCATTTTTTTTCATAGGTAATTTCTTTGAACAAATCCATGATTCTCACCTCCTGAAAAATCTTATTCAAAAGGGTTTGTACCATATACACAAGTTAATCCAGTAGTTAAAAGAAAGAACAAGACTGAAACCGCCAATGTATGGCCCTCTCAATCCTGTTCTTTTCAATGACTTATTATGGCTTACCTGGTCCTGTAACACCTGGACCTATCTCCTCTGCCTCATGGGTCTCACCCTGATCTTTTGCCGGAACCGGGCTGCTCTCTGTTTCTTCCGGCGTTTCCGGCACTGTTTCTTCCGGCTTTAAGGTAGTGTTTCTCTGAATGACTTCCGGCTTGCTTTTATAACTGCTGTTATGAAGAGGCTCTTCTTTTATTACAGTGCCTCCCTTTTCCAGTATACGGTAGCTTTTATAATATCCGCCCAGTGTTCCTTTATTCACCACCTTTTCTGTTCCATAAGGCAGTGCTGTATTTTCCTCATAGGTAACCGGAAGGGGATCAGCATCTCTGAGCTTTTCTGAACGAATGACCACCTTCACTCCATTCTCCAGAACCGGTATACCAACAATAGAAATCTTTAATGTAGTTCCCTCTAAGGAAGCCCTTAAAACAACGGAAGCATTTCCCGTATTGACAAATTTCAGATCCGGACCAGCATAACCATCAAAGCTTACCATGGCATCCTGTCCCTTTTCCACATAGGAAGGGGCGAAGCTGTGGGAATTGCGTTCCGTGGTTTTAAACCCGCTTTCAATAATGGCATGATAAAGCGTGGTGGAAACCTGGCATACGCCGCCTCCCGGCTCCTCAATCAGTACGCCATTCCGATATGCGCCTGCCGGCCGGTATCCCTTCTCTTTGGTACGGTTTCCAGTGGTATTATTAAAGGAAAATTCCTCGCCAGGCTTTAAGATCATACCATTGATTGCCTGTACTGCAAGGCTGATATTCTGATTACGGTTCTTATTCGAGGTGGTCTTTGTGGTAAACGTTCCTATAACCTTATACTGCTCCTTTGCCTGCGCCTGGGTTCTCTCCGGTACCTGATGGGTAAATTCTGCTGTTATCTCAGCCTGAAAGTTTTCAGCTTCTGCAGCATCCATAAGCTGTGAGACCAGCTTCTCCTGGTTTAACACTCTTGCGTTCTGCTCTTTTGTATAACTGTAAACCCCTGTTTTGGGATCAAAGGCTTCCACTTCTGAATTAACTCCGTCTTTGTTCCAGCGCTTTGCCAGGACTTCTGCCTGCTTTTCAAAAGCTTCTTTTATTAACGGATAATCAAGCTGGTAATCCTGAGGCTGGTCAGCCGGAGTTTCGTTCAGCTTTTTAAGGACCTCCTTTAGCTGTCCGCTTATCACATCATCAATCACAACCGCTTCTGTTCCGTCTGTGACAGTCATTCCCCACTGGAACTGTTCCTCTATGGTGTCTTTTGCTTCTTTCACAGTCAATCCGGATAGATTTGTCTTTCCCAGTCTGGCTGAAACCAGTGCTTTGTCCAAATCCTTATCTTTTGTTTCTGCGACGATTTCTCTGCTGTCAGAATCTTTGCTTTTTTTACTGTTTGCAAAACTATATAATATACCAATTGTCAACAGGGCAGCTAAAAGCAATGATCCATAAGCTATCTTTCTATTTCTTCTCTGACGTATTCTTCTGGCCCTGTTTTTATCCATAATATCAGTTTCGTTCTCCTTTCATTGTCTGCTCAATAATACTTTTCATCGTGTCTTCTGATAACTGCCCGCTTGCATAGCCGAATACATTACCATCCCGGTCAATCATAAATGTGGTTGGATAGGAATAAATCCCATAAGCCGAGAATAACTCTGCGTCTGTATCCATAAGCACCGGATAAGTATAACCATTCTCCTTTAAGAAGTTTTTTATTCCCTCTTCATCCTTTTCGTCCCCATAATTGGGAGCGGCTACTCCCAGAACAATCAGTGCATCGTCCCCTTCTGTATCGTAGGTTTCGTATAGTTTCTGAATATCCGGCATTTCTGCCCTGCAGGGCGGACACCAGGTCGCCCAAAAATTTAAAAATATCGTTTTCCCTTTATAATCAGAAAGGGAATGTGTCTTGCCAAACTGATCGGTCAGAGTGAAATCGATTGCTGGAAGAAGAGAGTCTTCTTCTCCGCTTTCGGCTTCATCTGATTGTGATTCATCAGTTGTCTCTTCTGCTGCCGTGGATTCCTGAACCTCTTTTGTAACAGGTTCCTCTGTTGACGGTTCTGTCTCTTCTTCCGATTCCTGTGACTCCTGGGTAAACGGTGACTTTACCGTAGAAAGATATCCGGTAACAGAATTCATCTTCCCGGTAAACATGAGTAATCCCAGGAGTACCATCAAAACTCCGCCGGCCTTAACTGCATTTTTGGCAATATTACGGTGTTTCTTAAAGAATTCAAGAACGGAAGTAGTGAAGAATCCCACCGCCAAAAACGGAAGAATAAATCCCAGTGTATATACTCCGATCAGCATGAATCCCAGTGTCTTGGTGGAAGCAGATGCAGCCATGATGAGTACGCTTGCCAGCGCAGGCCCCACGCAGGGGGTCCATGCAAAACTGAAGGTAAATCCCATAAGGAGAGCTGTAAACGGTGACATGGCGAGCTTGTCAAAAGAAAATGACAGCCTCCGCTCTTTCGCCAGTAACGAGGAACTGCCTAAGAACCCCAGCTGGTATAATCCAAACAATATAACAAGAATTCCGCCCAGTCTGGCAAATAAAAGCTGATTGGATCTGAAAAAGCTTCCCAGAGCTGAGACACCGATTCCCAGCAGGAAAAAAGTAAAACTGATTCCAATTACGAAACAAACGGTATGAATCATGACTTTGCTGCGCTTATAATAGATCCGCCCATCCTCACCTGTTACACCGGTTCCTCCTGACAGATAACCAATATACAGAGGAATTAAGGGCAGTACACAGGGGGAAAAGAAACTTAAAATTCCCTGTAAAAATACGGTTAAAACCGGAACACTCATATCAATCGAAAATCCCAATAGTCTACCTCCTGTAGTCGTTACATTCACTGCTCTGCTATTTACAGTTAGCGGGTGTATTTCTGTACTATTTTTGATTACAGTTTATAGTTGTAACTATATCATTCAGAGTAAAAAGTGTCAAGATAGTAATCCAGTATTTAACTATGAAAAAAGCATAGATTTCTTCTGTCACATGGTTAATGCCTGCTTTCCGCATGCAGAACACCGTTTAAAGCAGCGGTCTAAATTAAATGCAACTCTTGGCAGATATCCAAAATCTTCCAGAAGGGTAAACAGTGGGAAAAAGATCGCCATGGGAGGCAGCATAACCGATATTACCCATGCCAGAACCCGGTACGCACCATTAATGAAAAGTCCGGATACGAAAGCAGGAATACCTGCTGCGTCTGCAGCAATGGTCAGGCGGTCCTCCACTGCAAACAGTACTTTGCTTATCAGCTGGGACGGATAATTGGCACCTGTGATTGTCAGCCAGAAAACACCCAGGAGAACCAGAAACATAATTGGAAATCCTGTGGCCCTGCTGGTAAAGAGGCGGTCCAGTTTCCGGTCTTTCCCGTTATAGGTTTTATTTTCAAAAACCACTACACCCTTACATAACTCCTCTGCTTTCCGGATGAACACAGCTGCCATATCATCACTGACCATCTCCTGACTGATTCCCTCTTCATTCCATTCGTTCCATATCTGGGTAAGACAGTCCTCTACCTCTTTTGAGTCTGCCAGATGCTTTAAATATTTTCTTACTGCACCCATCAGATTTTCGTTGGCATCTAAGAGTCTGGCACAGAGCCAGCGCACCTTTGTTTTCCCATCTGAGCCTTTTTCCACTGCAGGAGCAAGCCTCTCAATCGCGTCTTCAATATAGGAGGGATACTGTATGGGTACGGGTCTCTCATAACCGTTTTCCCGTTCTTGCATGCAGCGCTTTAACCCCTGATAAATCTGATTCAGTCCCTTTTTACTTCTTGCGGTTGTTCCTACGACGGGAGCATGGAGCCGCTCGCCCAAAAGCTCCAGATTCAGGGAAATCCGTTTCTTCTTTGCTTCATCCAACAAATTAACACAGATTACCACACTGTCTGCCGCTTCCATGATCTGGAGCACAAGATTTAAATTCCGTTCCAGGCAGGTGGCATCGCAGACCGTTACCACTGCATCCGGATTTTCAAAACAGATAAAATCCCTGGCCACTTCCTCTTCTGTTGAATGAGCCATAAGAGAATAGCAGCCTGGAATATCTACCATTACATAGCCCTGGCTGCCGTCCTTGCACCAGCCCTGTGCATTGGCAACTGTTTTACCCGGCCAGTTTCCGGTGGGCTGATGTAATTACCCATAAAAACTGCCAGGCTGCAGTTATCCGGCTTTCAGCCGTAGTTGAAATACATGATTGTGATGGAATCTTGATCAAAATGTGAAAAGTTTGTGAATTTAATCTTAATTTTAATTAAATTCTATTTTCTTAATACAACTTAATTTTTTTTAAGAAATAAATAACAAAAACTCCATTGATTTTATTCAATTTCAGTGCTAAACTGAGTTCTGACTTCAGGGACATAGGACAACCGGAAGCCATACAACCAAAATACCTATGCAGTCTCAAGGAGGAAAATAATTATGAAGTTAACAACAAAGAAACTGTTACTGACGGGTGTTGCAGTATTGACAATGGCAGCCATTTCCGCTTGCGGAAATACCAAGAGTTCTGAAACAACTGCTGCTACAAAAGCAGAAGTGACAACCGAAGCTGCTACAAAACCGGCAGAAACAAAAAAAGAAGTAAAAGAAAGTTCCTTAGCAGAAACCAAAAAAGACGAAACTAAGAAAGATGAAACCAAGAAAGACGAAACCCAAAAAGAGGAAACTTCAGTCGGAGAATCCAAAACTGACAGCAAAGTAAAGGCAGATTCCCCAGCTGTAAAAGACAGTAAACCTGCTGCTGAAGCTGAAACAAAGAAAAACTAATTAATAAGATACCTACATAGCACATCATAAGGCAGATCAGGTCACCTGATCTGCCATTCCAGTTTTCTTATCTTTCTCTTCATACTTTTCCTCCACACTTTTTAAAGTAATTTCCACCCCCTCTTTTTCTCCGATAATTCTTGCCAAAGCCTCAAATACCAGGACCGGATCCGCCTGATTCACTGTTATGATAGTATCCTGCACCTTACCGCCCCCCTTTCTTGTAATATGTATGTACTACGGTTTGTACTTCTTTCCCTTAGAGGTTTTAATTTCCAATTACAGGGAGTAGATTATACCAGGAGATGATGCTATGAAGCGTACTCAGGAATCAGAAAAGCTGCTGCGTGTAGCGGTTTATATCCGGGTATCATCCGATGAGCAGGCAGAGCGGGGAGATTCCATCCGGGATCAAAAAGAACGGGGTCTGCATTATATAGAAGAACATCATAATATGATATTGCATGATATTTATCTGGATGACGGTGTTTCCGGGCAAAAAATTGACCGAGATGATTTTACAAGGCTGATGAATCATGTAAAAGAGGGATTTGTGGATCTTATTATCTTTACTAAGCTGGACCGCTGGTTCCGCAGCCTCCGCCATTATTTAAATACACAGGCAATTCTTGAAAAACATCATGCAGCATGGACAGCCATTGACCAGCCTTACTTTGACACCTCCACCCCTTACGGCCGGGCATTTGTAGCACAGTCTATGACCTTTGCAGAACTGGAGGCACAAAACGACGGTCTGCGTGTGACTGACGTCTTTCGGACAAAGGTTGCTCATGGGGAAGTCATAACCGGCAAATTCCCCAGAGGCTATCAGATCCAGGATAAGCATCTTGTACTGTCAGAGGAAGCTCCTGCCATATACGATACCCTTATGTATTTTTTAAAACATCAATCTATGAACAAGGCTGTTGAATATTTAAAAGAAACATATGGTATTATCATGACGCTGCAGAATTTTAAACAGTCTCTCCTCAGAAACGAGAAAATCACCGGACGCTACAGAGATAATGACTCTTATTGTCCCCGTTTGATTTCAGATAAAGACTTTTGTGAGATACAGCGTATTCTTGATTATAATACCAATATAAAATCCAGCCAGAAATACCCCTATATTTTCACAGGTCTTCTGATCTGTGGTGAGTGCGGCCGGAAAATGGGAGGATGTCAGATCAATACAGCCTCAAAGCGTAAGGATGGTACTGTAATCCGTTATAAGTACCCGGCCTATGAATGCAAACAACACCGTGCTTATAAAACCTGTGGCAATGGCGGACAAATCAGAGAAGTCCGGATTGAGGAATGCCTTTTAAAAAAACTCCGGGAACAATTGGGTTCTTACACTGCGGACTTTGAAACAAAAGGCAGAAAAACAGTTGATAACCGGTTTAAAAAGAACCAGCTTCGCAGGAAAATCAGCCGGTTAAAAGATTTGTATTTAAATGAAGCCATTACATTAGAAGAATATAAAACAGACAGGGCAGAGTTCGAGGCTGAATTGGAGAAAATCCCTGACATAGAACCGCCATCTGAGTATCCGGCTGCTTCGAACTGTATGGCTAATACAGATTTTGAAAGCATGTACCGGCACCTCGACAACCAGCAGAAGCGTCTCTTCTGGAGGTCGGTTATCAGGGAAATACGGTTAAGCGGGCGCACCGGCCAGCACCGGGAGTATACGGTTATTTTTCTGTGATTTTTTTACCCCTAAACGCATTAGCCGGTGTGCTGGTTCATACCGGTCAGCTGGTTAAACACAGTACTTTTCCCAACATTGGGATTACCAGCAAGAGCAATTACCAGATCATTTTCCTCACGCTTTTTTATCTCCAGCCCACAGTCCACTGATTTGATACCCATGGATTCTCTGCTTAGTCCCATATTTCTTCCTCCGCAGTGACACATGCGGCAGCAATCCCCTCTCCATAAATGGGATCATAGGACTCCTGCCCATTATCCTGAATAAGCACTCTGCCGGAATCTTCATTTCGCAGAGCAATTACAGCACCTCTTATTAAAAATGCAGTTGGATCCCCAAGAGGACTTTTACCTACACATTCCACTACAGTCCCCTCAATCAGTCCCATATCCTGTAATCTTCTTCTCATATCATCACAAGCGGTCAGACAGGAAATGACTCCCTTCTGACCTCTTTTTAAGTCCGTCAAGCATATATGTCCCAACATCTTTTTAACCTCCGGAAAGTTTCCATATCCTAACATATGCATAAAATAAAAATGAGGTTCCATTCTTACGGTACCCTTTGCAGCCTGATGATTCATAGTTTCTTCCGAAAATGAATAGATATAAATAACCTTATGTAAGCCAGGAGGAGTTGTTTATGCCTCAGTCAGATAATTTTTATACATTAAAAGGATATTCTCTTTTGGAACACAAAAAAATCACATCCTCAATGGAAGATTACCTGGAGATGATATACCGGTTATCTCAGGACAACCAGCCGGTCCGAATAAAAGAACTGGCAGAGCGCCTTCATGTCAAGCCATCCTCTGCTTCTAAAATGACCGGTAATTTAAAGAAACAGGGACTGGTACGCTTTGAAAAATATGGAACTGTTTATCTGACCAGTGACGGGAAGCATCTGGGAGAATACCTCCTTTTCAGGCATCAGGTACTCACCCGTTTTTTCAGTTACGTAAATCAGAAATCCAATAGTTTAGAGCAGGTTGAGAAGGTTGAACATTTTATGGATCCGGAAACAGTGTATAATATTCAAAAATGGTTGGATAAATTTGCATAGTTATGCTTGTGTGATTTGACAATTCGTCGTATACTATAGCATAACACGAACATTTCTAAGGAGGAGAAACACATGGATAAGATTAAGATGACAACCCCCATAGTCGAAATGGATGGCGACGAGATGACACGTATTCTCTGGCAGATGATTAAGGACAACCTTCTGCTGCCCTATATTGACTTAAAGACAGAATATTATGACCTGGGACTGGAATACCGGGATCAGACAGATGATAAAGTAACCACTGATTCTGCTTTTGCCACAAAAAAATATAAAGTAGCAGTTAAATGCGCGACCATTACTCCCAATGCTGCCCGTGTAAAGGAATATAACTTAAAAGAGATGTGGAAGAGTCCTAACGGTACCATCCGCGCCATCCTCGACGGAACTGTCTTTCGGGCACCTATTGTTGTTAAAGGAATCGATCCATGTGTTGTTAACTGGAAAAAACCAATCACCATTGCCAGACATGCTTACGGAGATGTCTACAAAGGCTCCGAAATGAAGATTCCGGGTGCAGGCAAAGTAGAACTGGTCTATACCTCCGCTGACGGAACAGAATCCCGGGAACTGGTTCATAATTTTGACAGTCCTGGAATCGTTCAGGGTATGCATAATATTAACGGCTCCATAGATAGCTTTGCAAGAAGCTGTTTTAATTATGCACTGGATACAAAACAGGATTTATGGTTTGCAACCAAGGATACCATTTCTAAAAAGTACGATCATACCTTTAAGGATATCTTCCAGGATATTTTTGATGCCGAGTATGAGAACCTCTTTAAGGAAGCCGGTATCGAATATTTCTACACATTAATCGATGATGCGGTGGCCAGAGTTATGAAGTCAGAAGGCGGTTATATCTGGGCATGCAAGAATTACGACGGAGATGTGATGAGTGATATGATTTCCTCCGCATTCGGATCTCTTGCCATGATGACTTCGGTTCTTGTATCTCCTGATGGCGACTTTGAATATGAAGCGGCCCACGGAACGGTTCAGAGACATTATTATAAACACTTAAAAGGGGAGGAAACTTCTACTAACTCTGTTGCTACTATTTTTGCATGGACCGGAGCTTTGAGGAAGCGTGGAGAACTTGATGATAATCAGGAACTGGCTGCATTTGCTGATAAGCTGGAGAAAGCTACCATTGATACCATTGAAGCCGGAGAGATGACAAAAGACCTTGCACTTATTACTACAATTAAAAAACCCACTGTTTTAAACAGTGAGGAGTTTATTAAGGCGATTGCAACACGGCTTTAATATTTTGAAAGGAGGGTATCGCAAAATCACTAAAATAAAGTGATGGTGTGACACCCTCCTTCCATGTAAGTAAAATATCAGAATGTAGAATTTAGTGCAACACTAAAATTTACTTTTCAAGTCAGCAGCAATATTTTTATATTGTATATGCAGTAACAAAATACGTTTCATGAAGTTCGACATTTTTTTCAAAATCTCTGTTCAACCCATTATCAAAATGATATAATGAAAGATATCATATGAATCACTGGTAATGGAAGGACCTATAAACATGAATCTACGACATCTAACAATCTTTAGAACAGTATGTGAGGAAGGAAGCATCACCGGAGCGGCAAAAGCATTGTCCATGACTCAGCCCGCAATCTCTCATGCCATCAATGAGCTGGAAGAATCCGTTGGATCACCCCTGTTTGACCGTGTATCCCGCAGGGTAATGATCAATGAAAACGGAAAATTTTATCTATCGAAAGTGATTCCTCTTCTGGAGTTATATCAGGATCTGGAGAACTACTCCGGTTCCCTGCACTTACAGGCACCTTTGCGGGTAGGATCCAGCGTAACTTTAGCCAGCTACTTACTTCCAAATGCTGTTTCCCGTTTCGCTCTGTCAAATCCTGACATACAGCTGAAGGTTACGGTGGACAACTCCGGTGAAATCATCAGCAGGCTGTTAAAGAATGAACTGGATCTGGCTTTGGTAGAGGGTGTCGTATCCGATGAGCAGCTGGAGAAAATCCCTTTCTCCTCCTATCCCATGGCAGTAATCTGTTCTCCAAACCACCCCTTTGCCAGCCGGACCGCACAGCCTGTGCCACTGGATAAGCTGATCAGGGAGCCATTGCTTTTAAGAGAGACCGGATGCACGATCAGGGATTCTTTCGACTGCGCACTGGAACTTAACAACTTATCCGCTGAGCCCTTGTGGACCAGTACCAATTCCGACGTAATCCTGCAGGCAGTTAAAGAAAATATCGGTATTGGCGTTGTTCCAAGAATCTTTGCTGATGAATCCATACATAAAGGGGAGGTTTTTGAAATAGAAGTAAAAGACATGGAGATCAGCTGCATGAACCATGTTGTATTCCATAAAGATAAATTTCAGACCGAAACCTTTCAGGCATTTATCAATCAGATTTTATTTGACTGATTCTCATATAAACAAACGCCGCACAGTACTCCTTAACAGGCAGCCTGTGCGGCGTTTTTATATTTATTGTTTTTCAGCCAGAATGTGGTCAATGCTAACAAGCTTCACACAGAGCGCAAATAACTCCATGGCCTGGTTTAAATCCGGCAAAGTCGGATATGACGGTGCGATTCTGATATTGCTGTCATGAGGATCCTTACCGTATGGATAAGTCGCTCCGGCACCTGTCATGACAAGCCCGGCTTTTTTACATTTTGCCACAATGGTTTTGGCACAGCCGTCCAGGCAGTCAAAGGAAATAAAATATCCTCCCTTTGGACTGGTCCATTCTCCGATCTGAAGACCGCCCAGCTCCTTTTCCAGAGTTTCAATCACCGCTTCAAATTTGGGTCTCATGATATCTGCATGCTTTCTCATATGCTCCACCATACCATGAATGTCCTTGAAGAAACGTACATGACGAAGCTGGTTTACCTTATCATGACCGATGGTCTGAATCTTTAACTGCTTCATGATATCCGTTAAGTTGTTCTCGCTGGCTGCTATGGCTGCGATACCGGAGCCAGGGAAGCTTACCTTTGAGGTGGAAGCGAATTTATAAACCATATCCGGGTTACCGGCTCTCTTGCATTCTGCCAGAATTTCAATTAGATGATCCTGATCGTTATCATATAAATGATGAATGGTATAAGCATTATCCCAGTAGATACGGAAATCGCTTGCAGCCGGTTTTAAGCGGGCAAAACGGCGCACTGTTTCATCGGAATAGGAAATACCCTGAGGATTGGAATACTTAGGTACACACCAGATACCCTTAATGGAGTCGTCAGATGCCACCAGCTGCTCTACCAGATCCATATCCGGGCCGGTTGGAGTCATGGGAACGTTAACCATCTCAATGCCAAAGTATTCCGTTATGGAAAAGTGTCTGTCATATCCAGGTACCGGACAGAGAAATTTTACTTTATCCAGCTTACACCAGGGTGTGCTTCCCATCACACCCTGAGTCATGGACCGGGAAACAGTATCATACATTACATTTAAACTGGAGTTACCGTAAATAATAATGTGATCCGGTGCAACTTCCATCATATCTGCAAGAAGTTCCTTTGCTTCCTTGATTCCGGCAAGAACGCCATAATTGCGGCAGTCCGTTCCGTCCTCACAGGTTAAATCATCGTTGCTGCTTAATACGTCCATCATTCCCATGGAGATATCCAGCTGCTCGGCACTTGGCTTTCCTCTTGACATATCCAGCTTTAAGTCTCTGCCCTGAAACTCCTTATACTGTGCAGAAAGTTCCTTTCTAAGCTCCTGTAACTCTTCCTTTGTCATCTCAACATATGGCTTCATAGATTTCTTCCTCCTCTTAAAGATTCCTTTAACCTAACAGTTCCTTCAGAATTCGGTTGACCGCTCCCGGATCAGCCTTTCCTTTCATAGAACGCATGGTCTGACCAACTAAAAAGCCCATGGCTTTCTCTTTTCCGTTCCGGTAATCCTCCACAGACTGGGGATTTGCAGCAAGAATTGCCTCAATGGCGGACTTAAGAGCACCTTCATCGCTCACTACTTTCAGTCCCTTTTCTTCCACATAACGCTCCGGGTCTATATCATTTAAGAAAATCTGCTCAAACACTTCTTTGGCAACCGTGCGGTTAATGGTTCCATTATCCACCAAAATAATCAGTTTTGCAAGATTTTCCGCAGAAATTGTCATATTTTCCAGTTCCATCTCATGCTCTTTTAACAGTCTCATTCCCTCAACCATAAGCCAGTTTGCGGCTTCTTTTGGCTTCTGGCAGATAGATGTAACCGCTTCAAATATATCCGCCATATGCTTGGAGCCGGTAATAATATCTGCATCGTATTCAGAAAGATTATATTCCTCCTGATACCTTGCCATTTTTTCCGTCCGCAGCTCCGGCTGTTTCTCCCTGATACTCTGTATCCATTCATCGCTTATGAAGATCGGAGGAAGATCGGGATCCGGAAAATAACGGTAATCCTTGGCATCCTCTTTGGAACGCATGGCATGGGAGGACTCCTTGTTGTCATCCCATCGTCTTGTTTCCTGAACAACTGTCTTCCCTTCCTCAATCAACTCGATCTGACGCTTTCTCTCCCCTTCAATGGCACGGGCAATTGCTTTAAAAGAATTTAAGTTCTTCATCTCAGTTCTGGTTCCGAACTGGGAAGCACCTGCTTCTCTTACCGATAAGTTTACATCGGCTCTCATGGAACCTTCCTGCAGCTTGCAGTCAGAAGCTCCCAAATACTGAATGATTAACCGCAGCTTCTCTAAATAAGCAATTACCTCATCCGCACTTCTCATATCCGGTTCTGAAACGATCTCAATCAGGGGAACTCCGCTTCGGTTAAAATCAACTAAGGAACAGTCCTCCCATTCATCGTGAATCAGCTTGCCTGCATCTTCTTCCATATGAATCTCGTGAATTCCCACCTTCTTCTTTCCTGCGGCTGTATCAATTTCCACATATCCGTCGTGGCAGATTGGAAGATAGAGCTGAGAGATCTGATAGTTCTGGGGATTGTCAGGATAAAAATAATTTTTACGGTCAAATTTACAATTCTGGTTAATCTGGCAGTTTGCAGCAAGACCAACTGCAAGGGCGTATTCCACCACCTGTTTGTTAAGGACCGGAAGGGATCCCGGCATACCGGTACAGACCGGACAGGTATGGGTATTGGGCGCTCCGCCGAATTCCGTGGAACAGGAGCAGAAGATTTTTGTTTTTGTAGCAAGCTCAACATGAACTTCCAGACCAATCACTGTCTCATACTGTTTGCTCATTTACTTCTCCTCCTTTTCTTTCATTGCCTTTACTGCCAGAGAAGGCATCTTAAAGGCTCTGCTTTGCTCCACTGCAAAACCGGCCCTTAAAATATTCTTCTCCTGGAAGCAGTCTGCAATCAGCTGAACGCCGATGGGAAGCCCTTTCTGATCCGTTCCAAACGGTATGGAAAGACCGGGGAGTCCGGCTAAGTTCACAGAGATTGTGTAGATATCTCCCAGATACATCTTTAATGGATCGCTTAAGCTCTCGCCCAGTTTTGGAGCTGTGGTCGGTGCAGCAGGCCCTAATATTACATCATATTTGGAAAATGCTTCATCAAAGGCTTTCTTAATCAGCGCTTTTGTCTTTAAAGCCTTCAGATAATATGCATCATAATAACCGGAACTGAGTACAAAAGACCCTAACATAATCCGCCGTTTCACTTCCGGACCGAAGCCCTCAGAACGGCTCTTTTTATACATGCCGTGAAGTCCATGATAATCCTTCGCCCGATATCCGTATTTTACACCGTCAAAACGAGAGAGATTGGAACTGGCTTCTGCAGAAGCTATGACATAGTATGCAGGAATGGCGTATTCCACCATGCCAAGATCAAAGGTTTCCACGATGGCACCCTTTTCTTCCAGCACTTTTGCAGCTTTTTGTACTGCCTCTTTTACTTCAGGTTCCAGACCTTCTCCCATGTAATCTGCAGGGATTCCCACCTTTAAACCAGTAACGTCACCGGTTAAATACCTGGTAAAATCATAATCCTTCCGCTGTACGGAAGTGCTGTCCATCTCATCATGGGATGCAAGAACTTCAAGAATCGCCGCGCAGTCGGTCACATCTTTTGCTACCGGTCCGATCTGATCCAGAGAGGAACCGTAGGCAATCAGACCATAGCGGGAAATCGTGCCATAAGTTGGCTTTAATCCCGTAACTCCGCAAAAAGAAGCTGGCTGTCTGATGGAACCGCCTGTATCAGATCCAAGAGCAAAAAAGCACTCTGCTGCTGCAACTGCCGCGCAGGAACCTCCGGAAGAACCGCCGGGAACATGTTCCGGATTCCAGGGATTTCTGGTAACGCCAAATGCGGAAGTTTCCGTCGTACTGCCCATCGCAAACTCATCCATGTTGGTCTTCCCGATGATTACAGCTCCAGCCTGTTTTAAATTCTCCACAGCCTTAGCATGATAGGCAGGTATAAAATCAGAAAGGATCTTAGAACTGCAGGTAGTTTTAAGGCCTTCGACGCAGATATTATCCTTCACTGCTGCCGGAACACCTGCCAGAGGACCCGTAAGCTCTCCGGACTCAATGCGCTTCTGGATCTCCTCTGCCTGTTTTAACGCCCCTTCTTCATCAATGGTTACATAACTGTTAAGCTCCGGTTCCATAGCCTTAATCTGGTCTAAAACCGCTTTTACAGCCTCCATGGAGGTAACCTCTCCGTCTTTTATTTTTTTCCCCAGCTGTACCGCTGTGAGGGACAATATTTCACTTGCTGTCATTTCAATTCCCCCTATTCCACTGTCTTCGGCACTTTGAAGGCACCATCTTTGCTTTCCGGTGCATTTCTTAAGATCTGGTCTCTGTCATCTCCGTTTTTCACTACGTCTTCCCGGAATACATTGTATACCGGAAATACATGTGACATGGGTTCCACCCCATCTGTGTCAAGTTCGTTTAATTTATCAATATAATCAAGCATACGGCCCATATCCTTTTTTGCCGCTTCCTTTTCTGCATCATCAAGTTCCAGCTTCGCAAGAATGCCTACATACTCAATTGTTTCATCATCAATGATGTGTGCCATTTTTTTAGTCTCCTTTCTGCTTTCTGTTACGGTTCCAGCCTTGTAACATCTCTTGGGAACAATGTGGTCTCTCTGACGTTTGACTCGTCAAGAAGTCGCATGGTTAAACGTTCCAGACCGATTCCCAGACCGCCGTGAGGAGGCATTCCATACTTAAATATCATTAAATAGGAAGAAATGTCTTCCGGATTCATTCCCCTGTCCTCCATCTTTTTTATGATGGTGTCATAATCGTGGATTCTCTGTCCTCCGGTTGTGATCTCAAGTCCCTTAAAGAGTAAGTCAAAGCTTAAGGTGAATTTGGAATCTGCCGGATCATCCATGGCATAGAACGGGCGCTTTTTGGAAGGATAATGAGTGACAAATACGAAATCACTGCCATACTCTTCCTTAAAGTAACGGCCGATTAAAACTTCCTCTTCCGGTTCCAGATCATAAGGGTTTTTAATCTTTCTGTTATATTTTTCAGATACCAGCTCTTTGGCCTTGTCGAAACGGACCTGCGGAATGTTTGTTACATCAGGAAGGCTGATCTTTAACATGGCTAGTTCCTGTGCATACTCCTCACAAAGCAGCTCAAAGACATATTGGAGCATGGCTGTTTCCATTTCCATGATTTCCTCAAAGCTGTCGATGTATCCCATTTCAAAATCCATGCTGGTATATTCATTCAAATGTCTGGTTGTATTGTGTTTCTCAGCGCGGAAAACGGGAGCTACCTCAAAAACCCGGTCATATACGCCAACCATGGTCTGCTTATAGAACTGGGGGCTCTGACCCAGCTCTGCTTTTTTATTAAAATAATCCAGTTTAAATACGTTGGATCCGCCTTCTGCGCCCCGGGCTACAATCTTTGGTGTACGGATTTCTGTAAAATTCTGGGAATGAAGAAAATCCCGGAAGCCTCTTACAATTCCTTCCTGTATACGGAACTTTGCCCGCTCCATGGGATTGCGTAAGGTGATTGGGCGCAGACCCAGCTTCGTCTCCAGGGAGGTATTTAACTTCCATTTGCTGATGGCGATGGGCAGTACCTCTGCCGGCTGTGACAGTACGGTTATTTCCTGAAGCCTGATTTCAAATCCATGAGGAGCGCGCTCCTCACCGCTTACCACACCGGTAACCCGGATTGCAGACTCTTCCTTTAACTGGCTTAAATCGAAAGCTGTCTTTCCTTCTTCGAATACGCACTGCACCAGTCCTTCGGCTTTCCGCAAAATGATAAAAGCCACTTCACCCATGTCACGAATGGTATGAACACTTCCTTCCATCCTGACAGTTTTTCCTGCATAATCACCAGATATAACTTCCTGGATTCCCATTGTTTCTTTCTGTTTTACACCACTGATAAATTCCATGACTGTTTTCTCCTTACCTGAATGTAATTGCTTTGATTCCGGAGAAATATTTTATGACAATAAAATATCCCGTCCCGGAATACAGTTACATATTCCGGGACGGGATTACTATGGCAATAGACTCCCGCGGTACCACCCGCATTGAGATAAAGATATCTCCACTCAAACATTTAACGCATGTATACGGATAAACCTACTCATGTCACCGGTACAAAACCCAGTTAGTACCAGCCGCTTCGATCTATCGGCTCCGGAGTGTTCCCATAGCCAAGTCTCTCGTGAAAGCGCTCTCAGTCGGTGACGCAATCTTCCTGTCCGGATCCATAGGCCAGAGTCTCCTTCTCTGCCTTTTTAAGTATTGATTTCATTCTGTAGCTTCATCCTGCCCTGTTTTTAACTTTTTTAAACAATTCAACACTTCACTACAATGAATTTCACTTATAATATCACAATATTTTTCGTGTTGCAATATTTTTTTTAATTTATTTCCCGGCCATGGCTGTTAAATTCTTTTTCTTTAATCTGAAAAATGTTAAAACAGCCCCAATTATACAAATGACAGATGCCGTGATATACACAATATTCATGCCATATAAAAATGCATCACTTCTCCCAGGAATATAGTCCGTTACACGGATTCCCAGCCGGCTGCTCATCATACCATAGAGTAGTGTTGTGGCAAGGGCAATTCCGCATACCATTCCCACATTTCTCACAAGTGCATTGATGCTTCCTGCCACTCCAAGCTTATCACGGGAGACGGTAGACATAATAAGGGAATTATTGGGAGACTGAAACAGTCCCATTCCAACTGACATTATTCCGATAAAGGAGACCATAGTAGTTACAGCTGAATTCTCATTTAAAAAGGACATGGAAAACAGGCCTATGCTGGTAAAAACAAGTCCAATAAAGGTGAGAATTTCAGAGCCTATTTTGTCAGAAAGATGGCCGCTCACAGGTGCTGCAACCATTAGTATTAGCGGATAGGCCATCATAATAAGCCCTGCCTTCTGAGGCGGATAATTCATGACATCCTGTAAATAAAAAGGTAGTATGATATTGTTGCAGAACATGGCAACAAAGCTGATAAAACCGCAGAAAATGCTCAAGGAAAACAGGCCGTTTTTAAAAATACCCAGCTGTATCATGGGATCTTTCCGTTTCTTTTCTACTAAAAGGAATGCTGCAAAACAGACTGCTGCAGCCAAAAATCCTGTTAAAATAAGGGGATGCCCGAATCCAAGATTCAGTCCTTCACTCAGTGCACCAAATAAAGAAACAATAGTCACAATAAATAAAACAGCTCCGTATAAATCCATTTTTCCATTGACCTTTGTTTTTGTTTTTGGCAGCAGGCAGAAAGCTCCTGCAACTGCAATGATTCCTATGGGAACATTAATGGTAAAAATATATTCCCAGCTTAAGACTCCTACAATCATACCTCCAAGTCCGGGACCCACAAGAGAACCCAGTGCGACTGCCGTTCCAAGAAGTCCAAGTGCTTTTCCTCTCTCCTGAACGGGAAATACTTCGGTTATAATTCCCTGGTTATTTGCCATGGTGCCGGCTGCCCCGATTGCCTGAACGGCCCGGGCAACGATTAAATTTGGTTTTTCCAAACATATCTCCCAGCTTTCCGAAGATCAGAACGGTACCCGAGATCACGATTAAATAGCTTGTGGCGACAAACTGGATACTTGCTGTCGTGACTTGTAACGAATCTGCCATACGGGGCAGAGCCACATTGACGATGCTGCTGTCTAACGTTGACATGAAGGTCGATAATACAACAATAATTAATACCGACCATTTATTATGTTTCCTCACTTTTTCCATGTTAAATCCCTTCTTATGTGTTAAGTTCAAGCGCTTTATTTAGAATTTTAACCAGCGAAGATAATGTAATTTCTTTTTCCTCTTCCGTCAAATCCTCCGTAATAAGTCCAGTTAATTTTTTTATTTCCTCTTTGATTTCAGGAAGAATCAGCCTTGCTTTATCAGTCAGAAAAAGCTTATATGCCCTGCTGTCCAGCTGATCCTCGATTCTTACTACATAACCTAGCTCGGTCAGCCTGTTGATCGTTCTGGCAGACATTGCCTTATCGTGACCAATCAGTTCACTGATCCTGCTCTGACATAACCCTTCATTTTTTTCCAGTATAAATAAATAGCGAAAAGACCCGCTGCTCAGATCATATTTTTTCAACGCTTTGTCTAAGTAACTCTGCGTATTTCTATATATTTTACTGTTTAGCATCAATAGATTCACAGGTTCATTTCCCATTCTCTCACCACCTTTTCAATTCAAAATTTTATATTATCAGGATTTAGTTGATTAGTCAACTATCAATTTTCAAAAAAGACAGGTAATCCTGATACAGGTCCATAATTTTCTGTTTTTGTAAAGATATCAATCTGATTTCTTCTTGACAGAATCACCCGCATCCGTTAGAATAGGCAAAAGATGAGGGAGTAGTCAGCACCTGGACGGGTCAGATAAGGTGCCTGCAAAGTCAACATACTGACAGAATTTCTGTCTGGCTTTGCTAATTTGCTTTCGACGCAAAAAGATGAGACTTATCTGTGTGTTTTTTTCGTACACACAGATAAGTCTCTTTTATTATCTGCTTCCTCTCAACATATAGAAATAAAGCACATACACAGGAGGAATATCACATGTCATTACCAGAGTTGTTCATCATTGCGGTGGGGCTGTCCATGGATGCGTTTGCCGTTTCCATCTGCAAAGGTCTTTGCATGCCCCGGATGAACTGGCGGAATGCAGTTATCGCCGGATTATACTTCGGAGGTTTCCAGGCGGGAATGCCGGTCATTGGTTACCTGCTGGGGTCCCAGTTCAAGGAAGCCATTACCTCCTACGATCACTGGATTGCTTTTTTACTTCTGGGAATTATAGGCATCAATATGATCAAGGAATCGTTCAGCAACGATGAGGTGGAATGCACGGACTGTTCTCTGGATCCTAAAAATATGTTTATGCTTGCCATTGCAACCAGCATCGATGCACTGGCTGTCGGTGTAACCTTCGCATTTTTAAAGGTTCTGATCATTCCTGCAGTTTCATTTATCGGAGTGACCACCTTTACTCTCTCTGTTGCCGGAATAAAGGTGGGAAATGTTTTCGGTACACGCTTTAAATCAAAAGCAGAATTCGCAGGCGGAGTCATTCTCATACTGATGGGAATCAAAATTCTGCTCCAGCACCTCTTTGGAATGTAACAAAAGCCAAAAATCAAATCATGATCTGGCTTCCGCCAGGCACTTTCACAATCGTTCCATCCACACTGATCCAGACAGCCTTTGCTGATGGATTGTACACAAGATCTCCGTCAATGGTATACTTAAGGGCAGCTGCCGCATTCATATAATCAACAATCTCTATATTGGTTGCATACCAGGTATCCTCCCGCTGCCCTGCCATACGGCAGAATTCTTCCATAAGCTCCCAGTTGTCATCTCTGGGAAATTCATAGCTGTGTCCCCATACATACATCATATAAAGATACTGGGTTTTATTAAGCTCAATGAAGCGTTTTCCATTTTCCAGCAGATTGTGGTTATGATGGCAGGTGGATTTCCATGTTAAATAGTTTTCAGGCATGTTAAAATCATCCGTGCTTCCAACCACCCTGCAGTATTCAATTCCCAGACCTGGAAGCAAATCCACAATTTCCTTTGTATACGAACCATTGGGATAAGACATTCCCCGTACAGGGCAGCCGGCTGCTCTCTCTAACGCCCTCCTGTCCTCCAGTACCTGAAGGGCCACCTGAGGAAGAGGACACCTGGAAATCGTAGGATGGAGTACGGTATGACAGGAAATCTCATGTCCCCTGTATAATTCTTTCCATTCCTCCGGTTTAGTCCGGTTTTCATCCTCCATGAGTCCGGAATTTAAATGAAAAGTACCTTTTATGCCATAATGATTAAAGATCTCAATAAGTCTCCGGTCCTCAATCCTGCCATCGTCATAGCTCATGGTAAGAACCTTATGCTTCCCTTCCGGAAAGCAGGTATAAATTCTTCTCAATTGATTCATCATAATGCACCATCCCCTGCTATGTTATCATAATTCAGTACTGCGGCAAAGAATGCAAGTGCCATGCCCTGTCCCCAGCCCTGAATCCACTTTTTTGATATATTCCGGTAACCGTCACGGTCTTTCATGACTGCGGTTCCGCCTGAAACCTCCGTAACTCTGCCATCAGCCGCCACATGGGACAATACACCTTCAATGGATTTTTCTATGAATTTGATATGGAGGGGATTCCCTTTTAAGGTCATGGCTGCAGCGATACCGGCAGAAGCGGATAGCTCCTCATAGGATTCGCCATCATTTAAGATGGTCCTCCACAGGCCTTTCTCCGTCTGCAGAAGCTTTAATGCGGAAAGCTGTTCATTTAAGCTTCCCACGATTTCTAAGTACTGGGGATAAAGGTAACACTCCGGCAGGATCAGCCCTACCTTGCTCATGGTATAAGCCGCCCAGCAGTTAGCTCTTCCCCAGTAGAATCCCGACATATGGTCCTTTGTAATATTGTTATAGCCATGATACCACAATCCGGTATTTTCATCCTGAAGATACTGGATATGCCAGTAATACTGGTTTAAAGCATCGCCTGTCAATTCCTCATCCTTTGTCAAAACACCGACCCGTAACAGGAAAAATGCTGCCATAAACAGTGTATCTGCCCAGCACTGCTCCGGGAAATCGTTGTTGGCAGAAACCGTATGCTGCAGCACATGATCGCCGAAACGCAGGGCATCCTTTCTTAAGTATTCCGTCTTGGAGCGGATGATGTCCATGTATTTTTCTTCCCCCGTGGCCTGGTATAATGTTATGAGGCAATGACCCATGGCACAGGTGTTTACAGTCCAGGCTGGAAGTCCCAGATCAATCAGTTCATCCACCCGCTCCTTTAAAAATTCCAGATATCCTTCCTTTTTCGTTATCTCATAAGCTTCTGCAAGTCCATAATATGCGACGCCGCAGGGCCAGTCCCAGGACATATCCATTCGTTTTGTCCGTTCCACGATGCGGTCCATAGCTTCTTCCAGCCTGCCCCTGTCATAATGAATCCTACCCATCTTACAATCCGCCTTCCTTCTCCGGTTTTGGCCGGTCAATTTTATTTATTATCAATTATAAGTGTTTTCCCTTCGTTTGCCAATAATCCGGCATAACAATCTGCCCCTTCTCTGCTCAAATGTACCAGATCGGGAATGTATAGTTTTCTCGAATCCGTTTCGCCTGCTGTTTCACAATGCTGTTTCGTCAGACGGTTCATATTTATATAACGGATGCCCTCTTTTTTTGCGAACATCTCCATCTGACGGCAATAACCTGGCATAAGACGGGCAATCTCACCCTTCTCCCCTTCCTGGTTCTCTTTGCACGGACATAAGCTGACTGGAGAAATCAGAACCGGAACCGCCCCCTCTTTTCTGGCTGTATCCACATACTGTTTCAGATACAAAGGAAAATCAGAAACTGTAACATATCGTTCTGCCCTGGAGACAGATGCATCGTTGTGACCGAACTGAATAAAAAGATAGTCTCCTTCCCTGATATGGCTCTGGATATCCTCCAGGCGTCCTTCTTCCAGAAACGTTCTTGTTGACCTGCCGGACATGGCGCAGTTATCCACAATTAAATGGCGGCTTTCATACCGCATTTCCTGTTTAAAGGGACAGTCATCCCTGTGATAAGTCTTATAGCAGTTCCCTTCATCCAGATGCTTTAGAAGCATTTCTCCAAGACCGTATCTGGGTCTGTCTTCTTCCTCTCCGGTCTGTGTAATTGAATCACCGGCCAGGTAGATAACAGGTTTTCGGTTCATATAAGGAAGGACCCTGCTAAATTCCATGTCAGATGCATAGTAAAATTCCGGATAGCAGGGCTGGTTATAGCAGTTGTTTTGCCATGCCACGCCGCACCGGTACTGGACATCATGCATCAGGGTAAACAGCTTGTGATCTGTCAGCTCCGTATTGGTATAAATGCGGATTGCCGAGCTGTCCTCCGTCCGAAGGAGTATCTCTTCCCTGAAATCTCCGAAGATATCAGCGGTCAGACAGGGATTTCCTTTTGTCCCGTTGTTGGTCAGGGTGTTTTCCGGCCGCAGCATGATTCCATGGGTAAAATCATTGATCACTCCTACTGGCTTCTGGCTTAAGTAGTCTGCCCCATCTGTGATCTGTGTAGTCAGATCACCTGCCCACCGGATGGACATGTTACTGCCTAATGTTTCTTTCTTAAGAAGCTTTCCATGGCAGTCATATGTACCCACTCCGTTGACCCAGCACTGCAGCCCCCGCTCACCGGGAACCACATCACCGATCATGCACCTGCCTAAATCTTTCCTGGCATACTCTCCGAACAGGACTTTTCCTGACAGCGCATCCCTGAGTGCATAACCGTAAGGTGCATGCTCTGCCCCTTCAAATACGTTAAATATCTCATAGCCCGGCCGGTCCGGGTCAATATCCGCCACGTGCATGGCATCTCCGTGGCCCAGCTTTGCGCTCCTGCCATCCGGAAGCTTATCCCTTGAGCTGTATAGCAGGCTTCCATCGTGATCAATACAGGCAGCTCCGTATAGGATCTCCATACAGCCATCCCCATCCACATCGGCTGTGGAAACGGAATGATTCCCCTGGCCTGCCAGTTCTCCGTAAACCGGATCAGTTCCGCATAAATCATGGGGATTGTCGCAAAATGGATTCTTCATAGGCACAAATCCGCTATCCACGGACCATGTCTCATGAAAACAATTATCAAAAAAATCATAAGCAGCAATTGCAGCTCTGGTATAATATCCGCGGCAGACCACCAGATAAGGCCGCTTTCCATCCAGATAGGCCACTGCAGACAAAAAACGGTCCACCCGGTTGCAGGGTTCGATCCGGTTCATGGCATAATCGCCCCAGACAAGACCGTCATCCACCCTTTCAAATGGAAACGGAACCGTCTGAAGTTCTCTCCCGTCCCCTCCGAACATAGTCAGGTACTCCGGTCCTTCAAAGATGAAACCCTCAAACTCCCGCAAATTATTTTTAGGGCTCCTGGATGGTGCATAAATATCCAGGAAATAATCTGCCAGACATTCTGAATCTTCCTGGCTTAATGGGTAAGAATACTTTTCTGGAATGCCAAAGCACTGTTCCAGGCTTTCCGGCCAATGCCCTGCCTTCACTTCCGGATGATCGTTCCATGAACGGAACACTTCCGTTAAATGCTTCCGGTAACTCTCAAAGCTGCAAACATAGGAATCATCATGGCTATACCCTTGGTCTGAGTCCTCCTTTGGCATGGTGATAAAGAATTCCTCTGCAGGCTTTCCCTCCGGCCTATAGACTGTCATTCTGGTACCCGGAGCAGTCTTTACCGCCATTTCAGCCTTCCCGTCTCCATTGAAGTCGAAGCACATAAACTGGGTATAATGAGCCCCTGCCCGTATGTTGGGTCCCATGTCCAGCCGCCATAAAAGGGTTCCATCCAGTTTATAGCAGTCTATGTAACAGCGGCCTGTATATCCTTTTATAGAAACATCATGGGAATTGGAAGGATCCCATTTTACGATGTATTCATATTCTCCGTCTCCATCCACATCTGCAACGGACATGTCGTTCGCAGAATAGGTAAAAGCTTCCCCGGAAGGTGTTACACCCGGCTCCGGCTTCATAAGCGGTATGTCCAGATACCCCTTATCCCATACCTTTACGGGCGGGCAGGCATCGTATTCCATCCCGTTTATTGCAGGAGCCACTCCATATTCTGAATGAACATCTCCCTCCGGGTCCAGATAGTTTGTACTGTCTTGCACTTTTGCAATTTTCGTTCCATTCCGATAGATATGAAAATGAACTCCTGTCAAACCACCTTTTTTATAGCCGGTCACTTCTGTTATAAACAATCTCCAGCTTAAAAATACCCCGTTCTTTGTCCTGACAGCTGTCAGTCCTCTGTTAAGTGTCTCCAGCTGTTCCCGTTTGATATAGTGAACAGCTGTAACATACACCTCCTCATGGATCGTGCTGTCCGATTTCACTGCACAGATTCTGATATAATGAGGAATATGGGTAGATTTATAAAGGGTGAACTGCAGCGTGTCATCAGCGGATATTTCCTCCATAAACCGGTAATTCTTAAGTTCTGTCTCCCGGTCGGACCAATAGACACGGTAAACTTCTGCTCCCTCCAGCCGGTCCCAGGAAACCGTCACCTCCTGGTTTAATATCTCTTTTAACCTGATCATGTTTCCCTCCTGACTTACATTATGCCTTACGGAACGTTTCCTCCGGCATGGTTTCTACAAGTTCATCCCCTTCCTTTAATGTCTTTGGAAGATAACTGCGGATAAACTCAAGAACAACAATCACATTTAAACACCACTGTGCGGTAAAATTCGTAGATATCCACGGAATCTCTTTTAAATCTTTTTGATTTCCCTGATTGGATACAGTAAGAATTCTAAATCCGTCGTGGTTTCCCTGGTTGATAGAAGCATGCAGGAGATACTGCCACGTTCTTTCTGCCAGCACCTGATCGTTCAGATACCAGGCCCCGTAGCCTCCCATAGCCGCCGCCATAAAAGGAAGACTGAATTCCCTGCTGCCTATGATACCTTCTGACTCTTCCAACTGCTGCTGCCGGGGCAGATAATAAAACCTGCCGTAATCCGCCAGCATCCGCTTCCATTCCTCATCGTCTATTAAGTCGGATAATTCCATCCATACCTCAGGTGCTCCCATGCAAATCTGAAGATGGGTGCCTCCTGACGCCCTCTCTCCGATATAACGCAGATGGACATCAGCCGGATTAAATTCAAAATCTGGTCCTGATATCAGCTTTAAAGGTGCCTTTTTAATATCCCGGATTCCCGTTAAAATCTTATCTCTGTATTTCTTATCGTCAAACCGTTCCCACTCAGTCAGCCAGTTTGCGCACAGAGAAGACCAGTCCGGTCCGGTTCTTGCATGAGCCGGATAAACCATTTTCTCCTTATCATAAAAATCGCCCAGGGGATCCTTATTCAAAAAGGTTATTTCATTATCCTTTAATTCTTCAAATATATCTTCCAGCCGCCGGTCTCCGGTCAGATAATAATAAAACCGGTGATGGGCCGCCATGGCAATCCGTGCCTCCTTGCATGGACAGCCCCAGTGCCTGACATTATGGCGGGAACCCAGTCCCTTGTATCTGCCCATATGGTATACATCAACCTCGGAAGCATGTCTTGACAGTTTCTCTGCCAGGATAAAGATATCTTCCCGGCCTGTTCTCATGAATGCATACCATAACCAGAGAGTGGGAACCAGTTCCGTATTGTCCCAGGCATATCCGCCCATATCATACCGCCACTGATGGCGCTCCCTGTCATAGGTATGCATGAAATCACCATAATTAAACAGACCATACCAGTTTCTCTGATCCACTTCATTCCGGTAAAAATCCACGGCCATATCAAGCTGATTCTCCAGCCAGCACTCCATCTGCGTATTACGCTGAGGCAGGGACCAGTACCCAAATGCCTTCCTCTCATGATAATATTTGGGGGTTCCTAAATACTGAACAGGCCGTTTCACTGATTGTGCAAATTCCTCCAGTTCCTGGTCATTTGGAATTATCTCCTCCGATAGCATGACAGAGCATTCGCTGGTACAGGCGATTCCATAAGGTGTGGCGCCCTTATAATCATATCCCTCGTAATATACCTGGTTATAACCACGGTTTGCATAGTGACGGAAGTCCATGGACTCTGCACTGGGAGACCACAGCCACATGACAGTCTCCGCCGTATCCCCATCCAGATTCCTAAACGTATAACCGGACGGATACTTTTCCCAAAAATCCCTGATTGAAAACAATACCGAGCCATGCTCTGATCCGAAGGCAGCCCCACCCTCTGTCCTTTTCCCGTGAAGGCAGTCCAGATAACAGCAGTTTTCATCCTTTATTTTCTTTTTGATTCTAAAGTGGCTTGCGCTGTCCTGGCATAAATCATATTCACTCCAAAACGGCATGTCTTTCAGAACTGTGTCCACGGTCTCTTTATCACTTCCGGTAAGCTTCAGTCTCTCCCCCCTGATCTGTTTTTCATAAATTTCCTGTGAAACCTTTGGTCTCCATGACAGAAGCTGGGCCATGCTTTCATGGAACATTCCATGGTCCCCCATGAATTTTACATGCCGGTTATAAAGCTTCCCTTCTAAAGGAGATTGAAAGCGAATCCCGATTCCTTTTAAAAAATCTTTCTCTTCCTCACCGTCATATAAAAAAGTATGTATAAAATCAATACGCGGGCTGTCAAATCCCACTTTCATACGAAGGATAAACGGAATTTTTTTATCACCGTCAGCTGATTCATGATAACCGGTATATTTTATAATAACCTGTAATACCCCCTCCTCCTCCACTGTCAGTTCCGTAATCCTTGAATCGTATTCTCTTTGGATTCTGACTGTATTTCCATTCCAGACGGAAGGTTCTTCCAAAAGCAATACCGTTTTGCCATTTATGAGAAACTCTTTGTCATGAAAAGAAATGGAATCAACCAGCTTCCTGCTGTCACAGGCAATTTTTACCTTTATGCTGCCTGCAAGAATCTCCATAAGACCGTCTTTTTTCATAACCTGGATTTTCTGCTTTAATTGAGAAGGGGTTCCGGGCACAACTTCAATCTCATTTCCCAAAAGGGCAGCATCCGCCGTATGAGCGGTCCATTTTACGGAACCATCGGGCCACCAGGCTGTAATCCGGCTCTGCATCGGCAGATTATCTTTCTCCCTGTTTTTCAACTGATACCCAGTATCTTTCGCACAGCTTCCTTTCTCCCACAAACAACCCCAGGTTGTATATCCAGACAGCTTTCTGTCTCCCAGGCTATGTAATATCATATCAATCTGCCTCCTAAAAATCCTGCTGCATAAAAGGCTTCAACCGTTGTCACACGCCTGAAGCCTTTTTATCACTGCTGTGTTATTATTTTGACGTATCGTTCTGATAAAGCTGGTTGATCTCTTCTATCAGTCTGTCTCCGCCGCGGTCCAGCCACTGTTTTGCTGCTGCCTCCAAACCTTCATCGTCAATCTGTCCGCAGATATACTGGGTTCTGGCATCATCAATGATCTGCTCTATGTCTGTTCCCACCTCTGCATTTACCTCAGAATTGGCCAGGTATCCAAGAGCCGGGTTATAAACGGCAACCTTTTCATTTCTTTCATATGCCTGATCCTGTGCGATCATCGGCTCATCCTTTTCCAGTGTTGGAGATTTGGCTTCCCGGTTTGGAATGTAACAAATACTCTGGTTTAAGCCTGCAGACGGAGTATACTGTGCCTCCATTTCATGTCTTAACACAACATTCCCTGCATCATTTAAATCGTAAGTAACTCCTTCTAAGCCGTAGTCAGCCAGTACAAGCATCTCATCATCACACATCTTATCCAGGAAATGCAGACAATTCTTTACCTCATCCTCTGTCTTTGCCCCTGCTTTGGTAATCAGATAGTATCCGTTAAAGCCGCTGTTTGCCAGTGTTCTGTCATTGATTGGTCCTACCAGTGTCATGGAAGCATTCTTAGAGGGATCGGTCACTGATTTTACATTGTTCATATTATAATAGGACCAGATTCTCTTAGCACCATCCATAACATCAAGAAATGCTCCTGCTTCCCCTTTCTTACAGCCATCCTGAAAGGTTCCTGAATCGACCGTAGCCCAGTCTTTTCTGATCAGGCCATCGTCATATATTTTTTTCATCCACTTTAAAGCTTCTTTGTATTCTTTTGTCTGGTGGACCGGAACCAGCTTTCCGTCTTTTTCCACCCATTCATTCCCACAGCCAAACCATGTCTGGATAATATCAAGCGGACCTGTATATTTTGTCATTTCAAGGCCATAGGTATCATTAACTCCATTACCATCCGGATCGTCATACGTAAATTTGTAAAGCATATTGTAAACATCTTCAACCGTTTTCGGCTCTTCAGTGATTCCTACCGCCTCTGCCCAGTCTGTACGGTATGAGAATCCGTAGCGGCCGATCACTCTGGACCGGTAAATACCTATGATTTTCCCATCTACAGTCAATGCCTTTAACACCTTAGGATTTGCCTGTGATAGGTTTTTATAATTCTCCTTATCCTGCAAATATGGTGTCAGGTCCCAGAAAGCGCCCTTTCTTGCTGCATCCACCACATTAGCCGTTAAGTCTCCGGAAGCAGTCACCACCATGGGCATATTGTCCTTATCCATTAAAGTAAGTCCAAGCTTTTCTTTATAAGTATCATTGGATTCCCATTGCCAGTTCACATGCGTGCCGGTGTAATCTTCAAATCTTTTAATAACCTCATCAGACTTATCATTCTTTAAATCGGTACCATAAAATGATGGTGCCATGAAAGTAATGGTTGGTTTTCCATCTGCCGTTGTATTGGCAGCCTCCTTTTTTGCGGATGCCGCATTACCGCCGCAGGCAGACAAAGATAATGCCACCGCACCTGCTAATGATACCGAAACCGCCTGTTTCCATGCTTTTTTCATCTTAAACCTCTCCTTTTACATATAATAATTTGGGGACTCAGCCTTTTACTGAGCCTACCATAACACCCTGGGTAAAGTACTTCTGTATAAATGGATATACCACTAAGATCGGAACAGTGGCAACCACAGTTGTGGCCATTTTAACCGCCTTCTCAGGAGGCATACCAAACAGCCCCCAGTCAAATCCACCTTCCGTTGCAACGGAAGACGTGAGAAATATAATTCGTCTTAATACAATCTGAATTACTTCTTTGTTTTTATCAGAAATATACATCATTGCATCAAAGTAAGAATTCCAGTGAGAAACTGCATAAAAGAGGGATACACTTGCAATGACCGGTTTGGAAAGGGGAAGTATAATTTTTATAAATATCTGTGCATCATTACCGCCATCCATTCTGGCCGCTTCCTCTAATTCTGCGGGAAGTCCCTGAAAATAATTTTTAATAATTATCATATTGAATGCATTGACTGCCCCCGGAAGCCATAATGACCAATATGTATTCTTTAAATGTAATACATTGGAAACCAGCATGTAGGCGGGAACCATACCACCTGAAAACAGCATGGTGATAATAACCATATTGGTAAAGAAAATCCGTCCTTTGAAATACGTTCTGGACAAAGGATAGGCCAGTGTGCAGGAAAGAGTCATATTAATTAAAACACCAACAATTGTCACAAACAGAGAATTTAACAACCCTTTTACCACATCACCTGTTTTAAAAATATACTGGTACGCATTAAAGGATATGGTATGAGGAAACAGAAAGAAAGCGCGCTCTGTCAGTTCCCTTTCAGTTGCAAAAGAACCTGCAACAATATAAACAAATGGAAGAAGAGTAATTAATGCAAATATTCCTATAAAAAGGTAGATGAGACACTGAACCAGTTCATCACCCGGACTTCTTTTTACTTTCAAATGCTTTGTTTTTGTCATTGCTTCATTCTCCTTTTTAATAGAATCCGGACTCTCCAAACGCTTTCGCCAGCTTATTTGCTCCTAAAACCATAATCATACTGACGATGGATTTAAACATACCTGCTGCCGTTGCCATGGAATAATTCCCGTTTACGACCCCTTTCGTATAGATGTAGGTATCAAAAACATCGGAAACGGACCGGTTCATGGAATTTTGCATCAGAAAGATCTGTTCATAGCTGGTATTTAAAATTGTTCCGACTTTTAAGATCAGCATAATAACAATCGTAGACCGGATCGCAGGCAATGTAATATGCCACATCTTGTGCCATCGGTTGGCACCATCAACCTCTGCTGCTTCATAAAGCTGGACATCAACTCCGGAAAGTGCTGCAAGAAAAATAATGGTGCCATATCCGGTTTCCTTCCACATACTCTGCCCCACAATCATATGGACAAACAGCCCCGGATCCGACATGATATCCGGTGCATTGGCTCTGCCGAACATCTGGACCAGACCATGATAAACCAGACCATCTGTCGTACTAAAAAGCTGGGAAGTCAATGCTGCCACAATTACCATGGAAATAAAATGGGGAATATACACCATTGTCTGTGTTACACGCTTAAAAGCTACATTCTTAATCTCATTTAGGAATAGTGCCAGTATAATCGGAGCTGGAAAGTAAAAGATTAAACTGGCAAATGAAATAGACAGAGTATTTTTAAGAACCCTGTAAAAATCCGGACCTGTAAAAAACTTTTTAAATATATCCAATCCTACAAACGGACTCTTAATAAACGCACCCATCATGGAATCGCCGTTATAAGGGCTGAAATCCTGAAATGCCATAATTAATCCGCCCATGGGAAGATACCGGAATACCAGCATATAAATCACACCTGGTATAATCATGATATACAGCCACTTATGTACGGAAAGTTCATGTCTCCATGTACCCGCTCTGGGCTTTGCATTGCTTTGCATCTTTTCCATATGCTCTCCTTTTCAATTTCCCCTTTTCATAAATCTACCTGATTTTGGTGATTATGTCTGGTTTTCGTAGTTTGCGGCACCGCTGTGTGAGCACATTTTATATCCTGTAACCCGTATTTGTAAATAATCATTTTATAACCGGTTTCAAACAGAAAAAAAGCCCCATATCCCGCATTATGAAACGGTTTTATGGGGCTATAAAAGGAAAATTATCAATTTCTTCCATCACTTACGGTGTTCCCTGCGAAATGCCGCGGGGGTAAATCCCACATTATTTTTAAAAAAGCGGATAAAGTTTTGTACATTATTATAGGTCAGTTTTTCAGAAATCTCAGCCACGGAGTATTCTGTTGTCAAAAGCATATATTTTGCCTGCTTCAGTTTCTCTTCCGTTGCCATATCGGTAAACGTAATTCCTAATTCCCGTTTAATAACCTTGCTTAAATAATTGGGGTGATAGGACAGCTTTTCTGCACAATCATTGAGGCTTAAATTTCCTTTGCTGTCTTTAATCAGATCAACTGCATGCCGGACTATTTCGGACTCCTCGCCCTCCTGCCCCTTTTTGATCAGCCTGGAGATAATTGGTTTAATAATCTGATCATTTACTGCAGAAATAACTTTTTTCTTATCATAGATCTGAGTGATGGAACTGAGTATATTATACTGTTCGCTGTCAAATACATCGGATAACGAAATATTGGCAGATGACGGTATATTCAGCATAGCGGTAAGCAGCCTTGTCAAATAGAAATTACGTTCGATCCCCACCACATTTTTAACTTCCATTCGGTCAATGATCACATTCAGCAGGCATTTGGCCTCTTCTTCCTTGCAGCTTGTAATTGACTGGATCAATTCATTTTCCATAATCATATCGTAAACATTTCCCACCTGGCTCTTCATTAAATAATCATCAAACAGGACCAGAGTGGAAGTATTCATGTCCGCTTTATTTGATTTATTATACAGTGCCTCTGCACATTCACTGTATGCACGCCTAACATGATGGAGTCTGTGAAATGGCTGGCTGATGCCCGATGCAATGACAAGTCCATAAGATTCTGCAATATAATCTTTCAGCCCCTTATAAAGCACAGCTGTTTTCGAATCCACATCCACATCGTTTTGTGCCCCGGTTATGAATATCAGCTTATCCCGGTAATATACAGGAGTGATAAAAATATCGTTTTCCAATGCCTTCGGAAGCGCAGAAAGAATTTCAGTATATTTTTCCTTTCCTTTTTCCTCCTCGTATGGAACGCTTTTACAGATCATTGCAATCATCCGGTATGCAAACAGGGGCATGATTTCCGATTTTTTTAATGCTTCCTCAATATTTTTCTCATTCAGCTCCCCCTCAATCAAATTGGAGACCAACAGCTTTTTAATCTGACGATCCTGGTCATCCACATATTTTTCCAGCCTTTTAAGAGGCATGGCAAATGTAACCGCAGTAAGCTGAATGAAAAAAAGGATAAGAGCAAAACCCGCCAGAACTGCAAAAGAGGCAAAAATAAATACGAAGGCATCTTTTTTTACGTTGGCTGTATTATAACCCACCAGATAGTTGAGTCCGCTTATCTCATCAGTCCGTACATTTATATGATATTTATCACCGTTTTCACTCTTATAGACTCCGGAACTTTCTCTCCCGCTGTTTCGATACACATTCGTCATTGCAGGATTGGTTTCCAGAAGCACTTCCCCGCTTCCGATTATTGAAACATCGTACCCCATCATTTTATAGGACTTAGCCATTTCATTCAGCTGGTTTTTATCAATCTTAATGGTAAGAAGCCAGGATAATCCACTTATTCCCTGTTCTTTTTTTATGACAAGGCGAAGGCCGGAGGAATCCACCGTATCCGTGATCCGCATACTACCATCCATCGGACTAAGAGCCCCGGACCGGTTCAGCCAGTACACCGACAACAGCATATTTTCCTGTTCTTTTAAAAAATGTTCTGTCTCTACCCGGTTCTTCATTTTATCAAACGAAAACATTCCATAATTATTAAACACCCAGCCATATTTTACATTAATGAACTCATAGTCAGCAATATATCTTCTCATAAAGTAATTGCCTTCTAAAATCCTCTGGGCCTGTTTTAAATTGCTGTATTTAGAAAACGGAGGCTCTTCCTGACGTTCCAGCCAGTGTATGTCATCTTTGCTGACTGCTTCAATGTAATATTCTTTTAAAGTGGACAAAATATTTTTGTATTCCCGCGAAACTTCATCACTATAAGAGTTTAATGCCATCTGTTTTTTTGAAGTCTCTCCCCTGATATAGATATTGCACGATATAATCCCCATAACAATGAGCGGTATCGTCACCAGCCCCAGCAGTTTCACAAATATCTGCTTTTCATAGGTTAATGAGCTAATAATTTTTTTAATCCGCATATTCCCCATTCCTTAATTGTCAATTTCTTTCGTCTTGCTCTTTAGAAACTGTTTCCAGAAAAGCGTGTCATTTCCTTCTACCTTTTTATCACAGATAATATGTAATCCGGCTATCTGTATGGCGGGTGTTCCCTGTTTTTTTATACAGTGCCAGCCATCAGACCGCTCTTCCCATACCGGCCGTTCCCCCATAGCGTAACCGGAAAGCGCTGTAAATCTAACCGCTTCTGTATTATATTCTTTATTAAACCAGGCTTTCTGAGACATAAAGGATGATGCAAACTGCCCTCTGGCTGCTTCCTCCCAGTTCTCTCCCTGCCGCACAAGAACCTCGTAGTCTTTTATACAGCCCTGATGCATTCGATCCTTTTGATCCGGTACAACAATTAATCCCGATACCAGAATGCTCTCACTGAAAGAAATTTCCACAGAAATCGGATAATTATCTTTTTCTATCCACACAGAGTGGTTTGGATTTTCATCTTCAAGAGCTGTGAAATTTATTACCGCTGCCTCTGGCTCTGCCTTGTAACTGGCATTCAACTGCTTCATTCTGTTATTTGGAAAAAGGTGATTCTCAATCCATTCCGGCTTAAGCTCTGTTTCCGGGCAGAATGATTCTGAAGCTGCATAGGTAAGAAGAGCCTTCTTTAAACTCCAGGCTGCCGGCCGCTTTTTAAATTCCCCTTCCAGACATGCCAAGACAATAAGAAGCCTTCCTTCGTTTACTCTTCCTTCAAAAATCAAGCCCAGAGGCAGATTCCTGTTCCAGTCATCAATCACTGAAACGATGGGAGTCAGTCCTTCTGGCATTTCATCAAGAAGAAAGCCTCTTGCCTGTTCCTGTATCTCCTCCCACTGCCAGCCTCCGTATTCCTCTGTTGGGAAATTTTGAAACAGGGGATGATCGCTCTGTATTACCAGTCCCAGGCTTCTTGTCCAGCCCGGTCCCATCTGGCTGTTCCAGAATACTGATCTCATGGAACAAGGAGGGCAGTCAAAGTCAAGCTCAGACAGATAGGGAGAATAAACCACCCGTTTCCCCCGCCCCAGTTCTCTTTTCGCCTCCTGCCAGTCTCTGGTGTACACAACCTCACTGCTTTTTTCCATATCAGAACAATCACTGCTTTTCTCGTATACAAAAAAATCCCAGTGATTTCTTACCTTTCCCATTTCCACAGTCAGAGTGAGCTTTTTACTTTCTTTTATTACCGTAAAATCAGGTTTGATTTCCCCGATCTGCGTATTCTTTGCTGCGGGGATAAAACAATCCTTCCACACTCCCTTAAAAATCACAGTTTTTAAGCCATTTTCTTCTGTCTCAATGCTCCATTTGACATCCCAGCTTTTAATGGGCTCTTTCCCAAAATGACATACTTCAACCGGAATATTAACCTGGTCTGCTGTCTGATAAACATAGGAAGGCATCCTGGCCAGAAGTACGGTTTCTCCACAAAATTCCCGGAATTCTTCCGGCTTTACATAGCCCTTACTTTCCCAGAATGGATCCAGCACCCCTACAAGGGCAGTTCCCTGTCCCAGATAATCATGTAGGTCCAACATTTCAAATCCATAAAGATGAGGAGTCCTGAAATTAGCTTCTATATCTTCCTTATACATCAACACCTGGTTTTTACCGGAACACCAGGCAAATTCGCGGTTCTTTTGAAGCACGCCGTGTGCTCTGGCACTTCCCTGGAATACGTTATAATTACCCGGTTTTAAATATCCGGTAAATTTCTCCATGACTGAAAAATCCGGATAAGAACACCATTGCCCCATCTCATGGCAAATGACTGGAAGCCTCGTCCCCTTTAAGGAAGCCCGGTAATCCTTCCCCCGCCAGCCTTCCGGCCCACGAATGTTTCCTCCCAGAATCGGACCATAAGCGGAGCGATGAAAATAAATATAATCGGTTCCTGTTATCTCTTCGGGAGGTGTATCGTAAAACCAGCCTGACTGGGCCGTATAAAGCCGTCTTCCTTCATACCCCAGACTTCGGTCGTATTCCCGGGTTTCTTTCACCCAGCGTTTCAGCGGGCCGTACCATTTCCCAGATGGCTCATTGGTAGCAGATAACAGCACAAATGACGGGTGATGACCAAACTGTCTTATAATTCTCCTGGTCTCATCTTTTAACACAGAAAGCATTGGGATCCCTTCCTCAAATACATTCCACATACCACATTCTGCCTGAATATAAACACCTGCACGGTCGGCTGCTGCAAATGCCGCCTCAGGAGGACAGTATGAATGGCATCTGAGAAAATTAAATCCCCATTCCTTTAAGGTTTCCATACGTCTCTCCCACCAGTCCGGGTCCGTCTCCGGATATCCGGTTAACGGATAATCACCGCCAAAATGGGTCCCGCGAAAATATTCCGGCCGGCCATCCACATGGAACACCCCTTCTCTCACCTCCAGAACTCTGGGTTGTTCCTTTGCATATCGTTTTTTTTCTTTCAGACGCCGCTTAACTTCACCGGAAGATATTACAGCAATTTCTCCAGCCATACCATTCCATGTTGATCCCAGGGCATCCGATACCCCATGTCCATCGGGACGGTAAGGATACTGGAACCGGTTATCAATGCATACCGTCAATGTATGGGGCCCTGCGCTCAGCTTTCCCAGACTGATCTGATGCGCAGTACACAAAGAGCAGTCCCCGCCCCGCGGCGTTTCATCAACCCATGCAAAAGAGCGCCATCTGGTTAATTCAATAACGAGATAGAATTCATCTCCTGTATCCTCTGTTACAGTAAATTCTCTCTCATACCAGGCCCTTCCTATGTAATGGCGTGGAGGCTGCGACAGGAACGGAATACTTACCTCCCCATCCTGTCCGTACGAATATTCTTCCCTTTCATACCAGAAAGGATCATGAAGCCCGCTGATCCACGGCGTATCCACCGTAACCAGGTCACCATATCCCTGGGCCTGCAGAATCCCCGGAAGTATAACCGATCCAACCGGCTTCTTTTCCGGCCGTTCCATTTCCGGTATTTCTTCCTCTGGATTTTCCAGCCATAACTTCCATTTCCCCGCCAAATCCATTAACATGCTTTCACCTTACCTTTCATTTTATCTGTGTTATTCTTTTATCATGCATACAGGCATAAAAAAAGAGAGCAAAAGCTGCGTATTCTTATACTAACGCAGCTTTTGTTCCGTTTATCTTCCTGTATCCGATATACACCTATGTGGCATATTATATCCCTGGCCCTGGTAAATGTAAACAATCATTTTCTATCCACTTTTTGTCTGATTTTCTTCTCAATGACAATGAATTTCTCCGGTTTTAAACGGTAGTTATCAATTTATGCCATTTATTATTGTTGAAAACTAAATCAATTCATACACCTTTAAATTCCTGTAATCCGCAGTAAGAGGCGCTAGCTGGCGGAATCCGATTTTGCCTCCATTTAAAACTTCTCCAATTGTATGTCCATCGTCTTCAAATTCAAATACCTGAAGATCATTGATTAAAAAACGGATTTCGTTATTATATTTCCGAATGGACATTCGGTAAAAATCGTTGGCATCCGCTGCTCCCGGCAGAGGGTCCGCGCCCTGTGCAACCAGATGGAACCCGTAGCTTTTTCTTAAATTACAGGTATGAAACGCTCTTTCATCCGGTTCCTTCCTGCGAAAATATGACACATGAAAGGCATTGATATCACCGCTGTGATACTGGGGATATTCCCCAGTCCGTTCTGCCAGGGCAGAGTCAAATAAGTCTTCTCCATTTCGTCCTGATGCAGCAAATAATAAAATGCACAGCCCCTGGTCAGTAACCGGTTTAAATTCCCAGGTAATCTTAATATTTTCCGGAAATTCCTCCGGACACCACAAAACGTAATTGGCCTTTTGCCCCAGTTCCTGATCCAGACCATTTTTTAAACGCATGTTCCCCTCTTCAAAGCTTATCGCTGCCTTTCCTTCCAACACGAAATTTTCCACATCTTCCGGTCTGGAAAGAGGATTGTCGTAAATTAATTTTTCTTCAATCAGTTGAATGTAACCCGTTGTTTCTTTCTTCATGCTATTCCCTCCATAAGCACCTCTCATCATCATACACAACGATTTTATTATACAACCGCTCTCTATTATTCACAACTCGTTTTCCAGAGCTGTGTTTAAAATTTTACACGAAAAAGCCGCTATTCTCTTCTTTCCATATGTAAACAGATATGGTAAACTATGTTACAGAATTGTGTACGAAAGGAGAACCTCATGCATGCAGGTACAGTATACCAAAGCGATTAATAACGAAAGTATTTTTAACATTATACGACGTTTTTGCAATTATATAGATCCCAGGCTCACAGAACACGGTACCCATGTATCTTACATTGTTTTCCGAATGCTGAAGGAGACGGGTAAGTTTACCAGCCAGGAGCTGAGAAACATCTGTTTTGTCGCACAGCTACATGATATTGGCGCTTACAAAACAGAAGAAATCTCCCGCATGCTTCAGTTTGAAACGAAAGATGTCTGGGATCATTCTTTCTATGGATATCTTTTTATCCGTTATTTCTCTCCCCTTAGGGATTTAGCTTCTGCAGTACTCCTGCACCATACCAACTGGGATTTTCTGGAAAAAGAGAGCGGGCTGGATCCATTAATGAAGGATTTAGGGCAGCTGATACATATAGCAGACAGGATCGATGTTTTAATGTCAATGCAGAATTGTTCCTGGGAAGAAACGCTTTCTTTCCTAAAAAAGGAGCAGGGAACCGTTTATGCTCCTCATATCATACAACACGCAGAAAAACTTTCCTTCAAAAAGTCTATTGATGAAGAATGGCAAACAGACTGCCAGTTTAATGATTTTCTCACCGGAATTCCGCTTTCCGGAGAGGATATTACTGATTATTTGAAAATGCTGGTTTTTATTATTGATTTCAGAAGCCACCACACAGTTACCCATACCATTACCACAACAAGCATCAGCTACGAGCTTGGTAAGCTTCTTTCCTTTCCGGAGGACCGCTTAAATGTAATTCTCTGCGGCGCTCTGCTCCATGATCTGGGAAAAATCGCAGTTCCTGTGGAGATACTTGAGTATCCTGGAAGGTTAAGCAGACAGGCAATGAATATCATGAGAACTCATGTTGATTACACGGAAGAGATTTTTGGCGGGAGCATTGACGATGCAGTTGCACGGATTGCTCTTCGACATCACGAAAAGCTGAATGGATCCGGTTATCCAAAGGGGCTGTCAGCAAAGGACTTATCAAAAGAGGAGCGTCTGGTTGCCATCGCGGACATCATAAGTGCACTTACCGGAACCAGAAGCTATAAGGATATTTATCCAACAGAAAAGATAAAGATGATACTGGATGGTATGAAGAACGATCAGCTTGTAGATCCGGATATAGTGAGAATCGCCGTGGCACATCTGGATTCTATTCTTGATACTACTGCTGTCCGCTGCACACCTATCCTCCATATTTGTGAAAATCTGAATAAGGAATACCTGTATTTTTTAGGGCTTTCTACCGATGAGGAAAAGCTTCGTTTTGCTCTTTCCATAAAGCAGCCGGAAAAAGCAGCGTTATGGCCTTAAATCAAAAAGGTGTGTTGTAAAAACAGGATTAAAATCTCTATTCTAATCCTGTTTTTTTAATTTGATTCATAATAAATCCACTTTTAGGCAAAGTTGGAATCCTTGAGAGACTATAGCTTAAGTCCTGCTCCGGCACTACAAAATCAATTTTGTTCACCAGGAAATTCAAACCGGCTTTCATAATTTCAATCGTAATACCTTCACCAGGACAGCGATGCCCTTTTGCCGGGTCCCCGCCGCCTTGAGGAATAAAACAATATGTCCTGTCTTTTTCTTCCTGAAAGCGCTCTGGACGAAATTTATCAGGATCCCCCCATATGACAGGATCATGGTTCATTCCGTATACATCAAGTAATACCAGTACTCCTTTTTTGAACTCATACTGATCCCAGACAAAATCTTTGTGAACTCTTGCTCCTACAAATGGAGTAAATGGATAGTACCGGCGTACTTCCTGTACAAACATTTCATAATAATTATTATCATTATGAATCAGATTTTCCCTGCATTGTGGATGTTCATATATGGCTAAAGCTGTAAATGTGATATATGAACATCAGTCATTAACGACATAAACAATAACTTTCGCTGTGTGTGTGCTTCCTTATCCATTCCTTGAATTGCATTAACTCCAAACAGAGTTTTTTGAATTCTCATTGGCATTGCACCTTTTCGCTGAAATAGCTCTTCATTATAAAAAATTTTACATGCTTCCTCTCCGCTTAAACAGATCGCTTTTTCTCCCATAATATGAGTTTCAAACATATTGCAGTGGTACCGTTCAGTTCTGTTTTTTATAAAGAGATACCCTTCTTCCAATATCTTAAGTGTGTGATCCAATCCTTTATCTTGCACGATTCTCTCTTTGACTTCCATTTTCTTTCTTCTTTCTTTTAATTAAAGTTTTATTTAAATAAATCTACTGTTTGCTTTATTATCACTCTGTTATTCATAATTATTCGTCTTATATCTTTTGGATTTCCTATTATTATACCTTTTTAAGCAAAATATTCCCTTCCTGACACACGAAAAAACAGGGTTTGAATCAAAATAGAATTCAAACCCTGTTTTTTGCATAAAAATTGTAACAACAACGAGTACTTACAATAGTGATACTTACAATGTATTTACAGCCCGCTCCAGTCTGCTTAAAGCCTCCTTAAGAACTGACCGGGGACAGGCTATGTTGATTCGTTCAAAGCCTTCTCCTGATTTACCAAACTTTAGACCGCTGTTCAGCCAGATACCAGCATTATTCTCAAGCAGATCCATAAGTCTCAACAAAATCAGATGTTATGATGTCTTTAATCGCATAAAAAAAGATCAAAAGATGGCTGCAATAAGCGTCCATCTTTTGATCTGTATTGAAAGAGAGTATGACATTTTTATTTTGCAATAACTTTTACAAACTTCTTCTTCCCCCGGCGAACTACAGCGCCGTCAGCCAGCTGTTCTCTGGTAAAGGAAGTTTTTATATCATTCACGGCATCACCATCTACCGTAACACCGCCCTGTTCTACATTCCTTCTTGCTTCTGAACGGGATGGTGCAAGTCCTGATTTCTGGAGAATGGTTAAAATATCAACACTTCCGTCGGTAAAGTCAGCTTCGGCCAGCTCACAAACAGGCATGTTTTCTGCATTACCGCCTGTAAACAGCTCTCTTGCACTCTTTTTTGCCTTCTCTGCTTCTTCTTCTCCATGCACGAGCTTGGTCAGTTCGAAAGCCAGTATCTCCTTTGCCTCGTTTAACTGACTGCCTTCCCAGCTGTCCATCTCATCAATCTGGCTTAGCGGGAGGAAAGTAAGCATACGAAGGCACTTTAATACATCGGCATCGGCAATATTTCTCCAGTACTGGAAGAAATCGAACGGAGAAGTTTTTTCAGGATCAAGCCACACAGCACCTGACTGGGTCTTTCCCATCTTTTTGCCTTCTGAGTTCAACAGCAGGGTGATGGTCATGGCATGGGCATCCTTACCAAGCTTTCTGCGGATCAGCTCGGTACCCCCAAGCATGTTGCTCCACTGGTCATCTCCGCCGAACTGCATATTGCATCCATAGCGCTGAAACAGCTCGTAGAAATCATAGCTCTGCATAATCATGTAGTTGAATTCCAGGAAGCTTAACCCTTTTTCCATACGCTGTTTGTAGCACTCTGCAGTGAGCATCCGGTTTACAGAGAAATGAGGACCAATTTCCCGGAGAAAATCAACATAGTTTAACTCCATCAGCCAGTCCGCGTTGTTTACCATCAAGGCTTTTCCTTCTGAAAAATCTATAAAACGGCTCATCTGCTTTTTAAAGCAGTCACAGTTATGAGCGATGGTTTCCACTGTCATCATCTGACGCATGTCGCTTCTTCCGGAAGGATCGCCAATCATAGCGGTTCCTCCGCCGATTAATGCGATAGGTTTATTGCCTGCTGCCTGCAGACGTTTCATTAAACACAGAGCCATAAAATGTCCCACATGCAGACTGTCTGCTGTCGGGTCGAATCCAATATAGAATACTGCCTTTCCTTCATTAACCATTTTGCTGATCTCTTCTTCATTGGTCACCTGAGCAATCAGCCCTCTGGCCTTCAGTTCTTCGTAGATTGTCATTCCAATTCTCCTTTACATAAAAAAATAAACCCCGTCCCATTAAAAGGACGAGGTTAAAATCTCGCGTTACCACCTTTTTTTATAAACAGCTCACGCTGCTTATCTCTTCGAGTACTGATCTGATACTCTAGCACAATAACGGGTGCAGGAATCCGTCGCCGCCTACCGGGTCTTAAAACCTTTGGGAGCGAAGCTCAAAGATGTATTCACAGTCCGTTTTCCATGCGCCTCTCATCAACCGGCTGCTCTCTGTCTGGTCCTGCGTACTGCTACTTGTTCTTATCAATGCTTTTTCTTGTATATGAAGTTAGTTTTTAGTATATGAGGTTTCTTTTTATTTGTCAAGATCCTTTTTTAACAAAGCAAATCCAACCAAAAGCGTCAAAATCATGAAATAATATCGTGGATCTGACGAAGTATCTTCTTTAAGTTTCCAGCTTCAACCTGCCCCGGTGCCGATTCTTTTCCAATTGCAGCAAAGGTCAGTGCAGATCCAAAAAACTCACCGGAGAACCGGCTGATCACACCCTCTTTTGACATGGACATGGTAATAATGGGGCGGTCCGAAATATAACGTGACATCTCGTAAGTTGCTATAAGAAGTACCATAACGTCCTCAACTTTTTGCGGCATCACCGCAATTTTAGGGATGTCTGCGCCCAGCTCAATCATCAGTTTCACACGGCGAAACAATTCCTCCTTCTCCGGTGTTTTCTGAAAATCATGATTGGAAGCGATGACACATACGCCCTCTTTGTGAGCTTCTTCCACAAGTATCTTAGAGGCTTCTTCATCAAAAAACAGTTCCACATCAATCAGGTCTACATAACCGGAACGTATAAGAGCGAGATATAAATCAATATACTGCTGCACACTGATTTCCTTTTCCCCCCCTTCTCCTGCTGTCCTGAAGGTTGCAAGAAGAGGAACCTCCCCAAGGGCTGTTCGGATACAGCCTGCCGCTTCCACAACTTTACTGATATCATGTGCATCATCAAGCCAGTCAATCCGCCATTCCGCCACATCGGCACCCCTGGCTTTTAAGTTCCCGGCAGACAATACTGCATCATTCACTTTTGTTTCCACGATAGGCACGCATACCTTTGGCACACCTTCTCCAATGACCACATCTCTCACTCTGACCGTTTTCATTCTAATCCCTTTCCTTATGCTCATATAACATAAGCATCCGTAAATTATATTTTTTCTATTATAACGTTGAAGAGTAAATAGTTCAAATATAATTTTCAAGTCAGCCTTTTCTGGACGCACCTAACCTTTGACAGCACCGGATACTCCCTCCACGTAGTATTTTTGTGATAACAAAAAAATAAATGCAATTGGTATCGAGATCAATACACAGCCTGCAAAGAACTGGGTATAATAATATTCCACAAATTCTTTCTCTAACATCGTCCATAATCCGATCGCAATGGTGTAATACTGTCTGTCCTGCCCCAATATTACCTTGGCAAAAATATAATCCACCCAAGGTCCCATAAAAGAAGTTAAAAGTGTTGTAACAATAACCGGTCTGGATAGAGGAATCGTAATTTTACGAAACACCTCCCACTTCGTTGCTCCATCGATAAATGCTGCTTCATCTATGGTTTTCGGAATGGTATCAAAAAAGCCCTTGATGACTAAATATCCCAGTCCCGAACTGCCTGAATATACCATAACCAGAGCGACTAATTTCAGAGGACCTGCCTCTAAAAATCCAAATCCCTTTAATATATAGTAAACAGCATACATTGACATGAAACCCGGAAACATACCAAGTATCAAAGCAATATTCATCATTATTTTACGCATTTTAAATCTCAGCCTGGATGTTACATAAGCGACACATAAAACAAAAAAAGCGGATAATAAGCAAGAACATATTGCTACGATTAATGTGTTGAAAAACCATCTTTCATAATTTAAGTTGCCTGTCTGATCAAATAATTTCTTATAATTATTCAGCGTATATCCTCTTGGCAATATATAACTTTTATAAGAGCCGCCTTCTGCACGAAAAGAAGTCAGGATAACAAAGAAAACAGGCAGTACCCATATAAATCCGAGAATACCCAATAATACATGAACAAAGGTATTATGAATGAATTGTCTTCTTTTTAAAGATTTTGTATCTCTCTTCATTATTGGAAAGCCTCCTCATTTTTATAGGAACCTGTGTGACGATAAGTTAATAATGATAATATTGCCAGTATTATAAAGACTATAATGCCAATGACAGCGCCTAAATTGTAATCCTTATTCGTAATAGTCAATTTATATAACCAGGTCACCAACAGATCTGTCTTACCGGCATAATAGTATTCCAGTGATTCCGGACCGCCGCCAGATAATAAAAAGATAACGTTAAAATTATTAATATTTCCCACAAAAGATGTTATTAAATATGGTGTTGTAATAAACAGCATATAAGGTAATGTTATTTTGAAAAATGTGACAATTGCATTTGCTCCATCCACCTTTGCAGCCTCATATAAATCTTTAGGAATATTTTGCAAAATACCTGTAGTTGTTAACATGGAAAACGGAACACCAATCCAGACATTAATACAGATAATTGTAATCTTAGCCAGTGTCGAATCAGTAAAAAACGGGATCGCCTCCGTCGGTCCAATGATACCGATATTACGCAACATTCCATTCACCGGGCCGTTGGTATTGAAGATGGTTCTCATGGTGAGCAGCGTTACAAACTGAGGCACTGCAACGGAAATGACAAAGATAAATCTCCAGAATTTTTTATATCTGGTACCTTCACGATTGATTAAGATTGCCAGCAACATTCCTAAAATGTAACAGGAAAATGTAGCAGATACTGCCCATATAATCGTCCAGTTAAATACCGGCCAGAATGTATGGGATAATGTGCCGTTTTGAGCAAACATTGCTGAAAAGTTTTTAAATCCAACCCAGTCAAAGAGATTTCCCGGCGTCTGATGGCTTTTATCGTAGTTCGTAAACGCAATTAATATCATAAAAACAAGGGGAACAATCGTGAAACATAAAACACCTGATACCGGTAAAAACAAAAGAGATTTATGTAAGTTTTGCTCCTTTAAAGATGCCAAATCTTCCCGGAAGGAGGGGATTGCCTTGCCGTATTCTATTTTTTTCTGTGTTACATAAGCACTTCTTACAGATGTCATTGCAAAAAGTATAAAACCAAGAGTCAGAAAAATTGTTACAACACCATAGAGCAGACATAACATGGAATTATCCCCTGGTACATATTCATAAATCTGTTTTGATTCATTAAAAACCTCTGCCTGAACGCTGGTTCCTAATGTCATAAAATCTGCAATGGAATTAAAACCAGCTGTGATCATATAATAAATATAAGCAATTTCTATTAAAAGCATAAGCAGGCCGCGAATAATTTGTTTATGCACGAAATTACCTAAACCAAATATTAGGGCGGATAATTTTGTTATCCAATTTCCTTGAATAAAAGCAGCAATTCCCCCTATATCACGAATCGATGTGTTATTATTTGACTTCTTTTCCTTTCTGCGAACCATGATCCAATCCTCTCTAATAAACTATCGGTGGTTATTGTTAATAGATTTTTATTCTACCTTTAATGTAGCTACAAATGTATCTAACTTTTTCTGTACATTCTCTTTGTTTAACTCACCAGTTTTGATTTCAGTTGCAATGCCAACAGCATTAGACCAGTATTTTGAGGTGAATTCTACGGATGTAGGCTGCATAACAGATGCGGTATTTACTTCGTCTACGATAACCTTTGCCAATTCATCTTCCTGTAATTCTTCGGATTCTCCTGCCTTAAGATTGGTAGGTACCTGACCATTCTTTTCAAAGCGCTCTAACTGCATCTCCTCACTCCCGAGATAAGCTGCAAACGCTACTGCTACAGCAGGATTCTGGGACTGGGAATTAACACCAATTGCTTTGGAACCATAGAAGCCTTTTAACTGATAATCCTTTCCGTCTGGATTGAAAGTCGGGATTACTGCCAAACCTAAATCATCGCCTAAAGCATCCTTATAAAGATTATAGTTCCAAGAACCGTCAAACCAGGCGCCTATTCTGTGATCTGCTGTTAATTCGGATAGAGAAACATCATCTGCAAATGCTGTTTTAGGGTTATTTATTAAGTCGATTAAGTAATTTGTTACCGCGACACCGGTCGAATTATTCCAGTTAGCACCAGCTGCAAAATCGGTCTGGCTTTCACCATAGATCGTTAAGCCTGCTCCGTAGTACCAGGCACCTAATTTCCAGCCGCCAGCGGGATCAAAGCAGAAATTGTAGACTTTATCACCTGTTTCTTTCGCCATAATACCTTCAACGGATTTTACGTCTTTGGCATTTAACAATGATTTGTCATAATACATAATGAAGGTGTTATGAGTGAATGGAATACCATAGATTGCATCGTCTTTTGTCACTGTTTTTACAACAGATTCTCCCATAGTGGATTTAACCATTTCTTCAGTGCTTCCGCCAAGTCTTGCAATAGCTCCTGCATTGATTAACTCATTTAACTGGTCACTTGCAAAGAAGAAGACGTCACCGGCTGCTGATACATCTTTTAATATTTCATCTTTTAAAGTATCCTCCCCTTGTGTTTCAACATTAAATGTAATATTCCATTCAGGGTGTAATGCCTGAAAAGATTTTGTCATAGAATCCAGAGTTCCTGTCTGGATTTGATTTTCAGGAGCCCAAATTTTTAATGTTACAGGCTCTGCTTCTCCCGTTTTGGCTGTGGCTGACTTCATAGGTTCCTGAGCTGTACCACTGCCTGGAACATTCTTGCTGCATGCAGAAGAAGATACTACCATTGCAGCGGCCATAAGTAAGGCTAAAAATTTTCTCTTCATAAAATACCTCCCCTTAATAAATAGTTTTGATTTTATAACTTCCAAATGTCCTTATTATACCCCCTGATTGTTCTGTCGGAGGAGAAATACCCTGCACGGCTGATGTTTTCCAGCATCATCTTTGACCATTTAACCCGGTCTTCATAATCTTCAACGATTTCTTCCTTTTTTGAGATGTAATCTCTTAAATCCAGTAAACACATGAACCAGTCTTTTGAAATAAGTTCATGATGTAAACGTTCCAGATGTTCTTTCCTGCCGACCTTCATCAGGGTATCGCTTACAATAAAGTCAACCAGTTTATGGATTAAAGCATCTTTCTCATAAAAATCTTTTGATACATAATCCTGCTTATCGTAATGGGCAATAACCTCTTCACTGGGTTTTCCGAAGATATAAATATTATCTTTACCCACCAAATCTGCGATTTCCACATTGGCACCATCCAATGTTCCTAAAGTAATCGCTCCATTTAACATGAACTTCATATTCCCTGTACCGCTGGCTTCCTTGGAGGCCAGAGAGATCTGTTCCGATATGTCACAGGCTGGAATCAGCTTTTCCGCTAATGTGACATTGTAGTTCTCAACCATAACTACGTTTAGATATGAGTTCACTTCCGGATCCTTGGAAATCACGTCCTGCAAGCATAAAATCAGATGGATAATATCTTTTGCTATGATATAAGCAGGAGCTGCTTTCGCACCAAATATGATCGTAATGGGCGTTTTCGGCTTATTGCCTTTTTTGATCTCCAGATATTTATAAATAATATACAGTGCATTCATCTGCTGCCTTTTATATTCATGTAAGCGCTTGATTTGAATATCAAAGATGGAGTTCTCATTAATCTGAATTCCCTGTGTCTGCATTAAGTATTCTTTTAGCACTTTCTTGTTCGTACTTTTTATCTGAAGCAACGTATTTAATACTTTGCTGTCTTCTTTAAACTCCAACAACTTCTCCAGTTGGTCTGCATCCTTTTTAAAACTGTCACCAATCAATTCGCTGATATAGGAGGTCAATGGATGATTGCAATACATTAACCAGCGTCTGAACGTAATACCATTGGTTTTGTTATTGAATTTCTGAGGATATATTTTATAAAAATTATTCAGTTCATTTTGTTTCAGAATTTCCGTGTGCAGGGCAGCAACTCCGTTTACACTAAAACCGTAATGGATATCAATGTGAGCCATGTGCACACGGTCCTCTTTGTCGATGATATATACGGACGGATCATCAAATTTACTTCTGACCTTTTGATCCAGTACTTTAATAATCGTAAGCATATGAGGCACTACCTTTTCTAAATGTTTAACAGGCCATTTTTCCAAAGCCTCCGACAAGATTGTATGATTGGTATAGGCACAGGTCTTTGAAACAATCTCAATCGCTTCATCCATGTCAATTCCCTTTCGTACCAGTAAACGGATCAGTTCAGGAATAATCATTGTAGGATGGGTATCATTAATCTGAATCACCGCATATTCATTTAAGTCCTTTAATGAACTTCCTTTCTTTTCACATTCTTCAATAATCATCTGTGCCCCATTGCTTACCATAAAATACTGTTGGTAGATTCTGAGCAATTCCCCCTTCTCATCACTGTCATCCGGGTATAAGAACAGCGTGAGATTTCGCCTGATATCCTCTTTGTCAAAGGTAATTCCTTCTCCTACAATGGTTTCATCCACTGTATCAATATCAAACAGATGAAGATAATTGGTACGATTTTCATAACCAGTCACTGCAATATCATATAACTTTGAAGTGACTGAAAAATCTTTGAAGGTAACCGTATAAGAAGTGTCTCTCTTCGTTAACCAGCTATCTCTGGTAATCCATGGATTGGTGGTTTCTTTTTGCAGATTCTCTTTAAACAACTGACGGAATAACCCCAAATGGTAATTCAAACCGATACCATCACCGTTTAATCCAAGACTTGCAATGGAATCCAGAAAACAGGCTGCTAATCTTCCCAGACCGCCATTTCCCAAAGACGGTTCCAGTTCTACATTTTCAATTTCAGTAATGGATTTCCCATTTTGAGCCAATTCCTTTCTCACTTCATCGTAAATTCCCAAATTGATTAAGTTATTGGATAATAACTTACCGATTAAAAACTCAGCTGATATGTAGTAAACCTTCTTCTTACTCTCTTCCCCTTTCTTTTCATCTGCCATGCTTCTGGTCATATCCAAAAGAGCTAAGTATATTTCTTCATTACTGCATTCCTGAAGCTTTTTACCGTATCGATTTTGTAATGATTTTTCTAACATTCTAACTACCATACCTTTCATGTATACCGATTACTGTTTTGTAACATCTCTTTGATGCTGTCAATTTCCTGTTTGAACTCGTCAAAGCTTTTTAACTTCCATTCCCAGTTAGGAGAACCCAGTGTACCCGGTGTATTGATTCTTCCTTCGTCTCCTAAATCAATCAAATCCTGCATCGGAACAATGGCAATGTCTGCAATACTGTCAAAGGTCATTTTAAGAAAACGCCTTGAAATGGTCTGATCCTTATAACCAAGCTTTTCTAATGCTTTTCTGATTGCAGCCCGTGTTTCTTTGTCCTGTGAAGCATACCATCCGCGAATTGTCTGATTATCGTGGCTTCCTGTATAGATCACCATATTACGTACATCTTCAAAATCATTGTTATTTTCTATCGGATCAAAAGTAAACTGTACAATTTTCATTCCCTTTAAATGGTAGTGATCCTTTAATACATGAACCTCTTTCCTTAAATTTCCTAAATCTTCTGCAATGATCTCCAGCCGTGGAAATTTTTCTTTGATCAAATCAAAAACTTCATAACCAGGTGCCTCAATCCAATTTCCTTCAATCGCAGTATCACAGGTGGAAGGAATCATCCAATAGGTATCAAACGCCCTGAAATGATCAATCCGAATGTAATCAAAAAGTTTACTGTTATATGCGATACGGTCAATCCAAAAGCTATAGTTGGTTTCCTTTAAGTGCTCCCAGTCATAAATGGGATTCCCCCATCTTTGTCCTGTTTCACTAAAATAATCCGGTGGAACTCCTGCTATAAAGTCAGGCTTTCCATCTGAATCCAGTAAGAAACATTTCTGATTTATCCATACATCCAATGAATCGATTCCTACATAGAATGGAATATCTCCCATAATTTTGATCCCATGATTGTTGGCATAATCCTTTAATTTCATCCATTGTTTATAGAACTCATATTGTACAAACATCTCATACTTGATTTCATTGCTGTAAGGAGAGATATCATACTTCCTATCCTTGATCCATTCCTTTTGTTCCAATCGCCACTCATTCCAGCATCTTAAATGATTCTGCTTCTTTAAGGTAAGAAATACCGCATATAAGTACACCCATTCCTGGGCGGCAAAATCCTCATAATCTTTTGTCGGTATAAAGTGCTCAAATGCTTTCTTTAAATAAAGCCCTTTGAATGCCCTTACTTTCTCATAATCCACACAGGAACTGTGCTCCATAAATTTGGGCGGTTCTTTCTTTAATAAGCCTTCTGAATACAACTCTTCCAAACTGATATAGATCTCATCTCCCGCAAAGGAAGAGTAGGGCTGATAGGGCGAATTACCATACCCCACGGGATTTAACGGCAGTATCTGCCATATATGAAATCCGCTTTTTTCCAATAAATCTATTAATTCATAACCATACTTGCCCATATCTCCAATTCCATGATCGGATGGCAGTGATGATAAAGGCAATAACATTCCTGCTTCTCTCATATATCAGCTTCTCCTTTTTTAGTCTGTCTGCCGTATATAGATTCCTTAAAATTAACTGCAGCCGGTACGGAAAACGGTTTCCGAATTCTGAAAAAAAATTATATTGATGTTATCCTTATTTCTGAATAACATCCATATAATTAATTTTACATACCTCATAGGGTATCAGAACATGTCTGCCGGTTTCACCATCAAGCAATTTCTTGAGTTCATCAAACGCCTGCCTGGACTTTCTTTTAAAATCCTGTTTCACAGTATTCATAGCTATTTGAGTGTACCCCATTAATCGAATGCCATCAAAACCGCATACAGGGCGGAATAAATCCATCTCCGTCAACGCAAACACTGCACCAATTGCCATTAAGTCTGATGCACATACAACCACATTGATCTCGGACGCATACTTTTGTGTAATCTCTCTTGCTTTATATTCATTAAAGTCACCATACTGTATCATTAGTTCAAAAGCATACTCTTCCTGCAGCCTCGTCATAGCCTTTAATCTTTGGTTCGTTATGTACCCGCCTGCACCTCCTGCAATATAAAGTACATGATTAATGTAGTCATTCTCATCAAAGGTTTTCTTCGCCACATCATACTGTGCCTGAAAATGGTCGATGGATACAGATGATGTTCTTTCATTGCAGATAGGGGAATCAACCAAAACACAAAAAAACTCCTGCCTTTCAATAATCTTGTAAATGTTTTTATTCTCTATGGATAAATTGTATATAATCAAACAATTAATCCTTTGGGATTTCAAAAAATTAGTAAGCTCTTTGTAATTCATCTCCTCAAACTGAGAACTAAAAAATGTCACCACCTCGATACGATATTCTTTCGCTTTTTCAAAAGCGCCAGTCAGGTGCTGCATATTGATTTCCTCGACAAACTCACTGTTATGTCGGATATCTACAATCAGCCCTACCCGGTTAAATTCTTTTTTAGAGAGGGAAATGGCAACTGAGTTCGGTACATATCCTAACTCTTCAACAACTTTCTCCACCTTTAATCTGGTTTCTTCGCTCACCAGGGAATACTTGTTTAAAACCTTAGATACTGTTGATTTTGCCACCCCGGCCTTTTTCGCCACATCATTTATAGATACCATCAAATTGCCTCCTGCGGAAAACGGTTTCTGTTATCTTAATATACAATTATTTGTTCGTCTTGTCAATGCCGTTTTTAATATTTTTCATAATCATATCGTCACTTTACGCGTTTTTTTGGTAATAATATATAACATTCGCTGCGATTCTGATGGAAAAAGCATTGAAAAATAGCGCCGGAAAAGTTCCAGCGCTATCTTGACTGCTATCATATTTTACATCTATTTTGCCTTTTCAAGAGCAGCCGCGACCGCCTCTTTGATTCCTCTGGAAGAGTTGGTCGCACCTGACACCCCATCTACAGAAGTACTCTGTGTTCTTATAATGGATGAAGTGACAGCTTTCTCTGCCGCCTCATAGATTCCCGGAGTCTCATGATGATCTGTTAGTTCTATGGCAGTCACACTTCCGTCTTTCACCACGACTTCTACCGTAATGTCTCCGTTATTTCCTTTACCTGTTCCTGTATAGGTTCCGTCCTTATAGTTACCATTTACTTCCGGCTGTGCTGCTTCTCCCTCTTCTGCGACCTTCATGGTTTTCTCAGTGAAACCGCCGTTTGCAGCGACATAGTCATAAGCCGCACTTCCTGCCAGTCTTCCGAAAACCACTATATCTGTCACCGCGTTTCCTCCCAGCCGATTTGCTCCATGAACTCCTCCAACTACCTCTCCGGCTGCAAACAGTCCTGGTATTATACTTCCATCTTCCTTTAACACCTGGGTGGATGTATCAATCTTCACTCCGCCCATGGTATGATGTACAGCAGGTGCAGACAGTCCCGCATAGTAAGGCGGCGTACTTAACGGAACCTCCATACTTTCTCTTCCGAATTCTGTATCCTTACCCTCTGCCTGGTACTTTGCATACTGTTCCAGAGTTGCTTTCAGCTGATCCTTATCAACACCGATGGCTTCTGCCAGTTCCTCCGGTGTATCCGCCTGGGTAATAATGCCCTGACCGATATACTTTTCAATCGCAGATAAGCTTTCCCGTACAGACTGGTCAAATACCATGAAACAGGTTTTGCCCTCCTGATTTAAGATGGCCTCTGAAACCACATCTCTTGTTTCCAGCTCATTGACAAAACGTTTACCGGACCGGTTGACTAAAATTGCTCCGTTTCCGCGGACGCCTTCTGTATACATAGTCGTTGTATCCGGATTAACAGTTGGGTGGGTTTGGATCTGCTCAATATCCACAAGTCCTGCCTTCAGTTCCTCAGCCATAACAATTCCATCACCGGTTGCACCGGAGTGATTGGTGGTGCAAAACCCTTCTAAATCTTTTTTGTATTTTACCACCATCTCAGAATTGGCTCCAAATCCTCCCGTTGCTAAAATCACAGCCTTACAGGAGATTGTATAAGGCTCGCCTCCCTTTGTTACTGCCTGAACTCCCTGCACAGCGCCCTCTTCGCTCAGTAAAATATGTACTGCTTCCGTCTTTAAAAATACAGGTACATCCAGTTCCTTTAGCTTTGCATTAAGAGCATTTACAAGCATGGGGCCTACTGCGGAAGTATCGGACGGACGGTGGATTCTCTTAACACTGGCTCCGCCGAACTGCCCTACTACGGATAAATCTCCGCCTATTTCATTGACCCACGTAACCGCATCTGCAGACTGCTCCGCCATCACCTGAACAAGCTTTGGATCATTTAAATTTTTGCCGCCTTTCATGGTGTCTTCCACAAACAGTTCAACGGAGTCCTCAATTCCCTCTGCTTCCTGATATGGTGTTTCAGCTGCATTTAAACCACCTGTGGCACGGACAGTATTTCCTCCTGTAATCGGCATTTTTTCCAATACAACAAGATTAGTGGCTCCTTTTTGAGCCACTTCTACAGCTGCTGTCATTCCGGCTCCCCCTGCGCCGATAATAACAATGTCCGCCTGCTTTTCATCTGCTTTTACTTCACTCTCTGGTATACCTTCAACCGCCGCTTCCTGAACATTCTTTTTCCCAGATTTGTCTAAACTGGTATAAAGCGGACCAGATAATACAATTACGGCGGCTGCCGCGGCTGCCATGGCGGCGATACCTATAAATATTCCTTTTTTCATATCATTCTCCTCACTTTTTCGCTGTCAGAACAGTTTGTCAAAGCATATAACTTTGACAATAATTTATCATAGATTGTTTGATTTAAAAAGATTTGGAATATAAAAAAGAGCTTTTGTAAGTAAAAAAAGAGAGGCTAATTGTGGAATATTAATAACCCCCCCTTTCTTTCTCCTAAGAGTCAGCCAATAAATTTCCGTAACGCTAAACAGAAAGCAACTATCTTAAATGACTTTAGAAGTTGCTTTCTGTATTTAAATCTTTTTATATTTATTTAAATTTGAAAATATATGCATTATAATCATCAACCAGTGATACTATCAGAGAACAAAAGTGCCATATAACATTGGTACTATAAAAGCCAAAATCTTAAGAGTATACTCAATAATATGTTCTTCTCGAGGTTCCAGAATCTTATATTTACTCACTAATATATTCACAACTATATATAAACAAAAATTTACAAAGAAATACTTATCTAATGGTGGATAGCTTTTAGGATAATGAAGGCGTATACATAAAAATACAAAAAAATAAATATCTGTAATCCAACTAATAATTCTAATATATCTCTTCAAATCCGTTTCTCCTTATTTTTTTTGATATAAATTATAATATGGTCTTTCATTCACTTTGGAATGAACAAGTAAATAGTAATCCAGTCTTACTCCTCCCCCCGCAACTTCCGTTGACAATGTAATACTTGTTGCTGAAGATCCCCCTGGACAATCGCAATATTCTGCACCAACTCACATTGAAGCACTAATGTCCCTAAATCCTCCACTGTATGCTTCGGGTGTATCTGCATTTTCTACTATACCCAATGCAACTGAACCACTAACTGGCATAATTCCAATTGAACCACCACCAACAACATGTACATACCCAGCTGTATAGTCGTTCGCATTTCCTTGAAGATATGAGTATCCGATTGTTGCAGAAAATGGCGAAATCCTAAGCTGATATTATTTTATTAGCTATCTTTATACAATCCTGCTAGACGGTTTTGAATCAGAAAAATAGGGCAAGTGGAGTAATCCATCACCGAATCATTCTTTCTTAAAAAAATATATTTTCCATGAACGATTTCAGTTGGACTTCTAAAGCATTATATTAAAACAGCCGCCATGTGTTTTATTCCAAGGTGGCTGTTTTATTGAATATTGTATCTAAGGGTCTATGACTATTAACTTTTTATTAACTTTGTGAAAGCCGCCTTTATAGCACTTTCAACTTCTACTTTAGTGCGATACACTTTAGGATATGCTTTGATGTCTTCATCAAACGGAGAAAACCTAACAACAATTTCTGCCAATGCTTCAAATTGCGCTAATTCATCGGCTGTCAATTCGTCGGAAGGAATATCTGGATAAAATACTTCTTCAAATGTTTTGCAGAATGTTGCAACATCATATTCCCTTCGATTAAACGCTTCTAATAAATAGTACAACTGCTGTTTTTTTGTCATCTTGACACCTCATTTATATAAGAAATGTAATATCGTATTACTTGCTTTATCATACAACACTTCTAAGTTATACCCCTTACCATTCTTAAACATTTCAATTGTATACATGGTCGCTTTCGTTCCTTGCGGATCAGGTCGTGCCCGCCCCTCTTTAATCGCCTGAATTAATGTTTGGACAGGTACAAATCTCCCTGGATTATTCATTCTTGATTTTGTTGTCTGAGTAAAGTTAACCCCCTTTTCAAGTGTCTTGTAGATAACCCCCCCAGATCCACCAGTTATTCCTGCGCCAGCAAAACCCATACCTGTTAGTACTGCACTGGTAGAAGCTGTTGCACTTCCGGCAAATATCGCTCCTGCCGCCGCGCCACCTGTTAAGCCGATTGCCCCACCTATGCCTGCACCTGCAACTACATTATGCCAGCGGACTTCGCCATATTTGGTATAAGAGTAGATTCCACCGCCTATCCCCCCAACTACTGCTCCAATTGCGCCTGTCACAAGCATAAAGATTTCGCCGTTACTATCCTCATACATAGTGGGATTATTCCCGCAGTAAACATACAGATTTGAACTCTGCGTTATAGCGTCAATATCCGGCAAATATGTATAAGCCTTTGAACCTAAATCATCCGTATGCTCATTTATTTTTCTTGGGTTATCCCCGTATATCATATTGCGACAATCCCAGTGAGGATCGGGAGACAACATACGTGAAGTAGTAGGGGAATAGTTTCTTGCCCGTAAGTAGTAAGTATTCGTCTCTAAATCTAGGAATTCCCCACAATACCGGAAAGGATTCTCGTCCTCTTTATCTGGTTCTCTCTCAATTCCAAATGCATCATATTCATACGAAGCTTTACACGTTCCGTTTTGACCCAACAGCTGGGTTACATCCCCATGTTCATTAAATATGTAGTAGTATACCACACGATCTATTTCTCTGGCAATTAAATTGATTCCTCTTAAATAGGTTTTAACCTTTTCGCCATCAGTCTGTTCCGCTACGATATTGGTCCCATCCCAGCAATATGATTTAGTTTTACCCTGGCGATCGGTCAGTTTTCTCTCATGGGTGCTGTAGCGCAGTCCATCTCCACGGTACTGATATGTAAATTCTTTGTCGTCCTGATTTATCTGGATCAGTTGGTTGAAACCGTCATAATGTCTCCACTCATAAACAGTCGGAGTTTCCATTTGGTAATGCCCTGATAGCCTGACATTTCCCGGATAGTCTGGTGTTGGCGACGTTTTCTCCCAAATCCGGAAGATTTCATTTCCATTGTCGTCATACCGATACCGATACGTTTCCGTTGTTTTACCCTGCTTTTTTGCTACCTTTTCCAGACGGTTGTTCAAACCATACTCATAGCTGGTAACAATGACCAGTTCATCCTTTGTTCTTCCTTCCACCATCATTTTCATCCGGTTAGAATAGACGTCATAAGTATAAAGCGTCCGTTTCCAGTTGGAATAGTCTTCTTCTGTCAGACGCCCCAGACGATCATATGAATAGGAAATCGTAACTGGGGTAGAACCTGTTTTGTTAATCTTGGTTAAAATATTTCCGTCTACATCATAGCTGTATTCCCATGCAGAAATCACACTTTCCTGGCATTTATTCACCAACGTCGTTACTCGATTCCCATCATTATACTGATAGGTGGTTTCTATACCTGACTGGGGGTAGCGTAGAGTTTTACGATTGCCTTTATCATCATACTCGTATTCTGCAAGAACCACTCCGTCAGCACTGTTTTTTCTTACCTGCGTTAAACGGTATAAGTCATCATAGAAATAATACAAATTGATATCCGGATTTACTTTCCATTGACAGGTCAGTTTAAAGGACTGACGGTTTCCATATATGTCATAAGTATAATCCTTTACCACATTTCCCGGATCTTCCTGGTGGATAAGCTGATCCTTATTGTTATAGCGGAAAGTTGTCTCCATAAGACTGGTTTGTTTTCCTGCCATATTTTCCCGAATGGATTCCCGGATTCGCTTTCCATTTTTGCCATAGGCATATTCCCGTTGGCTGACTGCCAGTCCGTCAGGAGTTTTCTTTTGCGCACTTTCTAATATCACACGTTCCAGGGCATCATGCTGATAAATAATCTGGTCTTTGTTCCTGTCCGTTTTTTTCTGAAGCCTTCCGGTTTTATCATACTCATAGTATTCCGTACAACCGCTGGAATCCGTCATTGTTACAACATTTCCAAAGCGGTCATAAGTGTATGTTACCACTTCCCGCCCTTTGCCAGACGGGGTATCGCCAGTTCTCCTTAATATGATCCGATTCATTGAATCATACCGACAGGTTGTCCTAATCCAATTTCCCTGACTTAAGTACTGGTAAGTACCAATTAATCGATTCCTGGCATCATAAACATACTGAATCTCCTGCCAGCTATCTTTTTGAGCTTTCTTTACCCATATGATATTACCGGCTCCATCATAGTAATATTTTATAATCTGGCTGCGGTGATCAAATGGTGTCGTGACTTTAACCAGCCGTCCTGCCTTATCGTATTGGAACTCACTTCTCTTTCCCGCTTCATCCCACTGGAACCGTTTATTGCCTAACCCATCATATTGAGTGCTGGTTATTCGCTCCTGTCCGGTATCTGTGCGTATATGTTTTACAATACGACCAGCATAATCATACTCCCATCGCTCTACTTTGTTAGCAGCATCAATTTTTTGGATCTTGTTACCTGCATTGTCAAATTGGTAGGTAAACAACCGTTCTCCCGCTAAAAACTCCTTCCGGACCTGACCTTTCTGGTCTTTATAATATTCCGTTACAATATCCGGTGTATATGAGTCTCCTATGATTTTTTTCAGTTCCCGATCGTATTTTCTCCCATCTGCCGGATCGGTAAAGACCTGATCGTATTCATACTTCTCCTCATAGCCCACCTGGGCAATACCACGAGACAGTATCCTGCCAAAAGAGTCGTACGTATAACGTTCGGTCTTTCTTATATGGTCCGCAGTCAAGCCGTTCCCATCATATGTAACTGCTTCTGTCAGCTCTCCCCAAGAATTATACCGAAAGTCCTGGAGAACAACATCACCAGCGGCTGGTTCATTGGATACGGCCAGACAGACTTGCTGTATCTGTCCAAGGGGTGTATATTGAATCCGTTTCTTCTGATGGTTAGCATCTGTTGTCGTAATAAAATTTAAGCGGTCATTATAATATGTCTCATTTACTGCCTGTTGGCCGTCTGCCGAAGGCAGCGTCTCTTTTATAATTCGTCCCATCTGGTCGTATTGGTAGGTAGTCACCTGATTCCTGGGATCTTTTTTGTAAATGAGCCATCCCCAGTTATCATATTGATACTCTTCCCTGATTGGATTGCAGGGATTGTCATCAGCATCCAGGATACCGAACTGTTCTTTTGATATAATGTTATGTGTGTATCTGCTCACAGTACCGGTAAGGGAGCTGTATTTATAAATGGTTTCTGCATACTCACCTGATGTCTCCAGTTCACCGGCGTCTGCCAGGAAATACCTTCTTTCGTTCGTCACACAGTAAGGATTTGCTCCATCCTTATAATCATATATTGTCTTTTCTTTTAAAGCTCCATTTTCATATACTCGATGATTTTTTATCACTCGATTTCCCAATTCTGTATGTAGTTCATTTGTTTCCCTGATTCTATCAGTTCCTTTTTTTCTTTCTGTTTCAAGAACAATGCTGTAGTCACCATAGGTTGTCTGAATTTCCTGATTACAGGAAGGGTCAGCCGGATATTCTTCAATATACTGAATAACATTTGCCTTTTGATCTGAGGAATATCTCCAGGAACTTTTCTTTTCCAGATAGTTTGATTCATTGTTCCTGTCAAATTTCTGTTCAACGGCTGACATCATTAGTTCATTATTATATTTATAAACACCTTTTGAAATAAGAGAATTTAGGTGACGGACTTCTTTGATTAATAGCTGACCTTCTTTATTAAATTGATGTTTTTCCAGAATGTCATGGTGATTTGTTACTTCTGCATATTTTATATATTCCCCATTACTGGCGGATTCTGGTTCAAGTGTGTACCTGTATTCTCCACGATTGTATTCGACTCCATCAACAATATCCCTTTTCATCGTCAATGCAAAATGGCTAATATGTCCACCAACATTATTTTCAATGCTAATATTCCTATCATATGAAAATTGAGTGGATGAATAATTGGGATATGTAACACTTTCTAGCAGCAGATACCTACGCTCTCGAGTTTTAGTATTGTTTCCTGCAACACTGGGAGCCGCACACTTCATGGAACCACTATAATCTCCAGGATTATAGTAGTTATACTGAGTCATACGGCCTACAGGGTCTGTGACTGCAGATAGTTTATGTGTACCGCGCCTATCAATATTGTAGGAAATTTCACATGCTTTTCCAGCCGTACTTTCCGGTAGTTTCCAGATAAGTCCGTTATTAGTTTTCTCCAGGTTGATAGTACGGCCCCAGGTGTCCACAATCTTCATACCGCCGTATTTGATTAAATTATAAAAAATAGTATTTCCAAATTTGTCCTGGCGGGCAACCAGTTTGAAATCAATCGCATCGGGTATATCCCGATCGCCATCATCATCATCTGAACTTTGAAAATAGTCCTTATTCCCATTCTTATATACAATTATGAGATTATAACGTTTTGTAATATCTGTTGCATAAGGATGCCGAATGGTGCCTGATCTGGTGACAATTTCCACATCTTTTAAGCTATAATTCTCAAATCTATCTGAAATCCTGCTTATTTCTATATTTCTTCCATCTTCAAGATGCAGGATGTAATCATAACTTCTAGTTCCTATTAAGTATGGCCGCCAGTCCCACCTTAAATTCTGCACAGTCTCAATAGATGGCAGAACAAAGGACCATCCGTGACCAAGTCCGTAAGATGCAGTGTAAAAGCTGTTATCTATGGAACCTGTTAATAACCTTGAATTAAGAACATACGGAGCCATATCCACTAAATTGGAACAGCCGGAATCATAACGCCTTGCAATGGTTAAATCAAAGCCGTCCCTGCCGGGCAGTACAAAATCTGTTGTCTCATATTGGACATTGCCAGTGCTTAACTGAACATTTACCTGATTTGATTCAAAGTAGATAAATGGGGATTCCGGATACTGTTTGATATTGGTAAAACCGTCCTCCTCTGATGATAGAACCGTCCGGCTCAACTGTGTAATCAGACTCTTTTCTTCCGTTTCTTCTTCTGATACAGCCTCATCCGCATTTGTATCAGGCGCATTCCTTTCATCTTCTATATAATCCTCTATATTTTTTTTATCGTCCATTAATTTCCTTCTTATCTTAATATAATGATACTTCTGCGTTTCCGGTTCCCCTGGCAATAAATTCTACCAGTGCAATGGAACCACTAAAACACTCATTTTGACTTAACTGCCTGGTTGACTGAAACCATAATTCCCCCGGAATACTGGAATATATTCTTAAATTTTCTTCCGGATAATTACCTGGTTCTGTTATCTTTCTTAAGCTGCCGGCTGCAAGGCTGGTTAATTCCAGTAAGTATGGATTATATCGTAGATTCATGCGGATTTTATCCAGATCACTGACTTCCTGGGCTTTTAGAAGTACTACGTAACATTTACCAGACTTTACCGGATATTCTATGGTGCTTCTTCGGTAAAATATAGGAATCACTGGCAATTGTTCTGTGATTAGATAATCTGACTCTTCTTTTGAATCAAATGCCTTGATTCGATACATAGCATTGATTGCCCCAATTGGAATAGAGTCTGTCATTCCCCGATGATCTTCTATGTATTTTTGTGTATCTAAATCTTGAAAAGTGAGTCCTTTACTCTCCCATTCGTTAAACGACAGACATCTGGAGTCAATGCTCTCCCATGAGATTCCAGGCAACGTCATACTCTCCCATTCTTCCCATGTATGTCCGGAATTTTCCTGACCGGCCCAATCTTTATTAAGCTCGTCCAGTTCCAGCCATGTACACCCCTGCTCAATTCCAGATTTTATGATTCCAGGACCTTTAAATATTTCAAAACTGATTACCCGCTCTTCCAACTGCTGCCAGGTATAGGAATTACTCTCAAGCTGTGACCAGCTTAACTGCTCATAATTCAGACGTTCCCAATTCTGACCTTTGCCTGTTCTGGTTTCGATTTCATGCCAGTTCAGATCTTCCTGTTCATGCCTGCTCCATGTTGCATTTGTACTGTCAAGATTGTCCCAAGTACATCCAGACATGGCTTGCAAAAAAGATTCATTAAATACTCGTTCCACAATATAATTTGTATCTGCTTCTCCTGCTCCCCAACTGATCTGTGCTTGGTCTCCCTCGTAGAGAGTCGGGATATGTAAACATTCCGGTCGGTTCATAAATAATAGGTTCCTCCTTTCATAATTGCTTGTAATTTTAATTTTTGTTTCATATTTGATTTTAGTTGAATTTTTTATCTGATGCTCACCTACATACCATCGTGATTATGATGTTTGCCGTTTCATAAGCATTTAGTTACTTGCCACATTCCTTTTTTTCTATGGTAAACTTCTGTTAGAAAGAAACATTTTTGTGCTGATACTCCTCTTTTGATTGATGATATAGGGAGTATCAGCATCCGTTTAATAAATAGCAATTTAAAGGGGGGTACCGCGCTTCCAGACGATACGTTAGGTGTAAATATCTTTCCCACCAACATAAACGAAAAAGCCATATATTTATGTAATACTAAAAGCGATGCCCCGAAGACTATATCTGAAAAATATGTAATTGAAGTATACCGTGATACAGATTTTATTATACAAAAATGGTATTCTTTGTGGTTTGATACTGTTTATTACAGGCGGTGTAATGTTTCAGGCGGGTGGATATGGGAGCCATATAGGACAATTAGATTAACTTTACTGTAAAATAAATGATCATTTAGCTGGAGAATTTTATCCAAGTCATACTATTGTCATTTGTGTCTAAGCGCCCAAATCCGCCCCTGGTGCTATTTACCTGACTTGCGAATAGACCAATGTAACGAGCATTATAAGCTATTGCAATGATAACCCAACCGTCACCCTCATTGCCATCAGTAGCATAAGGCAGATATTTCCCGGTTGCCAGTTTCGTCAAACCATTAGCGGAATGAGTGTAATAACCACTCATTCTTATTCGATCTGGCCATTCGATGGCTTTTGGCGCAATGTCATTTTTTAAATTCGTTAAATTACTATTTACGTTATCTAAATTGCTATTTACGTTATCTATATTACTATTTACATTATCTAAATTGCTACTTAACTGAGTTATCTTCTCATCAATAATAGTATTATCATTGACAAAATCTTGTCTAACCGGCTTATCCGATGCTTCCCACATATTTAATCCTAATGAAGTTTTGTTTGTACTTGACATATTTTTTCTCCTCTTTTTATTTTAATTATGCTTGAAATTTATTTTGATTATTTAACTATGGCATACATATTGCCACCAAATAATCTTTGCTTTTTATACCTTCTTTCGAACATGTGTTCTATTTGTCGACATCTAGATCATAATACTTTATAATCCTGTTGTCAACATTTTTGCGAACGTATGTTCTGTTATTGGGTTAAAATCAAAAAGAAAAGCATCAATTTTAACCGTAAATCGTTGAATGTGAGGCACATTTACGCTTCATTTGACTTGACTGTAAATCCCCCCAAACATTTCACCCGAATTTTCCATATAAAAAACAAAAAAAGAGTCTCCAGCAAGAAACTCTCATTGTACTATTTAAGTAATTATCCCTTTTGCATTGTATCAATACATTGTTTCATTTGAGCAAAGAACCGCATCATAAATATCCTTTCCCTGCTGGTGAACTGCAGTTCCGTAAGAAAAAGAAACGAGCAGTTCACAATCCCAAACTGTTTGTGCGCTGTTTTAACACCTAATTTGTCTCATTTTCATAAATCCGGCTGCTAACCATCACTAATTCGTCACCTCTATAGCGATATAGTTTTGTTTCATGTACCTGGACTTCTGCTTTAAAATAGCCACTGTTACGCTGCAGATTGCCGCATCTACTCCCGTACATCAAAATCTATATATATATCTATATTTGCATTTCACACCTGTATCTATAATTTATCTACCTGCCATTTTCACCAAAAAGATCGTGCTGCAAAGCGGTATATCCCACTCTTGCAGCACGATCTTTTTATTTTTTCATACGTTTCACAGCCAGGAAAGTATCAAACAAAATTCAGGACGTCTTGTTTCCGGTCATTTCAACAACATAAACCTTAAATATAACGGATACCCAGTGAAAGTCCCCCGATTTCACAGAATATCTCCATTACTTCTATTACAGGTTTTGTTCTGCCAAACAGCCCGCCCTAACTTTGGCGATAAGCTATTTAATTCAATCCATTCTGGTCCACGTATTGTTATTTATGATGCCCTGACAAACTCGGCTGCGTCCTCCGGCCAGGCGGGCATTGACTTTGCATCATCTTTATCATTGGTACAGTTTTCACAATTTCAATGGCATTCTTCGTCCATGCCAGATCAGCACATCATATATGCCTCTAACCTTTGCATGTGCGGTCCTAAACAGTATCAGCATATTTCCGACCCCTGTTCCTGTTTAGTATCCTACTGCAACAACTATCAGTCCCGATATCAAAGAAATTGTTAAAACCATAACGTTTTGGGTGTCTTAAAAACACCATATACATGTAAAATTGTGTAAGCACTTACAGATGGATTTTACAACCAGCTTACAAAATAAGCAAGTAGTAAATTATTTTTTGTTAATGAAGCACAATATATCGTTTATTTTTTGATAGTTTTTTACATTAACCTTTTTATTTTTTTCACATATTTGTATATTTAATATAAATATTCTACAATATTTTTATCAATATTTTTCATCCGACACAATTAGTTAAGCGCTTACATTTTTCGACATTTTCTATCATTATAACACAATTCCACCTGTCTATCTAAATAATCTTTAAGGAGAACGGTAAGCCTGAGTTAAGATAAAACCTTTATCATGTATCTAACACCATATAAAAGGAGGCAGATTATGATTGATGAAATTTTACAATACAATGACAGCTTTGTGAACAGCGGTTTCTATAAACACTTTCATTTCAACAAATATCCCCGGAAAAGGCTTGCCATACTGACCTGTATGGACACCCGGCTGGTTGAGCTTCTTCCTGCTGCCCTCGGTATCCACAACGGAAATTAAAATTAATTAAAAATGCTGGCGGCCTGATATTAGACCCATGCGACAGTACCATACGCAGCCTGCTGATTGCCATACTGGAATTTGGTGTAGAAGAGGTCATGGTAATTGGCCATACGGAATGCGGAGCCGCGTCCATCAGCTCCGAAACCATTATCAACCATTTGTTACAGCGTGGTATTACAAGAGAAACCATACAGAAACAAAAAGAAATGGGATTTGATTTTGATCACCTGTTTCAGGGATTTGAAAACTCCAAGACATCGGTCAAACGCTCTGTTACCTTGCTAAAAGAACACCCGCTGATGCCTTCCGGTATTACCATAAAAGGCTTTGTTATGGATACTTCCTGCGGCAGGCTGGATCCTGTCGGATTATCATAAAAAACTGCGATCTGTTATCATACCGAAAGCTGGCTTGATAACAGATCGCAGTTTTTCTAATAAAAGAAAGACTACGGGGCCGCCATTTCGGCAGCCCCGTTATTCTTAGGATATATTTAAAATGTTATGACACCAAGTACAATACCGGCAACCAGACATACAAGGCTGACGCCCCAGATCCAGAAGAAGGAATTCTTTATATGATCCTTAATCTCAACACCAGCAAGGCCGAGTCCAAGGAACGTAGCTGGAACGACAGGGCTGATAAAGGTTGCACAGTTTCGGCATACCACCATGGCAATTGCGGTATGTACCGGATCCACTCCGAAGTTGTTTCCGACACTGATCAGAACCGGAAGGAGTCCATAGAAATAAGAATCCGTACAGAACAAAAGTGTCAGCGGCACGGATAAAACGCCGATTATTAAAGGTAAGAAATGGCCCATAGACTGTGGAATAAAAGAAGCCAGAATATTTGCCATATGGTTCATAATTTCACTCTGCTCCAGCACGCCTAAAAATACGCCGGCTGCAAGAATGGTGGAAGCCATCATAAGAGCAGGACCTGAATGGGATTTAATAATCTTATTCTGCAGTTTTGCTCCGGGATAGTTAACCAGAAGAGCAATTACACAGCCCACCATGAAGGTCAGGTAGGATGGAACCTTTAAAAATACAAGGCATACAATCACAAGCAGTGTCAGTGCAATATTAAATACTAAAAGCTTGGGTCTTGCAAGATTTCCCAGATCACTGGTAGAAGCACTTTCTTCCAGAACTTCTGTATCTTCCATTACCAGAGTGCTGTCAATTCCAGCTCCGCGTTTTTTCTCCATAACGCCCCAGAAGAATGCGGTAAATAATGCAACAACAATACCAACTGCCTGCATTGGAAGAAGTCTCATCCAGAGCACATTGGCATCAATTCCCAAAACAGAAGCAGAACGCATGGTTGGACCGCCCCATGGAAGTAAATTCATAACACCCATTGATGTAACACAGATTAAAAGCAGCGTGGTTGGGCGCATTTTTAACTTTTTATAAATCGGCAGCATAGCCGGTACGGTGATCAGGAACGTAGAAGCTCCGCCTCCGTCCAGGTGGCCGATCATCGCAATGATACAGGTCATAAGCGTAACACCAATTACATTATGCCCCACTTTTTTCATTAAAGCATTGATGATGCAGTCAAACATGCCCGCATCTGTCATAATTCCGAAAAACAACACCGAAAATATAAACAGTGCAGCAGTGGAATGCACATCGGCAACTCCTGCCTTAATAAAATCCCCAATTTCTTTGACTGTAAAGGTTCCTGTTAAAACCAGAATCAGCGCGCTGATACTGGATACTCCGATAAATGCAAGAGCGGGAACAGTAACATTTCTCAGCAGTAAAACAATGATCATGATAATGGTTGCAAATCCTAATAATGCAAGCATTGTCTCATTCATGTTTTTCTTCCTCCTCATATTTTGTTTATGAGAAAAGTATAAAGGTCCAACCTTACAGCCTCACATCTTCTCCCTTTCATTTCTTTAAGAGAAAAATTAAAAATTGTTAAGATTTGACACTATTATTTTAGAATAATTCCTTTAAATTTCTGACTGCCTTTAATATAGCGGAATCAGATACCGGTTTATCAATGTATTCATCAATCATTCTCCGCTTCTTTGCCTCTACCAGCTCCTTTGTCACCCGGTCGATCATAAGAATGCGGACCACTCCCGGATATGGTCCCTGTAAGGACATACAGAAATCCACGCCACTTTTTCCCCTGACATACTGTTCCGTTACAACAGCGTCCACTTCCTGCTCTTTTAAGACTCTTCTGGCCTCTTCAAAATCCATACAGGAAATAAGAGGAACATTCAGTTTACTGAAGTTTTTTTCCAGAAGCCGCAGGACCTTAGGATTATCATCTACGATCATGATTCTGAGAACTGGTCCATTTACCCCCAGCTGAACCGGTTCTTCCCGCTCCTTCTGCTCATTAATCGGAAGATACAGATGAAAAATGCTTCCCTTGCCCAGAATGCTTTCTGCAAACACATATCCTTTATGGGAATGAATGATCTGCTCCACCAGGGAAAGTCCCAGTCCTGTGCCTTTTCCATTTTTCTTTGTGGTAAAAAACGGATCAAAAATCTGCTTCACCACTTCGCTGCTCATCCCCTCTCCATCATCTTCAACATCAATCCGGATATAATGCTTCCAGCCCTCCGGAAGCGTGGAAATCTTATATTGTGTCAGGTCTTCCCGGTCTACTACCTGGCAGGATATGGTAATAGTTCCCTCTCTGTGTCCGATGGCATGAATGGCATTAACGCAGATATTTAATATAACCTGATTCATCTGTGTTTCATTGCCCAGAAAGCTCTCTCCATGAAGTGTGATCATATCCTTTAAATGTATATTAGGGGGACAGACAGAACTCACCATCTTAATTGATCGTTTTAACACCTTTTCACCGCTGAGATTTTTAAACGCTGTTTCCATGTTTTTCCGGCTTAAAGATGAGATCTGCTGAATGATTTCCTTTGCTTTTGCGGAAGCTTCATAGATCTCCGAAGCATTATCATAATCCTCGGACCGTTCTGGCAGATCCAGCATCAGAAGTTCTGCATACCCCATAATGGGCGTCAGCAGATTGTTAAATTCATGGGCAATTCCCCCTGTCATGGTTCCCATGATCTGAAGTCTCTGCTGGTGGGCTATGGTTTCCTCACTCTGATGGATTTCTTCCAGGATCTTATTCAGTTCCAGAAGATAGGCAATTTCCTCCGTATCCTTTCGCTTTTGAACCCTTAAGTCTCCGATATAAATCACAAGACCAAGGACAATTGCCATGGCACAGAAAAAGACAAGTCCAAGCTTAAAGAATCCTGCTGCCACCGGAATATAGATATCATTATAATCAATTACTGCACTCACGATCAAAAAACCATCCCCGATCTTTGCCGGAGAATAAGAGCAGATTTTTTTAACTTCCGGTACCCCCGGATCTACCCACCAATAGGAATAATACTCAGAAACCCCTTCTTCCCCACGGTTCTGCTTGTCTATCATCTGCTCTAAGCTGGTTAAATCCACGTTAGGAAACATCTCTTTCCTGCCTGAAATGACATTGATCCCCCACTGCTTCTCCTGAGGGTGGGCAAGAATTATACCGGAGGAATCCTTAATAACAACATATCCGTTGGTTCCAAGCCGTATATTGGAGACTAGTGACTTATAATAATCTCTCTCATTAATTACAATGGAGATAGAACCAATGTCAGGCAGGTCTCTCTTTAATACCAGATAAAGATCCCCATTCTCCAGCTTGCACTGAAGAAACTGCTCGGACTGATTAATCGCAGTGACGGAGTTAATTTTCTCCACGCCGTATCCCTTGATACTCTTTATCAGATTTCCTTTCGTATCCTCCACAATCACATCATAAACAAAGCGTTTATGATTGGACACATATTCCCTGATGATACTCCAGTCTCTGGTTCCGGTCTTTTTATAGTTTTCCTCGACAATATCATAAATCGTATTTAAATCTGCCTGGTATCCTTCTATAAAGACCTTTAGATTCTCGCCCATACTCTGGGTCGTCAGAAGCATCTGCTTTTTCTGATTGTTTATAATCGCATCCTTATATTCCTTCCAGATTCCAAAGACAAGAAAGCAGAAAATAACCAGAACGGCCGCCATGGCACAGCAGATAAATATTCCGGTATAATTTCTCTTTCCATTTATTTTATTCATGATTCTGCTCCTCGTTTGTCTCTTCCTCATTGACTTGTTCTAATATTAATATTATAATAAATTATAACAAATTTCGATAAAATTCTACATGATTTTCATTTGGGGGAAACTATGTCTGATAAAGTACTAATCGTAGATGATGATCCAGCCGTTTTAAAGCTGCTGGAAAAAGTCATGCGCAGCAATGATCTGGAAACTACTGTGGCAGACAGCGGTCTTGCTGCTCTTAACTATATAAAAAACCACACCTATGATATGATTCTTATGGATGTTATGCTGGGTGATATGGAGGGCTTCGAAGTCATTAAGAAACTGCGAAGCCAGGGGATACAGACTCCGGTCATGATCGTCAGCGGACGCAACGAGGACTATGATTCCTTATATGGCCTGTCTCTGGGCGCAGATGATTATATCACAAAACCATTTCGTCCTCTTGTTCTGGGTGCAAAGGTAAAGGCACTTATAAGACGCTATAAAAACCAGATTCTGGAAAGTTCTGATATTCTGGAATGCGGTCCCTTTTCCTATAACACTTCCACCATGCGTTTTTATAACAAGGGGGAAGAGATCATACTATCTTCGAAAGAAAGCAGTCTGATGCTTCTGTTCTTAAAACATCCCGGGCAGGTTTACACTAAAGAGATGATCTACGAACACGTGTGGGGCAACAGCGTGGCAGTTGATGACAATGCCATTATGGTTTATATCAATCGTCTCCGCAGTAAAATCGAAGAGGACCGGCAGAAGCCGGCCCATATTGTAACTGTCAGAGGTCTGGGATACCGGTTTATCCCTTAGACCTCTGGCTTTTTTTATTTATCAGATATTCCAGAGTAGATTGAGGCACCACATCCTTAATATGATTAAAGTCACCCTTTTCATACCATATCCTAACCGCGGAAGCACTCACTGCTGTACCTTTTATTTTTTTCCGTTCAAATTCCATAACCTCAATTCCATATTGGGACAGAATCTGCTTCATCTCTTCGTTATACTGACTGGTTATTGCACAGTTTGGCTCCGTCCCCACAAAACGTCTGGTAATTCCCAGTTCCGGAGCGATGCGGCGTGCAAATAAAGTCAGATCCAGCAGGCAGTTGGCCTTTTGGGCCTGTGCTTTCTCCTTCATAAAATACGTAGGAAAGGTTGCAGCCGAGATAACAAAATCGGATGACCTGTGAACTATCACTCCGGATAAGTCCCTGACTCCTTCTTTTACCAGCTGATACCGCTCCTCTGCTTTAAACAGGCTCCTGTCATCGGATAAGACAAGCACGTGAAGATAATCACAGTAGTTTTTTGCCTGCTCCACCAGATACCGGTGTCCGTTGGTAAAAGGATTACAGTTTACTACCATACATCCAATTACCGGTCCAGGCAGCAGTGCTTCCTTTGGAGTCTCCTCTTTTAAACGGCGGATAAAATGATAAAAGCCCTCTTTCCGGTTTTCCATAAAAAGAATTTCCCCGGTTTTTAAGACACTGTAAAATCCCAGATTTTCAAACATTTCCTGATTACCCGGCTTGGTATAAAGGAGTATATGGGACCTTCCCTTATCAAATTCATACTGAACCAGTGCTGATACAATGGTTGCCGCCAGTCCGAAGCCTCTGGCCTCCGGATCCACAGCAATGCATTTTAACACATTCTCATGAGCAGAGCCTGTTGCCACAATCCGGTAGTTCTCATCCAGAAGGCATATGGTATATTCAATTTCCTCATCGTAATCCAGCTGATTACAGGCAAGAAATTCCCTCAAACGCTCCAGCTCTTTCCCATGAAAGGGACTGCCTTCCAGCCTCATGAATTCCATAGAATCCTCCCAACTCCTCTGTTAACTGTGTGAGAAATATGGTGACAGCAAGAAGATCTGCACTTCCTCCTGCACTGATATTCTTCTTCACAAACCAATGGTCCAGTTCTTTTAACCGTTCCATGCTTTCCTTTCTATAGGCACCTCCGGCATATAAAAAACCGGCTGCAATATCCTTCACCTGCTTTAAGACCTTCGGATTATGTCTGGATAAAATATTGGAATCGTCCACCCGGCTCATCAGATGAAACAGAGTTTCCAGTTTGATGAGGTTCCACTCCTGATTAGTGGTAAGACCCATGGTCATTACCGGCAGGGAAATCTCAAATACAGAGGAATAACCGCTGATCGCTTCCCCCCTGGCGCCGGTCAGCCCGTACTTTTGAAGGTTTTTCTCTCCTTTTGATACAAAATTTTCCATATCCCGGACTTCATTTTCCAGCACATTCCTGACCATGGCCTGTTCCATATCCATCAGTTGTTTTAAGGTAACTCTTCCAAAGAACCGGTGGCAGGCTCCTGCAGCCGAACTTAATATTCCCAGATGAAAGATCAGGCCTTTGTGTGTATTAACGCCTCCGGTTGCCAGATACATGGCCCGTTCCGCCAGAATGCCGATTCTGCGAATGGTTTCAAATAACACAGGGGGAGCCTCCCACAGCCTCTCCCCCTCCAGAGCCATTGTGATAAAATAAGGCTTCAGTGCTTTGGCACTCCGTTCAAAGGAAGCGACATCCATATCGGTATGGGCCCCATTGGAATAAGGATCCACCAGACCTGGCTTTACAAGAGTATAAACCTCCTCAAGCAGCGCACGGTACGCCAGATTTCCAATCCGGTATGCAGCTTCTTCCTCCTTAGAGGGTACATTCACACAAGACCTGCTTTGCATTGTCTATTCTCCTGAAAATTCGAAATTTTTAATTTTACGGACAACATCCATGATGGTTCCATCACGGCTTTCTATAATTCCCACTACTTTATCATCAAACTGCACCCGTTCCGGCTCCCCCACGATGGAATATGCAATATCTCTCAGTTCTTCTATGGTTTTAAACGGAAGATCCACATTTTTCATAGAATCAATTAAATCCTGTCTCCTTGGATTAATGGCAATTCCATAATCTGTGATCACTACGTCAATGGATTCTCCCGGAGTAGTAACCGTTGTTACGTCAGTACAGATGGCTGGAATTCTTCCCTGAAGAAGAGGTGCGATTACGATGGTACATTTTGCACCGGCCGCAGTATCCGGATGACCGCCCTGTGCACCGGTAATAATGCCGTCAGACCCAACCACTACATTGCAGTTAAAATTCACATCGACTTCCAGCGCTGCCAGTATGACGAAATCCAGTTTATTTACCACAGCGCCCTTATTAAAGGGATCTGCATATTCGCCCGCACTGATACGGAAATGTTTGGGGTTAATCACGGACTCCACAGCATTTAAATCAAAATCCTGGGTATCTAACAGTGCATCCACCTGACCGTTCTCCAAAAGATCGCACATGGGCTTTGTTAAACCGCCCACCCCAAACTTCATCCGGATATTTCTCTCTTTCATAATTTTTGCCAGAGAGATGGTTGAGGCTATGGAAGCGCCGCCCACTCCGGTCTGATAGGAAAATCCGTCTTTGAAATATGGAGTATTCACTACAAACTGGGTGCAGTAATCCGCCATCATCAGTTTTCTCATATCTGTTGTAGGTTTTGCCGCTCCCGTCGCAATTTTATCCGGATTTCCGATCTGGTCTACTACAACTACATAATCCACCTTTGTCATGGAAATGTGGGCTGGAAAGTTTGGAAATGGTACCAGACAGTCTGTCACTGCAACTACTTTATCCGCATAATCCGCATCAACCATGGAGTAAGAAAGCACACCGCAGTCAGACTTTCCGCCGATTCCGCGGCAATTTCCGTAATCATCGCAGGTAGGTGATCCGATAAATGCGATATCAATTCTCACTTCTCCAGTCTCAATGGCACGGACTCTTCCGCCGTGGGAACGCATGACGGCCAGTCCTCTCAGTTTGCCTTCTGATATGGCACGGCCGATTTTTCCTCTTACACCAGAAGACTGGATATTTGTAATTGTACCATCTTCAATGTATTCCACAAGCTTATCATGTGCCTTTCCAAGAGAACTGGCACAAATGGTAAGGTCTTTAATGCCCATGTTGTGAATTTCTTCCATCACCATGTTTACCACATAATCCCCGTCCCGGAAATGATGATGAAATCCCAGTGTCATCCCATCCTGAATGCCGCATTTTACCAGCACCTCATGAATGTTCTCCACCAGCTTGCTTCCCTGCGAATTAATCACACACCTGGTAGACGGACCGTCCTTTTTATACTCATATCCATCAAAATAATGATTCCCCTTAAATGGTTCTTTCCCTGTCTGTTTTAAGATTTCTTCCGGAATCTCTCTTCCTACTGCATTGATCATCTTATAAATCTCCTTTATATACGCCGGAGGCCTTAGCCAGTTCAATGGTTCTCCTTGCTCCGTCATAAAATGCAATGTCAATCATTTTACCATCTACTGTAAATACACCGATTCCCAGTTTCTTTTTCTCTTCAATCTCCTTTACTACCTTTTCCGCAAAGATAATGTCCTTTCCGGATGGAGTGAAGATATCATGAACCACAGGGATCTGCCGCGGATTGACAATGGATTTACCGTCGAATCCCATGAGATGAATATTTTCCACGTCCTTTCGGAATCCCTCCATATCATCCAGGTTGGTATATACGGTATCAAAACACTGTACCTTTGCAGCTCTTGCAGCAATAATTAAATTCTGTCTGGCACCCATCAGCTCAATGCCCGTTCCTGTAATGTGAGTCTGTAAATCCTTGGTATAATCTCCGCCTGACAAAGCAATTCCAAAAAGACGGTCCGATGCTTCGCAGATATCCAGAGCCTTCATGACGCCTCTTGCAGATTCGATCGCTGCCATAATAAGGGTCCTGCCTTCCGGTATCCCGAAATCCTTTTCCGCCTTAATAATCTCCTCTTCCACTCTGTGGATTTCTTTGGGACATTCCGTTTTGGGAATACGAATGGAATCACATCCGCCTGCCACCGCACACCGGATATCCTCCAGCCAGTATGGTGTATCCAGTCCGTTAATCCGGACTACCCGTTCACAGCCTCTGTAATCAATCTCCTTCAGCGCGTGATACAGGGAAAATCTGGCGGCATCTTTCTGATTCTCTGCAACCGCATCCTCCAGATCCAGAATAATACTGTCCGGTTTATAAATATAGGGATCCTTAATTAATCCCGGTTTCTGGGCATTTAAAAACATCATGGTTCTTCTGAGCCGCTTTTTCACTAAATTGATCATCCTTAAACACCTCCCCAAAGAGTGTTGACAAAGTGATCGGCAGAACGGGATACCGCTCCTTCTACCCTGGCTTTGATGGTACAGTCAAGAGCACCTTTGTCTACAATGGATATTTTAATATTATCCACTCCCAATTGATTCAGAGTTTCAAAAACCACTTTCCTGATCTGGTTGCCGAACTGATTGATCACTGCACTCTCCAGTGTGAGATCGATTCTGCCGTCTCCGGGTTCCACGGTTACCTGACAGTCACTGGATTCCAGCGTTCCGGCCATAGCCGGTCTTTCTATCTCCATTTTGTTTAGAGCCTCCCTTTTATTTTCTATGATTTCAGTTTACTCCGGGAATCTTAACTCTGGAGAAACAGTACCTTAAAAAATGTTAAGAAAGGGAGCCTGCCATCCCCGCAGCGCTCCCTCTCTTAATATTATTTTATTTCATTATTCAGAAAAATGTTCTTTAATAAACTGGACCGCGTTCTCTCCTGCCATTCTTCCTGAATTGACAGCAAACCCAAGAGAATTACCTGGAAGAATAAATACATAATCCGGATTGCAGATAGAATTCGCATCTGTTCCTGCTGCATAAAGACCCGTTATCACCTGATTATCCTTGTCAACCACCTCTGTCTTATAGTTAATCCGGATTCCGCCAATACTTCCATACGCACTTGGTGCAAACTTCAGTGCATAGTATTTCGGTCCGTTAATCGGCTTTAAATATTTTGGATTTTTATTAAATAAGGTATCTCTGAATTTACAGCACTCATTGTAATCCGTAATGGTTTTTGTAAGTCCTTCTTTATCAATTCCTGTTTTTTCGGCAAGTTCCTCAATCGAATCAGCAATGAACAGTACGTCATTTCCATTTTTGATCATTTCATTCATTTCCTGTTTGAAATCATCCATGCTGATATTGGAGGTAACAACATTCACCAGATCCAGCCCGTTTTTATCGTACTGCTGTAAAATAGCATCATCAATAATAGAGAATACAGTCCTCTCCTTCTGTCTGGCAATGGCATTTACTGAGAATACCGGATTTTCCACAACTGCTTCATCATAAAATCTCTGTCCGTCTAAATTAACGAAAAGGTTAGGCTGACGGAACGGCAATTCGATGGGTGCATAGCCTCCTGTATTCGGTGCAAAAAATACCAGTTCCATATCCAAGTGGTCCTTTGCAGCACCTGCTTCCCATGCCATGCTGATTCCATCTCCTGTAAGCCCCGGAATCCGATAGGAGAAAAGATCCTTGCCCCATTCATAGTCGGTATGTTTTTTGATAAATTCAGGATTATCCCCGAACCCTCCGGTAGCGATAATCACAGCAGAACCATAGGCATTTATTTCTCCCTCTCCGTCTTTTGCAATCACGCCAACTACTTCACCATTCTCCTTGATAAGCCGCTGTACCGGAGCCTCCAGACAGATTGTCACTCCCAGTTCTTCCGCTCTGTCTGTCATTGCTTTGATCATGGTCGCAGCAGCTCTTAAACCGGGTGCTCCTGTCTTAGGCTGTACGATGTGCCAGGTTGCCTCTGAACCAGGAAAATACTTGGAAGGCAGTGCAAACTTTACCCCCATATTCTGAAGCCATTCGATGGTATCTGCTGATTTGTCAAGGTAATCCTTTACCAGTCTTGCATCGGCACGCCAGTGTGTGTAATCCATAAATTTCTGGAATGCGCCCTCCCTGGTGCAATCAATCAGCCTGTCCTTCTGCAATTTTGTCTCCACACCCAGAAGACCCATTGCCATGTTGGCACAGCCTCCAGTTGTATTGGCCTTTTCAAATACAATCACCTCTGCCCCCTGCTCTGCAGCCGCTATTGCAGCAGCAAGTCCTCCAGCTCCTCCGCCTACAACAATTACATCCGCTTCCATCTCTCTCATGATTCCATCCTCCGTCTTATTTTTTATATTTTATAATTTTAATTATAAACTGTTTCTGCTCTGCCAAAACGCCTTATACTCTCCGCCTTCTGCCAAGTCCCTTTTTTATTCCATTACCCTCACCAGAAAAACTTCCGGCTTGTACCGGTTCTGACGGCAGAACTGGTTTTACAGTACCATACCGTCTTACAGCGTTCCTGCTGCATACCGTTGTACATCTTTCACACTTGCTGCAAATATCTGGATCAATGATGTGAATTAAATTTTCCCCTCCTCTGACCGCATGCTCCGGACACACCATACAGTCTCCGCATCCGTTGCAGAGAGCAGGATCAATATAAAATTTCACATAGGAAATGCAGCTTAACGACTGACAGATCTTTCTGTCTATATGTTTTTCAAATTCTTCCCCAAATTTATTCATAGCTGTCAGCAGAGGAACAGCTGCTGTTCTTCCGATATCGCATAAAGTTCCTGATTTCAACGTTTCACAAATTTCTTTCATTAAGGAAATATCACCTTCCCTGCCTTTTCCTTCTGCTGCATCCTGCAAAATACGGAAAAGCTGATAGATTCCTTCCCTGCAGTACACACAGGATCCGCAGGTTTTCCTGCTGTTTATAAGCATTCTCTTACAAGCCCAGTCCACAATACAGGTATCATTGGAGCAAACCTCTATTTGGGCTGATTCAAGCATGGTTCCCTCTTTTAAAAGGCTGGAATAGGTAAATAGAGTATCCAGTTCATCCGCACCATAAACTGCTCCCATGCTCCCGCCTGCAGACACAAATTTTACTGTTTTACCAGCGGTTACTCCTTTTGCGTATTTGGTAATAATTTCTTCCAGGGTGATTCCAAAGGGAATTTCATAAATTCCCGGCTCCATAACATCGCCTGTTACAGATATGATTTTATGAGGTACATAATTTTCATCCGTCAGATTTCGGTGAAGAGCCAGCATTGTCTCTGCATGATGAACCAGAATTCCCTCTTTGAATATTTCTTTCTGTATCCCTTTCATGTCATCTGTCAGATTAGTCTGAATTCCACTCAGTCTGAATTTCTCTTCATAAATTTCGTGATTCTTCGACAACAACGCGCATATACTGTTTAGTTTAAGCCGGTCTTTTAAAGCTTCCATACCACTTATTATTTCATCCAGATAATGTTCCAGCAGATATTTTACAGTCCCGCTTTCACTCTGGTCTTCCGGAAAAAGACAGACAAGCTCTTTCCATTCCCTGCTGCTCCATCTTTCTGCAGAAGGTCTTCCTTTAATCCCGTGTCCGAATATTTCAATTCTCTCCGTTTCCATTTTTTCACCCTCTTTATTTATACTGATACTCTGTCCAGAACCTGGATCTGGTAAGCCTTGGACGCAGATCACACTGCAGGCATCTTTCTGCTTCACATCTGGCCTCCGCTTCCTCAAGCCCTTCTGTCATAAGATTAAAGTTATCTTTTCGCTGATCCAGTGAAATGCACCGGTATGTCCTGCGGTCTAATTCTGCAAATCCCTCTGACTTACCAATGAAGCCGTCTGCTTCCTGATATTCTGATAGAGATTCTTCTATATTGCCATCCCCACCTAAATAACGGTCGATTTCAGATGCTGCCTTTCTGGCTCCCGCAATTGCCTGAATGACAGAAGCTGTTCCTGTAACCGCATCACCAGCTGCAAAAACTCCCTTTATTCCCGTGTTTCCACTGCTATCTGTTTCCATAAGCCCTCTCGGATTCAAAGACAGCTCCTCAAAGCTTTCCAGATCCGGCTTCTGTCCGGTGGAAAATATAACCATCTCTCCGGGAATCACATGATCAGAATCTTCTTTTTCTGTTAAAATCAGCTTTCTGTTTTCATCAAATGTGAAGCTCTCAACTTCACGGCAGAGAACGCCGGCTGCTTTTCCGTCCTTTTCTATAATTCTTACAAAAGTTCTTCCGTTGTAAATCTGGATCCCTTCTTCTCTGGCTTCTGTAATCTCTTCTTCACCGGCGGTCATACTGCCTTCCTCTTCCAGGCATACCACAGATACCTGACTGCAGCCCAGCCGCTTGGCAGTTCTTGCACAGTCGAAGGCAACATTCCCACCGCCTAATACCACAACAGAATCTTTCAGTTCCATATGAGTGTTTAACAGGTCCCGTCTGAGGAAATCAATATTTACATGTACATTGAAAAGATCAGCCCCGGGAAGCGGAATCCGCACTCCCTTATCGGTTCCCACAGCAATCAGAATTGCTTCATAGCCAAGGTTTCTCAGTTCTTCCAATGAATTGATCTTCCGATTGGTGAAAATTTTTACTCCTGCCTCTCTGATCACTGCAATTTCCTCTTCCACAATTGATGCAGGCAGACGGTAATCCGGGATTCCGGCTGAGAGCATTCCTCCTGCAACCGGAAGTTTTTCATAAACATCAACTGCATGTCCTGATTTAACAAGATAGTAAGCCGCCGTAAGTCCTGCCGGACCGGCTCCGACAACTGCCACTTTTTTTCCAGTTTTTGGTTTGAAAACAGACTTTTCTTTCCACTGATAAGTATCCTGTTCTGCTGCAAACCGTTTCAGTTCTCTGATCGAAACAGCTCCATTTATCTCTTTTCTTCTGCAGGCAGATTCACAAAATCTCATGCACACCAGCCCCAACGACTTGGGAAACGGTGCTTTTTCCCGGACAACCGCGGCCGCCTGCTCATACTTTCCTTCTTTAATAAGGCGGACATACTTGGGAATATTGATACCGGCTGGGCATTCCTGCTTACAGGGTATGAGGATATCTTGTCTGTTTCCCTCTTTAAAAGTTCCTTTCTTATCCTGTAAAGCTCCAGTCGGACATACTTCCACACATGCACCGCAGAAACGGCAATCTGCTTTTGCCAAAGAAAGATCTCCGGTTACACCGACTGTTATTCTGTCTTCTTCATTCTTATGATATTCAAGAATTCCAACCCCTCTCACATCGCGGCAGACACGCACACAGCGTCCGCAAGCCACACAGCGATTGGAATCTCTGATAATTAACGGATTACCAGTTTCCATATTTACCGCATTTAGGGTTCTTCTTAACCTGGAAGTGCTGACTCCCAGATACTGGATCAGAGATTGAAGCTCGCATTTTAGATATTTGGGACAGGTCGTACAGTCATCTACATGATTGGCCAGCATCAATTCCATGGAGAGCCTTCTCAGCCGGTCAAGATCCTCTGACTTTGTATTTACTGACATGCCTTCTTCAGCCAGTGTGGTGCAGGCAGTCTGAGGTTCCTTTTTCCCGTTTATTTCGACCACACACAGCCTGCAGCCGCCCTCCGCATGCAAGTCCGGATGATGGCACAGGTGAGGTATGTATATATCCGCATGCTCCGCTGCCTCCATGATCGTCTTTCCTTTTTCTGTATAAACTTCCATGCCGTCAATCTCAATTTTAACCTGATTCATTTCAACCTCCAATTTTCTTGACTCCTTTGTTGAGATTCATTTATACTATTACTATAAACTTTGCCATAGAGGCAAAGTCAATAGCGGAGTGTGAAAAAAATGACAAACTTATATACAATTGGGGAAGTTGCACGGTTTCTTAAAATTTCAACGAAGGCTTTGCGTAATTATGATGACATGGGACTCTTAAAGCCCTGTTATATATCACCCGAAACCAAATACCGCTACTACAGCTATGAGCAGTTTTTCATTATAGACGTAGTCCGTTACTTAAACAAAACCCTTGGGATTCCGCTTGAAAGCGTAAAAAAGCTGTTGGAAGAGAACAAAGAACCAGACCAGTTATTAACCCAGCTTAAGTCCCATAAACAGCAGCTGGAAAGCAGAATGGCTGCCTTAGAAAGCTCCCGGCAGCTGACAGAGCATCTGATAGAAAAGATAGAAGACCAAAAAAAATATCCCGGTAAAATCGGGATATACGAAAAATACCAGATGAGCCGGAATTTGTATTATCACAAACTGGACATCTCTATTTATGATATAGATAAATATGTAACAAGAAATGGGGCAGATGAGGATCTGCCCGAGACCAACACGATGTGTCTTTTGTTTTCCCGATCAGATCTTCAAGCAGATGATGGTTTGAAAGTCCGTGGATTTGGTGTTTTATCTGAGAAAAAGCTGCCTGGAATGGAGTTAAAAACCATTCGGGAAGGCCGTTATATCACACGCAGCTTCCTTTATTCAGAAGAAAACACCATCACTGCATTTAACGAACTGGCTAAATATGCCCAGGTAAAAGGAATTGTTTTAGACGAAACCGCATATTTAATCTCGCCCATGGTGAAATTTCCTGCCTGCTCTAAATATGATTATCTGATGGAGCTTCAGATTATGATTCATCTATAGAATTTAAAATGCTCCTTATTTACTCTGATGAGTTTTCCAGTCAAAGATCATTTTATTTATTTCACGAATCAGTTCCTCAACCGAATGGGTTCTGTTTCTGGCGCACCCTTTTGCATCCTGCCCGCAGATTAAGCATTTACGTACAGGTGCAGAAAGGGATTCTCTGCTCATACTGATACCATTTTCATCATAAACATCAATGTCCCAAAGCCGTCCTAACGGGTGAGTCTCTTCCAGCCTGACCGCAAGTTCTTTAACCAGCACAGGATCGAAACAGTTCAGAGCATAGAATTTTATATATCCTGCATTCTCTGATATAGCGGCCATCTCTTCGATGCCGATTCCCGAATCAGAAACCACCTGTTCCAGTGCTTTCGTTCCTTCCGAAAAGGCAAGTAAAATGTCGGGGGAAGTCTTGACTGGCCCCGGTATGTTCATTGCAAGTGCCACCGTAACCAGCCCCTTATGTTTGTCCTTTAGTTCCTCCTGGATTCTGACTTTCTTCTCCCGGAACTGAAGCATCTTATCAAGATCCACATATCTCTCCATATTATACCTCTAATCTATACATAAAATCTTCTCTCTGAAAAACTTCTATAGCTTTCTGATCTTACATGTCAAAGGAATTACCATAAGAACCCAGACAACAGGTTCCGCTATGATAATTCCCATATATTTTAGTACCGGTGCTAAAAATGCTGCAATGGCGACCTTCCCTGTCAGCTCGATAAAGCTTGACACAACCGGCGTTTTATGGTCACCGCATCCTTGTAGTGCATTTCTGAAGATGGAAATTGCTGCAGGTACAAAATAAAACACGGAATTAATCTTTAAGTAAAGGGCAGCCGTTCCAGCTATCTCACGATCATACGTGCCTGTCACCAGATGCACCAGACCAGGCGCGGCGGTATAGCTTAAAATTATCATTGCCACGGACCAGATGGTTGTAATCACAAGTGCCTGGGAAATTCCTTTATGGATTCTGGAAATCTTGCATGCTCCCATGTTCTGGCCACAGAAATTAGCCATAGTAACGCCCATCACCGAAAACGGGAGCATGAAAAACTCCGTGATCTTGCGGGCAGCGGTATGGGCAACTATGATATCTGTTCCAAGGAGATTAATGGCACTCTGCAGGGAAAGCGTTCCGAAAAATACCAGTGACATCATCAGTGCCATGGATATTCCCGCAGAATAAAGCTGAAGAACCTCTCCCTTTGTTATCCTAAAATCCCTTATATGAAACCGAAAAACCGGATACCGCTTTATCATATACACCAGGCTTAGTACCGCCGACAGCGCCTGGGACAATACCGTTGCAATAGCCGCTCCCTCCACTCCTCTGTGAAGGACAAGGATAAAGAAAAGGTCCAGAAATACATTGAGTATACTGGAAAAAATCAAAAATGCCAAAGGTGCTGCCGTATCTCCCAGCGCTCTTAATATAGATGCACAGGCATTATACAGCATCATCATAACCATTCCAAACAGAATGATACGGATATAGCCAGAAGCAGCAGGCATCAAAGCATCCGGCACATTAAGAACTCTTAAAAAGAAGGGCAGCCCCCACACACACAGCAGCGTAAGTAAAGCTGAAGTCAGGGTTCCAAGAAGCAGGCAGCCTGCTGAGTACCTCCTGACCTTTTCTTCATCCCCGGCTCCGCAGCTTCTCGCCGTAAGAAGGGCAAAGCCACCGGTCAGTCCTGATAAAAACCCAATAAACAAAGTGCTGATCGAGGTTGTGGCTCCCACAGCTGCCAGTGCACTCTCTCCCAGGGTACTTCCAACCACCCGGGTATCTGCAAGGCTGTAAAACAGCTGAAAAATATTACCGGCTGCAACAGGAAGTGCAAACTGAAGCATGACCTTTCCAGGACTGCCTTTTGTTAAATCCTTCATAGGTACTCCTTTGTGACCTTCTAATTCAGACCATAAAATCCTCAAATCCAGAGATCATGGGATAAGGCGCAAGGCTTTTGCCCGGACCGGTTATGGTTCCCTTTACATAAGGGCTGAATGCCAATCGCCGAAAGTTTTCTTTTGTTTTATTTTTAATCAGTCTGTCATTTCTTCCTAATTCTCCGATGTAATTGCCGTTCCTGTCGTACAGCTCTCTGCCGTAGAATTTCCCAAGAACCGTTCCATCACACGCAACCAGATAATCCCGTTGCTTTACCCCAATATAATTTCCTCCCCAGTTCCAATATTTTTCCATATTTTAACACCTTTCCTTAATTCATTCGATATTATCATACAACATTTTTTCAAAAAAAGGAACACTTATGGAGTAGCACTTAGCCAATCTTAACCAAATTTCAAGGAACACTGGATTTTTCCCGTGTTCTGTTATATAATCAACTGCAAAAAATAAAACTGCAATTACACAGGAGGATATTATGGGATTTCAATATGTCAGCAATTTGCCCAGCCCGGAAGAAATCAAAGATCGTTTTCCTCTTCCAGCCGCTTTAAAAGCCCTTAAGATAGAAAGAGACCAGGCCATCCGTGACGTACTTACAGGAAACAGCGACAAATTTCTGGTTATTATTGGTCCCTGCTCTGCCGATAACGAGGACTCTGTCTGTGATTATGTTAATCGTCTGGTAAAGGTTCAGGAGAAAACAAAAGACCGCCTGATCCTGGTTCCCAGAATTTATACAAACAAGCCAAGAACCACAGGCGAAGGCTATAAAGGAATGCTTCACCAGCCTGATCCGGAGAAAAAGCCGGACATGCATGAAGGTCTCATTGCCATCCGCCGTATGCACATGAAGGTATTTGAAGAGACCGGTTTATCCACAGCAGACGAGATGCTGTATCCGGAGAATTTAACCTACCTTGACGATATCATGTCCTACATTGCCATCGGTGCGCGTTCCGTGGAGAACCAGCAGCACCGCTTAACTTCCAGCGGCTGCGAAGTGGCAGTTGGTATGAAGAACCCCACCAGCGGTGATATCTCGGTCATGCTTAATTCTGTAGTTGCCGCCCAGCAGGCTCATGACTTCACCTACCGCGGCTGGGAAGTGAAAAGCTCCGGGAATCCCCTTGCTCATACGATTCTGCGCGGTGCGGTCAACAAGCATGGCCAGTGTATCCCTAACTATCATTTTGAAGATTTATTCCTTCTTCATGAGATGTACAGCAGACGCAGTTTACAAAACCCTGCCTGCATTGTGGATGCAAACCATTCAAACTCCAATAAAAAATACCGGGAACAGATCCGTATCTCCAAAGAAGTCCTTCACAGCAGGAAGCACGCGCCGGAGATCCGCAGCCTCGTTAAAGGATTGATGATAGAAAGCTACATTGAACCTGGATGCCAGAAGGTAGGCGATGGTTGTTATGGAAAGTCCATCACCGATCCATGCCTTGGGTGGGAGGAATCCGAGCGTCTGCTTTATGAGATTGCGGAGAGCTGCTGATTACCAGTACAATTTTAAAATTTCAAGTAATTTAATAGAAGGTATAGATCAAAACAGTCTGATGTATTACTCAGCAGATTGCTTTGTTCTATAACCTTCTTTTAACTTAGAAAATATTTTAAAAGTATATCATATCTGCCGATTACAGTAAGTATAGAAACAAGTGAACCAGCTAAAACAAATAAAATCCCAAATAATAATTCCAGTATTGTAATAATTATTGTAGATCCATCACGAGATTCTCTAATTATCTCTCCTCCCGCCGCAGCTAACGTAGTCCCAATAAACATGCAAACCCATATCATTGTTGCAATCTCATAAGATATTAAATCCATAAGAGTTGCAGTATAATAAGCAATACAGGATATAATCAAATATCCAGCTTCCAAAAACAATATAATATCTACCTCGGAATCACTTCGTTTTCCTAATAGCGGTAATACAAGTTTAATATATTTATGAGAGACTTTAGCTTTTTTACCAGAACGGCTATTATTATGATATGTACAACCATATAAAAACACTGTGAAAAAAAATACAAATAGTTTTTCTGACATTAATCCACTCCATGTTTATTGATCTTCCTGCTTACCCTGAGATCTCCAACTTCGTAAAACCTAATTGGTTCTGTTTTTTAATTATACTCTTTCACGTTATCATCCTCTGTTTGTATTGTCTTAAGCATTTTAAGGATTACTGGTCTCCATTTTTCGTGATCATTAAATATGCAATTAAAGCTCCCAATAACCAGTTTTCCGCTTGAAAGAATCAAAAATATCATGTTATAGATCCATTCATCCCCAGAAAAGCTTTTGTAATCAAACCATATCACGGGTAGATTTCCTGTAACGTTTCCCTGATCATAGAATACATTCTTTCCGTCTGTCTGTCTTAAAATCTGGCATATTCGCTCCCTTTCATGATACAGATCCATTGCGTATGTCTTATTTTCCAAAATTGCAGTCTGGAAGGTAAGACCCGCATGGGCCGACGAATGTACAAGAACCAGATCGGGCCGATTTTCAGAAAAATAAATGAGAGTGGAGTTCTCTTTATCCGCTTCTAAAAAATCGTCTGGAACCTCAAGTGCAAAACCTATACTCGGAAACCATTTCAATTTATTTGATTCAGCCACCCTGTCTGCTGCTTCAAGCTCTATGTTCTTTAACCTCTTTTGAAGCTGCAGAAAAACCTTATCGATATAGTTATCCTTGTTGATCTCTTCCATACCTTCACTCCTGACCTTTCCCATAATACGATGCTGCCTCCTGCAGTGTATCAAAAAATATTATCCTGTTAGATTTGATTAAATGACATATAATTACATTATACTCCTGTAAATCACAAAATGTGTCATCATGTAATAATTAGCACTCTACATGTAACATTTGGTATACTAATTTCTCGCGCCGGTCAAAGAGAGGTCAAATAGATATCTCAATGTATCAAAATGCTTAAAGCTTTTTCGTCTTTTGCATATGCAGGGAGGTCAGAGCTCGTCCATAGCCCGTAAACTCAAAAATTGCCCACCATTTTATTTGACAGAGCATTTTAAAATTCATTTAACCCTTGTAATTTCCTAATAAAGTAGGTAAAATGATATTACCAGATTTACCTTAATACATAACATATCATAAGCCCTCACCGGCACAGACCGGTGTACAAGAGAAGGAGGTATGGATATGCGGACGATGAATGTCGATATCCAGCTGCGTACCATTCCCATTCCGCTGGCACTCCTTATTAATACCGCTAATGCATTTATGTGCGATATATATATTGATTACGGTTTGACCAGGGTTAATGTAAAAGACTATGATGAGATGAAGATAGGACTGGTAACGCAGGATCGGAATTTATTATTTAACTTTGACGGCATTGATGAACTTGCCGCTGAAGGGCGGATCGGAATGCTTTTTAAACCGTAGACGCCGGAAAGGACCCCTATATGACCCACCACACAAAAGAGAGTTGACCGCGGCGAATGGCCGGCAGACAACTCTCTTTTTTATGGTTTACTTAACCAAGGAATGCGGAAATACCAAAATACACTAACACAATTGCTCCAAGTACAATTCTGTAATATCCAAAAAATTTAAAGTCATGCTGTCTGATATATCCCATAAGGAATTTAATGGCATATACAGAAACAGCAAATGCCACTACCATTCCCAGAATCAGATAAAACACCTGGGCTCCGGTAAAATGAAATCCAAATTTAACAATCTTTAAAAGGCTCGCTCCAAACATAACCGGTATCCCAAGAAAGAAGGAGAATTCTGCAGATGCCGCCCTGGAACAACCGAGAATCATGGCTCCCAGAATGGTGGAGCCGGAACGGGAGGTCCCCGGAATCAAGGAAAGGAGCTGAAACAGACCAATATAGAGAGCAGTCTGGTAAGAAATCTCCCCCACCTTCTGAACCTCAAAATTCCGGTACTGGTTCCGGTTCTCAATCATAATAAAGAGTACACCATATAGAATTAATGTCGCCGCTACCACATAACCGTTCATTAAATATTTATCCAGAATGTCATCCACTAAAATCCCAATAACAGCCGCAGGTAAGCATGCCAGTATGATCTTACTCCACAAAATGAAGGTTGCCTTCTGCTGGGCTGGCTTCTTCCTTGGGGAGAATGGGTTTAACCTGTCAAAATATAATACAACTACTGCAAGTATGGCTCCCAGCTGTATTACAACCAGAAACATGTTTTTATAACTGTCCGGCTGATTTAAATGAATGATCTCATCTACCAGAATCATATGTCCGGTGCTGCTGATCGGCAGCCATTCTGAAAATCCTTCTACAATTCCCAGGACGATAACTTTTAATATCTCAATAATATTCATCTTAATTCCTCTGTTTTAAATATTTTCGATCTGCCAGTCTATGGGTGTCATTCCATTAGCCTCCAGATAAGCATTTGTTTTGCTGAAATGCCTGCAGCCAAAGAATCCTCTGTAAGCGGATAAAGGGCTGGGGTGGGGGGCTTCCAGTATTAAGTGTTTTGGATTTGTCAGCATTACTTTCTTATTCTGCGCAGGACGTCCCCATAGGAGAAAGACCATGGGCCGGTCCTGTTCATTTAAGATTTTAATCGCTGCATCCGTAAATGTCTCCCAGCCGATTCTCTGATGGGAATTGGCTGCATGGGCTCTGACGGTCAATACAGTATTTAGAAGCATGATTCCCTGATCTGCCCATTTTTTTAAGTATCCGTTGTTTGGAATCTCACATCCCAGATCTTCTTTTAATTCCTGATAGATATTTACCAGAGAGGGCGGGATATCCACATCAGGCTTTACGGAAAAGCACAGACCGTGGGCCTGACCAACATTATGATAAGGGTCCTGCCCCAGTATAACCACTTTAACCTTGGACAGGGGGGTAAACTGAAAGGCATTAAATATGTCGTTGGGGTCCGGAAAGACTTGTGTTGTCTCGTATTCTTTCTTCACCTTCTGATAAAGATCCCTGTAATATGGCTTCTTAAACTCCCCGCTTAAGGGTTCCAGCCAGTCGTTGTCAATTGCTCCCATGTTTCCTCCTTTGCATCTTGCCGGTTCCAGCCGGTTTTAAATCCGAACCGGTACTCCTTTCTCTTCCAGGTACCGTTTTAACTCCATAATTTCCAGTTCTTTGTAATGAAACAAAGAAGCTGCCAGTGCTGCGTCCGCCCTTCCTTTTGTAAGTGCACTGTAAAAATGCTCCATAGTTCCCGCACCGCCTGATGCAATGACCGGAACAGATACCGAATCTGCTATGATCCCATTTAATTCATCATCATAGCCGGCCTTGGTTCCGTCACAATCCATACTGGTAAGCAGAATCTCTCCGGCTCCTAAGCGATCCGCCTCCATGGCCCATTCCACAGCATCCAGTCCCGTATCAACCCTTCCTCCGTTTTTAAAAACATTCCAGCCGGTTCCGTCTGCCCGCCTTCTTGCATCAATGGCAACCACCACACACTGGCGTCCAAACTTATCCGCAGCATCAGAAATCAGTCTGGGCGTATTAATTGCAGAGGAATTGATGGATATCTTATCCGCTCCTTCCCGCAGAAGCATCTTAAAATCCTCCACGGTACGGATTCCTCCGCCCACCGTAAACGGAATAAAGACCTTTTGGGCAACCCGGCGCACCATATCAACCACTGTATTCCGGTTATCAGAGGAAGCCGTGATATCCAGAAACACCAGCTCATCTGCTCCTGCTTTATCATAGGCTGCAGCGATTTCCACCGGATCTCCAGCATCCTGTAAATTGACGAAATTAACTCCCTTTACCACTCTCGCATTGTGTACATCCAGACATGGAATGATTCGTTTCGTAAGCATGCGGCTCCTCCTTTATGTAAGTTCAATGAAGTTTTTCAGGATCGTAAGACCGGTATCCCCGCTCTTTTCCGGATGGAACTGGCATGCAAACAGATTGCCTCTTTCCACCGATGCACCAAATGTTACACCGTACTCACAGGAAGCGGCAACATCAGATTTCCTGTCTGCTTCTAAATAATATGAATGGACAAAATAAACATATGCTCCGGAATCCAGTCCCTTAAAAAGTCTTGCTTCCGGCCTGATTGTCAGACTGTTCCAGCCCATATGGGGAACCTTAAGACCCTGCTGGTCCGGGAATTTAACGATTCTGCCGGGAAGAATGGAAAGTCCCTTCATTCCTTCACATTCCTCACTGCTATCGAATAAAAGCTGCAGCCCTAAGCAGATCCCTAAAAAAGGGGTGCCCTTCTCCGTCACCTGACGGATCACTCCAGGCAGATCATACTGACAAAGCTTTTCCATGGCATCTCCAAATGCTCCCACGCCTGGAAGAATCACTTTGTCCGCTGAAAGAATGGTTTCCTTGTCCCGGGTTATCACCGGATTTTCACCTAACGAAGCAAGGGCCTTTTCTACACTTTTTAAGTTTCCGGCATCATAGTCAATAATCGCAATCATGGCAGCCACCTCTTTTTCGCCTTTTTTCAATATTCTAACACAGTCCCTGTTTCAGTACAACGCAAAACATTATGAAAAACTACGAAGGAAATTAACGGAATTGACAGAAACGGATTCTGCCTTCTTTCGTATCCCTTCCGAAAGCTGTGCAAAACTTCCATGAATCCGGTACATAAATGCCTTATTATTTACAGAAACGGTTTTCTCAAAGGGCCAGCGTATTACCGTCGGCGTCTGAAATCCAACTCCTAGTTCCAGAATCAGAAGCTTTTTATTAAGCGTTCCTGCCAGCCATCTGGTATAGGCATTCCACTGAGGAAGATACCCCTCTTCAATATAATCCTCCGCCTGAATGGTATTGCCGGTCAGCGGCTCGCCGCAATGAGGACAGATATCATCGGCAATCTCACCCGGTTCCCAGATATCCTTCGTACAGGATTTGGAACACTGTCTCCAGGTAACGTTGCCACAGGGTGCCACCATGCGCTCAGGGTCCAGACCTGACTTTAACAGTTCTCCATTTGTAAGAGTCGTAACAATAAAGTAATCCTTATCCTTTATCAGTTGTCCCAGTTTTTCATACAGGCTGTCTTCCTGTTTGGCCTCCTCCCGGTTCCATTCCTCTCCGATTCCGATCAGAAGCTTCTCGCATTCCTTTATTTCATTTAACATCTTCTCTTTTAAAGCCATACATTATCCACCTTCTTTTCTGCAATACCCGTCTATTATACATCATTGGAGTTTTTAAGAAAAGATGGAAATTCTTATCTTGCGGCAGTCCTCCCATCCATGCTATACTAATCTGTGCTATTTGAATAATGAAAAAGGAAGTCAGCATAACATGAATCGATTCAAAAGGCTCTCTCCCTTTTTGGGAGGCTTTGCAGCGATAGCAGTTCTGACACTGCTGTTAATCATCTATACTCTGACAAGACCTGTTCCCATGGCCGGAACGAAGAATATCACCGTAGACGTGGTATATGAAGACGGGGGAACGGACCACTACCAGTTAACAACAGAAGCGCGGTACTTATTAGACGCTCTAAAAACAATACCCAATCTGACAATTGAAGGAACCACAACCGAAGAACTGGGCTTAATGGTGACCAGCATTAACGGCAGACAGGCAGATTATAAAACAGACGGTGCGTACTGGGCTATTCTTTGCGACGGCGAACCATGCAGCTACGGCGTAAGCCAGCAGGCAATTAAGGATGGGGAACGCTACACCTTTCAATATACCCCTGCTGGCGGTAAAGGCGGCACTTCATGACTTCCCATCGCCCCATGACCACAAAAAGGCTGGTAATTGATGCGTTTTTATGTGCACTTTTGTTTATCAGTCAGGTCAGCTTATCCTGGCTTCCAAATGTGGAGCTGGTCTCTTTGTTTCTAATTTTATACTCTCTGGTATTTGGCAGACACGTATGGATCATCCTGTACGTGTTTGTTCTGTTGGAAGGACTGTTCTGGGGAATAGGTATGTGGTGGTTTTCCTACTTATACGTATGGGCACTGGTCCCCGCCTCCGTTTTTCTGCTTTACAAAAAACACTGCCCATCTCCTGTCTCAGCTGCGCTGCTGGCTGGAACCTTTGGTATGCTGTTTGGATTGTTTTCCTCTCTGCCCGCAGTACTAACCGGAGGCTTAACTGCAGCCTTTGTCTGGTGGACTGCAGGCATACCATATGATATTCTTCACGGTATGGGGAACTTCATCATTTCACTTATTTTATTTAAACCCTTATATCAGCTGCTGACTGCGCTGAAGCAGCATCAATTATAAAAAAAAGGAGTATCTGAATATGGAAACAGCTGTCGTAAGAATCAAAAAGGGAGAAGGCCGTTCCTTAAAAGCCGGCGGAATGTGGATTTACGATAATGAAATAGATGCAATTACAGGAGATTTTGTAAACGGAGATATCATCACAGTCCAGGATTTTGATGGCTACTGTATGGGTCGTGGCTTTATAAACACCAACTCAAAAATTACAGTCCGCATGCTGACACGGAAAAAAGACGCGGAGATCAATGAGGAATTTATTGAAATGCGGGTCCGCAATGCATGGGAATACAGAAAAACTACCGTGGACACCAGCAGCTGCCGTATCATATTCGGAGAAGCCGATTTTCTTCCGGGAATCGTTGTGGACAAGTTTTCCGATGTTCTGGTAGTGGAATCCCTTGCACTTGGAATCGACCGCTTGAAGCCCATGATATTAGAAAAGCTGAAATCCATACTGGCAGAAGACGGAATCCTAATCCGGGGGATCTATGAACGAAGCGATGCCAAGGTCCGTCTGCAGGAGGGAATGGAACGTTTTAAGGGATTCATAGGCGAGCCCTTTGACACCAAGGTAGAGATTACGGAAAACGATGTCAAATATCTGGTAGATGTGGAAGACGGTCAGAAAACCGGATTCTTTCTGGATCAGAAATACAACCGGCTTGCCATAAAACGCTTATGCAGGGACAAACGGGTCCTGGACTGCTTCACCCACACCGGCTCTTTCGCTTTAAACGCTGGAATCGCAGGCGCAAAAGAAGTGATTGGTGTTGATGCCTCCGAACTGGGTGTTGCCCAGGCAAGGGAAAATGCGCAGCTAAACGGCCTTTCAGACAGGGTTTCCTTCCGCTGCGCCGATGTCTTTGAACTCCTCCCTGAACTTGAGAAAAACGGAGAAAAATTCGATGTAGTCATCCTGGATCCTCCTGCATTCACCAAATCCAGGAACTCCGTTAAGAACGCAGTAAAGGGATACCGGGAGATCAATATCCGGGGATTAAAGCTTGTTAAGGACGGCGGCTATCTGGCAACCTGCTCCTGCTCCCATTTCATGAATCCAGAACTGTTTACGAAAACCATACGGGAAGCTGCTGTAAGCGCCCATAAGCGCCTGCGGCAGGTGGAATACCGCACCCAGTCTGCAGACCATCCGATTCTCTGGAGCGGAGATGAGAACTCCTACTATTTAAAGTTCTATATCTTTCAGGTTTGTGATGAAAAATAAATAATAAAAGAGCAGCCGATAAAAAAAATCAGGTTAGAAATCCTCTTGTGTGGATTCCCAACCTGATTTTTCTTTTATTCTGCCTCCATCGCTTTACCGCAATGACATCGCAGCATACATACCGCTTCTCACAGCACCGCCGACCTTGCCGACTATCGTACAGTCACCGATCAGACGCACCTTATTATGGTATCTTGCATCAATAGCTTCAGCTGTTTCATTGTTCGGTTTCATTCCAAAGGACGCGACGATTGTATTTCCTTCAATGAATACTTCTTTCCCATCCTTTTGCATTGCTTTAACACCTTCTGCCGTGATTTCAAGCACCTTGTGTCCCGTATAAAGTTCCACGTTATTCTCTAAAAGCATTGGTATTAAAGCGGCTTTATTTATCATATGATCTCCCGCAGCTACTTCATCAAGCATTTCTATGACTGCAACCTTTTTCCCTTTGATAGCTGTTTCCAAAGCACTGTCACACGCAGATAAACCGCCTCCGCAATAGACGATCTTATCTCCTTTCAGCTTATTTTCATCAAGATGCGCCTCCAGAACATTAATTGTATTCTCAATCCCTTTAATCGGCGGCATTATGGGAACTGCTCCAGCAGCAATAATAATCGCATCAGCCTTTGCAAGAGCCGGGCTATCTTCTTCTATTTTGGCATTGACATATACTGATACACCTGCTAATTCCAATTGGCGTTTATACCAGGTAACCAGTTCACGCAGCTGACTCTTAAAAGGAGGAGTTGCCGCGCTGCGCAATTGACCGCCCAAATCACTTTCCTTTTCATACAAGTCAACCGTGTGTCCCATAAGTGCAGCAGTTCTGGCTGCTTCCATTCCGCCAGGTCCGCCTCCAATCACGACTACATGCCGGGGGTTTTCAGCCTTCAGAAGTCTGAATCGCTTTTCAAATCCGGTAGCCGGATTGACCGAGCAGCTGATTTTTGTCAGTCTGGTCAGAATTCTTCCAATACAGTCATCATTGCAGCGAATGCAGGGCCTGATCTCATCACGGCGGTTACTTAAGATTTTGTTTGCCATCTCCGGTTCGGCAATTATTGGTCTTCCCATTAATACAAAATCAGCGTTTCCGCTTTCGATTAACTGAACTGCTGTTTCAGGAGTATGATTGCCTGCATTCAGCAGGGGAATTCGTACTGCCTTACGTGCAACCTCACAGACATCTGCCATGCATGCGTCTCCCAGATAAGCAGGAGGAAAGATATAATCTATATTTTCATAGCTGCCGCTGTCAACATCCAGTGCGTCAACCCCTGCCTTTTCCAGTTCCTGCATCAGAGGAATGGTTTCTTCAAAGGTACGGCCGCCTTCAAAATTATGCTTCACTGCCATTCTGAACAGAATTGGCATATCAGGTCCCACCGCTTCCCGTATGGACTGTACGATCTCTACAGCAAAGCGCATACGGTTTTGAGGTGTACCACCATACTCATCTTGTCTCTTATTCCAGATTTCAGACATAAACTGGTCGATGAGGTATCCGGCATGTCCATGAATTTCGATCGCATCAAATCCGGCATCCTTTAACACTTTTGCTGAGAAGGCAAATTGTTTCATAATCGTCTTAATTTCATCAATGGTTAGTTCTCGGCACAGTAAATTCGGATCAAACATAGAAGGAATTGCTGAAGAAGATACAGGCGCCTTTCCATTTAACATGTTTGGAAATGCATTTTTTCCAGTACCGCAGCTGAGCTGTGCACAAATTTTCGTTCCATAACGGTGAACTGCTTCCACTAATGTGGTTAATTGAGGGATCACGTAAGTATTGTCCAGATAACCTTCCATTGAACCCTGGGCCAGTTCCTTCGTTAAAAACTGGCAGCCCATAATAATAAGCCCGGTTCCTCCTTTTGCCCGCTCCTCAAAATAGTCAATTTCGTCATCAGCAATTGTTCCGTCAACATGACCTGAGTTTAATCCCATTGGTGCCATAGCGATTCTGTTCTTTACTGTCATAGTTCCGATAGAAAATGGTGTGTTTAAAATATCGTAATTCATTTGCCGCCTCCGTTTTTTGTAATTGTTAAATATGAATATAATTATCGTAACATATTTACGTACTTTTATTCATCGTGCATTTATTTAGAAAAAGGCGGCCAGCAATGACATAACTGCACAAATGAGAAATCATCTCACCGGCTGATGTATTCTAATATTTTATAAGAGAAATAGAGTGTCATATAGCAGTCCCTGTTGTAAAGATCTACAGATATCAGTTCCTGTATCTTTGCCAGACGGTAATTCATAGTATTTCTGTGAATATATAGTTCATCTGCGGAAGCAGCTAAATTTCCCATATTTACAATATAGGTATAAAGACTTTTTAAATAATCTGTTTTATGGTTCCTGTCATATTCTTTCAATTTCAATATGTCCGGGTGGCAATAACGGATCAGATTTTTCTGTTCTTTTATCTGTTCTAACATATCGTAAATCCCATAATCTTCATAACGATATACCGGCAGTACAGAATCGTCCTTTTTCCCCAGCCGGATTGCCGCCAGGGACTGCTGATAGGCCACTGGAATCTCCATTATTTCATCAAAAAACTGACTGACACCTGCAATCATATGCATCTGCTTCAGATAATGGGATAAAGGCTCAATATCCTGGTTTGTTATATATTGGGATTGTTTACAGCCTGTAATGAATATTAAATTATTGTCATGAAACGTTAATTCCCCGCCGGAGCTTTTAAAAAGCTCTGATTCTCTTATAAATGAAATCAGACCGAACGTTTCGGAATAATGATTGTATTGAATAACAATCAGATACTTTCTATCCGGTAATCTCCACTTCAGCCTCTTTGCTCTGTCCGCAATTAATTCTGGTTCTGTAAGACTCCCCTGTATTAAATCCGAGATAAAACGGTTGGCCAGCCAATTATATTGATAGCCTGAATTCTGACTGTTTTTCATCTCATCGGCAATAACATCACAGATAAACTCTGTTATTTCCAAATCCTTATCCGTAAAGGAACGGTTATATTCAAGGACCGCTAAATGCCCGATAATGCGCTGTTCCAGCCCTATTACACAAAAGATTCTTTTATATTTGTAACCTTCTCCAAGACTTCCAATGACAGCTTTCCTGCTTTGAGCCGTTTTCTCAATCCACTGTTTAAAATTATACTTCTGGGTATACTCATAGGTTGTAAATCCCATATTCCGATATTCCATCCAGGGAAGATCATCTACCTCCTTAAAATCGGATGCCGCTAATAAACGGTGATTATTATCCCCCAGCATAACGGGATTACCTAATAATTCACTGGCTATTTCAATAATATAAGGCAGACCCCGTCCCTGAATTATGGTATGAAACAGTGCTGCCGGCCGCTCAATTAATGAATACTGGTCAACAAGTATATCCGTAACATGATTTAAAAGTTCTTCTGCCGTTAAGTCAGGTTTAATATAAACGATATTGATATGACAGTCCGGTTTTTCAATGTCAGGATGCTCAGGGAAGGACGGATTTTCAGGAATCATGACATTCATAGGATAATGACCCCCGCTAACATTAATCATCGATTCATACCGGCCAATATAGAGGATATCAGAATCAAATACAGTAATACGGTCCGTTAAGAGTTTAACCCCCCGTATCCTTTGATTTTCTTCACATAAAACTGACTTTAAAATAATATCTTCGTCTAATCTTTCTATTATATCTTTTATTCTTAACATCAATAGCTTCACCATTCCTTCCCAATAAACAAAAAAATACCCTGATAGTTAGACTCCTTCCCATTCGTGTCATACTATCAGGGTACTGCTATCCTTACTCTTCTTACCGATAAAACTGGGAATAAACCCCGCCTGGAACCACTCCGCCCCGATAGCTGGCAAGCTCGCTGACTGTAACCAGCTGATATCCTTCCTCGGATAATCTGCGGATAATTTCAACCGCAGCAGCTCCGCTTTGGGGATAAAGTTCATGCATCAGCACAATATCCCCATCCCGCACACGGCTCATCACTGTCTGAATGGTCTTAGCCGTATTCCTGGTCTTCCAGTCCAGAGTATCAATGCTCCACATAATCATGGGTGCGTGGACATTCTGAAGAACTGTGCTGTTCTTATTCCCTCCCGGCAGTCTGACCAGCACCGGACGAACTCCGCAGACAGCCTGTACCGCATCATTGCAGCGGTTGATCTGGCTTTGAATCTGCTGTGGGCTTAATTTGTTTAAGTACTTATGTTCATATGTATGATTCCCGATCTCATGCCCCTCAGCCGCCATGCGCTTTAACTCATCAGGATAATAGACCGCCCGGTTTCCCACCACGAAAAAGGTTGCTTTCCCGCCGTACTGTGCCAGGCTGTCCATTATCGGATTCCCTACTGGAGCGTAAGGACCATCATCAAAGGTAAGGGCCACCATGGGTCTGGAAGGATCAATCACTCTTTTAGCCGGCTGTCCTTCACTATCCGCTGTCTCCTGCTGTTTGGTATCTGCAGTCGTTTGGCTTTCTGCCTCTGCCTGTGACTGCGTGGCTTTCTCTGTCTGAGTCTCTTCCTGCTTTCCAGGCTGTGAGGAGACATTCCCGTTCTCATCCACCCATCTGGCCACTCCTGGCCCCAGGTTTTCATCTATCCAGCCTCCCCGTACCTTAGCTGCTGTTTCCTGTGCAGCTGCCGCCGTCTCATATGCCATAGACGGAAAGGGCGAAGCCGGTACTAAGGCTATTATAAGAGCAAGGGTTATTACACCCAGACCCAGTTGTAAAAATTTCTTCATGAAACATCATTCCTTTCCCTGTTACTAACCACTACTATACAGGAAATGGATTAAAATGGAAAGTAAAATATAAAAACCCTGAAGCGCATTTTACTGCACTGCAGAGTTTTCATACTGTTTATATATGATTTGCAACTTCAAATGCATCCCAGATGGCATACATAATATTAGAGACTTTCTTTGCATCTCCCAGGAGATAGATTTCCGGAACATCGAATTCCAGTTCTTTATAAAGACTGTCCTCTTCCTTATATCCAACTGCCAGAATTACACTGTCACAGGCGATTTTCTTTTGTTCCTTTCCTACTGAGACCGACAGGGTTCTATATCTGATTAACATGATAATGCTTATATGCCAGAAATACGAATAATTAATTCACCGATTTTCCTTTTAAAAGGGCAGCAATTACCCCTTCCGCACTTTTTTCCACTGCCTGAAAGGGCAGTCCCTGTTCTTTGATAGCTCCCAGCTGATGGGCATCAGAATTCGTCAGGATAAGGCAGTTCTCAAGATAGGGATTTTTTCTTACCAGTTCCGGCAGCCGGTCCAGGTCCCTTACTTCTGCCGCTGTAAAACGGCTGTCCGGAGGCACAAACCCCAGGTTTGACAACAGGCTGTTGGCATTTTTGTCCAAATGAGCAGGGAACATAACTCCTCCATAGGATCTGACCAGTTCAAAAAGACCGTCAAATGATATCTCCGTAGAATTAATTAAAAGATTGTCCACTGATCCTTCCTGTTCATCATCCTTATTATATATCAATTGATTTCCGAAGATCTCCACCTTATTGGGAAAGGGAATCAGTTTCTTTTCCACGAATGCATCAAATTCCATAGCCATTGAAAGCTCCGGAAAGAGGCAGACCGCATGTACCTCTTCCGACGTACAAAGCTCCATTCCGGGAACTGCAAGGATTCCGAACTCTTTTGCAAAATGAAGAACTGCAGGACAATTCTTACAGGAATTGTGATCTGTAACTGCAATCACATCAAGCCCTTTTAAGGCAGCCATCCCAACGATGTTACCGGGCGTCATATCGTCATCGCCGCAGGGGGATAAGCAGGAATGAATATGGAAATCATACTGGAGCGTCTTCATTGGAAAGCCTTTTTTCTATCAGCAGAGCTGCCTCAAAAATGGGAAGCCCGGTCTTTAACACAGTAATATTTTGTTCTTTAGCCTTTTGCTTCGCTGCCTCATCAGGTATCACACCCTCTGCCAGAATCACGCAGGCCGCGTCCGTAAGTGATGCAACCGCAAGAGTATTCATGTTTCCCATAACAGTCACCCAGGCACAGCCCTCAGGCGCTTTGCCCATGGCAATACTTAATAAATCACAGCAAAATGGCTTCGTAATACGTCTGTCCGTTCGTTCTCCAACATGGATTGTCTCAAATTCTCCCGAATCAATCAGTTCCTTTATCGTCATTTTGATTTCTCCCCTCTTTCCTGTCAAGCTGGTTCATTTCATCAGAAATCCTCACTATATATGAAGTCATGGCTCGAAACTTACTGTAGCTGTCTCCCTCTCCCTCTTCAATATCAGCTGCAAGTCTGGCAACCTCCTTAGTCAGCTTGTGGACATTGTCCCTGAGGAAATAGATACAATCCGATTCCGCGGCTTCTCCCCGGACGATATCCTCAGCCAGGGCTTTACAGGTGGGTGCCCCGCAGGAGCCGCAGTCCAGTCCCGGAAATTTCTTCAGCAGCCGCTCCACCTGGTTAAGTCTTGCAAAACTTTCCATCATGGTATCTCCTAAATGAAATACCGGCTCGTACTGGACCATGCTGGTCCATTTCACAAGCTTCTCACCTCCTGATTCCATATGACTTCTGGCTACAGGCATATATTTTCTCAGACGTTTTAATTTCACTTCTGCCACATAAGGATTTTCTACGGTCAGAACGCCCCCGACACAACCGCCGTTGCAGGCATTTAACTCTACAAATTTTAAGTTGGTAAATTTCTGGTCTTCCATATCCTCAAGGACCCGTATAACATTCTCGATTCCATCCGCGGCTAAGTAATCCTCTGTAAACAGACCGCTTGCCTCTCCTCCGCTTCTTCCCCAGCTGACGCCGATTTTACCGGAAGTTCCAATCTCCGGAGGTTCCTCTCCCACCGCCTTCATACAGGAAAGAAGCCGTGGATAAACATCTTTAATAGCCAGGACCCTGTCGATTTCACTGTGTTCCGTTCCCAGCGGAGATCTTGCATAGGTCACCTTTGAGGGACAGGGGGAAATAAAAATGATACCAATCTTTTCCCTGGACAGCCCCGTTAATTCCATGGCCCTTTTTAAAGCGAGTATGGCAGCTACCTCTACCGGCGGATTAAGGGGAAGAAGATTGGGAATCAGATTGGGAAACCGTACCCTGATAAGCCTCACTACGGAAGGGCAGGCTGTGCTGATAAGCGGAAGCTTATCCGGATTTTTGCTTAAGTACTCTCTGGTTGCCTCACTGACAAGCTCCGCTGCCGCACTTACTTCAAAAACATCATCAAACCCCATGAGCAAAAGAGCATTCAGCACAATGTTCACATCATCTAAGTTATTGAACTGGCTGTACAGGGAAGGGGCGGGGAGGGCTACCGTATATTCGAACTGCTTTAAATCCTCCAGGGTATCATAAATAGCATGTTTGGCGTGATGAGGACATACACGGATGCATTCCCCGCAGTCAATACAGAATTTACTGTTAATCTGTGCCTTTTTATTTCTGACTCTGATCGCCTGAGTCGGACAGCGCTTAATGCAGTTAATGCAGCCCATGCACAGATCCTCGTCTAGCCTTACTGAATGATAAAATTTATCCAATGGCTCACCCCTTTTTGTATCTCATCATATTTTGCGTTTACAGATTCACCACCATACGTATGGTAGTACCTTCTCCAATTACCGTATGTATCTCCATCTCATCGGAATACTTTTTCATATTAGGCAGTCCCATTCCCGCCCCGAACCCAAGGGAGCGCACCGCGTCCGGCGCAGTGGAATATCCGGCCTGCATGGCAAGGTCAATATCAGGAATTCCCGGACCTGAATCCTCTAAAATCATTTCTATGCTCTCCGTTGTCATATGTACCGTAATTTCTCCGCCTTTCGCATGAATGACCATATTGATCTCCCCCTCATACATGGCAATGGCAACCTTTCGTACCGCTTCCGGTGTGACACCCATTTTTTTTAATTTGCTCTTCACATCGCTGCTGGCTTCCCCTGCTCTCGTAAAATCATCGGGAGAGATGGTATAATGAAACGTAATTACATCCATCATCAAACCGCACCTCCGTGAAGTCCCGCCTCATAAAGCATTCCGCAGGCGGAAAACATGCGATGGCCGGTGGACAAAAGTATAATTCCCCTTTCAGCTGCCATCTGGAGCATGGCTTCGTCTGGTTTTTTCCCCCGTACAAATACGATACACACGATATCTAACATTTCAGCAGTCCGGACCACCTGAGGATTGCAAAGTCCTGTCAGCAGGACAGAATGATCCTTAGAATAAGCAAGCACATCACTCATCATATCAGAGCCGCATGCACTTCTCACCTCCTCAGACATATGTTCCTCTCCCACAAGCACCTTTGCACCCAGTATTTTCCTGATATCTTCTACTGTCATATGGTCCTTCTCCTCCATTCATTCACTCTATTCGCACAATTCATGACATTATTGATAATTATATCATAAATAGTCCCTCAGGTGTATAAAATTACCACGAAATCATCGTTATTTTTTTGTCGAATCTTGATTAAAACTATAGATTTTTTCTCAATAACATGATAAAATATCAGTTACATTGCATAAGCAACATTGAAGGAGGTTATCAAATGACTTGTAAAAAACAAGGCGTCCAGTTTAACGGGACAAAAGAGCAGGAAGCTGCTTTGAAAGAAGTGATTTCCCAGCTCAAAGATACAAAAGGATCCCTGATGTCTATCATGCAGAAGGCTCAGGAGATTTATGGTTATCTTCCAATTGAAGTCCAGACCATTATATCTGATGAAACGGGTATTCCCCTTGAAAAGATTTATGGTGTTGCCACTTTTTATGCCCAGTTTGCGCTTCAGCCAAAGGGCAAATATCAGGTATCTGTCTGTCTTGGAACCGCATGCTACGTAAAAGGATCCGGAGACATTTTCCATAAAATTGAGGAAATACTTGGCATAACCAACGGAGAATGCACTCCGGATGGAAAGTTTTCCTTAGATTCCTGCCGCTGTGTAGGGGCCTGCGGTCTGGCTCCTGTCATGATGGTGAACGGAGAAGTTTACGGAAGACTGACAGTTGATGATGTTCCAGGTATTTTAGCCAAATACGAATAATTCCATACGCTTATGATGACAGAGATTTCTTTAAATATTTTGGATGTGGCAGAGAACTCCACACGGGCAGGTGCCAGCCTTGTTACCATTCTTGTTTCTGTGAATACTTTAACAGATAAACTGACCGTCACACTTACCGATGACGGCTGCGGAATGACAAAAGAACAGCTGGAACATGTAACAGATCCTTTTTTTACCACCCGTACGACCAGAAAGGTCGGCCTTGGTATTCCGTTTTTTAAATATGCAGCGGAATCCACCGGGGGAAGTTTCTCCATCGAATCAGAACCGGGAAATGGAACGAAGACAACTGCTGTTTTCGGACTCTCCCATATAGACCGAATGCCCTTAGGTGATATGAACAGCACGATTCAGACACTGATCACCTGCCATCCGGATACAGATTTTCTCTATATCTATCGTTATAACGAAGCGTCCTTTGAGCTGGATACAAGACTCTTTCGGGAGATTCTTGGTGAGATCCCATTTGACTCGCCGGAGGTAGCCGCTTACATAAGGGAATATTTATTTGAAAACAAATTGGAAACTGATGGAGGCGCGGTCATTTAGACCCGTCAGAATTGGAGGATAAACATGAAGACTCTTGAAGAATTAAAAGCAATTCGCGAGAAGATGCAGAGTCAGGTCAGCATGCGCGGAGAGGACCATGCCCGTACCCGTATTTTAGTTGGTATGGCCACATGCGGAATTGCAAGCGGAGCAAGACCTGTTCTTAATAAATTGTCAGATCTGGTTCAGGAGAACCATATGACAGACCGTTTTACTGTTACACAGACAGGCTGTATCGGTTTATGCCAGTATGAGCCGATCGTTGAAGTTTTAGAGCCAGGTAAAGAAAAAGTAACTTACATCAAGATGACAGCGGAGAAGGCAGAGGAAGTTTACAAAGAGCATCTTCTGGGCGGACACGTTGTTCAAAACTACACATTATCATCTGCTGATATTAAATAAAGGAGGATTCAGGATGTATCGTTCACACGTATTGGTTTGCGGCGGCACCGGATGTACTTCCTCCGGAAGCCAGCAGATTATGGTTAAATTAAGAGACGAATTAGGAAAGCAGGGTCTTTCCGAAGAAGTATCAGTTGTACAGACCGGCTGTCACGGTCTTTGTGCTCTGGGCCCCATTATGATTATTTACCCGGATGCCACTTTTTATGCAATGGTAAAAGAAGAAGATATTCCGGAAATTGTCAGCGAACACTTATTAAAGGGACGTCCGGTAGAACGCCTTCTTTACGATGAGACTGTAACCCCGTCAGGAATCAAAGCATTAAGTGATACCGATTTCTACAAGAAGCAGCACAGAATCGCTTTAAGAAACTGCGGTGTTATTAATCCTGAAGAAATCGAAGAATACATCGGTACCGGCGGATATCAGGCACTTGGCAAGGTTCTTACCGAGATGACTCCTGATGAAGTAATCCAGGTTCTTTTAGACAGCGGATTAAGAGGCCGCGGCGGCGCTGGTTTCCCAACTGGTATGAAGTGGAAGCTGGCAAGGCAGAATGATGCTGATCAGAAGTACGTATGCTGTAACGCAGATGAAGGTGATCCAGGTGCATTCATGGACCGTTCCGTATTAGAGGGAGATCCTCATGCATTGCTGGAAGCCATGACCATCGCAGGTTATGCCATCGGCGCATCCCAGGGCTTTATCTACGTCCGTGCTGAGTATCCCATCGCTGTTGACCGTCTTAAAATCGCCATTGAACAGGCCAGAGAGATGGAACTTTTAGGCGATGATATCTTTGGAACAGGTTTTTCCTTTAACATTGATCTCCGACTGGGTGCAGGCGCATTCGTATGCGGCGAGGAAACCGCACTGATGGTATCCATCGAAGGAAACCGCGGCGAGCCAAGACCAAGACCTCCGTTCCCGGCTCAGAAAGGTCTGTTTGGTAAACCAACCATCTTAAACAATGTTGAAACTTATGCAAATATTCCTCAGATCATCTTAAACGGCCCGGAATGGTTTGCTTCCATGGGTACAGAGAAATCCAAGGGAACTAAAGTATTTGCTTTAGGCGGTAAAATCCACAACACCGGACTGGTAGAAGTTCCTATGGGTACCACTCTGCGAGAAATTATTGAGGAAATCGGCGGCGGTATTCCTAACGGAAAGAAATTTAAAGCTGCCCAGACCGGCGGACCTTCCGGCGGATGTATTCCTACTGAGCACTATGATATCCCCATCGATTACGACAACCTTCTGGCAATCGGTTCCATGATGGGATCCGGCGGATTAATTGTAATGGATGAAACTGACTGTATGGTTGATATCGCTAAATTCTTCTTAGAGTTTACAGTTGAGGAATCCTGCGGTAAGTGTACACCATGCCGTATCGGTACCAAACGTATGCTTGAAATACTTGAAAAAATAACAAATGGTCAGGCAAAACCGGAAGATTTAGATCGTCTTGAAGAACTGTGCTATTACGTTAAGGCCAATTCCGCATGCGGACTTGGACAGACAGCTCCAAACCCGGTACTTTCCACATTAAAGTACTTCCGTGATGAGTACAATGCCCACATTTACGAGAAAAAATGTCCGGCCGGTGTATGTAAGGCACTTCTTTCCTACTACATCGATGCTGACAAGTGTAAAGGCTGTACGCTTTGCGCAAGAAACTGTCCGGCTAACGCGATTACTGGCTCTGTAAAGAATCTGCATGTCATTGATCCTGAAAAATGTATCAAGTGCGGCGTTTGTATGGAGAAATGTAAATTCGGCGCTGTCTATAAGAAATAATGGAGGGAGATTGTATCATGGAGAATATTACTATAAAAATCAATGGCATGGACGTAACCGCTCCGGCAGGCTCCACCATTCTGGAAGCTGCCAGATTTGCCCATGTTGAGATACCGACTTTATGCTTTTTAAAAGATACCAATGAAATCGCAGCCTGCCGTATCTGTACCGTTGAGATCAACGGAGGCAGACTTGCCGCTTCCTGCGTTTACCCCATCAATCCGGGCATGGAAGTAAAAACCAATACCCCAAGCCTTCGGGAATACAGAAAGAAGACACTTCAGCTGATTCTTTCCAACCATGACCGTTCCTGCTTATCCTGTGTCCGCAGCGGAAACTGTGAGCTGCAGACCTTATGTAAGGAACTGGGTGTGGATGCAGATGACTATTTCGACGGCGACAAGACTCCTTCCGTTTTGGACGAGAGCGCTGCTCATATGGTCAGAGACAACAGCAAGTGTATTCTTTGCCGCCGCTGCAGTGCAGTCTGCGAAAAAGTACAGGGAATCGGTGTAATCGGACCAAATGAGCGTGGTTTTGCTACCTTTATCGGCTCTGCTTTTGATATGGGACTTGGAGAAACCAGCTGTGTTTCCTGCGGACAGTGTATCGCAGTCTGCCCAACAGGCGCTCTCTATGAAAAAACCAGCATTGATGAAGTAGCTGCTGCCATTGCAGATCCTGCAAAGCATGTTATCGTTCAGACAGCTCCTTCTGTACGCGCTGCGCTGGGTGAAGAATTTGACTATCCGATTGGAACCAATGTAGAAGGCAAGATGGCTGCTGCTCTCAGAAGACTGGGCTTTGATAAAGTATTCGATACCAACTTCAGTGCTGACTTAACCATTATGGAAGAGGCTCATGAGTTCATCGGGCGTGTTCAGAACGGCGGCGTTCTTCCTATGATTACTTCCTGCTCTCCAGGCTGGGTAAAATACTGTGAACACTACTTCCCGGATATGACAGAGAATTTATCTTCCTGTAAATCCCCGCAGCAGATGTTCGGCGCTATTGCCAAATCCTACTATGCAGAGAAGATGGGCTTAAAGCCTGAGGATATCGTATCCGTCAGCATCATGCCCTGTACAGCAAAGAAGTTCGAAATCGGAAGAGATGATCAGGATGCCAACGGTGTTGCTGATGTAGACTATTCCTTAACTACCAGAGAATTAGCCAAAATGATCAAACAGGCTGGTATCCGTTTTAACAATCTTCCTGACGAAGAGTTTGATGCTCCTCTTGGAATCTATTCCGGTGCAGGTGTAATCTTCGGCGCAACCGGCGGTGTTATGGAAGCGGCCCTTCGTACTGCAGTGGAAACCTTAACAGGGGAAGAATTAAAGAAGCTGGAATTCAGTGATGTACGCGGAACTGCAGGCATCAAGGAAGCTACCTATCGCGTAGGCGATATGGATGTAAAAGTTGCCGTAGCCTCCGGTCTTGGCAATGCAAGAGAGCTTTTAAACAAGGTTAAATCCGGTGAAGCAGATTATCACTTTATCGAAATTATGGGTTGTCCAGGCGGCTGTGTAAACGGCGGCGGTCAGCCTCAGCAGCCAGGATACGTACGCAATACCACAGATATCCGCACTCTGCGTGCGAAAGTTCTCTACGATACAGATGCAGCGTTATCCATCCGTAAATCCCACGAGAACCCTGCCATCAAGGAACTTTATGATACATTCCTTGGCAAACCTGGAAGTGAAAAGGCACATCACCTTCTTCATACCAGCTATGTAAAAAGATCAATTAACGATAATTAATTTTTTACCTCCTTCTGCCAGATCAGAAGGAGGTTTTTTATTAAATTAACCGGAAATTATCCGGAAAATGCATGGATCCTTAAAAAACCTCCATACTATGACTGGAGGTGATGAGACATGAGCCCAAAAGAATTAAATTATATTGAAGATGCTCTCGGACATGAAAAATTCTTAAAAACCCAGTGCCAGGATGCTATCCAGAATTTACAGGATCCTGAGTTAAAAGCCTGTGTACAGCAGTTACAGCAAAAGCACCAGCAAATTTTTGATAACTTTTATAACTTAGTGTAAGGAGGAAGTACGATGGACGATAAGTGTATTATGGAAAACTTACTCAATACCACAAAGGGTGCCTGTGATTTGTACCTGCACGGAACTCTTGAATCCCCAACCATGAATGTACACCAGGCATTTGACAATGCGTTAAATGATACTTTGTGCATGCAGGATGATATCTATAAAAGGATGTCCTCCAAGGGCTGGTATACCACCGATCAGGCAGAGCAGCAAAAAATTTCCAAAGTCAAAAATCAGTTTGCAGGGATGTAAGTTTACCTTTCAAAAAAGCGCCCTATGCCGGTTCAGCCGGCTAGGACGCTTTTTAGTTATTCTATTGGTTCCTGTGCATCTTAACAGCCTCCAGGCCAAGACTTTTTATATTATCGTGGACCATTCTGCCATCTGCCTGTCCAATTAGTAAATCTCTGGCTTTTTTCGCTTCTCCTTCACTTCTATGCTTGCTGGGACCGCCGACACAGCCGCCCATACAGGCCATTCCCTCAACAAAATCTGCAGGCAGCTTTCCAACCTTTAAAAGCATCAGCGCTTTCTTGCATTCCGCAGCCCCATTACATTTCATAACCTGGATATCTGCATTTTCACCCGATTCTTTCAGACATTCCAGAACAGCAGCCGTAACTCCGCCTCCGTTGCCAAAACGCTTTCCATATACTGAACCTGCCTGATATGTATTCTCCTCCGGCTCCAGTTCTACCCCCTTTACCACCATCATGGCATGAGCCTCTCCAAGAGTCAGTACATAATCTGCATTTCCCTTAACATTTAAATCCAGAGCTTCGCTTTTCTTTGCGATACAGGGACCGATAAAAACAGCAATCGTTTCCGGATCATCTGCCTTCAACATTCGTGAAACTGCACACATCGGAGACACTGTCGTAGACATATTCTCAAGAAGCATAGGATAATGCTGTTTAATCATATTAACAAATGCCGGACAGCAGGAGGTCGTCATTTTCTTTCCTTCCTTATATGCCTCTGACCATTCTTTCGCTTCTGCTGCAGCGGTTAAGTCACCGCCCAGCGCTACCTCTACCATATCCTCAAAACCGATTTTTTTAAGTGCCGTTCTCCAGCTGGCCATGGTGATATCAGGACCATACTGTCCTTCTATAGCAGGTGCAACCATAGCAACCACCTTTTTTCCAGCCTTAATCAGGTTAATTACATCAACCATAAAAGTTTTGGACCCAATTGCGCCAAATGGACAGCTGTGTATGCATGCTCCGCACTGAATGCATTTGCTTTCATCTATCACAACAATACCATCATCATCCATAGTAATTGCATCCACAGGACAGCTCCTTTTACAGGGACGGGTTAAGTCTGCAATAGCATTATATGGACATGCCTGAGAGCATTTTCCGCACTCCTTACATTTGTCAGGATTGATGTGGGCCCTGTCATGTCCCATACTAATGGCTCCAAAATTACAGGAATTCTGACAGGCCTTACCCATGCATAGCTGGCAGTTATCCGTTACTACATATCTGGCTATGGGACAGCCCTCACAGGCAGAATTAATTACCTGAACTACATTTTTTGTATCTCTGCCGCTGGGGCAGAACCCCTCTGCCAGCCGGACCCTCTCTCTGATGATTTCCCTCTCCCTGTAAATACAGCACCGAAACTGCGCCTTAGGGCCAGGAATTATGTGATAAGGAATCTCATCCCGTTTCTGTTCCAGTATGCCCTCCCAGGCAAGTTTCGCCACTTCATTTAAAACCTGATGCTTGATGCGAAGTAAGGTTGCATCATTTGTTACCATATCGTTCCTCCTTGAAGCTTCCACTCATTGTGGATGTGTGAATAATCTCTATTAATAATAAGTAACTGTAACCGTCTTCCCAATCTCTTCTGCCGCATGTTTCAGCTGCTCCACAAGATTCTGGCGGATTCCCAGATCAAAGGGCAGCCCCGGATTCTGGTATGCGCTGTTAATCGCCTTCCCTACATACAGCTTTAATTCTGTACAGTCCTCAATAATCATCTTTGCTACCATGGAGGCACCGTTTGGTTTATCCAGTTCGAGAAAAAATTCCTCCGTGACTGATTCATTCTTTACATAGCGCTTTAAAAGCTTTAATACCCGGTTCAGCGTCAATACCCCTTCTGTTACCAGTTCGATGCCGTCAATATAAGCCACAGGCGGCAGATCCGGATCAGAATAATCAAGTGATACCTTCAGCTTCCTGTCGGTGGTCCTGGACACAATATTGGCGCTGGTTCCTCCGCAGATAATCCGTTTTGTCATATCATCTCCGCTCAGGAAATCCCTGACCATGCCAGCGTCGTCATCCGGATCCTCGGGCGGACCAGTCATTAAATGAACTGGTTTGCTGTCGATAATCCGCATGACAGCAACTGTAGTATCATCTCCCGGCCGGTACTGGTATAGTTCATCACAGGCCCGGCATAATGAATTGGCAAGACGGACCGCAGATACGGTCAGACGGTACTGTTTCACCGCATAAGAAGCAACATCATCCCAAAGCCAGCCAAAGTTCAAAAGCTGCCCCACGCCTGCATGAATGGTCCCGTCACTGAGAAGGATAAGAGCATCTCCTTTTTTCACACGAAACCGGTATTCATTAATTTTCTTATCCCGAATGACACGCATACTCCGGGGAATGGAAACCAGACTCCCCTCCCGGATAAAAATACAGCCCGGGTTATCAAACTCCACAAGATAAGCATCTCCATTGTGAAATACCTGGAGAATACTGAAGGTTGAATATGCAACCTGTCTGACCTGACAGACCGGCAGCGTCTCCACAATGGTTTCCACACATTCTTCCAGCGTAGCGCCGTTTAAAAACATGGTCCCCAGTATCTTGGAAGTCATTGTAGCCAGTATGTTTGCCTTTACTCCGCTTCCCATACCGTCTGCCAGAATCATAATGTTGGAATCTTCCGTATGGAGCAGCTCCACCTTATCCCCGCACAGCACTTCATTAAATTTATTTAAACTTTTATAAGCAACGTCAACGGTGACTCCCATCATCGAACCTCGCTTTCACTTCCTTCATATAACAGAGACTTGCACAGCTTTGTCAGCGTAGTCTTCGTTTCTGCAGTTGTCTCCCCCAGAAGTCCCGCAATTTCCTGAGCCACCATCATCTGCTTATGAATTACTTTCTGAGCCAGATCAATCGTCTCCAGCTTCTTTTCGTATTCCTGCCTTGCCTGTTCCTCTTCCCTTGTAATATCGATAAAGGTTGCCAGCACCACATCCTCATTGTTTACATAAACAATGTTCTGTAATGTTGAGATTCCGTATTCTCCATAAGTGACTTTCTTTCCGTGGATCTTCTGATGTGTGTCATAAACCCATTGAAAATCAGAAGTATCAATCAGCTCATACAGGTACATATCTAACGCTTCCTGCCTGGTCTTGCCGAAATACTTCTCTCCCACTGCCGAATATTCCAGAATCTTCATCTCTTTATCAACAATTAAAACAATATTGGGTGATGTTTCCATAACAAGATTGGATAAGGATTCCGCTTTTTCATGCATGAATGGAATACACATGTTTAATTCCGCTTTTTTCTGAATAACTGCCACAGCCTTTTCCCTGCATGTGGAATAACCGCATGCTCCGCAGTTTAACTCATCTTCCGGTCTCGTCTTGCCTGTCTTCTTTAATATCTCCTGAATCTGGCTCTCTGTCGGTATGATATCTCTTGGAGCACGGTTTAAAAAGTGTTTGCCAAATGTCAGCGTCTGAAAGATCTTCTGGATCTCTTCGTCAGGAACCGGCTCTTTTTCGATGGTCTCTTCCATGTCCAGTCTGATTTTAAATCTGGATATGTGTTCATGGTCCGCCGCCGGTCCCTTGATGCAGCCTCCGGAGCACATGTTCATTTCAATGAAACACCCCGTAATATCTCCATGGAGCATGCTCTCACAAAGATCCATGCAATTGCGGCACCCGTGAACATAAAACTTCCGGTATCCATCCCGTTTTGCTTCCGTCGCCAGCACAGAGCTGACGATTCCACTGGTAACAGGATATAACCGGTTCACTTTGGGATTCATATGAACAAAAGGAACATCCTCACAATCCTCGATGGTAATTTCCTCTTGTGCAAGCCAGCCTTCTATATCATTAAAATTTAAGACAGCATCAATATAATCCCCATGCCTTAAATCCTCTGCTTCCTTCTTTTTCGCAATACAGGGACCTACAAATACTACCTTCGTATCCCTTCCAAATTCTTCCTTTAACATCTTTCCATGGGCCACCATGGGAGAAACTACCGGTGCCAGATGGGGAATCAGTTCCGGATAATAGATTTCGATTAAATCATTGACACTGGGGCAGCAGGTTGTGATGATATTTTCCATCTTCCCCTCTTTTAAGAGTCTGGTATATTCTGCAGTCACCACCGCTGCGCCCTCCGAGGTTTCCCTTACATCGGTAAATCCCAGCTTTCTTAAGGCACCGTTCACCTGACCTGCAGTTTTATATTTTAACAGCCCCATATACGATGGAGCAAGAGATATCACCGTTTTATATCCTATATCAAGATACCCTTTGACCAGATCCAGATCACTGACAAGCGTTTTGGCAGACTGGGGACATACCTGCATGCATTTTCCGCATAAAATGCACTTATCAGACATAATTTCTGCACGTTCATCTTTAATCATGACTGCTTTGACTTCACAGTTACGAACACATTTATAGCAGTGTTTACATTTGGTCGCCTTGAAATCAATGATTCCCATGATTAAAGCCTCCCCAGAATTTCTTTGTCAAAAAACTCCTTTGTATCTTCCGGTTTTAAGGAATAGATCTGACTGTCAACCGTCACGCAGACTCCATTGACACAGTTCCCGCTGCAAAAGGAACCGTTTAAGTCAACCTGATCCTCCAGATGTTTCTCTCTCACCAGATTCTGAAGCTGGGCTATGATCTCTCTGGAACCTTTTAAATGGCATGCACTTCCTATGCATATAGTTACTCTCATGAATAATCTCCCTCCGAATAAATCCCTTGGTGAACTTCCTTTTCGACTATTATCGCATATTGTTATATTTTTATCAATACTTATTTACTGATTGGATGTATTTTTTCAAATACTGAAAAATATGGTTTTTAAAACCTCCTGCCTCTCAACATCTATCAGGCCGCAGGTATTTAACCGGAGCATGGGAATCACCGGGAGACTGGCAAATGCAAGCGTCATAAAGGGGTCAATTTCCTTTCCCACCCCCAGCAGTTGTGCCTGTTTTTTCAGTTCCTCCAGCCGTTCACCCACCCAGTCAGCAGGTTCCCTGCTCATCAGCCCTGCAATGGGCAGTGCCAGCTCGCCAAGGACCACTCCGCCTGCTGCAACTGCAATACCTCCCCGGTTTTTCCTGACAACATTTCCTGCAAGTGCCATATCCTGATCGTTAGTCCCTGCTATAATCAGATTGTGGGAATCATGGGCAATACTGGTCGCCACTGCTCCCTGCTTCAGCCCGTAACCGCCAAGAAACCCCAGACCGGTATGACCGGTATTATGGTGGCGCTCAAAAACAGCCATCTTCACAATGTCCGCGGCTGCAAGAGCCTTCGGATCATCACTCAGTTTTTTCGTCCAGGAAACAAGCCTCTCTTTTGTAGTCAGCTCTCCGGGGATCAAACACAGGACTCTTATGGTATCCCCATCTTCGTTCAAGGCAAAGTCTTGTGGTACTATTTCTTTTAATCGGAAGGAATCCCCTACTTTGTCCGGTAATACATTATTTTTTGAAGTTTCTGTCCCGGAGTTTTCTGTTAACCGTCCGTTCTCCGCTACCAGTTTCCCTTTCCGGTAGACCTTGCTGACATTAAATTCTGCCAGATCTGAGACAACAATCAGATCAGCCTGGTATCCGGGTGCGATAGCACCAGCCTGATCCAGCCTGAAATACCGTGCAGCATGATAAGAAGCCATGATCACAGCATGCACCGGATCCGCCCCCAGTTTTATGGCTTTTCTTACAATATAATCCATATGGCCAAGCCTGGATAATTCTCCCGGATGCCTGTCATCGGTCACCAGCATGCAGCGGTGATAATAAGGCTCCTGAAACAAAGGCAGAAGCGCCTCCAGATTTCTGGCAGCAGTACCTTCCCTTATCATAACCCACTGGCCCCGCCTGATCTTCTCCACTGCCTCTTCCAGGAGAGAACACTCATGATCTGACCGGACACCGGCTGTGATATATGCATTCAACTGCAGCCCGGTTAAAAAAGGTCCATGGCCGTCGATCATTCTCCCATGATCTGCGGCGCTGGTTATTTTTTCCATAATATTTGGTTCTGCCTGTATGGTACCATGACAATCCATCAGTTCTGCAAGTCCAAGCACCCGTCTGTCCCTGTAAAAAGGAGCAAGATCATCTGCTGAAATAACAGCGCCGGATTCATCAAGCTTTGCTGCCGGAACACAGGAAGGGAGCATAAAGTATACGTCCAGATCAAGATCCTTTGTATGATCCATCATAAACCGGATTCCTTCTGCTCCCGCTACATTGGCAATCTCATGAGGATCCGTAACAACCGCGGAGGTTCCATGGGGTATGACCGTCTTTGCAAATTCCTCCGGAGACAGCATGGAGCTTTCCAGATGAATATGTCCGTCTATCAGCCCCGGACAGACCACGTTACCGTTTAAATCTGTCTCTCTCTCCCCTTCATACGAACCGATTCCCACAATATATCCGTCCTCAATGGCGATATCACCATCCTCCAATTCTGAAGTAAATACATTCACCATTCTGGCATTCTTTAATACCAGCGAAGGCTTTTTCCTCCCTGACGCAGCATAAATCCGTTCCGCCAGCCTCTGATCCATAAGCCCCTTCCCCCTTTATTTACCGGCAAGCTTCGTAATGGATGCCGTAATCAGTCTTTTAAACAGTGGTGCCACCCGGTCTGCTGTCTCCTGGACCTCCAGATGGCTTAAAGGCTGGTCGATAATCCCGCACGCCATATTCGTGATGCAGGAAATGCCGCATACTTTCATGCCCATATGGTTTGCAGCTACCGCCTCGCAGGCAGTGCTCATTCCAACCGCGTCTGCCCCCAGTATCCGGCACATCTGCACTTCAGCAGGTGATTCATACGCCGGTCCCGTCAGCTGTAAATAAATCCCCTCCTGGAGCTCAATTCCCTCTTCCCTGGCCGCTTCCTTAATTAAAGCTCTCAGTTCTTTACGGTAAATATCACTCATATCCGGAAATCTGGTTCCCAGTTCCCCGATATTGGAGCCAATTAACGGAGAAGGAACAAACGTTGCGATATGATCACTCAGAAGCATAAAATCTCCTGGCTTAAATTCCTTGTTTACGCCGCCGCTGGCATTGGTTAAGAACAGGATTTTTGCTCCCATCAGCCCCATCAGCCGTGTGGGAAGCACCACATCTGTCATGGGATAACCTTCATAATAATGGACACGTCCCTGCATGATCACCACAGGAACCTTATTTACATAACCAAAAATAAATCTCCCTTTATGTCCGGGTACTGTTGATACCGGAAATCCTTCAATATCTTTATAATCTATGGTGGCAGTTACGTCAATCTCCTCTGCATATTCACCCAGTCCGGAACCAAGAATCAGGGCAACTTCGGGGATAAAATCCGTTTTCTCACGTACACTTTTTAAACAGCTTTGAAGCTTCTCATATACATCGTTCATATTATTTTTTCTCCTTTCAAACTCCTTACAGAGTCTCTCCCTGCAGGTGCTACAAGTATAACACATTTCCACCTTGTTTCGCATAATATTTTGACAAACACAGCTGAAAAATGGTATAATTACCCTGTTCGTACTAACCCGGAAGGATCCCTGACGGAGAAGGCGAGGAGAATACGTCAAACCGGAAATCCCATGCCTGTCGGCGTGGTTTTTTTTCATCTGTTTGCATGGTAAACCAGTATAAAATGGTACGGACAGAAAGTGAGGATTATTATGAAAAAAGTTTTATCTGCACTTGCTGCACTGGCAATAACTGCTGCAGTCCTAACCGGCTGTGCCAGAAACAATTCCCAGACCTCAGCACCTGCACAGGAAAGCACTACTGCAGTCCAGACTTCCAAAGAACAGGAAACTACTGCAGCATCGGAAACAGCCGCAAGTGACGAGGCCCAGTCAGACACTTATACCTTAAAAATTGGTTCTCTTAAAGGTCCTACTTCCATGGGGCTGGTGGGACTGATGGACAAGGCAAAAAAAGGCGAAACCCAGAACTCCTATGAATTTACCATGGTAACTGCTCCAGATGAGCTCCTGGGAAAATTAGTAAGCGGCGAATTAGATGTTGCTTTGATTCCTGCAAATATGGCGTCCATTCTTTACACAAAAACCAACCACAATATAACCGTTCTGGATATCAATACGCTGGGGGTCCTCTATGCCGTCTCCGCTGACGATTCCATTCACACCACAGCAGATTTAAAGGGCAGGACCGTTTATTTAACAGGAAAAGGGACAACACCTGACTATGCTCTCGCCCATGTCCTGAAAGCCAACGGACTGACCACTGACGATGTAAAGCTGGAGTATAAATCAGAAGCTGCAGAGGTAGCTGCCGTATTAAAAGAGAATCCAGATGCGGTCGGTCTTCTTCCACAGCCTTTTGTTACAGCTGCCATGGCTCAGAATGATCAGCTGAAAATGGTACTTGATTTAACAAAAGAATGGGATTCCGCTGCAAAAGATGGAAGCGGCAGTCTGGTAACCGGAGTTACTGTCTGCAAAAATAATATATTAAAGGATCATCGGCAGGCAATTAACCAGTTCCTTGCCGATCATAAGGAATCAGCCGAATATGTCAATAGCAATGTAAGTGAGGCTGCTGCTTTAGTTGCTGCTGCCGGAATTATTGAAAAAGCCCCTGTTGCCGAAAAAGCCATTCCCTACTGCAGCATTACCTATATAGATGGGAATAAGATGAAATCCATGTTAAGCGGATATCTAAATGTACTTTTTGAAATGGAACCGCAGACAGTCGGAGGAGCGCTTCCCGGAGATGACTTCTACTATCTGCAGTAAATATACCCCTAAGGAGACCCGATTATGAAAGCAGGTATCTTCCCGTTCAAGAAACCCGGAATCATCTTATTCTGGCTTTTGGTATGGCAGGCCGCCAGTATGGCAGTACACAACAACATCATACTGGTTGGTCCGCTGGAGGTTTTATCCGCTTTACTGCGCCAGGCCGGACTGCCGGATTTCTGGAAAACCATCGGCTATTCCTTCGGTAAAATCAGCCTTGGATTTCTTATGGCTTTTATTGCTGGTATTTTTGCCGGAGGAGCTGCCTGCCGTTTTCCAATCATAGGGGACCTTTTATCACCGTTAATGGCTCTGATTAAGTCGGTTCCGGTTGCTTCCTTCGTCATACTGGCACTGATCTGGGCTGGATCTGAAAATCTTTCTGTAATCATCGGGTTTCTGGTTGTTTTTCCCATGATCTATATTCAGACCATTGCAGGAATCGAAAGCACGGACCCGCATCTGCTTGAGATGGCTAAGGTATTTCAGATGTCAGAACTGAAGAAATTCTTTTACCTTTACCGTCCGGCACTGCTTCCCTATCTGGCAGCGGGCAGCCGTGTAGCACTGGGAATGAGCTGGAAATCCGGAATTGCTGCAGAAGTAATTGGTGTTCCTCTTCACTCTATCGGGGAAAAGCCCTATCTTGCAAAGATCTATTTAAGTACTGCAGACTTATTCGCCTGGACACTGGTAATTATTCTGCTCAGCATGCTTTTTGAAACGATTTTCCTATGGCTTTTAAATCTGGCATCCCCCGGCATCAGACGCAAAAAAAGAGAGGGGGGATCTGTGTGGAACTCCTGATCAGACAGCTGTCAAAGTCCTTTGACGGTCAAACTGTACTGAACCATGTAAATCTCCATCTGGTTTCAGGTAATATTTACTGCCTTATGGGACCTTCCGGCTCAGGCAAGACCACACTGTTTCATATCCTGCTGGGTCTCTTAAAAGCAGATTCAGGGAAAATAGAAGGTCTCAGGAAATCAAAAATTTCCGCTGTCTTTCAGGAACACCGGCTGTGTGAAGCATTTACTCCCATTGAAAACGTAACAATGGTAATGCCTCATTCTTCCGGAAATCATAAAAAAGCAAAGAACGCGCTGGTACGGCTTCTGCCTGCCGCCTGCCTTGACAGACCTGTGTCTGCCCTAAGCGGAGGAATGAAACGCCGTGTGGCTATTATACGGGCTCTTTTAGTACCATTTGACATTCTAATCATGGATGAACCATTTACAGGGCTTGATGAGGATACAAAACAAGAGGTGATTTCCTATATAAAAGAACAATGCGAGGGGAAACTGGTTCTGATCAGCACCCATCAGGAAGAGGATGTAGAGCTGTTAAACGGAATTAAGATTCACTTATAAAAACAAGGGGCTATAACCGAACTTACGGTTACGCCCCTTGCTTCATTTAAAGACAGTATTAATCATTATTTCAGTTTCAGTGAATCCAGAGCTGCCTCAATCTGTGCTTCTACACCGTTCTCGGTTGATCCCACTGTTCCGGCTGCACTGATGTAGGTCTTTGTGGCTGCATTGTAAGAACCGGAAATGGCATAATAACGAACCCCATCATCTGGTGTCTTATACCGGATCGCATACCGGAACGTCTGACTGCCATCACTGCCGTCCTTCACATCATAGCGTACAAATTCCATATCCTCACCGCGGCTGACTAACTTCTTATATTCATCCATCGTAGCGGGATAATCCTCACGGGCATCATCCGCATTATCTCCCTGTACATAGGTGATTTCCAGGTAATCATCGCCATTAGGAGAATTAATCGTTACCAGGTTTTCATCTGCATCTTCGTCAAGAGACCAGCCTTTTGGAGGCGTAATCTCGTATTTACCTGACTTTGGTGTAAATGAGCCTTCCTTGATGTTACCTGCATCATTGGCTGTGATCGGCTGCGTTGCTTCTGTTGCTTCTTCCTCTGATGTATCCTCTTCTTCAGAAGTTTCCTGATCTGAAGGATTGGTTACTTCTGCGTTAACCGCTGTGGTTTCTGGCGCAGCTTCTGTAGTGCCTGCCTCTGCCTGTGTCTCCTGCTTCGTATCAGCCTTTGTATTATTCTTTCCGCAGGCTGTTGCTGTCATCATCACTGCCATTGCAATGATAATCCCTGCAAAGATCTTGTTTTTTCTCATAAAATCACTCCTTGTCAAACATTCTTATTGGTGACGTGGAGGATTATATCATGAACAACACCGAAAGTATAGCATTTTAAATGAACCGAAAGAATCACAATGAAATCTTAATAATTCTTCCATACTGCATCCGGATTTTCCATATTCAACAACTTTAATTTAATATCCAGTCCTCCGCCATATCCTACCAGGCGGTTGTCTGCGCCAACTACCCTGTGGCATGGAATTATTATGGAAATGGGGTTGCGGTTGTTGGCCATACCAACGGCACGGCAAGCCTTTGGATTCCCAATCTGGACTGCAATCTCTTTATAGCTTCTTGTCTGTCCCCAGGGAATGGTTGTGAGTGCATCCCATACCTTTTTCTGAAATGCCGTTCCCTCCGGCTTTAATGGCAAATCGAACTCCGTTCTTTCCCCTTTCAGATACTCTTTTAACTGGAGAACCGTTTTTTTCGTCAGCTCTGTGGCTTTGTGCTCTCCTTTTGGCGTACCTTCCGTTTTAAATTCCACTCCTAAAACCCATTTTTCATCACATATAATATGAATGGGGCCCAGTTCACTATTAAAAACATCCCAATATTTCATGTATACTCCTTTCACAGTTGTGTCATCCCGTTTCACATTCTCCTGCAATTATAACATAAGATCTATTTTTTCAAACATTATTCCTATTTCTTTAAGTTTTTTTATGAAATGTTTATTGACTGGTCAAACTTATGTCATAATTCCAGGATATACTATTATTTGTAAAGGAACCCCACCCTTTTAACATTGACTTTTTATTTTTCATACTCAAACCGGCAGGAACATGATTGTACCTGCCGGTTCCTCCCATTTCAGAACTATTTCTTCTTATTTTCAAATCCTGCCGAAATCCAGCAAATATCAGCTTTTTTCGATTTTTATTTTTTTTCGAAAATATTGTTGACAAATCCATATCCATCATATATAATAACTCTTGCGTTGCGGAAAAGAAGTTAAACAAAGACGCGAAAAACCTTCGGGGTGTGGCTCAGCTTGGCTAGAGCGCCTGGTTTGGGACCAGGAAGTCGCAGGTTCGAATCCTGTCACCCCGACTTGAAATTAAGCTGCTTTTACAGTCGGTTAATTTCACAAAAACCTTTGCGGGTGTAGTTCAATGGTAGAACACCAGCCTTCCAAGCTGGATACGTGGGTTCGATTCCCATCACCCGCTCTTGAGTCTGTAGCTCAGTTGGATAGAGCAACGGCCTTCTAAGCCGTGGGTCGGGGGTTCGAATCCCTTCAGGCTCGTTTCACACTGATAACCACAGTGTGAAATTTTTATGGTGGGTATGGCGAAGTTGGTTATCGCGCCAGATTGTGGCTCTGGAGGCCCAGGGTTCGAATCCCTGTACTCACCTTTCCCTTAACGGGAATTTTTTTTTATCAGGAGATGTTAATGGGCTATCGCCAAGCGGTAAGGCACAGGACTTTGACTCCTGCATTCGTTGGTTCAAATCCAACTAGCCCAGTATGGGATACTAGCTCAGGTGGTAGAGCACTTGACTTTTAATCAAGTTGTCCGGGGTTCGAATCCCCGGTGTCTCATTTCAATACGTTTTGTTTGCTGTCAGCGGGTATGGCGGAATTGGCAGACGCGCCAGATTTAGGTTCTGGTGGGAGACCGTGCAGGTTCAAGTCCTGTTACCCGCATGAATCACGAAAGATGGAAACACCGGAATTCCTTGTTAATACGAGGCATTCCGGTGTTTTTGTTTTTTGTTAACGCATTTTCACATAAGTGAAACCCCAAAGCATAAAATATATTACAAATTCGTCAAAACAGAAGGGGGTTAATCTTGTTAAAAATTATAGATGATAATTATTATGACCTAATCATAAATAATGCTGCCATCTCTTCCGAATACGGGGAGGATATTACATTCTTGAACAGCCTTCACTCATTGCGCCATGTTCTGAAGTTTGAAAAAGAATCCTGCGGTCTCGAGCAAAGTCCTTATGAAACCCTTCCCGCACTATTTACACTTACATCAGTCTTCAGTTTAGAAAAATCTGGCATCGAAACGATCCAGAACAATCCTGATTTCGGTCTGTTCGGGCAGGGAATTATCGTTGGTATTATTGATACCGGAATTGATTATCAACATTCTTCATTTATCAATAACGATAAAACCACCCGCATCCTGTCAATATGGGATCAGACTATCCAGAAAGGCTCTCCGCCTGCTGGTTTTACGTTTGGTACGGAATACAATAAAAATATGATAAATTATGCGTTAATATCGGGAAATCCCTCCTCAGTTGTTCCCTCAACAGATTCAAATGGGCATGGAACAGCGATTGCAAGCATTGTCGCAGGAAATCCCAGCTCAGATCATCATTTTTCAGGAATTGTTCCGAAAGCAGAGCTGTTAGTGGTGAAGTTAAAGGAAGCAAAGCATAACCTGAAAGATATCTACTTTGTTCCATCAGATTCATTATGTTTTCAAGAATCCGACATCATGCTTGGGGTACGTTACCTTACTACAGTGTCTCAAAATTTGAACCGACCGCTTGTCATATGTATTGCTCTTGGAAGCAGTCATGGAGGACATGATGGCTATGGCCCTTTAAGCACTTATCTGGATAATATAACACGTTATCCAAGAATCGGAATTGCTGTTTCTGCCGGAAATGAAGGAGACAATAACAGACATTACTTTAACAGCACTAATACTCAACCGTTCTACAACGACTTTGGATTAAATATAGGAAACAAAGACAGACGGTTTTCTATGGAGATCTGGCCATATGCGCCTCAGAGATTCTCTATTGAAATTACCCCTCCGGATCTGGAGACTACGCAGATTGTTTATCCATCTTTAAATGAATGTCAAGGATTTTTAGTAGGGAATAATCAGAGTTTTATATGGGTTAATAATATTTCCTTCTAAGGAGATCCAAATACAACAATAACCACACCTGGTAACGCCATGAGTGTCCTGACTGTTACTGCCTATAATCAGTATTCAGATACAATACTGGCTGAATCTGGCAGAGGTTATACAAGAAGCGGTCTCATTAAACCTGATATCGTGGCTCCAGGATACCAACTTACCTGCGCCATACCAAATGGTCAGTATAGTAAGCTTACAGGAACAGGTGCAGCTGCAGCACATACTGCCGGAATAATGGCCATGATCATGGAATGGGCCTATAGCAGGGGTAACTTTACCGCTATCACCGGTATACAGATCAATCGAATGATTATTAGGGAAGCCCGGCGCAGCAATATGTATCTCTATCCAAATAACATTTGGGGATATGGCCAGATAAATATATACAATATATTAAGCCGGCTTTCAGGTACTTAACATATTTGTAACTATAGATCCTATTTATTATGGCGGGACCGAACACCGGATACCCGCCATTATCCGTTTTCAATTGCCAATAAAACTACAGCAATTTCTTTAATTTCTATATTGTTTAATATCTAATTCATTTATAATTCACCTGGAGGTGATAATTATGAATTCCAGGAAGGAAAAAAAACTTGCTGAAGAATTTGACCGGCTGGAAGCAGCAAGCAAAGATGTAAAGACTCCTGCTGCCCCGTCTGACGAATTTAAATCCATCTTAGACGAGATGGAACGCAGGGGAATCAGTCCCAGAGTCAGAAAAGAATTAGGCAACAGGAAGTAGGCGGGCCGGGTTACCGATAACCCGCCCCCAAAAAGTTGTTTAATAAATTAAAAGCTGTTTCAGGGTACTGTCTATACTTAGCTTTCCATATCCCCAGACAGGATTGGGATAGACATTAACAGGATCCCGGTCAGCCGATTTCATCATCAGACGGTTGGTCTGATTTCCTGTTGCAGCAGTATAATTTCCTTTGATGTATGCCCATTCTATCATCATAACCGCAGCCCCTGCTACATGAGCGGCTGCCGCTCCAGTTCCGGATATGGTTCCGTACTGAAAATCAGGTATGGCACATGGGATTCTGTATCCTGGTGCTGCCAGATCTGGCTTTACCTGCCCCAGTCTTGTATAGCCAATGCTGGATTCTTCCATTATAGTACCAACGTTTTGATTGTATGCCGTAACAGTCAGAAGGTTGGAAGTATTTCCCAGTATGGTAACCGTCGTATCCGGACTTGAATTGACAAAATACGTTTCATTGGAAATCAGGTTTCCGGAAGGAAGCCAGCAATGATAGGAAAAGGGTACTGAATTCAGATTTTCCAGCTTTATATACCACGTTCCGCTAATCATATTACGGAAGCGCAAAAGGATCAGCTGATTTCCCGTCTCTTCTTCAAAGAGAATATTGTTCACCCATATATTGGTTTTTATGGACTGAAAATTCAGTTTAATGCACTCTCCTACTCCAGGTTTAATAACTTCAGCAGTTTCCCAGGTAGGCGCCGTTATCTGAACGGAAAGTGCGGCGGGCATGTAAGGCCAGATTTCCATAAAATATTCTTTATCAATTTCCCCTGAATTTAACTGCAGGCTGTCAGAAAATGGATTCATTGTTACTTTTCCATAATAATGCCTGCGGCTGCTTCCCTCATTCCCTGCAGAAGTGATCATACTCAGCTTTGGCAGCTGCATCAGACTGTCCAGGTATGCGCTTAACGCTCCCCGTCCGTCATGTCCTCCCTGGTTCGTTCCCAGTGCCAGACAGATTACCAACGGCCGGTTCAGTCTGGTTGCCACATTTAATAAATAACGGATTGCCAGAATAATATCCGACTCCTGATAACACAGGGCATCGGACCGGACACAGAACAGGTTTTTTAAATTCTCTTTTGCTTCCTTTAATTTAACTACTGCTAAATCTGCCTGAGGCACTACGCCGCCAAATCCCTCCTTTTCATTGGGTCGCCCTGCAATTATGCTTGCTATGGCAGTTCCATGACGGTAGGGGTCTGTAGTTGGAACAATGGAATAAGGATATTGAGATAGCAGAGCAAAATTAATCAGCTCCTTTGTGTATTCCGAACCAAAAGTGAAACCAGCAGGCGGCGATGATCCCTCCACTGTCTGGTCCCAGATTCTAAGAATACGGGTCGTTGTATCATTGTTCATGAAAGCAGGATGGCGGTAATCGATTCCTGTGTCAATCAATCCCACTATGACTCCTCTGCCAAAAAGCCCCATCTCAGGGTTTATCCCTTCAGATTTTTCATTGCTGTTTTCCGTGCTTACGACAGATTCCAGAGTATACAGATCCGGAAATCTGTGATAAGAATTTAATCCCAGATCACATGGCTGCATACTTTTCTTAGGTACATGGAGCAGGGAATACATTTCGTTCATTTTTGTTATGTTATCCCCGGTATTATACGAAGTGACCAGTGCATTGCTGATAATAAAATCATAATATCGATTGTCCAGAATCTTTTCCATTCTTGCCTCCTGACATCCCGGGTGGAGCATATGATATAATCTATGCACTGCCATTTCTATTATGAAATAAATGTCAACTGCAATACAAAACTGCTCTTCTGACTTATATAATCTCAAATACCCATTGTTTTTAAAAAGTTTTCACTAATTAATAAAAAAAATTACATATTTTTCTTTACTTAAACGTTTTATTGCGTTATACTTTATGTAACTCTTCTTAGGAGTGCCGTATTTCCCCAATCCTGCGGTGCTCCATTTTTTTGTCCTGCCTTAATATAATTCCCCCACTCAGCGATCCGCAAATTTTAAGAAGTATCAACCTGCAAAATAACAACATCTGCATTGTTCCCTTCCGGTTTCCATGATACAATCAAAGCGACACAATACGCAAACCAGTGATAGACGGGGAATGGAGTTTCTATGAAAAAACACTACGAAAGAATTATATTATACAGTGACCGAAAAACAGAAGAAATCATGAATCAGCAGGTTATGGATCAGTCTTCCGAATTCTATGGTGGTTTTCGCGACCACGACGGACTGGTGGAACCAAAACTTGCCATTTTCCAGGTGACTACCATGACTGCCTGCTTATTTAACAGCCAGAGCTGTTTTTATGGCAGCGAAATCGTTTACAACCGGATTACCATTGCCCTGTCCTACATTGTAAGAGGGCAGCGGGAAAATGGTTTTTTTGATCTGATAAACTGTAATTTTTATTCCGGAGCAGATACCGCCTTCTGCCTTGACGGTCTTTTACCAGCCTATATTTATTTAGACCGTCTCTCCCAGACGGAATACTGCTCTGCTACGGAAAAAAGCATGATCTCTACTCTTCTCCCGGTTATGAAATCCATTCTGGTCAAGGGCGGAAAAGCGATGATACACGGAGGATTTCACACCCCCAATCACCGCTGGGCCATTGCTTCTGTTTTAATGATGCTTTATCGCCTCACTGCAGACGAATCCATGAGGGAGGGAGCCGAGAAGTTTCTGATTGAAGGCTGTGACTGCAATGACGACGGAGAATATGCAGAGCGCTCTGCAGGAGGCTACAATCAGGTCAATAACAATGCCATGATGATGCTTGCTGCTGCAACTGGCGACGATTCCTGGTATGAACCGGTCAAACGTAATTTAACCATGATGCTTCACTATATTGAGCCAGATGGCAGCATCTTTACCAACAACTCCACAAGACAGGACCGGGGGAATAAGATATATCCGACCGGTTACTATTTGGAATACTTATATATGGGTATCAAATTCCACAACGAAACCTTTCTGCAGGCGGCCTGCTTCATTATGGACCAGGCTGTGGAGAAAGGAATTGGTCCTCTGGACTGGCTGATCCATTTTATGCTCCATCCGGAACTGATAGAATTTGAATATGAAACCGGCAAGATTCTCAGGAACTACTGCCATCACTACACAGATTCCGGAATAGTACGGCTTCGAAGAGATTCTTATTCCTGTTCTCTGTTAAAGGACAGCCCATCCTTTCTCTACTTTCAACACGGGGATTTATGCGTCAGCATGAAAATCGGTGCCAGTTTCTGTGAACACCGGTACTTTGTGCCGGAAAACCTGGTACAGCTTCCACAAGATGAGGGGTTTGTCCTGAATCAGAAGATGGCGGGCTGGTACTATCTTCCATTTAAGGAGCCGCAGGATACTACCGACTGGTGGCAGATGGACCACACAAAACGCGAAAAACTGAACGGGCCAGACATGAATTTTGTAATCACTGCAACCGAAGTCAAAGACGGCATGGACATCACCATAGAGACGGCTGGCATTGACCGGGCACCTGTGCGGATAGAACTGGCATTTGATGCAGGCTGCCGTGTGGAATCCCCGTATTTCATCTCAGAAGGCAGCGCAGGCGGGGGAATCGTTGCAAAGGAAGGTATCGTTACTGCCTCAAAGGGCAAATATGCCATCACAGCCGGTCCTGGATTCGGAACTCATAACTATGTAGCAGGCAAATTCGGAAGCCAGGGACGCTCACAGGACTGCTATACAGTCTATTTTACAGACTTTACCTGCTTTAAGCATACCATATCACTTCGGGCAGTTCCATCAGCTTATTAACAAAAATGAGGGGCATTAAGCACCCTCATTTTTTAATGGTTATAGTAAGCTTTTATAATATCGATCTGTCTGTTGACACGTTGAGGGATGGATTCTTTCAGTTCTTCCCAGCACATCAGTTTCTCATCTTCTAAATAAAACGGCTCAAATACCAAAGATGGGCAAAAACCAAACACTTCCTTAATATAATCTTCCGTCATTTTCTGCAGTTTATGGTCGGTATGAATCTGATCCTCAAACATATCCTGTACCAGAACCCCATCTGCTCCCGCCTTTATATGGCAGCTCTCCAGCCAATCCGGAATTATGCGGACCAGACGCGGGTCAGGCAGCATCGCGTGCTTCCCAGGCTGTGCATAGACAATCGGGTGGGTATTTCCTTCCAGAATCAGCTCCCCGTGTTCCAGATCCACAATATTTAAAAATTTTCCATGAAAGCTCGCCTCTACCTTTTTTACGGCTCCATTGTGACCAACGTATACCCATACATGCTCCAGCTCATATAAATGCTGGATATCATAGTCATACCAGATTGCATATTCGATGGCGAACGCCGTATCTTCCTGATTAACAACAATCTCGCGCTTAGGAAAGGAACTGCTCCTCATCGTTTCCCGAAAAATGGTGCAGCCCATGGCTGTAATGGAAAAAGGCTCGTTTTTATCCTGCATGATAACAGGTTTATAGGTTTTCAGTATCTCTCTATCTCTTTTCATCATTTTGACGCTTCCAGCAAAAACAGCATAGCCATTGCCTGTCCGTATGGCATTGGACGGAGTTCAATATCTTTATAGAACTGCACACTTTCTCTGCCCATAGGAGTACCATAAGATACCTGATGCACCACGCCTTCTGCATCGATACACTGAAGTACAGGCAGAAGAGCCTTTCGTGCACTGGCCTCAAATGACGGATCCACAAGCCCTAAATGAACTGCTTTAAGTATACCGTAACCAAAACCGCAGGTTGCACTGGCCTCAACGTAAGAGGTGTTATCATCGATTACCGTATGCCACATACCGTTTTCGTTCTGGTAGGATACCAGGGCGTCAATCTGGTTTTTTAATGCTTCTGTCAGATAATGTCTGACAGCTCCGCTGCATGGAATCATACCGAAAAGTTCCGGGATTGCCATTGTAATCCAGCTGTTACCTCTTCCCCAGAATGCACCGGCGAAATTATGGCAGCCATGGAACGTCCAGCCATGATACCAGAGACCGGTCTTTTTGTCAGCCAGGTATTTCACATGGAGGAGAAACTGGTATTCCGCTTCATCAATCCATTCCTGCTTTTTAAGAATAACACCCATACGGGCAAGGAATAAAACCGACATGAACAGCGTATCGTCCCACAGCTCCTGCTCATTTAAAGTATCAGAAGTCAGATGCTGAAATCCGCCTTCTTCCGTTTTGGGAAGCTCATCTATCAGCCACTGCGCCCAGTCCCTGCAGATTTCCATATAAGTCTCATTGCCGTCCTTTTCAACCAGATAGGTTAAAGCCAGCAGAGGAGCTGTTGTGTTAATATTCCGGGCAGGAAGACCAATGGTAAGCTGTCTTTCATAATACTTATTCAGTTTATTTATAATTTCTTCCTCTCCTGTTTCTTCATAGATCTTCCATAAACCAAATAAACCTACGCCCTGCGTCCATTCCCAATAACGATAACGCTCCGGATTGTCTCCGGCCAGATTATTTGTCTGCATGTTTTTCAGAAAAATATCATCTTCATCATACAAAATCTTTTCAAAGCTTGAAACTAGTAAATTTATTTTATCTTTTAAATTTTCCATTCTATTGACAGTTCCTTTCTGCTGCCTGTCAACGGGTCCGTTGGAGGCACATTGCAATCTCTACAATATTTTTCTTTTTTATTTGTTAATGTATTGCACATTTTGTCATCATTCTGCTATAATGTATATCCGATACATGACTAATCCATAGAAAGAATAAAGGTGGTTTATATGACAAACCCTGATGATACACTGCTTTATAAGAAAAAACATAATATCACCATAAACGATATCCAGCATTCCCTTTATTATTACTTTGATTATGATGAACGATCCTTTGATATCAACATGCCATTTCAGCATTTTCACTCTTTTTATGAACTGATGATACTGATCAGTCCCCAGGCATACCATCTGGTAGAAGGTATCCCTTACTCCATCCGGTCCGGCGATATCGTGCTTCTTCGGCCATCGGTGCTTCACCGCTCCGAATATCAGAAAGGCGCCCCCAGCAAACGGCTGATTATCGGTTTTTTGTATCCCCCTTCACTCTGGGGAATGCCGGAAACCTATGAGAAGCTTTTTGAGCCTTTTTACTCGCCGCTGCCCATTTTCCGTTTTCCTTCCAAGCAGCAGCAGCTGATTAATGAAAAACTTAATCGTATTTACCGCTACTCCTTTCAGGACGAGGAACCGGAGCTGAAATCGCTTATTGTCCACGGTATGTTCGTGGAATTTCTCTACACTCTTCGGCAGCTGGCTCCCTATAACACCTACACCAATGAACCATTAAAAGATGAAGCATCCCAAAAAATATACTCCATTGCCAACTTCATCCATAATCATTATTCTGAAGAATTAACACTGGACTCCCTTTCCAGGGAATTTTATATCAGTTCTTACTATCTGTCCCATCAGTTTAAAGATGTGACGGGCTACACCCTGACCCAGTACATTCAGATGACACGGATCCGAAACGTACAATACCTGCTTTTAAATACGAAAAAGAAGATCTCTGAACTGGCGGAAGAATGTGGATTTACAAGCTTTTCACAATTTAACCGAATCTTTCAAAAGTATTGCAGCCAGTCGCCCTCTGAATTTCGTAAAAGTGGAGGGGGAAACAGCATTCCCACATTTTTCTAACGATCAGATGGGCAGAAAAAGCCCGTTACAGCTTCCCGGCATCATCTATATTATCGATGAGAAAGAGCTGTAACGAGCTTCTTATAGCCTGCTGCCCCGTTAAGGAATTACTTTATTGTGTCGAAATATTCTGCTCTTGCGTCAAGAATCTTCTGCAGCCCTGCATTTACAAGGTTGTCGTATTCTGATTTCTGCAGACTGTCGAACTGATCCGGTGAACAGCTGATCAGCTTGTAAACATATTCTAACATTAAATTCTGAACATTCTGTCCGTAATCTGACTCTGCCTGTGAAATGTTTGCATATACAGGGAAACGGAATTTTCCTTCGGAACGAACATCATAGAAATTAGAGAACCATTCTTGGTTTTCCCACTCAACAGACTGATCTTTAATCCATTTAGATACAATGGAATCTTTGTCCTTGGTCCAGTCCATAGCCAGGTTAACAATATTTAAGTCATCACAGGTTCCTGGATATCCCTTAGAAGAAAGCTCTTCGCTGGTTAACTTAATCGGAACGTTGTTTTCATCTCTTTTATGCTCTGCAGTAAATACGATATTTTCAGCAACTGCCGGATCTGCCATCCAGTTTAAATACTTCATGCAGGCATCAGCCTTTTTCTCGCTGCTCTTTGGTACCATTACAAACATACCGTGTCTTGGTTCAAATGGTGTACGGTAAGAACCGTCAGCCAGTTCAAAGCACTGTACAGGAACGAATGTTCTTCCGCCTGCATTTGTGTTTAAAACAGTGATATAGTTCCATGGGCTCTCTGTATCGTCCAGGAAGAAACCTACATTACCTGCAGTTACCTGAGCCTTGTAAAGATCTTCGGTTGTATCAGTAGCGAAATCTTTGGTAATAAGTCCTTTGTTATAGAATTCGTTTAATTTCTTAATACCATCAACAGCACCAGGAGCTACTGCCATATAACCTTCGCTGTAGATATATGCATCCTTGTCATTTGCAAGATTTACATAAGATCCAACAAAGTTTAAATAACCTTTTTCTGTATCGTTACGTCCACTCATCGCCCATGGAATTACATTATCCACGCCGCCTGGATTCTTATCCTTTACTGCCTGTAAGTAAGCAGCCAGTTCCTCTTTTGTTTTAGGCATCTCCATTCCCAGCTTATCCAGCCAGTCCTGACGGATATATGCTGTATGGCGAGGAGATTCCACACCTCTCTGTTTCATAATTGCCAACTGCTTTCCGTCCATCTGTCCCATGTTCTGAGCGTCTGCTACGAATTTTTTAATATCTGAGCCATAGGTCTCATAAGACTGGGTTAAATCAGCCAGACCGCCGTTTGAAGCAAAATTATAGAAAAGACCCTGATTATAGGTAAATATAATATCAGGAGCACTTCCACCAGACATCATGATATTTAACTTATCATCAGAAGAGGATCTTGGTACGGATACATACTCCACATTGATGTTATACTTATCTTTTACCTGCTTTTTGATCCAGTCAGTCTGGGTATTGTTCTCTACGGTTGTACCGGGAGCTGCATCTCCTCTGTCCCAAACCATAACCTTAATGGTTACTTCTTCTCCCTTATCTGCTGCAGTAGTTGCCTCTGCCTTTGTGTCTGTACCTCCTGCTGCGGTGGTTGCTGTAGTAGCGTCCTTTGCTGCACCGGAACCGCAGCCGGCTACCATGGATGCTGCAGCTAATACTGCTACACAGCTCTTAAATAATCTTGCTTTTTTCATTATAAAACCTCCCTTTCATAATCGTTTTATATTATTTAATTAATAAATAATCAACCCTTAACGGCGCCAAGCATAATGCCCTTTGTAAAGTATTTCTGAATAAACGGATAAGCAATAATCATAGGTGTCATGGATATAACAATACTTGCTGATTTTATATTATCTGCTACCAGCTGAGACTGGAGACCTTCCTCCTGGGTCAGCTTCACCGCTTCGATCAGCTGCTTTAATACCATCTGTACTGTGTAAAGCTTTGAAGAGTTTACATAGTACAGAACATCACTCAGCCGGTTCCATCTGCCAACTGCATAAAACAGTGCCAGTGTTGCAAGGGTAGGATAAACCAGAGGAAGTGCCACCTTAAATAACGTCTGTACCTCATTGCAGCCATCAATCTTTGCTGCCTCGTAAAGGGAAGAATCCAACCCTCTGAATGCGGTACACATGATGATCATATTATACGCACTAAGTGCCTCAGGTATAATTAACGCCCATACTGTATCAATCAGCTTAAAGTCTTTTACGTTTAAATATTTAGGAATAATACCTGGATCCAGATACATTGTCAGTACAAACAAAGTCATAATGACAGCTCCGCCCTTTAAATTTTTCTTAGAAAGGGGATAAGCTGCAAGTACAGTCATAACGATACAAACCACAGTAGAGCCAATCATCAGGAACACGGAATAGATAAAAGAGGATACAAAGCTTCCGCTTTGAAACGCTCTCCCATATGCTTCTATTGTAAACTCCACCGGATAAAGGAATACTTTACCACCCAGTATGGCATCCTTCGAGCTTAATGACATGGACACTACACGGATAATGGGAATCAATGCCACTACGCTGATTACGATGAAAAATGTGTTCCAGAAAAGCTGAAACCGTTTGTCTGCTTTGCTCTTTAACTCGCTCATTACATAATTCCCTCCTCTCCCATTTTTTTAGAAATCTTATTCACAGACAGAATCAAAATGATTCCGACTACGGACTGGAAGAGACCAACCGCAGTTGCAAAGTCGAACCGGCCTGCCTGAAGACCTACGTTATAAACGTAAGTACTGATAACGTCGGCTGCACTTTTTACCAGTGTATTTCCCATCATATACGGACGGTCGAAATCGATGGAGACGATCTTACCCAGCTGCATGATGAGCATAATTGAAATAGTAGGTCTGATCTGAGGAATGGTTACATGTGCAATTCTCTGAAGTCTGGTAGCACCGTCGATATAAGCCGCTTCTCCAAGAGATGGATCCGTAGCAGTCAGCGCTGCAAGATAAATAATCAGGGAATAGCCGGCAGACTGCCAGATTCCTGCAAACCAGTAGACAAATCTCCATATAAATGGACTGCTTAAAAAGTTCACTTCCGGTATTCCTGTTTTCCGGAAAATATCATTTACAAGTCCGCTGCTGGAAAACAGCTGAGTGATGATACCTGCAATGATAACCCAGGAAAGGAAGTTTGGCAGATATAAAATAGTCTGTGTTGCTTTTCTAATCCGCATATTCCTGATCTCAAAAAGAAAAACAGCAATAAGTACAGGTACAGGAAATCCGATAATCAGATCACCAAGATTTAAAATCAATGTATTGACTAATGCATTCCAGAAATCCTTAGACCCAAATGCCTCTCTAAAATGAGCCAGACCAACCCATGGGCTGGCCCATATTCCTGCAAACACATTAAACTTCTTAAAAGCAATTAATCCCCCGATCATAGGTTTATAACGGAATATAAGCATATAGATAACCGGAATCAGAAGCATTAAGTAAAGCTGCCAGGTATTGCGCATATATACCTTAAAAGGAATCTTACGTGCCTTCACCTTTGTTGTCTTATCTTTCATAATATCCACACCCTCCTTCTATTCATTTCCGTCTTTATGAAGCTCAGCCTCCAGACTTTCAATCAGTGCCAGAAGCTCTTTCGGCTCATGGACGGTATAATCCGGCGTTTCCCACTCATCAGCCGGATTCATATCATAGCGTGGAGACCAGTCAATGAGAATTGAGGTAATACCAAAGCGGTTGGCTCCTGCAACATCTTTTCTCACATTATTTCCGATCATAACCACCCTTTTTTTATCTTCCTCAGTCAGGTGATTCTTCTCCATGGCATCCAAAAACATCCGTTCGGATGGTTTCTGGATTCCGACTATCTCTGAAATTGTCCTGGTGTGAAAGCAGTAACCAAGACCATTTTCTTCATAAACATTGGTGAACGACTGCTCTTCCCCGTCTGCCACCATGGCAATGACATAACCGGCGTCGTAAAGAGCTTTTAACGTCTCCCCTGCACCCGGAATTAATTCTGCGTGGACTACAATACCGTCATCATTGCGGATTTCGGTTCCTTCATCAATAATGGTATCCCCACTGTCTGTAAAAATGATTAGCTTTTTTTGCATTTTGTTAACTCCATATCAAATTTTGGTGTAATTTTTATTAAAGCTGATGAAAATATTATAATATTTTGGGTACATTGTTGCTATGCGTTATTTGTTTTTATTGAAACCATCTTACTCGCATTTTTTGCGATTATGGAATCAGACGCAGGGTTTTTATTTCAAACGGCGCAAAATCCAGAAGCATTTCACTATCATTCTCAAAGTGGTTTACTGATACCATTTTTCCGGAATCCATATTCTCTTCCATGGTAGTTTCCCACAGTCTGCTGATTTTAAAACCTGCACAAACCACACAGGATGTGTGTTTTCCTGTCGCTTCATAAAGCCTTACAATCAGATCTTTTTCGCCGTTTTCTGCCATTTTAACCGTCTCTAAAATTATATTATCTGCAAAAATGCGGAAAAATTCTCTCTTACCAGTTCCTTTTCCCCAATATGTCAAAGGATTGTTCAACTGCATTCCTTCGCGAATGACTCCACTCTCTGAAAAGCTGCTGCTTTCTGCATAAAAGGAATAGGTAAACTCCTGCATTCCCTTATCTGCATACATATCCGGCCATACAGGTGCTCTAAGCAGTGTCAGCTCCATAGCATTGCCGGTGGTGCTGATTCCATATTTGGAATCATTGAGCACAGCAGCCGTTCTTCCCGGCTGTGTCATTGCAGTATACCGGTGATTGCACACCTCGTATCGGTCTGCATCATAACGGCGGTTCTGATGGGTCGGACGTTTTACGTAACCAAACTGGATTTCTTCCAGGGCTTCTTCCGTTCGGATGGTAACCGGAAATGATACTTTTAACAGCTTATGGGTTTCCTGCCAGTCAATAACCGTGGAAAAATCAATTCTCCTGCTGTTATAGGTTAAGGAAATTCTCTGAGTCAAGACAGACTCATGAATTTTTCGTTTTACCAAAAGCACTGCTTTTAAAGGACCCGTCTCCTCAATAGTAAGAGCTGCCGTCTGTTCCAACTCTATGGGAACATTTTTATAGAAAGAACTCATTTCCCATGCATCGTAATCTACATTGATATCCTGGTAAAGCAGAAGCTGATTTGCAATTCCATCTACAAATTCTGTTTTGGTTTCCTGATCCATCACGCTTCTGACCTGACCAATTCCATCAATCCTCACCTTTACCAACCTGTTTTCCAGAATAAAGAAACCATCTTCCTGATAAAGTCTGCATTCAGCTTCCAAAACCACATTTTCCCCAACGGAGGCATATCCGCAGGAGGGAACTTTTACTGGTATCAGCAATCGATCACCGATTTTCTGGCTTACCGGCAGCCTTTTGCCATCTGACAGATCTTTCCCTTCTTCTGCTGGTATCTCTGCCAGTTCTTCCCTCTCCCAGGAAAGGGAATTAAATATCAGGATACCGTCTCCCCCGGACCCTGTGATCTGTTTTTTGGCTTCCTCATAAACACAAAGGGCTCCTTCTCCGATAGCATGGAATGCATTTTTTGCATCTTCATAAACTCTGGTAATCGAAGTTCCCGGAATGATATCATGGAACTGGTTAAACAGCAGCACCTTCCATAAAGCTTCCAGCTCCACTCTCCGGTTCTCTCCGTTTTCCACAAAACACGCAATGGAATTTAGCATTTCTGCCTCCCGCAGCTTACGTTCCATCTTCCGGTTCTCTTTCTTTATCCACGCCTGTGATGTATAGGTTCCCCTGTGCCAGGGAAGGTAAAGTTCCCCTCTGTAAACCTCTTTTACAGCGTTTTTCTCTTCCAGTCTCTTGAAAAAGTCAACCGGACTCTCCATGCGGGTGCGGGGTGCGCCTTCTAAATCTTTCACCCGCTTTGCTACCTCTGCCATCTCCCGTGTAGCACCGCCACCACCGTCACCGAATCCAAAGGGGAAAATAAGGGTATCTATATTTTCCTGCTGTACCCGGTCCTCTTCCCATCTGGTTATTAAGTCAAGAGGATCCAGTCTGGCATTGTTCTTCTTATAAAAATGGGTCAGAATCCTGGTTCCGTCTATTCCTTCCCACCAGAAATTATTATAAGGAAATACATCACAGCCCTTTAACGCCCTAGCCATCTTCTGCGTGGCAAAATAGCGGATTCCGCAGCCTTTCATGATTTGGGGCAGCTGTCCGTTAAAGCCAAAACAATCCGGCAGCCAGACCATCACACTATCTATTCCAAGTTCCTGTCTAAACCACTTTCTTCCATACAGGCACTGACGGATCAGACTCTCTCCGGATACCAGATTCGTATCAGGCTCCACATACATTCCGCCCTCAGGAATAAAGGATCCCTCCTCTACTTTCTTTAAAAGACGCCGGTACAGTTCGGGATAATGTTGTTTTACATTCTCCATAATGGGAGGTTCACATAAAAGGAATTTATAGTCCTGGTATTCATCTGATAATGCGATCTGGGTGGATAAGGTCCTTGCACATTTCCGTTTTGTCTCCTCCCATGGCCACAGCCATGCAAGATCCAGATGGGATTGTCCGAAAATGGTAAATTCAGGAGCTGTCGTTCCATTCACGCAGGAAAGAAGAGGGGCCAGTTTCTGTCTCGCATCACGGAAAGATTCACTCCGCCCTTTCCGGTCCAGCTCGAAGTCAGCTGTAAACGTAAATTCCAAAAGTCCCTGATTAATCTTCATTGCCCTTAAGGATTTAGGATCAAGCCCTTCAGATAGCTTATATAATGTAAAAACATCCATGAGCAGCTGAAATGCATCTTCATTCCAGATTCCATAATCTGATACGCCTACCTTTACCTGAAACTCAGGCGGTTCTGGAACTGCGGTACAAAAATCAGGGCATGGTCCGCCCTTTTCCAGTCTCGGTCCATGCCCTGAATAACTTTCCGCCACCACAAAAAAACGCTCACCTGCCTTTGCATGGCGGGTCAGTGTTATTCCATCGTGCTTTAAATCTCTGGAACCTGCCGCCTTTCCATTCACCCATAAAAGCATCTCACCGCCTACCTCAGGGTGAAGAAAAATCCGCTTTCCCTCCGCCTCATCCGGCATGACGATCTCTGTTAAAAACCAGCCATATTCCCATTTGGAGCCCCAGGGGGTTCCCTGAGGCATAGGGTAAAACTCTCTCTTTAACGCTTCTTCATAAGTAAGATGCTCTTTCGTTGTAAATCCGGTAAATGTAACCGTTGAAAGTCTGTCAAACAGATGGTTCTTCAGCTCCTCCATCCATATGTTAATCCGTCCATTGCGTTCTGCAGCAAGTTCCATCTGCATATCCTCCCTCTACTGATACATTCATATTGCTTCATTATATGATATCTCACAGGCAGTGACTATGCAAAGTTTGTCAAGTTACTGTATATATTTTGCAAATATTGCAAAATTATAATTTCTATCTCTGAATCTTAATTGTTTTTATTTCATATGGCTTAAAGGTAAGAGCGATTCGTCCACCTTCCGACGGTACCAGCTCTTTCACTTCTTCCATACAGCTGCATTCGCCAAACTGTGCATCCGCTGTCATGGGGAATGTTACGTGGGTATTGGTTCTCATGCCATAGGATTCATAAAAACGTACAATGAGTCCGTCTCCGTCTTCGGATAGTTTCACTGTATCAGCAAGTATATTTTCATTCTCAATCTCTAAGAAGGAACAGGTAAGAACACCGTCTCCCTTTACCAGGGAAGAAACGAGAGGGCAGTTTAAATCATAAGCTTCCTGCACCACCCCTCCTGCGCGGAAATCTCCTTTATGAGGCAGCAGAGAGTAGGTAAACGTATGCTCTCCCTGGTCTGCATCCGGATTGGGGAATATACCGGATTTTAACAGGGTAAGGCGAATGACAGAACCTTGAACATCATAACCATATTTGCAGTCATTTAGAACAGCGGCGCCATAGCCTGCCTCTGAAACATCTGCCCATTTATGGGCACATACTTCAAATCTTGCCTGGTCCCAGGTCGTATTCCTGTGAGTGGGACGGCTGACATTGCCAAACTGAATGTCATAATTGGCCTCATTACATAGTATATCAAGAGGGAATGCGGTTTTCAAAAGCATCTGATGCTCATTCCAGTCAATTCTTGTCTTGAAATCAATTCGTTTTGTATGATTGTAAAAGCAGATCTGCTGTTCAATAACAGAATCCATGAATTTTCGTTTTACAAAAATAACTGCTCTGACCGGACCGTTTTCTAAAAGCTTCATTTCCATCACTTCATCTACATGCCACTGTTTCTCCTCAAAGGTCGAATCAATATTCCATGCATCAAATTCCAGCGGACGGTCTTCAAATACCAGAAGCTGATTACCCGTCTCTCCTTCCTTTAACAGGCTTCTTTCTTCTGCTCTGTCATAAATGCGGGACAGATTTCCTGCCTGATCAAATTCCACTTCGTAAAAAGAGCTGACTGCTTTTTTCAAAGCTCCTTCTTCTTTGCAATCCACGAAGGTAAATACGGAATCTGCTTTTTTGAGAGACTTTCCTGTGCCGATTACCGTTACTCCCTTTGATGGTACATCCTCCGCCAATGCTAACATACGGCCATCCCAGGTTTGCTGTGTGACTGCAAATAGATCCTTAACCAGTACCTCAGACTCAACAATTCCGGTTCTTTTAAAGCTTAATGAGTTCCACACCGCAAGCGCAGCAGGATTATTCCCGTCACATTCAAATCCGGCTGCCTTTAATATGCTTTCCTGGCTCTTCTTTATAAGACCACGATCTGACTTAAGGATTTTCTCGTATTGAACCTCTGAATCCTCGTATACCTCTTTGATGGAAGACCCAGGAAGGATGTCATGAAACTGGTTTAAAAGCAGCAGCTTCCAGTTTTCCTCCAGCTGACTCTTTGGATACTCCCCGCCTTTGGTAAAAAGGGATTCCAGTACCGAATAAAATTCTGCATCTCCGTTTAAAAACTCACAGCTTCTGTTATATTTCTTATTCTTTGCCATAGAAGTATAGGTTCCACGGTGAAACTCTAAATATAATTCGCCGGACCATACAGGAAGCCGCTTTTTATCAAGCTCCTTTTCCAGCTTATGAAAGAAATCCTTAACAAAAGTCTGTTCTGTCCTTGGACAACGGGCAACATTTAATTCCAGTCTCCTGCTCTGTTCCAGCATCTCTTCTGTTGGTCCGCCGCCTCCGTCACCGTAGCCATAACAGGTCAGTACTTCACGGCTGACATCCTTGTTCTGAAACCTCTGCCAGGTTCCCATGATCTGTTTAGGATCCTGTCTGCCGTTGTAGGTGGTGCTGTAACCTTTGGAGGGCTGACCGTTTTTATAATAATCCTTGGTTGAAATCAGATAAGTTAAAACTTCACTGCCGTCAATTCCCCGCCAGGTAAAGGTATCATAGGGAAACTGGTTATATTCGTTCCAGCCCAGCTTTGTTGTCATAAAATAGGATAATCCGGACTGCTTCATGATCTGAGGTATGGCAGCGCTGTAGCCGAATACGTCCGGAAGCCAGAGCACTTCATTAACCTGACCGGAAAGTTCCTTTTCAAAGAATCTTCTTCCATAAAGAATATGCCGAACTAAGGATTCTCCAGATGCCAGGTTACAGTCCGGCTCCAGCCACATGGCACCTTCTGTCTCCCATCGGCCTTCTTTTATCTTTTCCTTAATCTCTTCAAACAGCTGGGGTGCCTCTTCTTTTACAAATTCATAAAGCTGGGGCTGGCTGGACATAAACTTATATTCCGGGTACCGCTCCATCAGGCTTAAAACCGTACGGAAGCTTCTGACCGCCTTTTGTCTCGTCTGCTTTAAAGGCCATTTCCACGCAACATCAATATGAGTGTGACCAATGCTGTGTACAGTTACCGGATTTTCCGGTCTGTCTTTATAATAAGCTTGGATGAGAAATTCATCCGCTTCTCTTACAGAAGAAAAAAACTGTACGGAATGAGGTCTGGTAAAATCAATCCGTTTTACTGCTTCTGACAGAACCTTAAATCCATCAATCTGTTCTAAGTCATCTTCTTCCAGAAGATCTGCTGCTTCAAAGGGAACTGCCAGATCATAATACAGCTTTGCCACATCTTCTTCGTAAGCCCCAATTTCCAAATGAAAGAAATTGGTGCAGCCGGGACTGTTAGAATAGGCATAAAAGACCAGTTCATGTGTTTCTCCCTTTTTGGCACGATCCGTCAGTATAAAATCCTGATGGTTCATATCCATGGTTCCGGAATGTTTTCCGTCCAGAAATACCATGATCTGGGGATTATCCGTATTCCAGATATCCGTAGCACCTGTATTTAAGACTGCTCTGACCTGCTTATTTTCTAATTCAGACGGCACAGTAATACAGGTTTTAAACCAGTAATGCTGATCCGATCCTCCCCAGGTCTCATCCCTGCCAAAAGAATTCCAATTTAAAATGCTGCTGTCAAACTCTTCTTTCCATTCATAACTTCCGGTACAAAACCATACTTCATCTGCCGGTTTTAAATTGGAATAGCATAGCGGTTTCAACGCTTCCAGTGCCGCCATTAATCTGTTTCTGATCGGATTCATTCATCATTCCACCTTTTGTTTTGATTTTAAAAAAGGCAGGAAACGCCGCACTTGCGGGTCTCCCACCTAAAAAGCCTTATTAGCCCTTTATTCCTGTAGAGGCGATTCCTTCTACCAGATATTTCTGCATTGTTAAGAAAATGAAGAAAATCGGAATCAAAGATAACGTTGCCATTGCAAACATTGCGCCCCAGTCGGAACCAGCTGTCGGATCTGAGAACATCTTTAATGCATAGCTGACCGGATATTTCAACGGATCGCTTAAGTAGAGCAAAGCTGCAAGGAAATCATCCCATCTCCACATGAAGGAGAAAATTGCGCTTGTAACCAGAGATGGTTTCACCAGCGGCAGAATGATCCTGGTAAAGATCGTATAGATCGTACAACCGTCCATTCTGGCAGCTTCGTCTAAATCAATGGGAATTCCCTTAATAAACTGAACATTTAAGAAGATGAAAAAGCCCTGTCCAAAAAACTGCGGTACAATAATGGGAAGATAGCTGCCTACCCAGCCCATTCTGTTAAAGATAATGTACTGCGGAATCATGATTACCTGGAATGGCAGCATCATTGCAAGAAGCATACATGCAAACCAGAAGCTCTTAAACTTAAAGTCGATTCTTGCAAATCCATATCCCACGATTGCTGAGGAGATCACTGCTCCTACCGTGGATAAGCCTGCAATAATAAAGGAATTCTTAAAAAAGTTGCCAAAACCGTAACCTGCAAAGCCTTTCCAGCCCGTCTTATAATTGTCAAAAGAAAAGTGTTCTGGCAGGAGGCTGGCAGCAGTCCTGAATATTTCATTGGTGTTTTTAAAGGAACTCATCACCATCCAAACAAGCGGATATATCATAACACATGCAAAGAAAAAGGTAAATACATGATAAACCACTGTGGTGATTGTTTTTCTCTCCTGATATCCTGTCTTCATATTTCATCACCCTTCTGCTTCGTAATATACCCACTTTTTCTGTGTCTTGAACAATATCAGTGTCATGATTCCTACAACAAATACCATAAACCATGCCATTGCACACCCATATCCCAGCTTACTGTAAGTAAAGGAATTCTGATACATGTATACGGTATAAAATAATGTCGTATCTCTTGGCTTTCCCTGGGTAATAATATAACTCTGTGTAAATGCCATAAACCCATTGATCAGCTGGTTAATGAGGTTAAAGAAAATAGTAGGAGTCAGCATAGGAATAGTGATTTTGAAAAATCTCTGGAATCCGTTTGCACCGTCAACTGTAGCTGCTTCATAAAGGCTGACTGGAATCTGTTTTAAACCGGATAAAAAGATAAGCATGGAGGAACCAAACTGCCACACAGCCAGAATGATCAGCGTCCAGATCGCCGTATCTGTTCTTCCCAGCCATGCAATGTCCGATGGAAGTCCGAACAATTTAAAAATTGCATTGATTACACCATCACTTGCGAACATTCTCTTCCAGAGAATAGCTACTGCCACACTGGATCCGATAATGGAAGGGAGATAATAAACAGCCCTGTAAAAGCCGGAAAGCTTGGTGGTTTTCACTAAAAGCATGGCAACAACTAATGCCATAATAAGCCGGAGAGGAACCGAAAACAGAACATAGTACATGGTAACACCAAATACTTTCCAGAACTTTGGATCCGCCGTAAACATCGTTTTATAATTTTCCAGTCCGATAAAAACCGGTGTTTTTAATATATTGTATCTGGTGAATGAAAACCCTAAAGATAAAATCATAGGCAGAGCCATGAAAGCGAGAAATCCTATAATGAAGGGCAGGATAAATACATATCCTGCAACCTTCGGTGTGTTTATAATCTGGCTCAATGATTTTTTTCTTTTCGGGATCATTTGATTGTTGTTCATCTTATCCCCTCCAGAATTTTACCTGTTATTTTGCCGCTTGTTCAAGTATATTTTTTGCTTCAGGCACAAACTGGCCAACTGCATCTTCTCCTGTTGCATCTCCGTAACGGACTGCCTCAGAAACTGTTTTTCCTAATGCTTCGACTTCACCCTTACCAGATGGATCCGGAGCATCGATTGGGGTTGCAATTTCAGTAACTTTTGCAACATAATCAAATACGGCCTGTGCTGTTGGATCTGCCTGTGTTTTGATTGCATCTGCTACTTCTGTGTTAATCGGAATTCCTCTTTCAGCAAGAAGGATTTCATTACACTCTGTGCTGTTTGTAAACCAGTCAAGGAATTTCGCTGCTTCTTCTTTATTCTTGGAAGTTTCAGCAACAGAGAAGAACATACTTGGTTTCAAATACAGTGGCTGTTCTTTTGCATCTGTAATTGTTGGGAACATGGTGATTGCAAGATCTCTTCCTGCAGCATTTGTGATACTGATAAACTGGTTGGATAAGCTTAAATCATTCCAGGTAGTTCCGTCAATAATTGGTTTCGTCTCAACTACGTCAGGATTTTTCTCTGCTAATAAATCAGCGGAAATACTGGAATCAGATTTTGCAAACTTCTCGATTGTGTTAAAATAAATTTTTAAGGAATCTTCTTTTCCAGCGGATAATTCATCAAATAAATGAGAACCATTTGCTCTTGCCATGATCTGCATCATGTTGATACCGCCGTCATAGAGAGTTTTAACACCGGTTTTCTCATCGATGGTCTTTGAAATGTCATAAAGCTCATCCATTGTCAACTGGTCAGGAATTGTAACTCCAGCCTTTTCAACAATTGCTTTGTCATAAACCATCATAGGAGCGTTGCTTCCAAGGCTGATTGCATAAGTCTTTCCATCTACATTACCACTTTTAATAATGCTTTCCGGAATCTTGGAAGTATCGATCAGTCCGCTGCTCATGAATTCAGATAAATCTGCAAGCTGACCACTCTTCTGATACTGGTTTAAATAGGAGTAATCCATCTGAATGATATCAGGAAGATTGCCGCCTGCTGCCATAGCAGAAAGCTTGTCCCAGTAACCAGACCAATCTGTAAACTCAACTTTGATGTCTACATTTGGGTTTTTACTCATGTAAAGGTCAACTGCTTTTTTTGTTACATCGTTTCTTGTCTGATTTCCCCACCAGCACAGGCTTAATGATATCTTGTCACCTGATGCTGCAGAAGTATCTGCCGGGGCTGCTGTTGATGCTGCCTGTGTAGTAGCAGTGTCTGCACTACTTGTTTCCGTTGGTTCTGTTTTTGAACCGCAGGCTGCTAATGATGTTGCTGCAAGAATTGCTGCAAGTGATGTTGCTAAGATTCTTTTCTTCATTTTGCAAAACCTCCCATTTGATTTCATTATGATAACCATATTTTATGTCAAATATGCACAAACGTAAAGTTAAAATACGGCTATTTATGGTTGAAAAAACAGCTTTATGTAATTTTTGGTCGATTTTTAATTTCTTTTTTTGTTCTTTTACTATATAATACGTTTATCTGAGAAAGGAATTTTTATTTATGAGACGATGTGCGGTCTGGTTTAATGACCTGTCCTTATACAAAAAAATACTCACAGTTTTCCTCGTTGCTCTTTTCGCTCTGTTCCTGACAAGCCTGATCAGCATACAGGTTCTCACTCACCGCTATAATGAAGTGCTCTATCAGACAAATGCCGATTCCCTAAGCCATGTAACCACTTATCTGGAATCGGAAATGCAGATGATTGAGAATATTACAGACAATATGATTGGTGATTCTGTTTTGCAGGAAAATTTATCTTTTCTTTTTGAAAACCCTTACAGTGACAGGAGAGCTCTGGCGAAAAGAGATATTTATCAACAGCTTTACTCCTATATCTATCAAAGCCGCTATGTCAAATCCATCAACATTGTATTGGATGACGGTTCTAATATCTGCATGGGGCGTTCGGATGATATATTTAAATTCAACCGGCTTGAGCTTGACAGCGCAATTGACAGTCTGAAAGGAAAAGCCCTGTGGTCTGCAGCCATAGATCCGGGAGAAGATACCGTCTGCGCTAGGCAGATCTTAAAACTCAAGTATTTAAGCCTGAAAAAACTGGCAGGACTTTATGTAACGGTAAATATGGAAAAAATGATAGAAGATGGTTTAAAAAGTTCCGGAACTCTGGCAGACAATTCCAGGTTTATATTAATGAACGGAGATAAACGGATCTATCCGGCAGAAGCATATCATCCAAATTACTGCCAGACTCTTATTTCCAAAAGAGAAAAAAGCAAAAATACCTACACCATCGCCTCACTGGACAATAAGAAAGAATTTATTATAACCGGCTATGTCCCTTATACCGGCTGGGACTATCTCTATTTCAGGGATTATAACCCTCTTTTTAACAACGTCCGCCTGATCACCATACAGATTCTTTTCTTTACCTTTTTTATAATTCTGGTGACTGCAGTACTGGTGAATTTAATATTCCGCTATATTTTCCGACATTTGGATTACTTAATCGAAAAAATCCAGCGTTTTGGTAACGGAGAAACGCCTGACTACGACAGAAAGACCTATCATTATGAAAACAGGAAGGATGAAATCGGACAGCTTCACCGCAGTTTTGACGAGATGACACACAGCGTGAAAGTATTAAGGGATGAAAATTATGATAAACAGATCCTTTTAAGAGATTCCACGATTAAGATGCTGCAGCAGCAGATTAATCCCCATTTTCTGTACAATACGCTGGATACGATCAACTGGATGGCACAAAAATACGGAGCGGACGACATCTCCATGATGGTACGCTCTCTAGGTAATTTATTCCGCGCTTCCATTGCAGGACAGAAAGATATCATTCCTCTGTCTGATGAACTGGAGGTTCTGAATAATTACATCCGGATCCAGGAGATGCGATTTAAGGACCGGCTGCACTTTGAACTGGAGATCCCTGAGAATATTTCCCATATATTTGTCCCAAAACTTTGTATACAGCCCCTGGTGGAAAATGCTTTGAAGCATGCCATGGAAGATACTGATGAAATGTGCAGCATTTATGTTACGATACGGGACAAGGAACAGGATTATGAGATCAAGGTTTCCAATACCGGATCCAGTTTTGATCCGGATCTGATCTCAAAACTGGAAAGCAGGGAGATCCTGCCCCAGGGCTCTGGTGTGGGACTTGTAAACATTAATTCCAGATTAAAATTACTCTATGGAAACAAGTACGGGCTGAATTTTTACAATAATAATGGAATGGCAGTGGTAACGCTCTCCATTCCCAAAGAACAGGAGGTTTGACATGCTGAGATTAATGATTGTGGATGACGAACAGATTATCAGAGAAGCACTTTCCCAAATGATTGATTATGAATCTCTGGGTTATGAACTGATTGCAACTGCCAAAAACGGAATGGAAGCCTATGATATCATATGCGACGAATACCCGGATGTGGTAATCACCGATATCCGTATGCCAATCTTAAACGGCCTGGATTTAATTGAACGCTCCATGAAAACAGATTCCAAAATCTCTTTTATTCTGCTTTCCGGGTATAATGATTTTGAATACGCCAAACAGGCGATGAAATATGGCGTCCGCTTTTATTTATTAAAACCAACAGATAAAAACGAGCTGATAGATTCCCTTGCTTCCATTAGAAAAGAGCGCCTTCAGGAAGAATACCGACGAAAGTCACAACAGCAGGATCTTTTAAAAACACTTCACATTCCACTGGAACAAAGCTTTATCATGGAACTTCTGGAGCATCAGGATACCTTCACCGGTGTGTTTTGCAAATACCAGGAGCTGTTATCCCTGCCTGAGAACTGCCTCTATGCGTGCATCTGCTCGTTTGTAGAAGAACCTTATTTAAAAAGCTTTGCATCTGATCTTATTAAAATCCTTGGATCAGAAGGAATTCAGATGCACTTTTCCATACTATATGTAAAGAACACTGCTGTTTTGATCTTTCCTGCCAGCACTCTTGCCATACAGGAACGAATCAAAAATTCCATTCTGAACCTGCACTATCCCAATCAGTCCGTCACATTTGAAGCGGATTTTGTGCACATGGAAACACCGGAAAAGCTGTTTCACTTTGTAATCCAGAAAATTTCACGCTTTGAACGGATTCTCTTACTGAGTGAAAAGGGAGAAAGCTACGAGATCCGAAACCATCTTACAGCTCCATGGATGATCAGCCGCTTAGAAGATTCCATCACCTCTGCCCCCGATATTATACAGGCCACAGAGCTTTTAAACTCTGTTTTCATTGAATCCATGCCTCCTGCAACAGCCAGAAGCCTGGCCCTTGGTCTCTATCTCCAGGCTGATATAAATCATGAAAAGCCAACCATTGACGCTGCCTGTGACTTTTTCCGCCGGCTTTATTCCTGCGATAATGTCGCAGAGATCAGAAACCTGTTATCCGTTGTTCTGGTTCCAAAGGAATCAGAATCCAGCGGCCATAAACCCAGTTCCAATATTGCCCTTTTAAAGACCTATATCCGGGAGCATTTGGATTCTGAAAACCTTTCTTTAAAATGGCTGGCTGAGAATTATTTGTTCGTCAGCGTCGGATATTTAAGCAAACAGTTTGTAAAGGAAGAAGGAATGCGCTTTTCGGATTATTTAAATAAAGAGCGTATGGAGGAAGCCATCCGGCTGATGACCTATTATCACAACGACAACATCAAACAGATTGCAAAGCAGGTGGGATTTGGAAGCAATCCCCAGTACTTCAGCCAGGTATTCAAACGATATACCGGACTTCCGCCCACTGATTATATTGAAAAGCTAAAAAACACAAAGCATAAAGGAGAATAACAAAATGACTAACGAGAGATTGCTTGAGAAAATTCATCTGGTTGTAGAAAAACTAATGAATCTGGGAGGCTGTGATTATGATAAGGACAAATCCGTCAGCTCCACAGACACCAATAAGGGAATTATCCAGAGAGATTTTGGTATCGAGGAGTGGGACTGGCCGCAGGGCGTCGGACTCTACGGTCTTTATAAGCTGCAGGAGTTCTACGGAGATGACAGATATCTTCCATTCTTTGAAGACTGGTACAACAGACATTTAAAAAATGGTCTTCCCTCCAGAAACATTAACACAACGGCCCCATTTCTTCCCCTTTCCTGTCTCCACCAAAAGCTGAAGAAATCTCAAGACTTATATCATCTGTGTGAAAGCCAGGCCGACTGGCTGATCAATGGTCTTCCAAAGACTCAGGACAATGGCTTTCAGCATGTAACAAGCGCCATTGGTGACCGCAACGCAGTAACACTGCATGAAGGACAGATCTGGGTCGACACACTGTTCATGTCTGTACTCTTCTTAAACAGAATGGGCCAGCAGGCAGAAAATCCGGTATGGAAAAATGAAGCTCTTCATCAGTTCCTGGTACACATCAAATACTTATTTGATAAACAGACAGGACTCTTCCATCATGGATTCAGCTTTGAACGCATGGATAATTTCGGCGGCGTCTTCTGGTGCAGGGGGAATTCCTGGTTCACCTATGGAATCATGGAATTTTTAGATGACTGCAAAGAGGATTTAGATAAAGGCGTAAGAGCGTATCTGATTGATACCTTTCAGTCTCAGGCTGCCGCCCTCTTAAAGCTCCAGGCTCCCTCTGGTCTATGGAGAACGGTTCTGACTGATGAAACCAGTTATGAAGAAGTATCCGGATCTGCGGCAATTGCTGCCGGATTCCTCCGGGGCGTACAGGCAGGCATTCTTGACCATACCTATCAAACAGCTGCAGATCTTGCAATTTCAGCCATCTGTGACAATATTTCTGAAGACGGAACTGTACAGAATGTATCTGCAGGCACCGGTATCGGAATGGACAGCAGCCACTATAAAAATGTTCTCATCATGCCCATGGCATATGGTCAGGCTCTGGCTCTTACAGCACTCTGTGAAGCTTTAGAAAAATAATCAGATTTAAGAACAGATTTCTGCACAGGAATCTGTTCTTTTTCTATAATATTTTCAATTAATGTATAAATAGCAATTTGCACAAAGAATAAAAGGTATATAGTACATAAAAGACAATTCCTGTTCTTTCTCCCTAAAAAAAAGCCTGTTCTTTTGGTATATATGACTTTCTTGCGCCTGTCATTTAAGGGGTGTTCATTTGACAATCAATATTGTGTCCTGTAACATAAAATAAGCGAATTTAGCCAATTTGAATGAAGGAGGAACACAGAATGATATTAAAAAACACACAAATAACAGCTGCTATTTTTGATATGGATGGTACGATGTTTGATACAGAAAGACTCAGAATGAAAACCTTAAAAAGGGCTTCCATGGAACTCTTTGGCAAATCCATACCAGACCAGCTGCTGACAGACTCCCTTGGACTCAGTTCTGTTTCTGCTATGCAGTTGGCGAAGAAGGAATTTGGTGAGGATTATCCATACGAAGAGATCAGAAAACGGGCCGATGAGCTTGAAATGGCCTACGTAAAAGAATTTGGCGTTCCCGTAAAAAAAGGCCTGATCGAAGTCCTGGAGCGTTTGAAACGAAATGAAATTCTGCTGGCTGTGGCAACCTCCAGCAAACGAATGATTGCGGAAGAATATTTACATGATGCCGATGTTTATAAATATTTTGATGTTATTGTCTGCGGCGATGAGGTGACATGCGGAAAACCCCATCCGGAAATCTTTCTGACAGCGGCTTCCAGGATTAATTGTAATCTGGAATCGTGCCTGATCATTGAGGATTCTGAAAACGGTCTTCTAGCCGCCTCAAAAGCAGAAGGGCTTCCAGTCTATATCAAAGACATTAAGGAACCCAGATCCGATATAAAAGAAAAAACCTGGTGTTCTTATGATAGTCTTAATGAATTTCTCCATGATCTGCGTCCTGATACAAAGAAGTATCCCGTCCCTGCTTTAAATGAGCACTTTCCTCAGAACAACAATCAGCTTACTGCCGGTATTCATGGCTTCGGTGCCATCGGAGGCGGTTATATCGCTCAGATCTTTTCCCACTGGGACGGATATACAAGACCCAGCCGGATTATTGGTGCTACCAGAAATTTAAATCTTCGAAACATGGTAAATGCTTTTAACTCCTATCATATCAGTTATAAAAGCATTGCTTATGAACAGTCAATCCGCAACGTTTCCCTGATTGATATCGACAGCCATGAAGAGATGGTTTCCATGTATCTGGAATCAGAAATCATAGCAATCTGTCTTCCGGAAGACGCCATCCGGCATCAGGCCAAGATGATTGCAGCGGGGCTGTTAGAACGGTCACTTGCAAATAAAAAACCTTTGACCATACTGATTATTTTAAATAAGATCAATGCAGCTTCCTTTGTGAAAAAGCAGGTTAAAAAAGCACTTCTGCCCCTGATACCGGAAGAACAGGTAAGTAAAATCCTGAATGAGAACTATTTCTGTGAAACGGTAGTAAACCGTATGGTTTCTTCAGTCTCAAAAGATGAACTGACAAAACAGATCCAGCGCAGCTTAAATTCCCTGCCGGATTCCATTGCAGATACCAAAGGCTTTAAAAAGCCTGCCCTCAGCTTAAAAAGCATCACCAGACTATTCAAAGACATCTCCCAAATCCAGAATTATCTTTCCAAAGTAAGTCTGGTACTGTTTCATAGTGAACCGGATATGATACTTTATGCAGGCGGAAACAGTCCTCTCCTGCCATACCTCCGTCAAATTAAGGTCATTGATAACATTGGAGATCTGCAGACAATTAAGAACCGTCTTTCCAACGGAACCCATGCCATGATAGCATGGTACAGCGCATTACTTGGATATAAAACCATTGGTCAGGGTATGGGGGATGAACGGATATCCCAATTTACGGAACAATTAATTAATCGGGAAATTAAACCGGCTCTTCTAAAAAGGACTCCGGAATATAAAGAATATATCAGTGAATTTACCGAAAATTTCATCAAGCGATGTCGGTTTTCCTTTAAAGACCCGGTTTCAAGAGTCGGGCGGGATCCCATTCGTAAACTTCAGCATAACGAGCGGATCCTTGGAACCATTTACATGATACAGGAGTGCAAAATCCCCTCTTCCCTGGCCGAATTCGGTGCTGCGCTGGGATTTTACTATGGAATCAACGGAACTAATGTGAAAGATAAAGAAAGTATGAAATTAAAACGACTTTATGACCAGCTGGGCGGAATTGAATCAGTCTTAACCTACAGCGGAGAATTAGATGGAAAGCCCTGCCGCTTCCTTAACCCGGCAAAGGATAAAGAAACAATATACCGGATCAGCCACTTCTTTCACAGTATGTCTTTAAAAAGCAGGGAGACTCCGGCGTAATAAAACAAAAGCGGGTTACTCCTTAGCCCGCCTTGTCTCCTTCCTGTATTTTAAAGGTGTGGCATCCGTATGCTTTTTAAATACCCGTTCAAAATAAGTCACACTCTCAAAACCAAGAAGCTCTGAGATCTCCGTTACCGAGTATTCACTGGCTGACAGGAGTTCTCTGGCTTTGCGCACCCTTGCCAGATTCCGGTATTCATTGACAGAGAAACCAGTAACTTCCCGAAAAATCCTGCTTAAATAGGATTTGCTGATAAAAAAACGCTCAGCCAGCTCTTCCAGGCTCTCGTCAGTCTCACAGTGAAGCGTTAAATATTCTGCAACCTCATGGACTTTCCCATGCTTGGACGTCTGAACCGTAGGCGGCATATCCTTTAATACATTTTTCTTCCGGCTTCTGTAAACCATAAGAAGAATTCTGGATATTATAAGACGAACCATAACTTCATACCGTTCTCTCCTGCCTTTTAATTCGTCTCTGATTGACAGAAGCAGTGTTTTCATCTCCCCCCATTCCTTTTCCGAAAGCCTTGCCACGCCATAGTAATCCCCGAACAGCTTTTCCAGAGAATACACTCCGGCGTGCTTTAACCAGGATTCTAAATATTTGCCGTTTAACTGCAGTAAAATCCGGTCATGGCTTCCGTTTCCTGCCTGACTCGTCTTATGGACCTGCTGGCGGTTAACTAACACCACGTCTCCGGTTTTTACATAATAGGTTTCTTTCTCAATAAAATAATAACGTTCTCCATTCAGGAGAAAATACAGTTCATAGGTATCATGAAAATGTTTCATCGTCATGGAAAATCCGTCTTCCCGCACCACTTCATCAATGACAACGCCTTCCATGCTCTCTTCAAATAGGATTCGTTCCATATACCCCTCCAAATTAGTATCCAAAAGTATGATTATGATAAATAAAGAATCAATTTTATAAGAATTATAATACTATAATGCATTATAATATGCAATAGAGAGTGATAGGAGGATACCATATGAAATACGAAACCAACAAAGTAAGTGACATACAGATCGCATACATCGGCGGCGGTTCCAGAGGCTGGGCTTGGACTTTTATGACAGACTTATCCATGGATGATTCCATGAGCGGAACCATACGGCTTTATGATATCGATCCGGCTGCATCAAAGAACAATGAAATTATCGGCAATCATTTAAGCGACAGAACAGATACCACCGGCAAATGGAACTATATCACATGTGATTCTTTAAAAGATGCGCTGACCGGCTGTGATTTTGCTGTCATCTCCATTCTGCCAGGTACCTTTGACGAGATGGAATCCGACGTGCATCTGCCGGAAAGACTGGGAATCTATCAGTCTGTAGGGGATACAGCCGGTCCTGGCGGTATGATCCGCGCACTGCGCACCATACCAATGTTTGTAACCATTGCAGAAGCGGTCAAAGAGTACGCACCGGAAGCCTGGGTCATTAACTACACAAACCCTATGACCTTATGTGTAAAAGCACTTTATCACGTATTCCCTCAGATCAAGGCTTTTGGCTGCTGCCACGAAGTATTCGGTACCCAGAAAGTACTAAAGGGAATCTGTGAAGAGACCTTTGGTTTCGAAGCGGTTGATCGCAGAGACATCCATGTAAATGTTCTTGGTATCAATCATTTTACCTGGTTTGATGAAGCCTCTTATAAAGGAATTGATTTATTCCCTGTTTACCGTGATTATATCGATGCCCACTATGAAGAAGGTTACCATGAACCGGATAAAAACTGGGCAAACAGCACTTTTGAATGCGCGCACCGGGTGAAATTTGATCTGTTCCGCCGCTATGGTCTGATTGCTGCTGCCGGGGACCGCCATCTTGCAGAATTTATGCCGGGAACTGATTATCTGAAAGATCCGGAGACTGTTACCTCCTGGAAATTTGGACTAACAACCGTTGACTGGAGAAAGAACGACTTAAAAAAGCGTCTTGCAAAAAGCAGCCGCCTGGCAGCAGGAGAGGAAGAAATCGAATTAAAACCGTCTGGGGAAGAGGGAATTCTACTGATCAAATCTTTATGCGGACTGGAACGGACCATCAGCAACGTAAATATTCCAAATTCCTATTTACAGATTACAAACCTTCCTGCAGATGCAGTGGTTGAGACCAATGCAGTATTCAGCCGTGACAGCATTAAACCTGTAATAGCCGGAACGATTCCCGAAAACGTGCTGGAGCTTATCAAACCTCACACAGACAATCATGAACGCATATTAAAAGCAGCTCTTACCTGCGACCGCACTCTGGTTTATGATGCATTCTTAAATGACCCGCTGGTAAAGGGCCGGGTAAGTGAAGAGGAAGTAAAGAGTCTGGTTGATGATATGATAGAAAATACCATGACTTATCTGCCTGAAGGCTGGAAGTAAATTCATAAGCAATCATACAAAACCCTGACAGAGCCTCTTGCCTGCCAGGGTCTTTTTTATACCGTTTATTCTTTTTCCAGAAAATTCAGGGTAAAATGTGCCTCTCCCTGTTCATCCAGTTCCATGATCATGTAAGAAGGTTTTCTGCCTTCCTGGCGGGGATAGGACATACTACCCGGATTTAATATGATCACACCGTTATGTACCTCGTAAAACGGTCTGTGCGTATGTCCGTACATAGCGATCTGAATATTCCGCTCTCTTGCCTCCGCTTCCAGACGTTCTACTCCAAGAGATACATTGTAGTAATGCCCATGGGTCAGTAAAATCCGGTAATTGCCCAGCTTTATTTCTTTTTCCCGCTCCAGGTCTGAAAAAAAATCATTGTTTCCAAGAACCATGTGACATTCACAGCCTTCATCCAGCCAGCTTTCAATTTTCTTTTCGCTGCCTTCTGAATCTCCCAGATGGATCAGCATGTCAAAGGGCTTGTTTGCATCAATCACCCGCAAGAGATTTTCATCCTTTCTGTGGGTATCACTGACAATCAGTACTTTCATGATTCTCCTCCCTGAATTGCTCCTTCAGCTTTTCTTTCATGGCTTCCAATGCTTTTCCCCTGTGACTGATCCGGTTCTTCTGCTCCATGGTAAGCTCTGCCGAAGTCATACCGAACTCCGGTATATAAAGAATGGGGTCATATCCGAATCCGTCTCCTCCGGCCGGTTTATCTGCAACCAGTCCCTCCATGGCAGCCTCCGTATGAAGGACTAAACCGTCGGGAAGTACTGCGGCAATGTTACATACAAAGCGTGCACTCCGCTCCTCTCCGACAGCAAAAGACGCACGGTCTAATATGGCCTGATTCTTGATTTCATAGGAAGTATCCTCTCCCATATAACGGGCGGAGTAAATTCCAGGCTCTCCGCCCAGGCAGTCAACCACCAGACCGGAATCATCGGCCAGAACGATTCCACCGGATTTTTTCCACACAGCTCTGGCTTTTATTTCTGCATTTTCCCCAAAAGTGGTTCCGTTTTCTTCAATATCCAAATAAATACCTGCCTCTTTCATGGAACACACTTCCATACCCAGGTCCTTTAAGATCTCACGGATCTCCTTCATCTTTCCTTCATTGGCAGTTGCAAAAATAATTTTATACTCCCTCATCTGTTCTCTCCTTCAAACCCTTCTCTATTGGGCAGCCGTATATGCTTTCAGACATAGATTGCAGTTCTGTTTTTTTTCCACTCTTTCCCAAACGCTGCCGTCTGCGCTGATATAACCCTCCCCGTCAGATAAATCCACAAAGGTTCTTCCGTCTCCTGCATCGTACTCGATCGCTGCAGGATGAACTGTATCGGGAGTGGTAATTTTAACAATAACTGCAAACCGCTCTCCCTTTTTTAATTTCAGTTCCTTTTTTTTATTCTTGTCAAAGGAAACGGTATAGTAACCCGCATTCTCAAAACTTCCTTTTGTGAGGAAAATTTTCCGGTCAAATTCACCGCTGTCAATTATGCTGGATTCGTCTCCTGCCTGGTGCACTGCGTAAATTTCATAGGCAGAACGTGGTGCAGTTGCATAGAACCCAACTGCCTTTAGAAATTCGGAGCTGCCTGCCTCATAAACATTGGAAAACCAGATCGTGTCACTGCCATAGCCCAGTTGTCCAGCCCAGCCTCGCAGATCAGACTGATAAATCCTGTCAAATGTGCCCGGATCTTCCACTACGGAATACACCAGATTATTCATACCTATATTGGAATCATAATAAGAAACATAAAAATAGCCCTGGTCACCAAACCCGTCTCCCCAGCTGTTCATGCAGATAAATGCTCCATCCCCATTGACCGGGACATTAAAGTTATCCCCGGAATATTGGTCATCCCAGCCAATAATCACGGAATCGTGATTGGGCGGCTGTGAACCTATGTAACAGTATGCGGACTCTTTCTCATTATAGCTGGCAGACTGGCTGTTTGCTTCATTCATGGCAGTATAAAGAGAACTTTGGACTCCTCCGTAACGGAGAACAGCACGCTTTATCTGATCGTAATCTTTCCCTGGTATTATCTGGATCTCCTGAACATGTTTTACTGCTTTCAGTCCTTTTGGAGATATTCCGTCACCATACGGATCATCTGTCTCCAGTACCGGACCTTTCCAGGAAAGGAGGTAAGCCATAGACATAGTATACTCTCCTCCCTTTTCCTGGGGTATGCAAAAGCCATTGTTTAAAGACATGTGGTCTTCCGAAAAATGATAGACTTCATCCGGAAGAAGTCTGGCCTCCAGTGCCTGCAAGGATGCAAATGCCCAACAGGTTCCAAGTGATCCCTGATTCCTGATTGCCGGAGCCCGTCCGTTTTTTCTTCCGTCATAGAACGCAGGAAGTTCTCCCAGATATAGATTCCCGGTCTCTAAAGGAACGAAATAATCTGCCGTAAAAACTGAAACTGAGCACAGCACTACAAGAAAAATGGCAAAACGGAATCTATTTTTCAAGCTCATCTCCTGCTTTTCTTTTAGGCGGTTTAGGCCCCATAAACTGATAGAAATAGGTCTTCATCATACCGTTATAGATTTTACGGTTTTTATCCGCTTTTCTTCCAATATACTTCTCGGCATCCTCATATGCAGTAATCATATACAGAGACCATGCATCAAGAGCTGCATATCGCGCTCCAATCTGGCGGTACAATTCCGGAAGATTCTTTTTTTCCTCGATACGCTCTCCATAGGGAGGATTGGTTATAATAAAACCAAATTTCTTCGGGTGGCTTAACGCCTCCACTGAACGCTGCTGAAAATGGATTAAGTGATCTACACCTGCAGATTCCGCATTGGTTCTGGCAGCTTTCACTATATCAGGGTCAATATCATATCCCTGTATGTCCACCTTTATATCAGGATTCACCAGATCATTGGCTTCATCCATGGCCTCATACCAGCATTTTCTTGGAATGATATTTTTCCAGTCTTCTGCCAAGAAGGAACGGTTCATACCAGGTGCCATATTAGCTGCCATCATGGCTGCCTCAATGACAAATGTACCGCTTCCGCAGAACGGGTCCACTAAAATCCGGTCTTTATTCCAGGGGGTCAGCATGATTAGTGCTGCAGCCAGCGTTTCTGTAATGGGAGCCTTACTGGTAAGCGTCCGGTAACCTCTCTTATGAAGGGAATCCCCAGAAGTATCAATGCCAACCGTTACATGATCTTTATAAAGGAAAACCCGGAGAGGATAGCTTGCACCCTTTTCTTCAAACCATTCCACTTTATAGGCGCCCTTCATTCGTTCCACCATGGCTTTTTTCATAATGGATTGTATATCGGAAGGGCTGAACAGCTTACTTTTAATAGAGGAGGCCTTTGCCACCCAGAATTTTCCGTCACAGGGAATATACTCTTCCCATGGAATTGACCTCGTTGCCTGAAAAAGCTCTTCAAAGGATTCTGCATGAAAGCTTCCCACCTTTAAAAGAACTCTTTCAGCTGTCCTTAAAAATACATTGGCACGGCAGATGGCTTCATCATCTCCAAGAAAAGTGACTCTACCATCTTCCACCAAAGTAATATCATAACCAAGATCCGTAATTTCCTTTTTCAAGACTGCCTCCATGCCAAAATGGCAGGGCGCAATTAATTCGTATGTTTTTTTCACATTAATCTCCTAAGTTCATTTCTTTTACAACATTTCCCTCAAAGTCCATGATTCGGAATATACGGTCTTCAAGCACAGCATACGTAGGTGGATTCCCTCCCTTTGGTATGGAGACAGAGCCGGGGTTGAGTATGGTGATATCACCAAAGGTTTCAGCAGCCAATATATGCGTATGTCCGTGCAGAAGAATATCTCCCTTTTGCATCGGCAAAAGATGTTCCTTATTGTAGATATGGCCATGAGTAGCATAAATCGTCAGACCGTCAATCACAAACAGCGCATAATCAGAAAGAACCGGGAATTCCAGGACCATCTGATCTACTTCCGTATCACAGTTTCCCCTGACATTATAAATCTGGTCCTTATAGCTGTTCAGCATGGAGATGACCTCTTTGGGCGCATATTCTTTGGGAAGATCATTTCTCGGTCCATGGTAAAGAATATCTCCAAGGAGGATCAGTCTCTTAGCTCCTGAATTTTTATATGCATCTAACAGGCTCCTGCAGTAATAAGCAGAACCGTGAATGTCTGAAGCAATCATATATTTCATAAGTATTTTCTCCTTTTTTGGGTTATCAGGTATATTTTAAAACCTGATAGGTATATCTGTCAATGAATACCTATCCACGTACCATATATTTTCCCCTGTAGTGGACAATTCCACTGGCTATATTAATCACATCATAGCCTAAAGGCTCTAAATGTCTGCAGACCATCATGCTTTGACCTCCCCTGGAACAATAGAAAATGATTCTTTTATTTTTAGGCAGCTGGTTTTTCCAGCTGTCAAACTGCTCATATGGTAAATTTACCGCGCCTTTCAAATGTCCACGCTCATAGGAAAAGGGGCTTCGAAGATCTACAATCATCACATTATCATTATAAATAATATATTGATCAACATCCCATAACGGTATTGTCATGAACATACTATCACCTGTCCTTTCTAGTAATAATATATTCCAATTTTTCCAGAATGGGAAAATACAAAAAAAACGCGGGAAAGAATCCCCATTGACTCTTTCCCACGCCTTTTTTGGTTTTGTCTGCTATTTTAGTATGAATTCTGGTTGTTGTTCCGGCTGGAATCACGGCTGGAATTACGGCTAGTATCCTGCATCTTATTCTGGCTGTTTGTGCTCTTGTTCTGGTTATTATTCTGATTGTTGTTCTGGCTGTTGTTCTGGTTGTTATTCTGGTTGTTGTTCTGGTTGTTGTTCTGGCTTGATGTGTTATAATTCCTTGATGAATTATTCATATCATTGTAGCTGTCATTATAATTATTCTTTGACATTTTCATACCTCCTGTGGGTGTTTTTTGTTACATGGTGTAGTATGGCGAAATTCGGACAGAATATACTCAAAAATTTTTTTTAGAAAATTCTGAATTTTTTAGATTTCTATTAAAAATCTTTGCATTTTTATATAGCCTATATTATAATTTAACTGAGGAATATTATTCCTCATCCTTATTAATTATTTATACTCCCCTCAGAAGCAGCCGAATAGCTCCCCTATTACGGCTGTTTCTCTTTTACCATATACCTGATTACAAAAGACCTCCGGCAATCCCATGCCGAAGGTCTTATATCCCTTTCCAAAATCCGGTAATCCGCTATTTAATTAATCGCCAAGTACATTGACAATTTTTACAGGTGCCCGATAATTCCACGGGGAAGTCTTAATACCTGTACTGTAGGTTGAAGAATGTACTACTTGTCCATTCCCGATATACATTGCAACATGATTGATAGAACTTCCTCTTCCATAAAAAATCAGGTCGCCGGGACGCATCTGATCTGCACTGACTGCTCTTCCCTGTGATGCCTGTCCTCCCGAAGAACGGTTGATAGTAAGTCCTGCTGCATGCTGCATGATATATCTTGTAAATCCGGAGCAATCGACTCCTGTATGAGGATCACTGCCACCATAGGAATAACGTCCGCCTACGAACTGCAGTGCATAGTTAACAATACTTTGTCTGAAATTAACGGTTGATTCTGCCTGAGCTTTTTCTTCCAGTTCTTTTAATGTTGCTTCATCGGTTGCAGTTACAGTGGCACTTTCATCCACCGGCAAAAAGCCATATGTATCATTCACCTTAACCTTTAAAAAACCATCGCCCATGTCTTCCACAACTTCAAAGGCGGATCCTTTCGAAGCGCTCATCAATGGTTCTGTACCTTCTTCATCTTTACTGATTGTAACCTGATCTGAATTTACGGTTACCATATAATTTCCAAAACTTAATCCTGGGCCGGATACCTCATCTGCTCTTACATCTGAAGGAACTGCAACGATCATAGTTCCACAAAAAGCCATAAGTCCTAACGTTTTCCATACTTTGTTTATCATCGGGAAATTTACTCCTATTTTTACTTTTTGAGTTTCAAATGTTACGTAATTATTAATTTCATTACGGTTATTATACATTTACTTTATCTTTTCGTCAAGTATTATTTAAAAATGCACGAATTTAAAATTATATTAGTTTAAAACACTGACAAATTTCACAGGTTTGCGATACATGACGTTTGTTACGATAATTCCTGTTTTTTCGGTGGATGCATGAACGACTTTGCCCTCTCCCAGATACAATGCTACATGATTGATTGACCCGTTTCTACTATAAAACACCAGATCTCCGGGACGTGCCTGATCGTAGCTTATTATCTTTCCTTCTCCTGCCTGTGATCTTGCGCTGTGAACCAGATCGACATCAGCAGATTTCTTCAGAACATATCTGGTAAATCCGGAACAATCCACACCAGTATTCGGGTTCACTCCGCCGTACACATAACGTCCTCCGACAAACTGAAGGGCATAGTCTACAACCTCTTTACGTTCCAGAGCAGACTCGTCCACCTTTTCCTTGGTCTTTTCAATCAGTGTGGCAGAATCACTCCGTATGTATCCGTCACCATCAGGCACTTTTATCTTCAGCCAGCCGTTGTCAGCCGTTTCCATCACTTCACAGGTCTGCCCCTTAAATGCAGCCGCTACAACTGCACCACTGTCCTCAGCAGTCAATCTGACCGATTCAGGTTTGTCCAATCTGGCATAGAGTGTTGTACTGGTTTCCACGGTGATTTCCGCAGCTTTCGCCTCTGTCTGATTGTTGAAATTTAAGGTAGTTAAAAGCCCTAAAAGTCCCATTACCTTCCATATTCTGAATTTCATATCGGATCTCCTGTCTGCGTATGATTACTGTCCTCGCAAATATTTGACTTAAATATTACATAATTGTTACATTTCGAATTATATCCTTTCATTCCGCATTTGTCAAGCAAAAACGGCATTTATGACCATCAATGATCATAAATGCCGTTACATTTTTGTAATATATTGAGATTATTTTGTTACATATTCGTGACATTATCGTCTCAAACCTTTAATAAACCAGTAAATCAGTCCGATTAAAAGCAAAGGTCCCATCAGTGGCATAAGAAGGCTGAAAATACCGGTGACAATTGTGGCCGTGAGGAAGAAAAAGAGTATAATTGTAATAACCCCTAACAGCTTCCAGTACCATTTGCTCAGATCAATATAATGCATTCCACGTCTTTTCTGTCCCGGCTCCTCATATATGTTCTCATCGGCTCCGGTAAAAGAGCGGTAAAAAGAGCCGGTGTTGCTGCTTTCCTTTCCGTTCTCATTCGCCTCAATAATTGTTTTGGCAATCAGTCTGGGATCTCCGATCGCTGCAGTCACAGTTTCTTCCGAAGAGCCTCTTAAGACCTCTCCTCGGATATATTCTTCATAAAATCTGATATTTTCTTCCACTACGTTTCCTGGAACTTCTCCTGTCAGGGCATCCCTTAAACGCTGTAAAAATTCCTGTCTGCTCATCTGAGCCTCCTTCAATTAAGTAAACAACTTTCGACTATTCTATCATTTGACAGGGGTTCCGTAAAGAAATCTTATCTGAAAAAATTCTAAATTTTTCATAATGTGCCCGACTACTCTACCCGTTCTTTAATAACTCCCTCCCTGTACGCTGCAACCAGCTCCTTTAAATCCTCGATCATTTCGGCAAGTTCAGTCCCCTTATCCGTGTCTGCAACCATCATACGGCGTTTCATATTCTCAACTACCGACACTTTTGGTGTGCTCTCTTTCTCCGGGTCAAAAGGCTTATGCTCTGCCAAAGCAAGGTGGTTGGAATTATAGATCAGGGTATAACCTGCGATTCCTGTCCTAGCCTGATACGCCTTTGAGAGTCCGCCATCGATCAGGAACAGTCTCCCTCCAGCTTTAACCGGAGATTCCCCTTCTTTAATTTTTACCGGAACATGACCGTTTATAATATGGGAGCTTTCCCCGGAAAGACCGAATTCTTCCAATATTTTTCTGCAGTATTCTTCCTTCACACTCAGACGGTAATATGGATTCATCGGTTCCGTGCGGGTCTGCGGATCTTCTATAAAATAGTGTTCAAAGGTAGTCATTTTCCCTTTTCCATATACCGGGGACTTGGCACCGCACCACAGATACCACATGAAATCTCTGGCATCCGCGCTTTCAGCGGTATGCTCCGGAAGAAAATAGGCATTCTGTATCTTATTATCAACATAATCCATCAGCGCTTTCCCGGAATAGGCCCCACCTTCCATGAAAAGTTCTTCAAAGGTTCCATCTTCCCGCATGGGAATGCAGCCGTGAAAGAGAAGATTGGAATTATAGCATTTGTACATACTTCCATGAGAATAGAGAAAACGGACATGGCGGTGAAGCAGCTCGTTGTGCAGAAAGGAAAGCTGCAGCGCCCGTAAAAGCTCCTCTTCCTCTTCATTCAGTGCCAGCGGATCGGCTGGATCAACGGTGGGGAAAAAAGTATCAAGAAGAGGATATTCTCTTCCCTCCACTACAACCGTTCCCCGCTTATAGTCAATGGATTCCAATAAAATCCTGTCATCCATTTCATATTCTGTATGCCGCCTGATAATCTGTCCTTCCACTTTAAACTGAATGATAGCAATTGCTTTATGCATCTTGGCAGCCAGACCCGGGTCCACGGCATCGTATATATTTTTATCAAGAATCTGCGGTATAAAACGCTCACAGGGATCCTTGCGGTATACTTTGGCCGCAAACATGGAAAGTGGTCTTAAATTAATCCCATAGCCATCTTCCAGAACATCAAAGCTGTTGTAGCTGATGGCGATTCTTAATACATTACAGATACATGCCAGATTTCCGGTTGCCGCTCCCATCCAGGATATATCATGGTTTCCCCACTGGATATCCACATCGTGAAACTGCAGCAGTTCATTCATAATCATATCAGCTCTTGGACCGCGGTCAAAAATATCTCCAATGATATGAAGGCAGTCAATGGTTAAATTCTGAATCAGCTCACAAAGTGCTATAATAAATTTATCTCCGATCCGGATATCAATAATGGATCTGATGATTTCGCTGTAGTATACACGTTTGTTGTCATCATTATAATCCACATGAAGAAGTTCATCTATTATATAAGCAAATTCCGCAGGCATCTTTTTTCTGACCTTGGATCTGGTATATTTGGATGATACCACCTTACAGATCTGTACCAGACGGTAAATCGTCACTCTCTGCCAATCGTCATCTGCCTGACCGCTAAGCTCCAGCTGATTCATAATACGGTCCGGATAGTAAATTAAGTTGGCCAGCTCTACCTCTTCCTTTTCCGGCAGGATATGACTGAAGGTTTCCGAAATCTTTTCCCGAATCACACCGGAGGCACTTTTTAACAGGTGAATAAAAGCCTCATGTTCCCCATGCAGATCACTGAAAAAATACTCTGTTCCTTTGGGAAGTCCCTGAATCGCAGTCAGATTAATAATTTCACTGGAAGCAGCCCGTATGGTGGGATATTCCCTTGCCATAAGCTTTAAATAAGCCAAATCTTTCATAAATACATTCTCCCTTTTTAGGCACTGTTGCAACCCTATGAATTTTATAGTATCATAAAAAACGACAATTTTAAACCCCTTTCACCTGACGTCCTTTCAAGCCGCCAGGCTTTACAAAAGAAAGAGGAAAAACACACAGCAAAAAGGAGACACCTATGGAAGAATTATATGTTTTCGGAACCGGAAATGCCGCAGCTACCAGATGCTATAATACCTGCTTTGCCATCAAAAAAGGGGAAGATTACTTTATGATAGATGCAGGGGGCGGAAACGGTATCCTTTCAGTCTTAGATACCATGAATGTGGATCTGTCCCATATCCATCATATATTTGCAACCCATGAACATACCGACCATATACTGGGCATTATCTGGATGGTGCGGTCAACCGGCACCAGAATTAAATCCGGAAACTACGAAGGGGATTTAAATATTTACTGCCATAAAAATCTGGTTTCCGTAATTGATACACTCTGCCGGCTGACTTTGCAGAAGAAATTTTATGATCTGATCGGAACCAGAATTCACTTAATTCCGGTTGCAGATGGAGAAACCAGATCAATTCTTGGATTAGACATCACATTTTTCGATATCCATTCCACCAAAGCAGAGCAATACGGATTCACCACAGTGTTAAGCAGTAAAAAGCGCTTATCCTTTTGCGGAGATGAGCCTTATAATCCCAAATATTCCGGTTTTATAGCCAATAGCAGCTGGCTGCTTCATGAAACCTTCTGCCTCTACAGAGACCGGGAAATATTTAAACCCTACGAAAAACATCACAGTACCGTTGCCGATGCATGCCGGATCGCGGAGGATTTAAAAGCAGAGCATTTAATTTTGTGGCACACAGAGGACAAACATTTAGAAAACAGGAAAGAGCTTTATGTCAGTGAAGGCAGCCCCATCTTCTCCGGTGAACTTCTGATTCCCAATGACAGGGAAATCATTCAGCTTTCCTGATTAATAGCATAAAATAAACTCACGCTCGTCCCCGGTGCTGCATATGATATAACAATAGAAAAAGCAAAGGAGTTTCTCATATGTTTTGCCCGGGCGGCTTTACCCCATACCGTGACGTTGACTGCAGAGACCTGGCTGTTTTCTATGAGGCCACCAGGGAATTACGCGGCACTACCTACAAGCCCTATCTGGTGGCAACACAGGAAGCCAGGGGCGTCAACTTCCGATTTATCTGCAACTCCACGATTATGACCAGACCTCCTCAAAATGCTATCACTATGGTATGCATTTTTAAACCCTTTTGCAAAGAACACGATAAGGCCAGGGCGGTTGTGACAAGTATCTGTAAAATGGGATGCTACAATTGTTATTAAAATATAAATCGGAACGGTTTCTACACCGTCCCGATTTTTTATTATGGGCTGTGCCCCTGTTAAGCTCTGCCATATAGTTTTCAATTATTAAGCATTTCCGTCACCTCCGATACGTTTCTACTTCATATTGATTCTTAACTTGCCTTTTCCGTCATAAACCCTGCTCCTGACGCATATCATATATGGGAAAGCCAAAAAAGCTGCTTTCCCTTTTCACATGCATCTTTCATGGAACGACAAGGAGAATTCTTATGAACCCATTCCAAAAGAGTTTTACATCTTTCCCAGTCACACGGCATCATCTCATAATTTACATAGAAGCAATCATTCTTACGTTTCTTTTAGTTTCCCTGTTTTTTATGTCACCTGGAGGCAGATTCTCATTTCCAGTAGTAAATCAGGACGGAAAAGCCAGCTCTTCAGAGGCTAAAAAGTTTATTAAATGGGTGGATTTTAACGTATCTGCGAAAGCAATGCAGGAAGCTTTCCGTTATGATATCAACACCTGCCAGTCTGATATTCATCTTAACTGGGTGGATTTACTTTCCTATCTGGGAGCCAGATACGGAGGAGACTTCTCCAGATATTCAAACAAAGATTTAGATGCGCTGGCCGAACAGCTTCTTTCAGGCAAAACCATGGAGGAGCTGACTGGCAAAATGAAGTATTATAACTATTACAGGGAAGCCTACGGAGCGGTACTTGATGGTCTGGTTGGGCAATATGAGATTCAGATTCCATCTGAAAATGCGCCCCTTTACGCCACTCCTGATCTGCTGGCGGACGGTTCCGTAAATCCGGATAAGGTCTGGGTGACCAAATACGGTTTAAAAGGCTATTCCCCCATTGCCAAAGGATTTCCCTACAATGATTTTGACGATTTCGGAACGGCAAGATCCTATGGGTTCAAGCGTCAGCACCTGGGCCATGATATGATGGGTCAGGTCGGTACTCCTGTGATTGCAGTGGAAAGCGGTTATGTGGAGGCTATCGGCTGGAACCAGTACGGCGGCTGGAGACTGGGTATCCGCAGCTTCGACGGAAAACGCTATTACTACTACGCCCATTTGAGAAAAAATTATCCCTATCATAAATCATTAAAGCAGGGCAGCATTGTTAAATCCGGAGATGTTATCGGATATCTGGGCCGTACCGGCTACAGCAGAACAGAAAACACCAACAACATCAACCAGCCCCATCTCCATTTCGGACTTCAGCTGATTTTTGATGAGTCACAGAAAGAAGGAAATAATGAGATCTGGGTGGATTGCTATGAACTGACTAAATTCCTGTCTATGAACCGTTCTGAAACAGTTAAGAACCAGGAAACCAAGGAATACAGCCGGGTCTATGACATGAAGGATCCCGCCATTCCCGAAAATTTCGTGCCTCCCCCTCCGCCTCCCGAAAAAGAGCAATAATGTCAATAAAAGCTTATTCTAACATCTGTCTTCAGACCGTGAATAAGCTTTTTATGATTTTTACCATTTTGTTCCAATTAAATAAATGGTATAATGCATAACAGGAACATTTGCAGCACAAGCCGCAAAATAAAAGTATTATGGGGAAGGGGATTTATATGGAAAAGCAAATCAGTTACCGGATCGATTCTGAAACAGAGTGCGCATTCCGCAATCACGCAGATTTTTGCATTGGAACCGGGCGAATGGGGTTATCCCTGCAGCAGCAATATCAGGAACAGCTAAAGCTGATACAGGACCAGATCAGTTTTTGCTATATCCGGGGGCACGGAATCTTTTGTGATGATATGGCAGTTTATCAGGAGTATACGGATGAATCAGGCAATGTCAGAACAGAATATAATTTCACCTATCTGGATATGGTCATGGATGCTTACCAGGAACTGGGAATTAAGCCGTTTTTAGAACTGGGATTCATGCCGCAGAAGATGGCTTCAGGGGAGCAGACTGTCTTTTACTGGAAAGGGAATGTGACGCCTCCAAAGAACTACCAGGCATGGTCTGATCTGGTACAGGCTGTTCTTTTACACCTTATGGAACGCTATGGGAAGGAAGAAGTGGTAACCTGGCCGGTGGAGGTGTGGAACGAGCCAAACCTGCCTGGTTTCTGGAAAAATGCAGACAAAGAAGAATATTTCCGTCTGTTTCAGGAAACCTTTGATGCAGTGAAAAGGGTAGACAGCCGCTTTTTGGTAGGCGGTCCTGCGATCTGCGGAGTGGATGATGTCAACTGGCTGGAATCTTTCCTGGAATTCTGCCAGAAGCAGGATCTAAAACCGGATTTCATCACACGGCACCATTACATGTTTGATAAGCCGGAGCAATGCGGTCATTACAGCTACGGAGCCTTAAGAGATCCGGTGGCTGCTTTGGGAGAACTGAAAATATCCCGTAATATCATAGACAGCTTTGATTCATTTCAGGGGCTTCCCATGCATATTACAGAATTCAACACCTCCTACAGTCCTGACAGCCCGATTCACGATACTACCGTCAATGCTGCTTATGTAGCATGGCTTCTGTCTCAGCTGGGTGATTTATGCGAATCTTATTCTTACTGGACTTTCGGCGATATATTTGAGGAAAAAGGCGTACCCTTCACACCGTTTCACGGCGGCTTTGGATTGGTTGCAAACGGAACAATCCCAAAGCCCACATTCTGGACCTTCGTTTTCTTTAAAACGCTTCAGGGCAGATGTATCCACCGCTCCGACGAACTGGTTGTTGTGGAGAATGAGGACGGAAGTTATTGCGGAACAGCCTGGAATCTGTGCCTGGATCAGAAAGAAAGAATCCGGCTTAATTTTACACTTCCTGCAAAAGAAAATGGGGAATACTGTGTTCTGACAAAAACAGTCGATGAGCTTCACGGAAATCCCAGAAAGATCTGGCATGATCTGGGAGAGCCGGCCTGGCTCACAAAAGAAGAAATACAGATACTAAAAGACGGCGCACAGCCTGCGATTCATACTGAGACCCATTTTGCCGATGCCTCCGGCATTTCGTTATCAATTCTGCTGGAACCATGGGCAGTGGTATGGTTCCAGCTTAAGAAAATTAACAGAAGATCTGACCGGGGATATGATTACCTGCGCGGGGAGGATCCTATCCCTTCACGCCGCCAATCGTAAGGCCGGTAACGAAATACCTCTGTAAGAACGGATAAAGGCAGACGATAGGCAGCATGGTAAGTATGGTGGCAGCAGAGCGAACCGAAGTGGGCGTTACAGCTGCCACCGCATTTTTCATGGATTCCACAGAATTACTTTGATTACTTACCGATGACAATAACTTCATCAGTTCATACTGCAGTGTGGTCAGATTGGCATTCATCCGATTGTAGAGCATGGCATCAAACCAGGAATTCCAATGTCCCACTGCACAGAATAACGCAATGGTCGCATATACCGGTTTGCATAAAGGTGAGATAATTTTTGTAAATATAACCAGGTCTCCGGCTCCGTCTAACTGAGCCGACTCTTCCAGACTATCGGGAATCCCTACCATATAAGTCCGGATCACCAGCATATTAAAGGCTCCTACCATTCCAGGAACTATATAAACCAGAAAGCTGTTGGTAAGGCCTAAGCCCTTATATAAAAGAAAGACAGGAATCATTCCACCATTTACGTACATGGTAATAACCCAGAATAAGGAGAGCTGTCTCTTAAAAAGAAACCGTTTCCTGCTTACAATATAAGCAAGAAGGGCATTTGCGGCCAATGCGGTAATGGTGCCGATCACCGTCCTTGCAACGCTTACATAAGCTCCCACCAGAAGATTTTTTTTATGAAGTACTGTAATATAATTCTGAAGTGTCCATTTTCTGGGCCATAAATAAAGCCCTCCCCTCAGAGCATCGGTCCCGTCATTAAAGGCCAGAACCAGTGTATTCCAGACCGGATATAGGGTAATGACCACGAACAGAATCATGAATATGGTATTAAGGAAAACAAATATCTTATTACCCAGTGAACTTTTCCTTCTATGTAACATTCTATGATTAATCATATCTGCCCCCCCTTAGAATAAGCGTTCTTCGCCGGCCCGCTTAGCCATCTCATTTGCAATTAATATAATGGCAATACTTACCACGCTTTTAAATATTCCTGCTGCAGTACCCAGGGAGTAATCTCCCTGACTGATCCCCCATTTCAAAACGTAAATATCAATAGTCTGGGATACACTCTGCACCAGTCCGTTTCCTAACAAATACTGGACTTCGAAACCGGCATTTAAAACATTCCCTGCATTCATCAAAAGAAGAATAATAATCGTCGGCTTAATACCGGGCAGCGTGATGTATTTGATTCTGGCCCACCTTCCTGCTCCGTCTATGGCCGCCGCTTCATAGAGAGATGTGTCTATGGCTGTGATGGAAGCCAGGTAGATAATGGCATTCCAGCCCGTTTCCTTCCAGACATTGGCAAAGGCAACAATCCACCAGAAATACTTAGGATATGCAAAAAAATTCAGAGGTTCCTTTAACAGATGAAAACGAACCAGAAGATCATTGACTATCCCCGTCCCGGACAAAGCATCGTGCAAAATGCCGGTAACAATAATCCAGGATAAGAAATGTGGAAGATATGAAATTGTCTGAACAACTTTTTTACCCCCCTGTGATTTTACTTCGTTTAAGAGAATCGCAAACACAATTGCGGTGACCATGGTAGTAACTAAATTAATGACTCCCATAGCCAGTGTATTTCTGATGACTTTAATAAATCCATCATCAAGAAACAGCTGCCGGAATTTTCCAAGCCCTATAAATTCTGAATGGAAAAAGCCTTCCTTCGGCTTATAGTTTTCAAATGCCATGAGCCAGCCTGCAAGGGGCAGATAACAGAATATAAATCCATATAAAACGTAGCCTGCAGACAACAGCAGGAGTACTCTCTGCTTTTTTATTTCTTTCCAATTGATACTTTCTTTTTTAACCTTTCCAATGGGTGCCATGGTATCACTCCTTTGCTAAAAAACAGGCTGGCGCAGGTATTTATTATTGCACCGCCTGTTTTCTATTATTTATTTTGCTGCTGCTTCTTCTGCGATTTTAATTCTCCTGTCCACTTCCGGCTGTACTTCATCAAGAAATGCCTGTGGATTGCAGGTCTCATAAGCAGATAAATATTCCTCCCAGCCAGCTTCAAAATCAGGCGCCATGACAACCTTCGGTAAATACTCATGTTTTAATTCTCTCATCTTAATCCATGCGGTTCCGCCGGGTGTTGCCGTAGTCATGGTTCCAACAAACGTATAAATAGGATACCATGGCCCGGGAATTTCATTTTGTCCTACCATGTCTACATAGGTTTTGCAGCCATATGCCTGGAGACATTCCTGTACATTCTTTGGAAGACTATCTAGGAACTCATTGGGCTGCAGCTCCGGTTTTGCTGCATTGATTCCATCCTGGCTCATACCGGTCCAGATCGGGAAATAGGAATAAGGGCATAAATGAGATGCCTTATATGCAGTATTGCTGACTTTCATACGAATCTCAGGTGTCCGGTAGAATAAGCCATCCTGATCCACCAGATAATCCACATCCTTTTCTCCCCAGTTTCTGAGAGTGATGACCTCTTCACTTAACAGATCATCTACAAATTTTAAGGCTCCTCTGACATCTTTACAGCTTACGGTAATGGAAAGCCCGGAACCTACATTTAACGTATCCCCGGAGGTATGCCATCTGTTTTTTACTCCCTTGTCAATGGTAATCGGAAGGGGTACGTAATTACACCCCTGGTCTTCCAGCCCCTGCTGCTTTAAGGCATCATTAACATTCCCATAAAAATCCCACCACTGGTCAATCATTCCAAGTACACGGCCTGTGGAAAGCTTTGCAATATATTCATCATAGATCTGGGTAAAGGATTCCGGATCAACGATTCCCTTTTTAAATTCTTCGTTCAGCTTCTGGAAATAGCGTTTCGCCGTAGGTGTGGTATTGTAATCAATTACTTTCTTCGTCTCCGGATCTACAATACAGCTTCCATCATTGGCATATCCGTCCAGGAATAACGGAGCATTCTCCAGACAGAAGTATCTCCAGTCATCACACAAAATAGTGTATGGAATATTCTTGGTTCCATCCTCCATGGTGGGATTGGCTTCCTGATAACGCTCGATTAAGTCAAAATATTCGTCCATGGTGGTGATCTTCGGATATCCGGCCCACTTTAATACACGGGTCTGAATCCAGAAGGCTTCATCGTTGTGAGTGGTCGCCATTTCCTTTCCATAGCTGTTGTTAAACTGAGGGATCCAGTATATATGACCATCGTCCTGGCGAAGCTGATCCCATTCCAGCTTGGTGAAGAAATTCTTGATATTGGGATAATCATCGATATAATCATCAAGCGGTACCAGAGCCCCTGCATCATAAAGCTGGCTGGTTCCGTCACTTCCGCAGATAAAATCGGGATATTCCCCTCCTGCAATTAAGGTTCCCACTGCTTCTTCTGCAGTCTGTCCGGTCAGCCAGGTTTCCTTTACTCTGGCTCCTGTAATCTCCGCAATGTGTTGTTGAATCTCATTGTCATCATTGATTTCGTTTCCCGGTACTGCAAAAAAAGCGGTAAATTCTTTTATTCCTCCATCCTCTTTTGATGAATTTCCATTCGCTGCCGTCCCCTTTGAGCAGCCTGAAAGTGTTCCCAAGATCATGGTGCCAATGACAAGCAGGGCTGTAAACTGTTTCCGTCTCAAACTCGTATCCTCCCTTTTTTTATTTATACTAATAGTTTACTTCAATGGAGTGTTTTCACAACTGGAGAAAGCTTATGAAAACACAGGAGAAATTATAGAAGCTTATTACAGGATCTCCCCTGTTTCTTTCTATTTCCCCCCTCCTTTTCTAAACTTTGACGGTGTACACCCCTTAAGGGATATAAAACGGTTTACAAAGTAGTCCAGGTCCCGATAACCTACCTCCTCCGCTATCTGGTATATCTTAAGATCAGTCCGTAAAAGTCTGACTGCCGCCTGCTCAATCCTGCAATTATTCAGATAATCTTTGAAGGACATGCCATATTTTTTCCGGAACAGCTGGCCTAAATAAGCGCTGTTTAAATAATATCTGTTGCTGTATTCTCTTAAGGTCAGATTTTTTTTGTAATTTTTCCTGATGTCTTTTTCCACTTCATGCAGGATATCTTTTGATACATGCTTTCGAAGCTGTTCCAAATAAGCTGCATATTCACAGGATAACCGGATTAGATGCTCCTTTCCTCCTCTCAGCATATCTCCTTCAAAGACATTTTCACTGATGTAAAGCATGATTTCTTCCTGATTTACATAACTATCCAGTTCCGAAGCCAGGTGGATAAGCTGAAACAGCAGATAATTAATATTTAAATTAACTGTATCCATGGCAAATCTCAGATGATTCATCTCCTCATACAGCCGTTCCACACTTTCCTCAATTCTTGTCCGTTCATTCTGTTCCACTGCAAAAAGCAGCTCATCCAGATATTGTTTACATAAGACAATCCCGCTGTTGTTCACCTGTACTTCTTTTTCATAATAATAGATCGGCTGCTTTTTACGAAACGCCTGAAAGGACCGGAGAATTCTGGCAGCTCCATAGGAATTGGATATTTTGGAAATATCACTCACTTTCTTTCCTACCAGCATAACAACCGGAAGATGCATGGCATTATTCAGATAGCTCCGAAACCGTTCCAGATACTCCTTTTGCGATTCCCTCTGATTTTGTGCCATATAGTCGCAGTAAATAAACCCGATATCATAGCTTTTTTCATGACTTGTAACATCGAAAATACAGTGATCTCCGTCTTCCTTCAAAAATGTAAGACAGGCGCTGTAAAGCTCTCTCTGCTGATTCCTTTTTTCCTCATCCATCAGTTCTTCCATCTGCTCAATATCATCAATTTCGATGTCAACATAACTGATCCCTTCTGACCAGTGCATATGCTCTCTGATATAATTAAGATTAATCTGGTCATATTTTCCAAAAATTAAAGAAATCATATTTCTGGATAAATAGGCTTTTTCCATTTTTTTTCTGTTCTGCTTCTGCTTTTTATTTCCCAGTCTCTGGTAATTCAGACGGTGCAGCACCCGGATCAGCTCTTCTTTTACTACTGGTTTTAAAATATAATCAAAACAATCGTAACGGATAGCCTGCTGTGCAAAGGAAAAATCACTGTAACCGCTTAAAATGATGAAATAAGCATCGGAGACCTTGTCCTTTCTTAAAACCTCCAGTAGTTCCATGCCTGTCATGACAGGCATTTTAATATCTGCGATGATTAAATCCACCTGGTTATTTTTTAAGTAATCATACGCCTCCATTCCATTTGCTGCCGTTTTTACGATCTGATAGCCTTCCTCCTCCCAGTCAATTAATACCTGCAACCCCTGCACGATAAATGGTTCATCATCCACCAATAAAACACGTATCATAACTCCCACCCCTTATTTCATTATATTTGATATCGGAATTTTAATTGTTACCATCATGGAAATTCCGGACTCACTTTCCAATTCAAAGCACACCTGATCATCCGTTGCCATCTTAAGCCGCAGACAGGCATTTAAAATTCCAACCCCCTTTTTATCCTTTAGTTTATCGATACTGGCATGATTCATCTTGTTTTTCATCTCTTCCAAAAACGTCTCACTCATACCCTCTCCTGTATCTTCTATTTCAATATAAAACATATCGTTTTCTATATAGACCCTGACAAATATCCACCCATCCGTTGTTTTGCTCTCGATCCCATGGATACAGGCATTCTCGGCAAACGTGACAATGGTCAGTTTGGGAATCCGGTAATCAAAGCATTCCTCCATGATATCCAGCCGATAAGACAGCCGGTCTCCAAACCGGTATTTTTGCAGCTGCAGATAAGCCTCTACAAATGACATCTCCTCCCTTACTGTGATAAAATCCGTTCCCCAGTCAAAGTTCTGACGTTCCATCATCGCCAGCTTTTCCACCATGGAAGCAGTTTCTGTCTCATCTTTTAACAGACTGTGCATGCGGATGCTCTCCAGTGCATTAAAGAGAAAATGGGGATTAATCTGACTGTGAAGTGCCAGAAGCTCTGCTTTCTGCCTTTCAATATCCATTTCCTGCTCCCGTAACCTGTCAATATATACCGTCTGTATCAGACCATTGATGGTGGTTACCATGCGGTTATAATTGCGCATCAACGTACCGATCTCATCCTCGCCCCTGACATTGTCAATCTTTTGCAGCTTCTCGTCGTCAATGTGTCTGAATGCCTCACTTAACTCCTTCAGCCGTTCAGTAAAGGACTGGTTGATTACCGTCATAAAGCCAAGGGGAAGCAGTATATTGATGCAGATCAGCAGTATAAACAGGGGAATGTATTTAAAAATCTGCCTCACACTTTCTTTTCCAGGCTTTAGAACATAGATAGTAAGCTCTGCTCCATAGGAGGAAAAGGTTGTTTTATAACCAACTTTTTTCTGTAACTGAAATGTTTCATAATCCTTCCATTGGCCATTATCTCTCTGGTTTGACAGAATGATCTTATCATTCCAGCACACGTAGACCGGGGCCTCATAATTCATTTTTACAAAACTTTGTACCATGGTACTGTAATCAATATCCATTTTTACAAGCTTCTCGCAGCCATCTCTTTTATAGAAGTTCAGCTTTCTGATAAAAGATATTTTCCGTTTGGAATTAACCGTTGGAATTCTGCTTTCATCATAATACATATAGAGCACTCCGTCCCGGTCGGAGTTTTTTAAATAACGGTACCAATCCTGGTCTTTCGCTGCCGAAAGCCTTTTAAATTCCCCTCCGCTTACGATGGTAGGGTTGTCTGCATACATGGTAATAGAGGAAGCTGTAGAACCTATGCTGCTTTCAAACAGTGAGTCTTTCATAAAAGCTTTATAACTTAAATAGTAATCAAGCTCGTTTTGAAACTGTTTATCCATGAACTGGTTTACATATTTATTCATATATATCTTTTTTGTTGTACCGGCCGCTTCTTCAATGTCATAGAAAAAATTATATTTTACCGCACTGGCAATATTCTCCATGCCTGTTTGCACGGAGGCATTTTCCGAAGCAATGAATATGTATACAATTACACTGTCCGTGATAATAATCGGCAGCAGCACACTGAATATGTAAAGAATCTTTAGCTTCTTCTTCAGTTTATAATTATCTAATCTGCAGTTAATCCATTTTAAAATATGTTTCATTTCTCTCCCCCTCTTATTCATTATACGGGATAAACTGTTTCTATCCTCCCGTCAAACTATATAAATTTGCCAGACAAATTTTGATTATATGGTTAAAATATAAAAAAAGCGTATCAAACATACGAAAATATGTCTGATACGCTGGTAAATTTTAGGTAAATTGTTTAATTTTATCTTTTAGGCTGCTGCTGAGTGATGCAGTGAATATTTCCGCCTCCGAATGCAATCTCCTCGGTACGCACCCCTACTGCCTTCCGCTCCGGATACATTGCCTGAATCTGCTCCAGTGCAAGTGCATCGTTGGCATCACCGTACTGGGGAACTATAACACCTCCGTTAACGACAAGGAAATTCATATAGGAAGCAATGGATATTTCCCCGTTTTCTCTTGGAAGAGTACCCTCCACCAGATCAATGGAATCAGCACCGTTTAGCCGTACAGGCTCTTTGGTAAGACAGAGCTTATGTACCTTCAGTTTGCGCCCTTTTGCATCCACTGATTCAGAAAGTGTCTGATAAGCAGCCTGCGCCTCTTTGTAGAAAGGATTTTCTTTGTCTTCCGTCCAGATGCAGGCTACCTCTCCCGGTCTTACATATTGAACAACATCATCAATGTGTCCATTGGTCTCATTGGGATCGATTCCATCTTTAATCCAGATTACTTTCTCACAGCTTAAGTACTGGCAAAGCATTTCCTCAATCTCTTCTTTCGTCATATGAGGATTGCGGCCCTCACTTAACAGGCACATCTCCGTTGTAATGACAGTGCCTTCTCCGTCCACATGAAAGGATCCGCCCTCCAGTACAAATCCCTCCGTACGGTAGGAATCAATTCCCTCCAGATCACATACCTTCTGAGCTACCAGATCATCCTGATCCCAGGGGAAGTACAGTCCGTCAACCAGACCGCCCCACGCATTGAAGGTCCAGTCACAGCCTCTGATACCACCCTTGTCATTGATGACAAACGTTGGTCCGCAGTCACGGATCCATGCATCGTTGCTGGTGACTTCCACCACACGGATATCTGCCGGAAGATGTGCGCGGCAGTTCTGAAACTGGGCGGGGGAAGCGCATACCGTAACCGGTTCAAACTGCCGGATTGTTTTGGCAACTTCAGCAAATACTGCCTGTGCAGGCTTTGCACCATTTCTCCAGTTATCAGGTCTCTCCGGCCAGAGCATCCAGATGCGTTCCTGTTCTTCAAATTCTGCAGGCATACGGTATCCATCCTGCTTTGGGGTTGTATGTTCAATTCTCTTTGCCATAATTCATACCTTCTCTCTTATTGATTTCTTTTGTTTTTTACAATGATCTCTCCGATAATAATGAATATAACCGCACCGATGGTGATGGGAAGCATGGATGATAAGGTCTCAGCATCAAAGCTTAAGGGGATTGCGGTAAATACAAGGGCAACCACGATCAGTACCATGGGAACACCTGCCAATACTTTTAAAAATGCCGGGCTTCCGGGAACCCGGAACGGGCGTTCTGTATCTGCATCAATTTTTCTAAGCTTAATAAATGCGGGAAATACAGGCAGGTAAGAAAGCAGGAACATAACCAGGTTCAGTGCAAAGAAACTCCAGAACAAATCCTTATTCGGCATAAATGGGGCTATAATAAGAACAACGCTGGCAACTGCTCCGTTCATAATGGAGGCTCCAATGGGCATATTTGTTTTTTTGCTTCGTAATTTAAATACCCGGGGCATATCTCCGTTTTCCGCGGAATAGGCTGCCACGTTATTGACTCCCAAAGACCAGGAAATCATATTTCCAAACAGTGTCAGCAGAAAAGCGACTGCTACCGCAATTACAATCATACCTCTGGTGGATCCTGTCAGAATCTGTACACTTGCAACAAGACCTGTGCTGGTGCTGATCTGGTCGGAAGGAATGGCAACACCGATTCCAAATGCCATAAAGATATAGATGGCTGCGATGACAAGACCTCCGGCAATGATTGACTGGGGAATCTGCTTTTTGGGATTTTCCATGTCTCCTGCAAATGTGCAGACCACTTCAAAACCAAGACAGTTAAACAAAATTACGGATATATAGGATAAGCTGTTTATATCAAATTTGGGCAGCATGGAGGATAATGTATATTCATTGGCTACACCATGGGTAACTGCTCCGTAAATTCCAAGCACTCCCAGAGTAAGAGCAATTAAAATTTTAATTACAGCCGCACCATTTAAAATCCATGCACTGTCACAAATGGAGTTAAAGCTGATTAATACAATAATCCATACAAACGTTAATTCTATCAGTAAGGAAGGAATCACTCCCAGCTCGGTACCTGTCAGCAAACTGATAATATCAGGGAATACCAGCGCCAAAGAAGCCATCCAGAGGGGAAAATTAATCCAGTAATACCACGCTACTCTTCCTCCCCATTTTTTTCCAAAGGCTTTCGATACCCAGTCATACAATCCGCCGTCCCCTTCATAGGTTGTACCAAGTTCTGATGAAATCAAACCATAAGGCAGCAAAAACGTAATCAGGAGGAAGATCCACCAGAAATACTGTGAATTACCGATTGCTGCTACCGGTGCTGCTGCTTCTGCCACAAATACGACACAAATAACTGTCATAATGGCATCAATTAAACGAAATTTTTTCTTTGGCGCTTCTGACATGGTAACTCCCCCTTATCTGATATGTCTTTCATCCATGAATTTTTCCAGCTGCTCTTTTGCTGCTGCAATCTGCAGCTCGCTTGCTGCCTGCTCTCTCTGATACTGGGTGAAGTAAACCAGCAGACCTCTCATTGCAGTCAGACGGTTTCCTGCCTCTAAGAACGCAATCGAGCTTTCACTGTCAAGAACCTCATCTGTGACATCCTCTCCTCTTGTAGCCGGGAGACAGTGCATAAACTTGCATCCGATATTTCCAAGAGACATCAAATCCTTGTTAACCTGGTAATCTTTAAATGTGGCAACACGTTCTTCTTTGGGAGTTTCATTTTCGTAAAGGCCATACCATACATCGGTATAAATAAAGTCAGCGCCTCTTACGCTTTCCCGGTTATCGGATACTTCCCATGTACCGCCTGAAACCTTACAGTTTTCTTCCATGATTTTTTTATGCTCATCAAGAAGCTGGTTCTTTTCCGGGCCATAATGAACAAAATGCATACCCAGCTTTGTTGTAATAAATCCCAGGGAAGCACATACCTGAGTGCCGTCTCCTACGAATACAACCTTGCAGTCTTCCAGTTTCTTTCCTCTTGGAAGATGCTCAACAATTGTACAAAGATCGCCGATTTCCTGAGTGGGGTGATTATAATCACTCATTCCGTTCAACACGGGAATTGAGCTAGCTTTTGCCAGTTCTACAACGCTCTTATGCTCGATCACCCGTGCCATAACAACGTCAATCAGCTGTGATAAAACTCTTCCTGTATCGCCGATGGTCTCATGTCCTCCCAGCTGTATCATACCAGGTCCTAAATACTGGGCATGTCCGCCGAGCTGCTCCATTGCAGTTTCAAAAGATACACGGGTTCTTGTGGAGGACTGCTGGAAGATCATTCCAAGTGTTTTCCCCTTCATAAGAGGTGGATTGTATCCTGCCTTAATGCTTTTTTTAATTTGTAAGGAAAGATCGATGATGTCTAATAACTCCTCTTTTGTAAAATCATTGGTGTCAATAAAATGACGAATACCGTTTGCTCTCATGGTAAATCCTCCTGTTTTTTATTTTAATTAAATGTAAATACCGTACCTGTTTTTCCATCCAGAGCATCAATGGCTTTATCCAGAGATGTGATAATTGCCCGCTTGTCCGGATTGGATCTTACAAACTTCATTGCAGCCTGCACTTTGGGAAGCATACTTCCCGGAGCGAATTGTCCTTCTTCACAATATTTATTTGCCTCATAAATACTGAGATGATTAAGGTCCTTCTGATCCGGCTTGTTGTAATTTACTGCTACCTTTTCTACCTCTGTGAGAATCATGAGTATATCCGCTTCTACCTGTTCTGCCAGAAGCTCTGCCGCAAAATCTTTGTCAATAACCGCTGCAGTACCGCAAAGTGAACCAGCCGGATGTTCAATGACCGGGATTCCGCCGCCGCCACAGGTGATTACGATTGCTTTGGGCCAGAGTTCCTTTACTGCATCAATTTCAACAATTTTTCTGGGAAGAGGAGAAGCTACCACTCTCCGGTAACCACGACCTGCATCTTCCTTCATCACATAGCCTTTTGATGCCGTCAGTTCATCGGCCTCTTCTTTTGTATAAAAAGGACCGATTGGCTTGGTTGGGTGATGAAATGCCGGATCTTTCTCATCCACCACTACCTGAGTTGCAATGGTTACAACAGGGAAATTCTGATTTCTCTTATTAAGTGCATACTTAAGTGCCTGCTGCAGATGATATCCGATATATCCCTGTGACATGGCTCCGCACACATCGAATGGCATAGGGGGAGTAACATCTTTTGCAGCCTCGGATGCCATCAGGATTCTTCCGACCTGAGGACCATTTCCATGTACAATGGCCATTTCATACCCGCGTTCGTTCATTTCTACAATGTACTCACAGGTCTTATGAACGACTGAAAGCTGAGCCTTTGCAGTCGCTTCTCCTTTTCCTGACTGGAGTGCGTTACCGCCTAAAGCAAGAACTATTTTTACAGCCACTGGTGATACCTCCTTTATTTTCATTTTGCTGTGATCGCTGGTCAAAGCCGCTCTCACAAGACGAAAATAACAGTTTTTCAGCCGGTTGAGAATGTAGCGTTGAGATAGATTTTTATAGCACTTTACCTCATTTTTTACATAAACTCTTCTAAACTTTTGTGCGTTTTGCACTATATTTTTGCCATTTTTACGATTTTTGCGGTTGAAAAAACTATTATTTTTGATATACTGTTTATAACTTACAACGACGGCTAAGGACGGAGGTACACATGGCAAAAGGCATTATCTTTCTCTACAATCTGGTTTTAATCATTGTCTATTCCGGAGTTCTGTGGATGTCTTTCTTTCTGTTTATGAATGGAAAGGATAAAATTCTGCTTTGGATTGGAATTATTTTCGGGGCAATCATCATTGATGATATCGTGATTTTTACTTCAGAACTATTTCAGAATTTTTCGGAACAATATGATCGGATATTTATGATCGTACCGACTCATAAAACATTAATTTATTTAATCCTGTCTCTTGGCTATCTGATTATTTTCAAGACACTGATCAACAAACAAGTGTCACTGCACGATTATACGATTCTTGCATTTTATGTGATTTTCATGTTTTTTGTCCCCATATTAGAAAACAGTGCATGGAAGATCTGGCTTTATTACCTGCCCAGCCAGCTCTTCAATGCATACATCGGCGCGGAAGTTTTATGGGCAATAAAAAAGAACCCTGAATTTTATCAGAATTCTTTCTACCGCTGGTGCAAACGGCTTTTTTATTTCACAGTGATTATGAATATCTGTGTCATAGCCGAAGATACGATTGTTATTTTTCATTTTGATGTTTACTCCAAATACTATATTAACATGAATAACAGAAGCTACACATCGGATGTATTATACCTTACTTACGCTGTATTCTCTGCAGGTTACCTGATGTATTATTTAAAAACTTCTCTGCGGAATAATACAATTGTAGACTCCGTAATGAGTCATACCCACACAAATCTGCCCTCTGATATTGAAGAAAGCATTCTGCTTCATTTTTGTGAGACGTATCATTTAACGGTCCGTGAGCGGGAAATTTTTAAAGTTTTGCTTTTAGATAAAACGAATCAGGAAATCAGTGATGATTTATATATCTCCATAGGTACAGCGAAAACCCATGTTCATAACATCTATCAAAAGACAGGCGTTGTAAAACGCCAGCAGCTTCTTGAAATTTATGAGGAATACCGGAAAGAGCAGATGAATTTGAAATCAGAAAGTGAAACGCCGTCCCCTCAGCCATAAAGGCTCCGGGAACGGCGCTTTTTATTTCAGCATATGAATGAACAGCCCGCTTCTTAACTTTGGCTCAAACCAGGTAGATTTAGGGGGCATTAAAAGACCGGCATCCGCTACAGCGAACAGCTCTCCAATGGAAGTGGGATACATGGAAAAAGCCACTGTCATATCTTCTTCACACCGTTTCTCCAATTCCTTTAATCCACGGATTCCTCCGATAAAATCAATCCTCTTATCAATTCTCGGATCTTCGATTCCCAGTATGGGACCTAAGAGATTGTCCTGCAGAATTGATACATCAAGTCCCTTGACCGGATCATCAGTTTTTAAAGCTTCCTTCGCCTTCAGGCAATACCAGGTCTTATTGAAATACATCCCAAAGCTTCCCTTTTCAGACGGTCCAAAGGCATTCTCTCCTACAGCAGTAACTGTAAAGCCCTCAGATAGCTTAGAAAGGAACTCTTCCCTGGATAATCCGTTTAAATCCTTTACCACACGGTTATAAGGCAGAATCATCAGCTGATCATCAGGAAAAAGTACGGACAAAAAGTACTGATACTCCTCTTCTCCTGTATTGTCCGGATTTTCCTTCCTCCTCTTTATGCCTACCTTTACAGCAGAAGCCGCCCGGTGGTGCCCGTCAGCAATATAAGTGACAGGAATACTTAAAAAATGCTCTTCGATCAGACGGACTGTTTCCGGATCGGCAATCCTCCATACCTTGTGGCTGATCCCGTCATCTGCAGTAAAATCATAGAGGGGAACGTCTTTCTTTTTTTCTTCTACCAGCCGGTTGATTACCTCTCTGGAACGGTATGCCAGAAAGATGGGGCCGGTCTGGGCATCTGTGGTATCCACATGGCGGATCCGGTCCAGCTCCTTCTCCTCTCTGGTATTTTCATGCTTTTTAATCACACCATTTAAGTAATCATCGACAGATGAGCAGGCCACTATTCCTGTCTGGCCTCTTCCATCCATAATCAGCTCATAGATATAGTAGGCTTTCGCATCATCCTGAACAAAGGTACCATCCTTCATCCATTCCTTCAGCATGTTCGCAGCCTTTTCATAGACCCGGTCATCATAAATATTCACCTCCTGGGGAAACTGTGTTTCCGGACGGTCAATATTCAGGAAAGATTTCGGATTCCCAGCAGTCACCTGACAGGCTTCCTTCCGGTTATATACATCGTAAGGAAGAGCCGCCACCAGACGGGCCTCTTCCTTATTCGGTCTTACACATTGAAATGGTTTTACTATTGCCATAATATCTCCCTTATTTGATTACTCTGACCCGTACCACGCCTTTAATGGCATTCAGCTTCTGAATGCTTACAGAATCTGGTGCAGACTCCAAATCAATGAGTGTATATGCATACTTGTCACGGCTCTTATTGGTCATATCGGAGATATTCACATTGCCCGCTGCCAGAGTTCCTGTAATCTGCCCGATCATATTCGGAATATTTAAATGCAGAACTGCAATCCTGCTTGCGGCGCTGCAGATTCCCATGTCACAAGCCGGGAAATTCACGGAATTGTGTATATTTCCATTGTCTATGTAGTCCATAATCTCCTTCACTGCCATCTTCGCACAGTTGTCCTCAGATTCTTCTGTGGAAGCACCCAGATGAGGAATTACAATGGCACCTTCCATATGTACGGAAGTGGGGTTTGGGAAATCAGTCACATATTTTTTAATCTTACCAGACTTTAATGCCTCGGCCATATCCTCTTCATTTACCAGAATGTCTCTTGCGAAGTTAAGAATTACTGTTCCCTCCTTCATATTGTCAAAGGCTGCTTTATTAATCATTCCCTTTGTTGTATCCACTAAGGGCACATGAAGGGTAATGTAGTCGCATTCCTTATAAATCGTTTCCACAGAGGTGATATGCTTTACATTTCTTGAGAGTCTCCAGGCTGCATTCACGGAAATAAAGGGATCATATCCGTATACCTCCATTCCAAGAGAGGAGCAGGCATTGGCAACCTCAGTTCCGATTGCACCAAGGCCGATGACTCCCAGCTTTTTACCCCGGATCTCACAGCCGGCAAAGGAACTTTTTGCTTTTTCTGCAGATTTGGCTATATTTTCATCCGCCTGATTATCCTTACACCAGCGGATACCTCCTTCGATATCACGGGAAGCCAGCATCAGTCCGGCTATTACCAGCTCCTTTACTCCGTTTGCATTGGCTCCGGGTGTATTAAATACGACGATTCCTTCCGCAGCGCATGCTTCTAAGGGAATGTTATTGACACCAGCTCCGGCTCTTGCTATTGCAAGAAGACCGTCAGGGAACTTCATCTCATGCATAGAAGCACTTCTGACAAGCACGCCATCTGCTTCTTCCATCTGTTTGGTAAGCTCATAATCTTCTGTTAACAGTGCGGTTCCATATGCAGAAATTGCATTAAGGCAATGAATCTTTTTCATCTTCTAATCTCCTTTCAGTCTGCCTGTCTCGTGTGTTTTTCTTCAAAATCCTTCATGAAGGAAACCAGCTTTTCCACGCCTTCGTACGGCATGGCATTATAAATACTGGCGCGCATTCCGCCTACGGTTCTGTGACCTTTTAAATTCTCAAAACCTGCTGCTTTTGATTCCTTCACAAATAAGGCATCCAGTTCTTCATCACCTGTGACAAACGGTACGTTCATAAGAGAACGGTCCTTCTTTTCAACGGTACCGTGAAACATCTTGCTCTGATCCAGAAAATCATAAAGAATTCCTGCTTTTTTCTCGTTCAGCTTCTTCATGGCTTCCAGTCCGCCTAAGTTCTTTAACCACTTAAATACCTTGCCGCAGACATAGATTCCATAAGCAGGAGGTGTATTATAAAGGGATTTGGCATCCGCATGAGTTTTATAACGAAGCATGGTAGGCGTTTCTTTTAAAACATCCTCCCGGATTAAATCTTCCCGGATGATCACAATAACAACGCCCGCAGGTCCCACATTCTTCTGGGCTCCGGCAAATATAATACCATACTTACTCACATCAACAGGTTCCGATAAAAAGCAGGAGGAGAGATCTGCTACCAGTATTTTCCCTTTGGTGTCAGGCAGTGTTTTATATTTTGTTCCGTATATGGTGTTGTTTTCACAGATATATACGTAATCCGCATCGTCTGAGACAGGGAGATCGGAAATATCCGGTATATAACTGAAGGTCTTATCCGCACTGGAAGCAATCGCATTGGAGGTTCCATAAAGCTTTGCTTCCTGGTATGCTTTCTTTGCCCATTGCCCGGTGATGATATAATCTCCAACCCCATTTTTAAATAAATTCATGGGAACCATGGCAAACTGCTGGGATGCTCCTCCCTGTAAAAACAGCACCTTATAGTTATCCGGAATTGCCAGTAAGTCTCTTAAATCAGCCTCTGCTTCATTGATGATGGTTTCATAAGCTTTGGACCGGTGACTCATCTCCATTACCGACATTCCGGTACCCTTATAATCCAACATCTCCTCTGCTGCTTCTTTTAAGACTTCTTCCGGCAGAACCGCAGGTCCTGCAGAAAAATTGTACACTCTGCTCATATCTCTTCCTCCTCAAATTCGGGATTTCGATCCCTTTCCTTACTGATGTTAAATCTTTAAATCTTCTGCGTCAAATACATCTTCAATGGGCGCTCCCGGCGAAACCATGGGGAATACCTTATCATCGCAGTGAATCTGACAGTCTATAACAACAGGAACGTTGAGGGCAATGGCTTCTTTTAAGACTTCTTCAAATTCTTCCTTCCCGGTAACCCGGTAAGCCTTTGCCCCCATTCCTTCTGCTATCTTTACAAAATCAACCTGGTCATTAAGAACTGTATGTGAATACCTCTTGCCATAGAACAGGGTCTGCCACTGGCGGACCATGCCCAGCACATGGTTGTTTAATACAACCTGTATTATGGGAATATTATAGCGGGTGGCTGTGGCAATCTCGTTTAGATTCATACGGAAGCAGCCGTCTCCTGCCACATTGATAACAGTCTTATCCTTACATCCCATCTTTGCTCCAAGAGAAGCGCCAAGACCGTAGCCCATGGTGCCAAGTCCTCCTGAAGTGATAAAGCTTCTGGGCTTTTTATACTGATAAAACTGTGCCGCCCACATCTGATGCTGACCTACCTCTGTGGTGATGATTGCATCGCCTTTTGTCACTTCATATATCTTTTCAATGATATAAGGTCCGGTCAATATGCTCTTTTCATAGCGCATGGGATACATATCCTTCATACGGTCAATATGGGCAACCCACTCCTCGTGATTGATGGGGTCCAGCCTTGCATTTAACTTTCTTAAAATGGATTTTACATCTCCGATTACGCTGGCATAAGCCTTCACGTTTTTACTGATCTCCGCCGGATCCACATCGAAATGCAGAATCTTTGCATTTCTGGCAAAGCGGGAAGCATTGCCGGTCACACGGTCACTGAATCTGGCACCTACCACGATTAAAAGGTCACACTCTGTAATTCCCAGATTGGAGGTCTTTGTTCCGTGCATACCTACCATTCCGGTATAGAGTTCATCGGTTCCGTCAAAGGCTCCCTTTCCCATCAGACTGTCTGCAACAGGGGCCTGAATCTTATGGGCAAAGGACGCAAGTTCCTCAGAAGCATTGGCGATGACAGCACCTCCGCCTACAAAAATATAGGGTTTTTGTGATTTGCGGATCAGGTGCAGCGCCTGCTCCAAATCCTCTTCCAGTATGGTATCTTCCTGACGGACAATTGGCTCGGGTTCCACCTGCTCATAATCATACTTACTGGCTGTTACGTCCTTTGTAATATCGATGAGCACAGGACCAGGTCTTCCGGTCTGGGCGATTTTAAATGCTCTGCGTATGGTATCTGCCAGTTTTTTAATGTCTTTTACAATAAAATTATATTTTGTGATGGGCATGGTCACGCCGGCGATATCGATCTCCTGAAAACTGTCTCTGCCAAGGAGTCCCACCGCTACGTTGCAGGTGATGGCTACCATGGGTACGGAATCCATGAAAGCAGTTGCAATTCCTGTTACTAAGTTGGTTGCCCCCGGACCTGAGGTTGCCAGACATACTCCTACTTTTCCGGTTGCTCTTGCATAACCGTCCGCTGCATGGGCAGCTCCCTGTTCATGGGAGGTAAGAATATGGTTGATCTCATCCTGATGCTTATAAAGGGCATCATATATATTTAAAATGGTGCCGCCCGGATATCCAAAAACGGTATCCACGCCCTGTTCCTTCAGGCACTCGATTACAATCTCTGCTCCAGTTAATGTCTTCATAAGCTGCTCCTTTTCTTTATATTTCCAGGATCGCCCCACGGCTTGCCGGGGCTGCCATTGCCGCATATCTTGCCAGATATCCGGAAGTAACTGCTGGTTTTCTTGGCTGCCATTTTTCCTTCCTTGCTGCCATCTCTTCGTCTGATACCTTTACATCCAGTCTGTGATTGTCAATATCAATGGAAATGATATCCCCTTCTTCAACCAGTGCAATGGGACCTCCCACTGCTGCTTCCGGACATGCATGACCGATGGAAGCTCCTCTGGAGGCTCCGCTGAACCTGCCGTCTGTGATGAGCGCCACTGTGGAGCCAAGTCCCATTCCCGCAATGGCGGAGGTAGGATTTAACATCTCCCTCATTCCAGGTCCACCCTTAGGTCCCTCATAACGGATGACCACCACATCTCCTGCCACGATTTTTCCGCCTTTGATGGCATCAATGGCATCCTCTTCACAGTCAAAGACTCTGGCAGGTCCTTCGTGCTTTAACATCTCCGGAGCTACTGCAGAACGTTTTACAACTGCGCTGTCCGGTGCTAAATTACCTTTTAATATGGCGATTCCACCGGTTTTGCTATAGGGATCTTCCACCGGACGAATTACCTGCGGATCTTTATTTACACATCCTTTGATATTATCTCCCACTGTTTTTCCAGTTGCTGTAATGCAGTCCAGTTCAAGAAGTCCAAGCTTGTTTATCTCATTCATTACAGCATAGATGCCTCCGGCTTCATTTAAATCTTCTATATAAGTAGGGCCTGCCGGAGCAAGATGGCAGAGGTTGGGCGTCTTTGCGCTGATCTCATTGGCAATCTCCAGATTTAAGTCCACGCCTGCTTCGTGGGCAATGGCAGGAAGGTGAAGCATGCTGTTTGTGCTGCATCCCAGAGCCATATCCATGGTAAGAGCATTCCGGAATGCTTTCTCAGTCATGATATCACGGGGACAGATATTCTTCTTTAACAGCTCCATAACTGCCATTCCCGCATGTTTTGCCAGCTTCAGCCGTTCAGAGTAAACAGCTGGTATGGTTCCGTTGCCTTTTAATCCCATTCCAAGAACTTCAGTTAAACAGTTCATGCTGTTTGCCGTATACATACCGGAACAGGAGCCGCAGGTGGGACATGCTTTCTGCTCGTATTCCTTTACATCCTCTTCCGTCATCTTTCCCGCCGTATAGGCTCCTACCGCCTCAAACATGCTGGAAAGGCTGGTTTTGTGTCCCTGCACACGTCCAGCTAACATAGGTCCGCCACTGACGAACACCGTAGGTATGTTAATGCGCGCTGCTGCCATCAAAAGTCCGGGAACATTCTTATCACAATTGGGTACCATAACCAGAGCATCAAAGGCATGGGCTCTTGCAAGACATTCCGTGGAATCTGCAACCAGATCCCTTGTGACCAGTGAATACTTCATACCAATATGTCCCATTGCAATTCCGTCACAGACTGCGATGGCCGGAACCATAACTGGTGTTCCGCCTGCCATGGCAACTCCCATTTTGACGGCATCGACGATTTTATCCAGATTCATATGGCCGGGGACGATTTCATTATAGGAACTGACAATACCAATTAAAGGCCTTTCCATCTCTTCCTCAGTCATTCCCAACGCGTTAAAAAGGGAACGGTGAGGTGCCTGCTGCATACCTTTTTTTACTGAATCACTTTTCATCTGCTGCACACTCCTTTACTTTTTTCATAACTTTCTGATTATATGGAAATCCGGGAGCGTATAAAATCAAATATTTTATCCGCTTCCGGCAATTTTCATGTTCTGAATTGTAGAGAAACCGCAGAGCTAAACCACGCGTTCTGCGATTAAATCACCCATCCTGGTTGTGGACACCTTTTCCATTCCTTCCGAGAAGATATCTCCGGTCCGGAACCCTTCTTTTAAAACCATCTCCACTGCTGCTTCCACTGCATCTGCTTCCTTATCCAGATCAAAGGAATACCGGAGCATCATGGCTGCGGAGAGAATGGTTGCTATGGGGTTTGCAATATTCTTCCCTGCTATATCAGGAGCAGAACCGTGGCTTGGTTCATACATGCCAAATTTGCTTTCATTCATGCTGGCTGAGGAGAGCATTCCAATGGACCCGGTAATCATGCTTGCTTCATCGGACAGGATATCTCCAAACATGTTCTCCGTTAGAATTACGTCAAACTGTCCTGGATTCATCACCAGCTGCATGGCACAGTTGTCAACCAGCATGTGGCTTAACGTCACTTCCGGATAATCTTTTGCCACCTCTTCCACCACTTTTCTCCAAAGTCTGGAGGAATCTAATACATTGGCTTTATCTACGCTGACCACCCGCTTTTTCCGCTTCATTGCAATATCAAATGCCTTAACTGCAATTCTGCGGATCTCATTTTCATTGTAAGTAAGAGTATCCACGGCAGTCATCACTCCGTCCACCTCTTTGGTGCATCGGTCTCCAAAGTAGAGTCCGCCGGTCAGTTCCCGCATAATGACCATATCAAAGCCGTCTCCGATGATCTCCTTTTTCAAGGGACATGCATCAGCCAGTTCTTTATAAAGATAGGCAGGACGGATATTAGCGAATAAATTGAGACCTTTGCGGATGGCCAGCAGCCCCGCTTCAGGTCTCAGATTCGGTGCCACATCGTACCATTTTGAATTTCCTACATCTCCCCCAACTGCTCCCAGGAGAACGGAGTCACTTTTTTTTGCTGTTTCTAATGCTTCGTCCGTTAATGGGACGCCGTAAGTATCAATGGAGATTCCTCCCATCAGGACTTCTGTATACGTAAACTGGTGGTGATACAATGCACCAACCTTATTTAATATCTTTCTCGCCTCTCCAATGATTTCAGGTCCTATCCCGTCGCCAGGGATTACTGCAATGTTATAGTTCATTTGTACTCTCCCTCTGTGTCACTGTAATCTGCTGATATATTTCTTCTCATAATAGAACATTTGTCAGGATTTTTCAACTAAAATAAAATATTTTTACTGGAAAACATATATGAGAAAGGAATTGATACCATAAATCAGAGTTATAAAAGAAAAAACCTGCCTGCCGGTCCATGGGATAATTTCCAGTCGGACCGGCAGTGCAGGATTTGCATTTTAGCGTTTTATATTCCTTTATCGACCGTAAGACACTTGTCAATAGAAGCTTTTTCTATTTCATTAATAAATACGGAATTTTCAGTTCTCGTATAATAACAGCTGGAATCCTGATTCAAGCTTCCCACTGCCAGTGTGAAGGTCTCATCTTTTCCATTCTTGTTATAAGTATAGGTAATAACGGCAGAAGGCTGGTCGAGGCCGTATTCCTTTAACTGGGAATCCTGTACATTATAATTTGGACAGCTCTTTACCTTCAGACTGCTGAGTGAATCAGCCAGCACATTTAAGGGGGAATTATCCTCCACCTTATTCTCCTGTGAGTCCGCAGAGTCTTTATACCACTCAATGGTATCTTTCTCATCATCTGACTTCTTCTTTACATAATGTCTGCTGTCCTCTCCCTTTGTTACAGTTATGTCTGTGATATCGGTTCCTGCAATAGCAGGGAACTCTTCCAGAGCCATGAGGTCATAAAGCTTGCTGTCCGTTTCCGTATACAGGGAAGAGCTGATGAGATAAGGGGTATCCTCTCCCTGGATTGCGGCGTAGTAATCTCCGTCCTCCGTTGCATTTCCCAGAAGGATCACAGACGTTTTACTGTCTGCTGCGGTTACTGCAATGGAACGGATGGGATGATCCAGACCGTATGCCGCAAATCCATCGCCTCCATCCAGTTTTCTGACTGCTTCCAGTTTTGATACAGTGGAAGCAATTGCGTCAAGCTTTGCCTGCTTTACCGGGAATTTATCATCCTGGTCATAGTTCCATGTACCGTCTTTTTTTGTAAAGGAAAGCTGTTTTCCGTCCAGATCGTAAGAAACTGACTGTACATCAGAAAAGTCGGTGATATAAACTCTGGATGCCTCTTTTTCTTTTTCCGTATTTTTCTGAGAGTGGTCCATATACTGGCCGACTCCTACATACACTGCACAAAGCACTGCCAGCGCGGCAGCTCCGTATATCAGGCCGTTTTTTTTCTTCATCATCCTGCCTCCTTTTACAGACGTCTGCGCTTGAACCAGATTATAAGTCCGCAGCAAAGAGCTGCTGCCGGAATAACAAAAATAAACAATATCCCCCACATACCGCCGTGGGTCACAGTATTATACGTAACTTCCAGACTCTTTGATGGTATGGAGACATTGGCAACATCTTTAAAATTAGAGGTAACCGCATTCATAAACAGGGTCAGATTGGTTAAGTTGGTAAAACTGGTATTTAAATTTTCATCAATCAGTGTAGGAGTTGAAAAAACAGTGAGGCGGGAAGAACCAGTATCCAGTTTCTTTTCTGAAACAGCTCCCAGAATATAGGTACCTTTCTTCTGGGCCTCCTCCGTTACCAGCATTCCTCCGTCACTGGTCTGCATAAACGGAGTAACCGTGATCCCTTCCGGTACATTTTCAGTCTTAGTCATTGCAGCTGACTGAAGAACCAGTGCTGCACTCCTTGTATCCACGCCGTTTGTCACTTCGCTGCCAGTTTCAATCGTCGGGAAAATGTAGTAAGGGTTATTCTGATAAAAGTTCTTGGTATCTGCAGCCATTCCATTTTCCAGGTTAAGTCCATATGCACTGATCACAGCAGTTAAGTTGGGACGTTCCTTCTCAGAATAGCCGGCCAGAATCAATACGTGACCGCCCTTGTCTAAATAATCAGTAAGCATGGTCTTCTCATCATTGGCCAGATCTGATTCCGGAGCATTAATCAGAAGAAGCTCACAATCATCCGGAATTTTACCATCTTTTAAAAGATTGATGCTATTGACTGTTAAATTGGATTTTTTCAGCATATCGGATACGGTGCCCCCAAAGGCTGCTTCTTGATGTCCTTCTGTTGTATAGATGGTTTTGGAAACATCACTGGTCACATGGGAAATGGCACCTGTCAGCTGTCCTTCACCATCAAATTCAGTTTCTTTTGTCTGTCCGTAATAATAATAAGAGGATTGATCTATTTTAATGATATCCGTAAATGGGATAGACTGGGTTTTATTGGTGGTCTCACAGTTTACAAGCAGAGTGCTGTCTGTTGCATTCAGCTTTTTCACTTGTTCGGGATGAAGCACGGAGTCCACTGTCTCTACCTTGATATGACTGGATAAATCATCATAGCGGTTAACAAAGCTTGTGATCCGTTTGTCTATCTTAGAGGGGTCTCCCACTACATAGATTGTAACATCCTTATCAAGTCCTTTTACCAGGTCCGTGGTGGTCTTTCCCAGGGAGTAGATCTGGCTGCTGCTCATATCCCATTGCCGTACCTTTTCCGGGAGACGCCCCACAATCATATTCAGTATAATAACAGCAGCTATGACAATAACGGAAAGTATTGCCGTATAGCCGCCTTTTTTTAATTTTCTGGTCATTTCCACCCTCCTAACTCCATCTGCGTTTCTCTATGGACTGCACAGTCAAGAATACCAACAGGAATATAATGCTGATATAGGAAACCAGACCACCTGCATCAAAGATATAATGTTCCGCAAAGTTCTGGAATACACCGGCGATTGCAACCTTCTCCATTACGCTGGTCAGTGCGCGGTCAAACAGACCTCTCCTGATTAAGTACAATCCTGCCATAACGATAATTCCCGCTGCCTCCAGAATAAACGCAAGTCCGTTGTGACTGGTGACCCGTTGAACAATAAATACAGCTATCGACCAAAGCAGGACAAATCCAATGAGAGAACCCAGTGCAGTAGTCGGTAAAAATCCCACAAGATTGGGCCATAAAATCAACAGCAGAATCATTCCAAAGGTTCCTACAGCCGCAATAATCTGACTTTCTGTCAGAGATGAAATAAACATTCCTATGGCAATGTAAACACAGCCCAGCAGGAAAAATGCAAGAATGGCCGCATAATCTGCTTTTAAATGAGCGGTACCGTTCATTTTAATGATCAGCGGGCAAAGGCCAGACAGAACAACCGGTACTGCAAATACGGTTACCATGGAAAGATATTTCCCTACCACTATTTTCCCCACAGAAACCGGAGCTGTCAGCAGCAGCTGATCGGTCTTGGTCTTTCTGTCATCTGCAAAGCTTCTCATGGTAAGAACCGGAATACCAATCATGATAATCGTTACCATTCCGGAAAGTGTATAGGAAAAATACGGATAACCGCTCATCATGTTATATGCCATAAAGTAAATGCCGATAAACAGCACTACAAAAGCAATGAAAACATATCCGGTCATGGACTGGAAGTACGATTTCAGCTCTCTTCTATAAATAGCAGCCATTACAGTTCCTCCTTTCCATCTGTTTCTGTATCTGTATCTTCTGTTTCTGTCTCTGTATCTTCTGTTTCTGTATCTGTATCTTCTGTTTCGATTTCAGCCTGCACTTCAGGCTCTTCCTGGATCCCTTCTTTGTTGTTCCCGGACTCTGCTTCCGCTTCAGCAGTCAGTTCCAGGAATACCTCTTCTAACGACGCCCGGCTTACATGCATGGAAAGAATGGGCAGTCTCTGGTCTGCAAAAGCAAAAAAGATGGCTTCCCGGATATCCGTCTCTTCTTCCGCAGCGTTCATTCGGAATGTTACCTTCTTCACCAGTTCTTCCCCGCTGTCCACAACGATCACATCAGCTGCCTGGGGCAGAGTGTCAAGTATCTCACGGATCTGTTTCTCTTCTCCCTTTATCAGCAGTTCCATTCCGGAAGCGTCCGCCATCTGCCGCTCTAAGTTTTCCGGTGAATCGCTGGCAATCAGACGTCCCCTGTCTATGATCAGCACATGGTCGCAGACTGCGCTGACCTCGGATAAAATGTGGGAGCTTAAAATAACGGTATGGTTCTGCCCCAGTTCCCTTATGGTATCACGAATTTCAATAATCTGTTTGGGATCCAGACCAACAGTTGGCTCATCTAAAATAATAACCGGAGGGAAGCCTAAAACTGCCTGAGCGAGTCCGACTCTCTGTCTGTAGCCTTTTGAGAGATTTCGTATCAGACGTCCGCTTACATCTTCAAGCTTCGCCAGCTTCATTACTTTCAGAATTTCTTCTTCCTTGTTCTTTTTCGGTATTTTCTTTAATTCAGCTGCAAAATCCAGCTGCTCTTTTACTGTCATATCCACATAAAGAGGCGGAAGCTCCGGCAGATATCCAATGCATTTTTTTGCTTCCTCCGGATCTTCTAAAATATTATGACCGTTAATCCAGACATCACCCTCGGTCGCACCTATGTAACCGGTTATGATATTCATTGTGGTGGACTTTCCAGCGCCGTTAGGTCCAAGAAAACCATAGATCTTACCATCCTGAATGGTAAAGTTTAAATGATCCACAGCCAGATGCCCGCCGTAATCTTTTACCAGGTTTTTGACTTCAATCAACTCTCTCTCCTCCTGTTCTAATTCACGTAATCGTGTCCTTACTTAGGGTAGAATGGAATTGTGAAAATTGTGTGATTTAAATTTGTTTATTGTGTGATAAAAGTATGAATTATTTCGACATAAGAAAAGACAGGCACAGTTTAGAGACTTACTGCGTCCCAGACTGTGCCTGAAAGATTGAAAATTCACTCGGCCGCCAGCCGGTTGATCTTATGGTAAAACATATATTGCTGCAGAATACCTGCGCAGTCTTCATATCTTTTAAGGGGAAAACCATTGGGATAATGGGCGGTAAGAATCTGCTTCACATGGGTATCCACAGGGAAGGCACCAACGTGATGCAGCCCAAAAAGGCAGACACAATCTGCCACCTTTTTGCCAATTCCGTATTGCTTTTGCAGCATGGTATGAGCAGTTTCATAATCCGCTTCCTTTAAACCGGACATCCACTTCTCCCCCTCCGGTCCGCTGCAGTGCTCTGCTATGGAAAGAAGATACTTGTCCCTGTATCCAAGCCCCAGACCAGAAAGACCGGAAAGACCGGCGATGGCAATGGATTCCGGCGATGGAAAGGTGTAATAACTGCACGTAGTCTCTTCCCATGATCCGGAAGCCGACAGCATCAGTCCTCTTCCCGTCTTTTCCGAACCAAACCTCTCACAGAGTCCCGCCACACTGCCCTTTATACGCGGAATGTTATTATTCTGGGAAATCAAAAATGTGATCAGCATCTCCCAGAAATCCTGTCGGAGAATCCTGACGCCCCATCCACACCGGATGGCTTCCCTTAAGTAAGTATCCTCAGACGGCACCCGTTTTTTATATCCCCCGTAATCTTCTTCCAGATCAAAATAAGAGGACCATATTAATTGAAACTCCGGCTTATCGCAGGAGAAAATAAATTCCTCCCCTTCTTTTACTGCTTCTATGTATTCCCCGCCTGCTGCAACAGACCAGATACCATGTTCCTGCTCTTTCATGCGGAAGCACTGCCCGGACTGGGCAATCTGCCCTAAATCCATATCTTCAATCTTAATCCGGTACATGACTGTCTTCTCCGTTCTCACCACTGTCAGTTATATATTTCTCATACTGTTCTGTGAAATACTTAATTTTATGGTCCACCTTACATAAATACTTCTGCATACCGGCAATCTGTTCCTCCACATCCTTTTTGTGTTCGATCAACATGGCGCAGCGTTCCTTCAGAGTGTCTTTTCCCTGTACGCTCAGCTCCACAAATTCCCGTATCTGTCTGATCGCCATACCCGTGTTTTTCAGACAGCAGATCAGGGAGAGCCACTCTAAGTCCTCATCCGAATAACGGCGGATTCCGCTGTCACTCCTGTTTACGAATGGAAGAAGCCCTTCCCGCTCATAATACCGGAGTACATGAGGCTTTAAATTTGTTTTTTCTGATACCTGCTTGATTGTATAATTCATTTTTATCCTGTTCCTGCAGATTTTTCATCTGTCTCTTGACTTAAAGTTAACGTTAAGGTTTACAATATTTACTATACAGTAGTTTGGTCCTTTGATCAAGCAAAATGAATAAAGGAGGAACCTAATGAAATCATTATCAGACAACTATATACTTTCAAATGGTGTTAAAATTCCATGCGTCGGCTTCGGCACCTGGAAAGCACCAAACGGCGAAACAGCGGTTAATGCAGTAAAGCAGGCCCTTAAAGCAGGTTACCGACACATCGATACTGCGGCGCTCTATTACAATGAGGAGAGCGTTGGAACCGGAATAAAGGAAAGCGGCATCCCAAGGGAAGAAATATTTGTAACCAGCAAACTTCAAAACGGAGAGCACGGATACCAGGAAACATTAAATGCCTTTGAAACAACCATGAAAAACCTAAATCTGGATTACTTAGACTTATACTTAATCCACTGGCCCAACCCCATTAAGTCCCGTCATGAATGGCAGGCGGCAAACGCAGGCACCTGGAAGGCATTTGAAGAACTGTATGAGGCAGGACGCATCCGTTCCATCGGCGTCAGCAATTTCCGCCGCCATCACTTAGAGGAGCTGATGAAAACAGCAAACGTTGCTCCCATGGTAAACCAGATCAGGCTCTGCCCTGGCGATACCCAGGATGAACTGGTCTCCTACTTAAGAGAACAGAACATTCTGGCAGAAGCTTACAGTCCCCTTGGATCCGGCAAAATCTTTGAAGTTCCACAGATGATAGCACTGTCAGAAAAATACGGAAAATCCATTGCACAGATTTGTATCAGATGGAGCCTGCAGATGGGCTTCCTTCCATTGCCTAAATCCGTTACAAAAGAGCGGATCGAGGAAAATGCCCATGTATTTGATTTTGAACTTTCAGAGGAAGATGTATCCATAATAGCAGACTTAAAGGGCTGCTGCGGATACGCCACCAACCCGGACACCACAGATTTCTAAAATAATATATAAGAGAGGGGTATTACTATGTTAAATTTTGATTTTCACATTCCCACCCGTATCTGCTTTGGAAAGGATACCCATAAGGAAATCGGAAACCTTCTGGCTCCTTATGCTAAAAAGGTACTCTTGCATTACAGCGGGGAGCGGATCAAAAAGAATGGTCTTTTTGATACAGTCGTCCATTCGTTAAAGGAAAGCGGAATTGAATTTGTGGAGTTGGGAGGAGTTGTTCCAAATCCCCGCCTGTCGCTAGTTTATGAGGGCATAAAATTATGCAAAGACCAGGGTGTAGACTTAATTCTGGCAGTTGGCGGCGGCAGTGTCATTGACTCTGCAAAGGCCATTGCCATCGGCGTCTGTTATGATGGCGATGTATGGGATGTTTATGAGCAGGGAAAAGCGATTACTGCTGCTCTGCCGGTTGCTACGATTCTGACAATTCCGGCTGCTGGCAGCGAATCCAGCAACAGCACCGTTATTACCAATGAAGAAAAGCAGATGAAGCTGGGATACGGAAGCAATCTGGTCCGTCCGGTCTTAAGTGTCATGAATCCGGAATTTTTCTTTACTCTCCCGAAAAACCAGATAGCCAACGGCGTGGCTGACATGATGAGCCATATATTTGAGCGTTATTTTACCAATACACTGCATACAGATCTGACAGATGGTCTTTGTGAAACCACATTAAAATCAATAATGAAACATGCTCTTCTGGTATCCAGGGATCCCCAAAACTACGATGCCTGGTGTCAGGTGGGACTGGGCGGCACCATAGCCCACAACGATTTACTGGGACTGGGCCGGAGGCAGGACTGGGCATGTCATGGCATGGAGCATGAGCTGAGTGCCATCTACGATGTGGCTCACGGCGCCGGACTGGCAGTTCTCACTCCCGCCTGGATGAAATATGTTTATAAAACAAATATTAACATGTTTGTCCAGTTTGCCGTCAATGTCATGGGCGTGGAAGGAAGCTTCCGTGATCCTGACGCCATAGTACTGGAAGGAATCAACCGCCTGTCCCAGTTCTTTGTAAAAATGGGACTTCCCACAACCCTTGAGGAACTGGGAATTGACAGTACCAATTTAGAGCTGATGGCTAAAAAATCAACCGGAGAGGCCTACGGCGTGGAACACCCGTTAGGCGGGTTGAAAAAGCTGTATTGGCAGGATGTTCTGGAAATCTATAAAATGGCTTCCGGATCATAACACATTAATGACAGTATAATAATAGGACAGCCAGACTCAGTTGTCTGGCTGTCCTCTATGCGGATATTCACGGCGGGTTATTCTCCCGTTCTCATCAATAAAAGTTACACTAGAATCAATTAATTCCTTTTTCCCAGGGATAATATTCATTGGGTCAACTAAAAACGCAGCATCTTCTTCCATAAAGTCTTCATTATTAATCTGCAGTATTCTCTCAGCTTCCTCTGTTATCTCTTTGGGAAATTCCATACACTCTAATAATTTAATAGCATTTTTCGAAACAGCAGGTCCCTTATGAATTTTATATTCAAATATTATTTTATTATCACTTATACGCTCAGTGAAGTGATAGTTTTCATATTTTCTTTTCATTAATTCCGTTAACTCTATATCGTGAGTAGCCACTACTGTAATGCAATTTTTTTCAGATAAATATTTTAAAATCGCTATAGAAGCAGCAATCCGCTCTGCTGTATTGGTTCCTCGTAAAATTTCATCAATAATGCAGAGAACCGGTCTTTTTTCATTTAATGCGTCCACAATCCTCTTTATATATTTAATCTCTTTTATATAATAACTATCTCCTGTTGATACTTCGTCGCGAACAGCCATTGAGGTAATAATTGCAGAATGAGGCATAACAAATTTTTTAGCAAGACACGTAAAAATACTTTGAGCCAATATTGCATTGATAGCCAGCCCCTTTATAAAGGTGGATTTACCAGAGGCATTCGAACCTGTAATCATACACCCTTTATTTATTACTATGGAATTATTAATTGGATTTTCTACGATCGGGTGATATAGTTCTTCTGCTATAATTTCATTACTATTGCAGAAAATTGGAGTACAATAAAATGGAAGCGTTTTTCTAAATGAAGCAATAGAAATTGCTGAATCTATTTCACCAATTACTCTATATAATGCTATTAATTCTTCCTGATAGTTTATCAATTGGCATATTACTTTATCATATTGGATCAAATCCCATAATGTAATACCAAAAGTCATAGATTCTAATAATGTCATTGCATCCCCAGACAAACTGGAGGGAGAACGATGCTGCAATTTGCTAATTTTTAATAATAATGGGCGAAATATGGCTATTTTATCACTTAAATCATTAAAATTTTTTTCATATTTCAAAAAGGGAGAATCAACAATACGTTTTGCCGCTATTAGAATTTTAAGAACGCTGCTAAGCATATTTAGATATAATTCATATCTGCTTTTTTGAAACGAATATATCACAATATTTATTAAAGCTATAAAAAATGGAAATAAAAGAAATATATAATTCACGGATACAATTGCTGGTAAAAATGATAATAGCAAAAGTAATCTCATAAAATGATAATATTCAATATGAGCTATTCTAAATGTTTTTAAGTTTTTTATATAATCAGGCAGATAATAACTATCACGATTCTTTCCTATTCCAGATATAATATACCAAATTTCATTCCTGTCTATTGATTCAGACTGGAAATAATTAATTTTTCTTTCTATTTCAGCATTGTCTTTGTCATTAATTTTAATCTCATGTAAAATCGAATATAAAATCTGGTCTCCTGCAAATGATTTACAATTATTTATTATACAGTAAACTTGATCCATTTCCAAATCATACCAGGTAACATCATCAATTTTATTATTACCAGTTCTTTTTATTGATTTATTTTTCCAATATTTCTCAATCAATTCTTTCTCAAAAAGCTGATTCGCAGATTTTTTTCCAAAAGAATTATTTATCTCGTCCTTAATATTTTGTATTCTTTTAAATTTCAACTTTTTATTGATGATCAAAAAAAGAGTTATAAATATAATTATAAAAAGCACAATGATTATTTGCATGTTATCATCTCCACATACTTAAACCTTATTTTCATTCGTTCCTATAAAATGATTTGCAGAACGATTATTATAACGAAGACAGCCAAAATTTAGTTTTGGCTGTCCTTATCAAAAGTAAATGTTTAATAAAAAAAGCATCAAAATTAACGATCCACACTATCTTTTTTGTGTCTTAAATATAAAACTAACTTCCGAAATACTTTAACTAAGATACACAAAATAATCCAGTTCACACCTACATTACCCAAAAACTGAATTGGATTAATTCCCAGCCCAGCAGGAAATTCAGAAATATGTCCATGCAGAGTAATAAATATATCCGGGAACCCCAAACTATATACATGTTCGATATTCCTCTCGTTGATATGTAATGCCGGCGGAAAGAAAGAAATTACTATTGCAAAAACCAACAATCTTTTCTTTTCACTATTTGACAAATTTCTCATGATCCCTCCTAAATTATGCTCGGGTTTAAGAATTAAAAAATCATGGGCATGACAAAACAAACTGCTCAAAATTAAAAAAATATCTAATTATATTTTATACCTATCTTTCTTAATATGTCAACAAAGGAAGTATTTCCACACTGATTTATTCCCAATAAACCACAACATTCTTTGCCGCATCGTCTACATATGTCATATACCTTATGGATCTCTCAAACTGACTTCTTGGCATGCTGATTAGAATAGAAGTATCCCACGGATTTATTACTACCACAGTGTCTTTATTTACACTCCTTATGGAATAAGAATGTCCGCCATCCCCGATAATTCCTTTGCTTGGATCTGCTATATTAAAATCGCAGGCTGCTGTAATTCCCTCTCCGTTCTGGCATTTTGCAGCCATCGCATTCATGATCATAGTTTTATTTGAAGACCAGTAGGTTCTTTGTCTGAATCCTGTCATTCTTGTGAATACATCACATGCAAAACAACCATTATAAACATTCATGGCCTTTTGTAAACCAGCCTCTATTACTCTGGCATCAAGATCACCTTCTATGTATGCATTATCAACATCATACTCCGTCACTGTTTCTCTTCCACCGCCAAAATTAAGTGTATAGGTACCATTGTAATTATCTGTAATCATTTTTCTGAAAATTTTTCTTCCATATCTGCTGTTGTCTAATGCCTGAATTGCTGAAACTGCTCCGCAATCATTGGCGGCACCCTGATGAAATGTACTTAACTTTCCATCTAACTGTGTCTCCGGATAGCTGGCTGTTGCTGCAAAAGCAGTAGCTGGTGAAAACATAGTACTGGCAGCAAGTCCTAATGCCAGACACAAAGCGCCTATTCTTTTTTTCATTCTTCTCATATTATCTTTCATACCTGACCCATTCCTTTCAATTTTAAATAGTTTATATAGTTTAAAAATCCTGCACAAATCTGCTTAGGTCTTACAGCTTTTTTTCTTTTGTTCACCCCCTGATTTTTATCGTCTCAAAAAACTCAAACCGTATTTCCTGCCGCAGTTTTATAACAAAATTCAAAAACCTCGTTTCCCTGATTATTATAGTCTATTTTGTCACAAAAGCACGTACCATGTAATTAATAACGGTTTAATTGTAACTTTCGGTTCAAATATGCACAAAAAAAGACCAGGCAATTTTAAATCCTGATCTTTTTTATTCTTTATTTACGCTTCATTTAATTTACTAAGACACTCTTTAAGCCCTTCTATATTCCTGTCAGCAAAGCAGTATCCTTCCATACCGCATGCTCTTGCCCCTTCCACATTCATGAGCAGATCATCTATAAAAAAGCACTCCCTGGGATTTAAATGAAACCGTTCAAACAGATGCTCATACATCTCCTTTTGCGGCTTCATGCATTTCACTTCTGCAGAAAATAGAACTCCGTCAAAATATTCAATTCCTGGAATAATGTCCCTGCAGGTCAGCAGCCGGAGGGAAGCATTAGAACAGAGGTAGATTCCATATCCCTGTTCTTTCAGTTCCCTCACAAGCTCTCCCATCTCTTTCACAGGCTTCATATTATACTCATGCCAGTGCTTCAGACAAAGTTCTGCCATCTCCTTTGCGTGATCCGTGGTCAGACGGGACTGCATTCTCTGTAATGCATCCTCCTCTGAAATCAGCCCCATATCAAGCAGCAGCCATTCCTGGGAATCAAAGACCGATGTGCAGACTTCCTTCCGTTCCCTTTCATCCTCTATAAAAACAGTACCCACTTTATGACCTTCATAGTCAACCAGTACCTTTCCCATATCAAAAACAATATTTTTTATCATCTGTCACTCTCCTGTAGTAATTCATTTTTATTTTTAAACCAGAAATAATAAGGTACTTCTGCAAGAAGCATACAGGCCCAGCCAATAAGACAGGCATACGCAACTCCTTTCAATCCCATCCCGGGAACAAGAAGAGATACGAACACCACCCGCACAGATATCTGAATGAGTGTGGAGATCAGGGTAATAGACATATTTCCCATTCCCCGGAAAAAGCCCTGAATTCCATTGGTAAATGCCGGCATAAGGTAGAAAAAAGCCATCAGTCCCAGATAATTTACTCCAATTGCCACCATCCCGGTATCGTTCTCCGATACGAACAGTTTCATAACCGGCTCCTTAATAACCAGAATGAGGATACAGATGAGAACCCAGTATCCTGCTTCAATCATAAGTCCTGTACGGAATCCCCTTTTGATACGGCTGTTTTTTTTTGCTCCCCTGTTCTGAGCCACAAACGTCATGATACCGCTTGAGATGCTCTGCTCGGGTGTAAACGCAAAATCATCCACCCGGTTTACCGCATTGAATGCTGCTATCGTACTGACTCCAAGCGGATTGATCATTCCCTGAATCAGCAGCTTTCCAATGGGCTGGCAGCACTGCTGCAGAGCCGTGATTGCTCCCTGGCTCAAGGTAAGGCGTAAAAGCCCCCGGTTTAGCCTGATTTCTCTCCTGCTCACTCTAAGAAGAGGGACCTTTTTATAAATATAAATAATACAAAGCAATGCAGATACTGCCTCCGCAACATCTGTAGCAAGGGCAGCCCCTATGACATCCATATGAAGCCATGCCACAAAAACCACATCCAGCAGCCCATTTAACACCGAAGCTGCAGCCAGAAACCGCACCGGAGTCTTAGAATCTCCCACACTCCTCAGTGCTGATGCCACCGCATTATAAAAAAATGTAAAAGGCATTCCCAAAAAAATAATCCGCAGATACGTGGCTGCATCTTCTAAAATCTGATCCGGAACCCGAAGCAGCCTTAAGATAGTCCTGGAAGAAATAAAACCCAGGACTGCGATGATCAGAGAAAAAAAACAGCCAAAAAGGAGTACTGTAGAAACCTCCTCCTTCAGTCTTTTTTCATCTCCTGCACCGAAGAATTCACTCATCAGTACGGAGGCTCCGATACAGATCCCAGTGATTCCTAAAATCACAATGCTCATAACAGGGTTTGCAGTTCCAACCGCAGCCAGGGCGTCTTCTCCTGCAAAGCGCCCGACTATGATAGAATCCACCGCATTGTAAGTCAGCTGAAACAGATTCCCCAGAACCAGAGGTATGGAAAAACGAATCAGCTGGGAGGAAATATTTCCTTTTGTCATATCTTTCATCGTAAATTCCTGCCTTTGCGGATTAGTAGCTTCTCAGCTGGTCGCTTCCATCATCCTTTGTATTTTCCAAACGTTTCACCACAACATAGTACCCGGCTTTTTCATTTATCTTAACAAAAATCCGGTCTCCCACCTTATGCCCCAGTATTGCGCTGCCAAGAGGGGATTCGGAACTGATTAAACCCTTCATGGAATTCCCGCGGACAGTTGTTACCAGTTTATAAGTCTCCACCTCATCGTCATCCTCAAAATATAAATCCACAGTATTATAAAGCCCGATTTCATCTTCTTTGGAATCGTCAGTAATAATCTGGGCAGTTTTTATCATCTTTTCCAGATATCGGATTCTGCTTTCATTCTGGTTTTTATCCTTCTTCGCAGCATGGTATTCAAAATTTTCACTTAAATCACCATGAGCTCTTGCTTCTTTCACTGCCTCCAGCGCTTCCTTACGCACCACCAGTTTCCGGTATTCAATTTCCTGTTTCATTTTATCAATATCATTTTTAGTTAATTTATCAAACACGTTCCCCATCCTCTTTCTGCCGCTTGATTACGGACGGCCTGCCCCGTCATTGGGGCCCGCTTCCACAGGCTTTCTTTTATTCATAGACAACAGCCTGTCTAAATATATGGATTTCAGCTGTTTGCCTGCCAATGCCTGTTTTACCGGGGGCAGCTTTAAGATGGTCTCAAAAAGTGCCGCCATGGCGCGGTGGCTGGCAAAGGCCTGATTATCAAAAATAAGATTCTGCAGAGTCCCTTTTTCAATGGCCTGCAGCACAAAGCGGTGGGTGCTGTTCACCGGAGTAATGATCTGCTTTGGCCTTCGTTCCATGTTAATCGCTTTCACATTACAGTTTCTGGCGCATACACCGCAGCCAAGACAGATTTCTTCATCCACCACGGCCTTTTTCTTCCCATTTTCGTCCTTTTCCATGGAAATAGCAAGGATAGGACATACTTTCTCACATTTCCCGCAGCCCACACAAGTCTCCTCCGATATACGGGGGATGTAATTAGTTGTGGCAACCGGATGCATGGGACTGAACTTTCTGGCAGCCTGGAGTGCTTCACAGCAGCACCCGCAGCAATTACAGATAAATGCCGGATGCTCCCGTACATTCTCTCCAATCTGTACCAGATTGCTTGCATAGGACCGTTCCAGTGCATCCATGGCTTCCTCTTTGGAAATCAGCCTTGCGTATTCTCCATGCTCTGCCAGTGAACGGGCAACATTGTCAAAGGTCAGACATACGTCCCAGGGTGCATTAATTTCACAGGGATGACCGGCATGAGACATCTTGTGGCGGCAGTAGCAAAGCCCCAGCCCGATATAATCCGCCTCTTCCACGATATGAGAGGCGCGTTCAAAATCCAGGATATGGTTGGTTTTATCCGTCGACAGGACAGGTTCCTGAACATAGACTCTTCCCAGTTTTGTTTCCGTAGCAAAAAATAAGTCCTTAATAAAGTCCTCTTCTACGTTCATGTATTGATAGTAAAGCTCACCTAAGTATTTCTGGTCAATGTCTCCTCTGGTCCTCATCAGGGCAAATTCGATGAAACCAGCCATAGGAGGCGGCATGACAAACTTACGGATTCCATTATGATAGGAATCCACCAGAAGCGCTTTTTCACAGAGGTGATCCAAAAGCCGCTCAGCCTTAAACTCCGTAGTGCCCCATATCTTAGCTGCCTTCTTTACCGTAAAAGGCCTTACCGGCAGCAGTGCCACCCATTTTGCTTCTTTCTCCGAATACAAAACCTGAAGAATTTTATAAAGCGTCTCCGACTCAGGCGCCCCTTGTGTAAACCAGTTAATGCGGTCACTTAAATTCAAGTACGCATCACGGGCTGTCAGATGCCCCATTTCCATTCCTTCTTTCTATTATGATTTCTGGGCGATTATCTCAATACGTCCCAGAGTTGTCCCCACTTTCTTACGGGACTTTATCGTTAACCCGAACAGTTTTGCCAGATTCTCTGTTCCTTTTTGGGTAAGATAAACCTCAGATGCCAAATTCCGCCATATGGCTCTCCCCTTTTTTACCAGAAGATCCATCGACTTATCAAGATCCGGTCCGTCAAACCAGAGGATTCCTCCATCAGCCAGGCTGTCTGCTGCTTTGTCAAGAATTGCATTCATATCCCGGCTGTCTGACAGACGGTCAATGATCACCGCTGCATAGCTGCCATTCTTATCTGTGCTGACTGCATCCGCTTCCAAAATAGCGCTGACTTTGTATCCTGCAGCGACCGCCTCCTTATATAATTGGCTGTTTTGATTTCCTATAAACAGTATGGTATCATCAGCAGCCAGACTTTCAATATCCGCAAGTATTCTTTTACAGCCTGCGCGGGAACGTGCGGTTCTTTTCCTTCTTTTGATAATCCCCGGTTCCTCTTTCGCCAGATAATAGTTACCGCACTCTTTGCACTTCATAAAGATACGGACCGGTTTTACTATCTCTTTTCCGGTCTCATCCCCCTCCATGTATAGAGATGCTCCGTAATGCACCGTCCCTTTTCCCGAACAGACGGGACAGATCTCAATCTCTGCAAACATTAAATTTCTAAGTTCTTTTAATGCTTTAAAATACCAGCGGTACAGACGGTCCCTAAACTCTCTGTCATAAACAAAAAGCCAGTTTTTTATGACTTCTGCCATCCATCTTGTCTCATGTATTACAGACTTGTCCGCCTGAAGTCCCTTTAAGTTTTCTTCCAGTGTAAGAAGCCCGGAAACAGCATCCTCCTTCAACCGGTCATTACTCTGACTAGCGATCAGATGCTCAATTCCTTCCACTACGCTGCTGCATAAATTCACCATCACTACCAGCTGATTCATTCTGCCTGTTGCCATACATAGATCCTCTCCTGTCACTCGTTTCAGTTCTTTCGTATTACTCTGTTATTTTAGCACTGTTAAAAGGAGAAAGGCAAACACTTTCTTGTAGAGCGTCTCTAAACGGTTTATAATATTATTATGGAATATATGGAAGAAAGCAGTTAATTAAGAGGGGTAATATGAATTTTGATAAAATAAAATATTTTATTGATCTGGTTGAATGCAGGAATTTTACAGAAACTGCAAGAAAGAACTTTGTATCACAGACTACGATCAGTCTGCAGATTGCATCAATTCCGTATAGAAATTGCTTATTTAAAAGATAATAAAAATATTGCTTTAAAACATTTCCTTAACCGGTGTTGACGGTAATTTAGGGGGGCAGGCAGCAAAGTATTTATTGGAATTAGTTGATAAGAACCAGATCATTCTCTGCGGTTATAATCCGGAAGCATTAAAAGAATTTGAGGAACAGGGTATTGAAACTCATGAAACGAATTTCAACAACAGCCAGGGTCTTGCCGAAGCTTTTGCAAACGCAGATAAGGTTGCTTTAATTTCCATGCCGTTTGTTGGGAAAAAGCGTCAGAATGCCCACAAGAATGCAGTAGATGCAGCAAAGGCAGCCGGAGTAAAGCAAATCATCTATACCTCCCTTGTCAATGCGTCAGATGAATCAAACCCCAGTGTTGAAAAAATTGATCATGCCTTCACAGAGGATTATATTAAAAAGACTGGACTTGATTATATTTTCCTGCGTAATTCCCAGTATGCAGAGGCCATGATCACCAATTATTTTACCTTTGCTAAAATGGACGGGATATTGAAAAATAGCCAGGGCGACGGAAAAATGGCTTACATTTCCCGTAAAGACTGCGCCAAGGCTATCGCTTATTCTCTTGTATCCGAGAATTATCACAAATCCATTCTAAATATCAATGGACCACAGTTAATGACCATCTCTGAATTTATCGAATATGGAAATCAGGTTACGGGAAATCATGTAACCTATGAGGAGCTGACGGACGAAGAAAATTATGCTGTCTTTGATTCTATGGGAGTCCCCAGAACCACTGACGGAAAATTTAAGGAAGATTCCGAAGCACCGTTTTCATCAGAGGGTATGGTGACCTTCGCACAGGCCATTCGACTGGGCAAAATGGACATGTTTACGGATGATTTTAAAAATCTTACCGGTCAGGAGCCTCTCACAGTTAAATACATGTTTGAGCATGCAGATGACTTCCAGATAGGAGAACGGCATTCAAAAGATATTTAATAATGAAAGAATCCATGGAATTCTGCAGAATGTATACAGGATTCCATGGATTCTTTTTTATAAGCTTATATTTTATAAAATACCCCGCCTCATGACCAGTATGGACTGCATGATAATAGTAATAATATTTGTTAATAAACTTGTTTTGCATCCGGAGGAAGTTCTCTGACATGGTTTAAATATCCCATACAGTTAGACGCTTCCGTCTTGTCATATAAAAAACCAAGCTCTTTTGATACAAATCCTGCCGTCTCATGAAACAGGTTACACATTCTTTCAACAGCCTCCCAGATATGTTCCGCCTCAGCATCCGCATATGTCTTTAAAAACCTCTCCCATTCTCCATGTGACAGCCAACGGTACATATCCTTACCGCATTTTCCTATACTGCATGAAAACCCTGTTGCGATTCCGATCTTCCAGGATAACAGTGTTACCAGCTGGGGGCGTATGTAACGATTAAGCATATCCTGCACATATGGGATCTCATTTCTCCACAATCCCTTGGCTACGTTATCAAGACACCACCAGAATTCATTGCAGGTACATAAAAATTCTGTTTCCGAAGGTCTTTTCACCCAATGGCTCTGGTCCGATGATTCTGGTATCACCGGGAGAATATCATCTTTATCCATCAGGACCCTGCAGAGCCGGTCAACAGAAATATCTTTCAGGGCACAATCCAGAATCATCACATGAAGGTCCAGCCTGTTTCCATCTGAAAACTGTATTAACCACCCATAACTCTCGTCTTTCTTATGGGGATAAGCCGGGTTTTCATCCGGATACTGCATAAAAAGCCGGTCCCCAAACCGGTCTATCCAGGAAGAATCTTTGATAAAAGAATCCGTCTCATTTACTATGTAAACCACATCATAATCCTGAAATATATCCGGCACTGCATTTGGATTAGTTCTGGACCCGCCCATGTAAACTCCTCTGATTCTGTCATCCTGCTCAGCTGTACCGAGAATCAGATCATACATCTCTTTTTCTGTTCTCATCATTCCCGTTCCTCCAGAAGTTTTCTCATATTCCCGGAAGTAATTGCGTCTAAATTTGCTTTCACTTTCTCTTCGGGCCAATCCCACCATTTTAAAGCGAGAAGCGCCTGAACCACCGGCTCATCAAAACGGGAACGGATTGTTTTTGCCGGAATCCCTCCCACGATGGAGTAAGGCTCCACGTCCTTTGTTACTACAGCTCTGGTGCCGATCACTGCCCCATCGCCAATATGTACTCCCTGCATAATAACTGCTTCATATCCGATCCACACATCATTACCGATCACAATATCCCCTTTGTTATCCCAGGTCTCCCCAATACGCTCCACCGGAAGATCCCACTCTTCAAAAAATATCCCAAAGGGATACGTAGCCAGAGATCTCTGGGTATGATTAGCAGAAGTAAATATAAACTTCGCTCCGCACGCAATCGAACAGTACCTGCCAATAACCAGACGCTCTTTATTAACGGGATAATGATAAAGTACATTATTCTTTTCAAAATCCATAGGATCGTTTACATAATCATTATAAATCGTATAATCCCCGACTTCAATTGCCGGATCTTTTACCACATTTTTTAAGTATACGGTTTCCTTATCATGTTTTCTTGGATAAATCAAATTGCTATTCATACTTCTCCTTCCAGAATAATTTTCTGGCATTTTTATAAAATACGTTCTCCGCCGCGTCCCTGCCAAAGCTTTCAAGAACGGAACCATAAAAACCATCATAGCGGTCATAACTGTCCCTGCCAAACACAAGGGCATCTGTTCCAAAAAGTATCTTCTCCGGTCCGCATTTTTCAATGGCCCGTTGCATTTCCTCTTTGGAAACAAAAGTCGTATCCCCATAAAGATTGGGACAACCAGAGATATAATCGCTGGCTCTTTCCCTGTCCCCGCCTAAATCCATATGAACTGCAACAAACGTTACATCCGGATTATTAGAGGCAGCTTCATATACATATTCCATATTGGAGTAACCATCTCCCTCAGTATGGATACAAAACGGTATTTTCTGTCTTCTGCAGACCTCTATGTAAGGGCTGTAATCAGCGGAATTAAAAGGAACACCTGCAGTTCTGGGGTGAACTTTTAATCCCCCGATCCGATCTCTGTTTTCGTAAAGAAAGAGGTTCAGCCGATCCTGATTCTGGTCAAAGAGGGGGCGAATCCAGAATAATAATAAAAACCTGTCACCGTATTCATTTATAATCTTGAGAGAACGGCTGTTTAAGCTGATTGTATCTATATCCGGGAACCTCTCACCTCCCTGTTCATCAAGAGAATTAAGCCCGATATCAGAGATCACTGCCTGTGCCGCACCGAACCGGTCCATCTCTTTTACCAGATCCTCTATTTTTATTTCATAAGGGCCATAGGTCCCCATATGAACATGGGAGTCAATGATCTTAACTCCATATTCTGAAATCATGTGATATCACGGCTGAATAGATCAGTCTCCTCCAAAAGGCTTTCTATGGTATCAAGATTCAAACGGTGAAGCAGCTCAATTACATAAGGGTTTTCCGCTGGATGCTGATATGTGGCCTTTTCCCCATATTCATTCACCAGCCCGGTTCCTTCATCTTTTCCCAGAATGGACCTGGGTCCGCCCACACAGCCGCCCACACAGCCCATACCTTCATAAAAGTTTGCATCAATCTTTCCGTCCATAATATCCTGAATCATCTTTTTGCACCCAGGAACCCCGTCTGCCTGTTTGGTCCGGATCTGAATTTCTTTCTGCGGACTGATAGCTTTTACCGTATTTTCTACCGCTTCGCTGACGCCTCCCTTTCTTGCATAGATTCGTCCTGCTTTGGAGGAATGATCCTTTTCACTCTCCTCCATAACAGCAGGATCAATTCCCAACGCATCAAAAATATTCTTTACCTCCTGAAACGTGAGAACATAATCAACCGCTCCGGCTAAATCCTTTTCTCTGGCTTCTGCCTTTTTTGCAAGACATGGTCCAATAAATACGGTTAATGCATCGGGATGAAGCACTTTTATCACCTTTGCACAGGCGACCATGGGAGATACAGATCCTGGAACATGAGGAAGCAGCTGATGGTAAATCTTCCGGATCATGCCGATCCACATAGGACAGCAGCAGCTGGTCAGCTGATAATCCCCGGTATCTTTAATATTTTTATCAAATTCCAGAGCTTCTTTCAGAGTAAGAATATCGGCAAATAAAGCTACCTCAAGCATTCCGTCAAATCCCACTTCCTTAAGTGCACTCCGCAGCTTTCCAGGCGTAACATCACTGGAAAACTGTCCTAAAAATGCCGGTGCAATCATGGCGTAAACCAGGCCTTTTGCTCCCCTGACCGCTTTGAGGGCAGGAATAATATCCGTACTGGCTGTCAGCTTCTCTCTGGCACATCCGTCAATACACCGCTCACATCCCAGGCACAGATCCGGATCAACAGCCACTCCATCTGCTTCCGCCTTCAGTGCACCAAAAGGGCATCTTTTCAGGCACTCCTGCTGCTCTCCTTCCCCGCAGTCACAGCTGCCTGTCCGGATTACGATCGGATGCTTGCTGGGATTTAACAGGCAGTCCAGATGATTGGGATCATACGCATTCCCCTTATCCGTCTCAGCCGGATCGAAATTGCCTGCCAGTGCTTCTCTTACCGTACTTTCATAGAGTTCTTTAAATGTCTGCATAAATTACCTCCCGCATGTATGCTGTCTATTTTGTAATACATAATCCACTGTATCATTATCATACCTTTTTTCGTTCTTACTATTCCAGTAAAATCCTAAAGATATCATATCACATTTATACATGCCAGAAAACATAAAAATAGGGCAGCATCAGGCTGCCCATCATATTACATATATAAAGTCTCACTTATGCCCCTGTTTTAATATTACCATCAGGAAATAAAGAAAGAAACAATTAATGCAACCACAAAACCAGTTCCTCCCACAATCGTCTCCATGATTGTCCAGGTCTTGAACGTTGTCTTTTCATCCAGTCCGCACAGGGATTTCACAAGCCAGAATCCGGAATCATTAAAATGGGAACAGACAGTAGAGCCTCCAGCAATGGCCATTACCAGGCACGCTTTATACAAAGGTGTCAGACCTGCTACAGATGGCATTGCCGCTACAATTCCTGCTGCCATGGTCATGGCAACCGTTGCGGATCCTACAGAAACACGGACTGCACACGCAATCAGGAATGCGACTAAAACCAGGGGCAGAGGAGATGCTCCGATTACATTGCCAATAATTGTTCCAAGGCCGGAATCCTGAAGCATATAGCGGAGAACACCGCCGCCTGCTGTCACCAGCATGATCATACCTGTTGGTTCCAATGATTTTGTCATTACTTTTTCCAGTTCTTCTCTGGAATAACCATGTTTTGTGCCAAGAAGGAATACTGCTGCAATCGTAGCAAGAAGCAGCGCAACGAACGGTGTACCCAGAAAACTGAATACAGGTCTTAACACATCCACTTTGGTTCCTTCCGGAATCACGCCAAGTATGGAATTAATGATAATTAAAATGAGAGGAATCATAATAATTGCTACAACCGTTCCAAAGGAAGGCATCTTTCCTTCGTCAAACTCCTTTGTTTCCGCGTACAGGGCAGGCACAGGTATATCAAAGTGCTGACCGCAGAATTTCCCCCAGACAGGACCTGCCAGTATCATGGCAACTGCACCACACACAATTCCAAGTCCAATTACAACTCCAAGGTCAACCTCCAGCATATTGGCTACCAGTACCGGACCTGGTGTTGGCGGTATAAATGCATGTCCTACTGCCAAACCGGCTAACAGGGGAATTACATAAAACATAACTGATTTTCTGCACCGCTTTGCCAGAGAAAAAGCAAGAGGAATCAGGATAATCAGCCCGGCATCAAAAAATACCGGAATTGCAACTACCATACCTGTAATTCCCAGAGCCCACGGAGCCCGTTTTTCACCAAAGGTATTCATCATGGTCAGGGCAACCCGTTCTGCTCCTCCCGAGATTTCCAGTATCGCACCAAACATTGATCCCAGTCCGATCAACAGTGCAATTCCTTTCAGAGTTTCCCCCATCCCCTTTGTAACTGTTCCTGTAATCAGACTGACCGGCATACCCGCTATTAATCCGATGGCCAGCGCCGAAACCAGAATAGCAATGAATGCCTGAAACTTTGCTTTTGTAATTAAGAATAACAGAATGACCAGTCCACACAAAGCTGCAATAACCAGCCTTGTTGGATCTGCGGTAAACGTTTCATTCATAATAAACCCTCCCAGAATTATTTCATGTATCCGCCCTTCATGGGAGATACTGCATGCTCACTGAACAATTTAAGTACTCCTGAAGAATATTTTGACGGCTTAGGCTGCCATTTTTCACGGCGCACTTTTAAGATTTCCCTCATCTCTTCTTCTGTCTTATGTTCCCCTTTTACTCCTGTAATTGCAAGAATACGGTTTGGTATATCTATTTTAATAATATCCCCTTCTTCTACCAGCGCAATCGGTCCGCCTTCCGCTGCTTCCGGAGAGACATGACCGATCGAAGGTCCCGTTGATGCCCCGGAAAAACGGCCGTCTGTAATTAAAGCAATCGTCCGTCCCAGTTCTTTGTCCGATGAGATTGCTTCCGATGTATAGAACATTTCCGGCATTCCACTTCCTTTTGGACCTTCATATCTGATAAATACCGCATCTCCTGGCCTTACACGATGATTCAGGACCGCATCGATGGCCTCCTCCTCGCTGTCAAAGGGACGTGCATTCAGTTCTGCCTGGAACATCTCTTTTGGACAGGCTGTGTGCTTGATTACCGCACCATCCGGAGCAAGATTACCTTTCAGTACTGCGATTGCCCCATCAGTACCAATTGCGTTCTGAAATGGCCGGATGATTTCTTCCCTTTTAATTCCTGCTTTTGCACAATATTCTTCACACTGTTCATAAAATCCGGACTGTTTCAACATTTCAAGATTCTCACCCAGAGTCTTTCCAGTAACTGTCATGGCATCTAAATGAAGAACCGATCTGATCTCTTCCATGATTCTTGGAACTCCGCCTGCATAATAGAAGTACTGGGCAGGCCATTTTCCGGCAGGACGGATATCCAGAAGATAATGAGCACCTCTGTGCAGCCGGTCAAACAGTTCTGAATCAATTTCCAGACCAAACTCATGAGCAATCGCCGGGAGATGCACCAGGGAATTAGTCGAACCGGATATCGCTGCATGGACCATAATTGCATTTTCAAACGATTCCATAGTTACTATTTCTCTTGGCTTAATTGCGCGGTTTACAAGCTCTGTAATCTGCTGTCCTGCTCTTGCCGCCATGTCCTTTAAATCCGGACAGGTTGCCGGCATGAGAGCAGATCCGGGAAGCATAAGACCAAGCGCCTCACCCATCACCTGCATGGTGGAAGCTGTTCCCATAAAGGAGCAGGCTCCGCAGGAAGGACAGGCATGCTGCTTATAATATTCCAGTTTTTCCGGTTCCAGTTCCCCCCGCTGGCACATGGCACTGTATTTTCCGATCTGCTCCAGCGTAAGCAGGTCTGGTCCTGCGTCCATAACGCCTCCTGTCACCAGAATGGAAGGTATATTCAGGCGGCCGATTGCCATCAGATGTGCAGGCACCGCTTTATCGCAGCTTGATATAAAAACGCCTCCGTCAAATGGTGTTGCATTTGCATGTATCTCAATCATGTTACAGATCATATCCCGGGATGCCAGGGAATAATTAATTCCGTCATGTCCCTGCGCCATTCCATCACAGATATCTGTTGTAAAATATCTTGCTGCTTTTCCTCCTTTTTCCCTTACTCCGTCTACTGTTTTATCCACAAGATCCAGAAGATGGGCGCTTCCCGGATGACTATCACCAAAGGTACTTTCCACAATGATCTGCATTTTGGACAGATCCTCTGCCTTCCAGCCCATTCCCATGCGAAGCGGATCCATTTCCGGAGCCAATTTTCGAATATCCTGACTAACCATTATTGCTCCCCTTTCATATTCGTCTTATATGTTTCAATGCAATTATATTAATTCATCATATGATTGTCAATGTGTTTTAATTAATTTTATGTATTTTAACCAATTAATTTTCATTTTATTATGCATATTAACTAATTATATTTTTATTTTTGTTTTAATTCATCTTATCAATATTTTATTTTATATATTATTCATCTGATGTATTTTGCACTTGATGGAATTGGGAATACCGTTTATAATCAGATAAGACTAAGACATTAAGAAAGGAATGAACTATGGCAGCCACTCAAAAATCCCTTGCTGATATTACAGCGGAACGGATTATTAAATATATTATAGATAATAAATTAAAAGAAGGAGGACAGCTTCCCAACGAAACTGCGCTGTCATCTCTTATGGGCGTGGGGCGAAGCACTCTCAGGGAAGCCATACGTTCTCTTGCATCACGCAACATCCTGACCGTACAGCAGGGCTCCGGAATCTATGTCAGCCATAATACCGGTGTAGCTGATGATCCGCTGGGCTTCACATTTATAGAAAATAAAGAAAAGCTGGTGGCTGATCTTGTGGAATTCCGTATGATGATTGAACCAAGAAGCGCTGCCCTTGCTGCTTCAAAAGCAACCCCCGAACAGGCCCGTGAACTGCTTTTACTGGCTGCAGAAGTGGAAAAATGTTACGAAAAAGGAGTGTCCCATTCGGAAGCAGATGCACTCTTTCATGCCAAAATAGCAGAAATCAGCGAAAATGTGATTCTTCCCCAGCTGGAACCACTCATCATGCACGCCATAGATATGTTTATCGATATCACTCATTCTTCCTTAAAAGACGAAACAATTAAAACCCACAAAGCGATTGTAAACGCAATTCAAAAGAATGATCCCATCGCGGCACAGGATGCCATGACACTTCACCTTATTTATAACCGTGACCGGCTTCGCAATACTCTGACGCAAAAATAGGGAGCAGCTTTCTGCTGCTCCCCAATCTTCTTATCTCATACTATATTCGTTTCAATTCATCCTTTTCCAAACGCAACCAAAAGCATTATATTTAAAACCGTCAGTATCACTCCGATCACAAGGAGCAAAAACTTATCCAGACGTCCATTTTTATATTTTCCCATAACTTTTTCAGAAGATGTAAGATAAATCTGCAAAAATACGGTAACAGGAAGCTGAACGCTTAAAAGCATCTGACTGTATACCAGACCTTTAAATGGATCACTGATCAGAAAAATAATACCTGTTGCAATGACTAAAATCCATGTCACGCCAAATCTGGTATGAGGATCGTCCGGGTCATAAGGTTCACCGTACATACCTGCAAATATGGATCCACCTGCCATACCCGCTGTGGTTGTTGAGGCAATTCCGGAAAACAGCAATGCTGCGGCAAAAATCAGACTTGCTCCCCTGCCTACCAATGGTTTTAACATCTGTGTGGCCTGCCCAAGCTCTGAGACATGTTCGCCTTTACTGAAAAATGTAGTAGCAGCCAGTATAATCATGGCGCTGTTGATTGCCCAGCCGATAATCATTGATAAAAGAGTATCGGCAAATTCATATTTTAACTGAAGCTTCTGTATGGATTCATCTTCCAGATTCCATTGCCTGCTCTGTATAATTTCTGAGTGAAGAAACAAATTATGAGGCATTACCACTGCACCCAGTACTGACATAATGATCAGCATAGAACCTTTTGGAAACTGAATGGTAGTCCAGCCGGCAACCGCCTGATTCCAATCCACATGTACCAGGCTCAGTTCGTAAATAAAAGACAGACCGATGACAGAGACAAAACCAATAATCCATTTTTCCAGCTTCTGGTACGAATTGGTAAACAGCATCCAAAGGATCAGAGCCAGAACCAGAACCGATGCCAGCTTAACCGGAATCCGAAACAGCAGGTTTAAAGCAATTGCAGCACCAAGTATCTCCGCCATAGCAGTAGAAATTGCTGCCAGAACTGCCGTTGACAATACAGCTTTGGAAATCCAGGGTTTTAAATGTTTATGGGCCGCCTCTGCCAGGCAGTCTCCAGTTACAATTCCAAGGTGTGCCACATTGTGCTGAAGTATAATCAGCATGATTGTCGAAAGTGTTACCATCCAAAGCAGCTTATATCCATAATCTGATCCTGCTGCAATATTGGACGCCCAGTTTCCAGGATCAATAAAACCAACCGTGACCAAAAGCCCGGGACCTACATAATGAAGCAGTTCCTTTAATCCTAATTTAGGCTTATGATGCATGGTATTCTCTTTTTTCAAAAAATCAAACATTCAAATAACCTCCTTTTAAATATCCAGTTATTTTTTCTCTTCATGTACTCGTATGGAATCTCTCAATATTTTAGCCTGATACAAAGCCTGATCTGCATTCATAAACAGTTTGGCTGCATTTATTCCATTCTCATATTCTGCCAGCCCAAAGCTTGCTGTCAGCTTAAGTCCTGGGTGTTCCTTAAACGCTGCTTCCTTTAATCTGTTTTGAATCATAACTGCTGTTTTATAAGCCTCCTTCATATTAGTATGATAAAAGAGAATACAGAATTCATCTCCTCCATACCGGTAAACAGATGCATTTTTACAGCTGTCCTTCAATAATGAAGCAAAGGCGATCAGACATAGATCCCCGGTCTGATGCCCCCAGGTGTCATTAATGTTTTTAAACTTATCAATATCAGTGATTCCAAACACATAATTGTCCTGTGGGTTATAATCTTCCAGATCCCTCAGCGCATCATGCAGAGCTCTCCGGTTATAAATCCCCGTCAGTTCATCAATCTTCAACCTCCTCTTTAACACAATCCGTTCCTCTTCGATCCTGATACTGGCCCGGTTTTTCCGCTGTTCGTAACGAACCACTACCAAACATATCATTGATACAGAAAACATGATAAAGAGTGCAATCAGAAAGTCCCCCAGTCTGAGTGTACTTTGAAACACGCTGGGTTTATCCACATCCCAGGTAATAAACAGTTCCGAAACCACCAGCAAAACCAGACTGGTAACGGAAGTAGTGAGCGTAACTATACTGCTGGCGTAAACAGTAGTCAGAATCACCGCTGTAACAAACACATAATATGTAACTGTGAACGCACCATGCGCTGTAAACAGGGAAAAACAGATTACTGTATTAACAATGGATACTGTATAGATTTTTGCAGTCTGGGAAATCTTATCTGATTTCACCACTGCGCGGTCTACGGCTAAACACATTGCATTCACACCACTGGGCACCAGAAGAAATTTAAAGAGAAACCTGGGTACTGTGGTATTAAGCATATCTGAATGAACCAGTATGATGCCCATAATACATTCTACGGCCAGCGCAAATAATACCATTGCTATGGATATTTTATAATGGAGGCTGAGCCAGTCTTTATCGATCCTGGTATATTCCTTGTGTATCTCATTTACGTGTGCATTTTCATTTGGTTCGGCTGCCATAGATTTCTCCTGCTGTTCCTTTTATTCTGAAATTGTATCATCAGTCAGCTAAACCGTCAATTTTTTTCAAGTCTTATAGTCAAAAAATATACAAATTCCTGTTAAAACTATTTATGTATGAGCCAGCTTGGGAATCCGTAGATATTCCCGCTCAATACTATTTAAGGCTGACCCTTTTACATGCAGTACTGTATCAGCTTCCGCTATCTTTCTGCATAGAAAACCCTTATTATCTATAGGAGAATAGCCCAGGACCAGGCTCTTCACCTCTTTGCCAAAGGCCGCTGCAATTCTGTCTAAATTCACTTTGTCCGGAGAAAAAACCTGGTGCAGATGCAGTTGTCCGGCCTTTATACTGGCAAAGACATATGCATTCTGCTCTGGTACAAAATATATATGTTTGCCCAGATCATCCAGGGCATAAAACATCGTAAGTTCCTCCTTGCTGTCCAGCCAGAAACTGCTTTGCGGACAGCTTGCTTTCATGGCCTGCTGCAGCTTGAGATAATCACTTTTATCTTCCATCGGTACACTTATTGCAGATTTTTCCTCTTCATTGGTTACGGCTTTTACGTATTCAAACTCCTCTGATCTCCTGAATCCAAATTTCGGATAAAAATCCAGCACGCTTTCATTGGCAAATAAAAACCAGCCATCTGCCTTTCCCTCATAATCCTTTTGGATCTCCTGGATCAAGCGTCTGATCAACCCCTGATTCCGGCAGGATTTGCAGGTCATAACCGTCCCAAGCTGAATGTACCGCTTTGTCTCCCCATTTTCTAAAAATAACATGGGACTTACAGAAACATTTGCCAGGACCTCCTCCTCTTCCATGATGGAATAAGGAATATAATTGTCCTTCCAGTAACCATTCTGATACCATTTTTCAAAGTCAAGACCAAATATCTGTCCAGCCAGCCTGTTAAAGCTTTTCCTTTCCCATTCGTCATTCTGGTATCCTTTTCTTAACACGTAACTGTCTTTCACGTTTCATTTCTCCTTTTAAGAACTTGCGCTGTTATAATGTCGTATTCCCTGTTTCCAAACAAAAGCTGTCAGCATGGTAAATACTACAGCGACCAATATTCCCCACATAACTCCCCCTAAAGTCAACTCCCGTGTAAGAAACTGAACCGGCAGGGTTGCCATGATCCCATAAGGCAGAATCATATAAAAAATCACTTTGTAAACCCCATAAAATACAATTCCCGGCAGCTGCATGCACAAGGCAAGTCCTGTTTCCTCCAATATCACTGCACTTCCACTGGATAAGATAAAAAATGAAAGGGAGCGAATTAATATTTCTACCAGATAATACAATACGGTCATAACTGCCACCCAGAACATATATCCCAGCATCAGAGAAGGCGTGATCTCAATTCCGCCTTTCCTTATCCCAGAAGCAATGATTACTCCGCTGAGAATCAAGAGTGGAACTGCTCCCGGATTGATCCGTTCAAAAGTCAGCCGCAGCAAAGGACTTACCGGTTTAGTAAGATATAAATCCATATCTCCATTCTTAATTTTATCCGGTATACCATTAATGCCGAAAAAACAGATCACCATATTTATGGCATTAATCATAGAAAATGTCCCTATGTAAAGAAACATCTGCCCCTTTCCCCATGTTCCGATCCGGTCCACATTGTAATAAACTGCCTGAAATACACTCAACTGAATCAGGAATACACAGCTGTCTACAAAAAATGGTCCGAAAAAACTGAGCCGGAACATCATCAGATTTTGCAGACGCATCTCTATTAATACCCGGACTACACGTAAATTTCTTTTCATTCTTCCCATTATATCCCCACCCCATCATACTTAATCCTGTAATTATGCCATGTAGCATAAATAACTGCTTGTAAAATGACGCACCAGCACGCAAGAACCAAAAGTCCCATTCCCAGTTCCCCCTTAAGCCTTCCGATGAGAAGCATGGAAGGCAGATATGTAACATAATAAAACGGAAACACCTTCATGACCGCGACAAACCCTTGAGGAAGTAAAACCAGCGGGATGAGGCTTCCCGTAATAAAAGCCACCAGATTATCTTTAATCATCAGAAATGTCCCTATTTCCTCATATTTCAAGGTCAGCAGACCCAGATAGTAATTTAACTGAGCCATGAAGAAGAGCCCCAGAAGAATTAAAATCATAGCTCCCACAAAAGCAACAGGATCTGACACAAAAACAAATCTGATGTGAAATGCGAAAATCCAGATAACTGATGTTATGACATCTAAGGAAAGATAAAATAGCACGATTCCTAATTCCATTGCGATAAAATACCCCTGTATATTTACAGGAAGGACCATATATTTGGAAAATGTCCCGTTTCTGATCCTTTGGCTGATCTCTCCGCTCACACGGGAAGACATATCCATCTGGTTCAGAAAAGAACTGATGATATAATAAGACAGCATACTGTTAATAGTAAACCCCGCAACCTGATCCCGGTCCTTAAATATCGTTCTCCACAGCAGGCATGCAAATAAAATCTTTGTCAGAGTAAACAGAATCTGAATCACCACATCTCCCCGCCATGCAAGCTGCGTCTTTATAAAAATCTTGATAATCTCCAGATATTTACGCAAAACCTTCTCCCCCTTTCTGGTAAATTCTCTCCACGACTGTTCCAATTTCCTCCTCTTCCACAGATATATCACTGGGAAGTAAACCCATAAGTTCTCTCAGTAATCCCGGAGCATTTTCTTTGGGTACCATAATTACCTTTTTATAAGGTGTCTGTTCAATAATCCGTGCTTCATTGCCCATCTTTGGAAGAGAAGTTGGTTCTTGAAATGTAACCGTTATTTTTTTTAACTTCTGGTACTGCTCAAAAAGCTTTTCTGTATCCCCATCATAGATTTTACAGCCATGATTGATAACAATTGACCGTTTGCATAATGTCTTAATATCTTCCATGTAATGAGAAGTGAGTATAATTGTAGTCCCCTTTTTTTGATTAATTTCAGCTAAAAATCCCCGGATCTGTTTGGACGCCACTGCATCTAAACCAATCGTAGGTTCATCTAAGAAAATAATCTTCGGATTATGTAGCAGTGCCGCAATCAGCTCCATCTTCATCCGTTCTCCAAGTGACAGTGTCCTCACCTGTACATGCATCAGTTCCTGCACCTGAAAGAGATTTACAAAATACTCTTTGGAAATCTGATACTCCTCCTCCGGCAATCCATAGATTTCTTTAAACAAGCGAAGTGTATCTTCTACGGTCAGTTCAAAAAACAGCTGGCTCTTCTGCCCCATGACAACTGCATACTGCTGTTTCAATTCATGATCTAAATCATTGGGGTAATATCCCAATACATTTATAGTTCCGCAGGTGGGCGCAATGATTCCAGTCAGCATTTTAATCAGAGTTGTTTTACCCGCGCCATTTGGGCCAATCATACCCACAAATTCTCCTTCTCTGATCGAAAGATCCAAATTGGTCACGGCCTGTTTTTCTTCGTACTCCCGCCTCACCAGTCCCCTAATGCTTCCCATCATACCTGCCTGTTTCTTAAATCTCCTGTAATTCTTTGTTAACCCTGCAGTTTTAATGATTTCCATGTGTTTCCCCCTTTTAATAAATAAAAAATGACCACCGATTCATCTGCCGACTGGCATAATGCTTCCGCGATCTCAAATCAGACCTGAATTCAGACAGATATCACTGGAAATGACAAAAAAGCATAACATTACCGTTATGCTTTCAAAAAGTCCGTCTGGTACAGACATATATTTGGAAGGTATGAGCTTTTGCTTAGCAAAAGTCAAGCATTCAGTAAGGCAGATTTACCGGCATAGCAGCCGAAAAAGGGCAGACTGATTACGTACAGAATCTTAGTCTTTCCTTTTCAACTATTTAGTTAGTTGCGATCTCCAATACTGACACACATAACATACAAATACCTCTCTTTTCTTTATAATAACCTGATATTACCTTATATTGTAATATATGTCAATGTTTATTCTATATTCTGGCTCCACCGTTTATATGCCACAAGAATCGTGGTGTTACCGATCCGCAATACCAAATCCACCTTTTCAAATCCACCCTTTTTCAACATAGCAATCTGGTTTGAAACAGTACAGGGTGTATCAAAATGATAAAACTCTCCTTCCGGAATCCCCAGCTCCTGTCTGATTCTTCTATTCTCTGCAAAATAAAAATCTTCCTCTTCCTGATCTTCCACCATATAGTCGCATTCTATATAGACTCCATGATCTTTCAAGGCTCCAAATATCTTCTGATATAAGCCAATCTTTGCTTCATGCTCAAAATGATGCATTGTCTGAAAAGAAACGGCACAGTCATACTCATTCATCTTCAAATCAGCATCAAAATAACTTCCGCATATTAAATTGATATTCTTTTCCGGAAAATTACATTTTAATTTATCAAGCATTTCCCTGGTCAAGTCAATCCCTGTAACAGAAAGATCCGGAAATCTTTTAAAAATCTGTTTCAGTTCCAGACCTGTTCCGCATCCCAGATCCAGTAAATTACTGCATGACGCCGGGAGAAATGACGGCAGCAGCGCATAAGCCTGTTCACAGCCTTCTACCATAGAAAGCATGTGTTCTTCATATCCGTCAACCCGTGCCGCAAAAAAATCCTCCATTCGTTCCATTATAACCTCTCCTTTTCTACTTCGCTCCCTCTTCATAAGACTACAGCAGATGGAGAATTTACACAACCTCAAACTTCTTTCTGAATGATTCAGCTTCTTAGTAATACCCTTCCTTGCACCGGTAAAAGCCTGTATATCCGGCTGCCGGCAAATACGTCAGTCGTTTGTTAACCTATTTTATTCCATAATTTAGGGGTACCAACGAATTAATGACTGTTTTCACACAAACCGCGGATAATACAATTAATGGATTTGCTTTTCTCTGGCATATGTGTTATACTTGTATTACTTGAATAAAAAGAACCGTCTATTGAAGAAGGGCTTTTGTTGATTTCATTCTATAATGAAACCATGAAAGCCCTTCTTTTTTCAATAGTGGCCTCATTTATTCAAAAAAAAAATCACGAGGAGGATCACAATGGATACTATTACAGTAGAGAAACGTAATGAACAATTTAAGGCAAAACAATTGCGGAGAAAAGGCATTGTGCCTTGCTGCATTTTTGGTGGCAGCCTTCCTAATTCCATATCGATTCAGATGGAAGAGAAGTCTGCTGAAAAATTACTTCGTAAACTACGGCTCGGAAGCAAGATTCAGCTTAAATTAGAAGATCAGACAATCATAACACAAATTAAAGATAGCCGCAGATGTTTTGCAGATAGTAAAATTGAGTATATCGATTTCCAGGCATTGGACCCAAAGACAAAGGTAAACAGCGTGGCACACGTCATTCTGGAAAATGCCGATTTTGTTACCGGGGTGCTGGATAAGATGTTGATGGAAATCCCATATGCTTCTTTGCCGGAAGATATGATTGATACTGTTACTGTTAACTTAGAAGGTAAACCTGTTGGAACAATCGTAACTGTAGGAGATATTCCTGAATTTTTAAGTGACCGTATTGATCTGCAGGTAGAAACAGACAGCATTGTTTTAAGAATTACAGAAAAAAAATTTGCGGCCGCACAGAACACCGAGCAGTCAGCCGATTAACGATACATAATATAAAGGTGCTTCCAAAGAGAGCCTTGATTGTCAATTTACAAAATGACATGATAGGCTCTGTGTTCTATTTATAAAAAGAGGTACTGAGAGCAAATACGCACAGAAACTATCATGAATACAGGAGGACTAAATGTCGGCAGCTAAACAGCAGGATGTAGATGCATCGGTTTTAGAAAAACAGCGTGATTCATATATAGAAGATCCCATAAAAATGTATTTATTACAGGCAGGGGAAGCACCTTTACTAACCCAGGAAGAAGAATATCATCTTGCACAACTCTCCGCGCAGGGAAACAAAAATGCAAAGAACAGGCTCATCTGTTCCAATCTCAGACTTGTGGTCAGTATTGCAAAAAAGCATGAAGGATACGTTCAGTCGCTAACTCTGCTTGACCTCATTCAGGAAGGTAACATTGGCCTCATGAAAGCTGTTGAAAGGTATGATTATACGCTGGGATATCGTTTCTCAACATACGCTACATGGTGGATTCGCCAGGCAGTCACCCGGGGAATTGCAGAGCAGGACCGCACAATACGATTACCAGTTCATTACAGAGAAGATGTAAACACGTTAAATAACACCCTGCGTCAACTCAACCAGGAGCAGGAATCCTTTACAACTCAGGACATATCGGATATTACAGGATTTTCTGTGGAAAGAGTAGAGCAGATTATGATGGATTCTGCATCAACAATTTCACTGGATACTCCGATTGGCGACGATAATACAAGCTTTCTGGGCGATTTCATTGAAGACAGAACTATATTATCTCCTGAACAAAGTGTAGTCGATGTTATGCTCAAAGAAGAAATTAATAAGCAATTGCTATCACTGAAGCCGAGAGAACAAACGGTAGTAAATATGAGATTTGGACTCAATGGATATTTGCCCCATACTCTGGAAGAAGTGGGAAGCCATATGGGTGTAACCAGAGAACGAATACGACAGATTGAAGCACGGGCATTACGCACACTGCGTTTACCTAACCGCAGAAAATTTTTAGTTGATTTTGTGTAAATCATGTTAAGTACTAAAAAAGCCCAAATCAGCAGGTCAGACAATAACCCATACTGTCTGACCTGCTTTTATGATCTCTTTTTTATACTTACAACAGATAATTATTTTCTTCATTGGCCTGTTCCCGCTCCATAACAAAATGCACCAGCTGGACGTTCCCATCCACCTGAGTCCCGTCAATTTTAAATGCAAGTTTTTTCGTATAGAAATTAACGTTTTCCTCTTTATCAGCCGGTGTAATTAAAGTAATTTTCTTCCAGTCCGAATATTGATCCAACATAAACTCAAAAGCTTGTGATCCGATCCCCTTCCCCTGATATTGCGGAATTACGCAAAGGCATCCAAGATAATATTCTCCATTTCCCTGAGCTTCTACAGCTATGACTCCAACAGCAATATTGTCACAGTAAATAATATCCTTCGGATACTTTTCCAGGGAATTCTCCATACGTTCTCTGGATCTTCCATAAGCGGGACATTCCCCATATCTGATATAATCGTCATAGAATGCCTCATTATAAATCTGTACTAATAAATCAGCATCTTCCTTTTCTGCTTTCCTATATGATAAATTCATAGTTACACCTTCTATATTTATATTAGTATTTATAGAAACTCTTTTTCATACTTCTTAAAAAATTGATAATAAGCCTGTACATTGGAAAGCTCCGTCCATTTTTTAATATCAACCGGGTCCTCATCCATATCGTAAATCTTCGCCCCTCTCATAGATAGAAGAAATGGCGAATGAGTGGCAATAATAAACTGACAATGAAAAAACCGTGCAGAATCTTCTAAAAATTTCAAAAATTCCTGCTGCCGCTCCGGTGATAAACTGTTCTCCGGCTCGTCCAGTAAATACAGTCCATTTTCCTTAATCTTCTCACAAAAAAACAGATAGGCACTTTCCCCATTGGAATGTTCCCTAACATTCCCCATCAGGCTCTTTCTGATGTATCGGGACTGGGTATTACTACGTGACATATTAACCTTCTTAAGCTTCTCATAGTCATCCAGAGACTTTAACTGAAAACTGGAATACTTTGAGTCTAAATATTCATCAAAAAGCTTTTCCCGTTTTTGATGTATCCCCTCGTTTAAAGACCTTATATTAAGCATAAAGTCAAAAACATCGTCACTGGTTATTATCCGGCTGTCTCTTGTAACCGGCTCTTCCACTTCATAAGAACATAAATCCGTATAATCCTTGAAAAAATTGGAGCGGTTATAAAGAGCTTCCCGGGTAAGACAAAGCTTCTCCGCAATCACGTTTAAAGCGGTTGTCTTACCCGATCCATTGCCCCCATATAAAATCGTAACCGGCTCAAAATCCAGCCTGGTCAATTGATTCTTTGACAGAATCTGAAATGGATAAAAAGTATCATAACAAGTTCGTTTTTCTCCCATTGTGAAGCTGTATTCTTCTTCTATATCGGGAAATGAAAATTGTGATAAATAAATCATTTCAAAACTCCCCCCTATATTAGCTTTATCCACTATTGTACTATTTTACAGATGAGATATCCACTCTTTTCTCAGATATGATTCATAACCAGCAATCCTTTCATCAATCCTCCGATGATAGCTGTAAGTGTAATTTTTAAAATGCTTCCCCCAGAAACGAAGTGCGTTCGGATTTAATGTCTCGCAATCCACTCCCAGATAACCGATGCCATCTTTTTTACACACATTGCATACATAAGCCAGCAAATCATCTGCCACATGCGTTCCCCGATACTCTTCTTTCACAAATGCACCGCAGATATTTTTCATGGAATCAGTTTCGCTGATAAACGTCAATCACCGGCAATTGTTTTATCTGTCTGCACTCATTTTCATATTCGCCTATTGCTAACTTCAGCGCTTCTTCCACATGTTTTTCTTCAGCCTTAACAATCTTCATTTACCATTCTCCCCCAGTTTCATTTATTTTCGAAAAATGCCCCTGCTTTTTTTTATTGCTCTTCTTTCTTACAACCGCCTGCTGCCTGCTTTCCTTTGCCGCCTGAAACCTGGACTCCTTTTGAATTTTCTGGTAATTTTTCCACCTTTTTTCTGTCACTGTCCCATCTTCCAGTGCCTGCACAACTGCACAGCCTGGTTCCCCGTTATGGGTGCAGTTACTGAATCTGCACTGCATAATTAAATCATTGATATCAGAAAAACTAACGTCCATACCGTCATCCACAACCCACATTCCCAGTTCCCGCATCCCCGGTGTATCAATAATCCTGGATCCATTATCCATTACAAACAGTTGACGGTGAGTCGTTGTATGATGCCCTTTTGAATCATCTTCCCTGATTTCTCCAGTTTTCATTAGCTCTTTTCCCAGCAGATAATTGGTAAACGTGGATTTCCCCACTCCTGATGATCCCAGGAATACAGTGGTTTTATCAGGCGCGAGATACTCCGTCAGTTTCTCCATGCCTTCACCCGTCACAGCACTAACGATGCGGATATCCACCCCCATTGCTATCTGATTTACAAGTTTCATTTTCTCGTGTGTATCTTCCGCAATGTCTGCTTTTGTAAGGACAATGACCGGCTGCCCGCCGCTTTGCCACGAAGCAGTCAGATAACGCTCCAGCCGTTTTAAATTAAAATCAAAGTTCAGAGACATCAGGATAAAGACATAATCAAAATTTGCTGCGACAATCTGTTCTCCCATACCCACATCAGGGTCTTTCCTGGAAAAAGCAGATCTTCGTTCCAGTGTCTTAATAATCAGACAGTCACCCAGTGGATTATACTCAAGTTCCACATTGTCACCAACCGTGGGAAATTCTTCCTCGCAGTGAACTGCAAAATATATTCCCGCTTTTAATCTGGCATACAGATCTTCTCCCTTTACCCGCACCTCATAGCGTTCTCTGTGAACCGCTGTTATAAATCCATTCATTATTTCTTTCAAAAAACAGCCTCTCTTTCAATTTTCCGCTGGCAGACAAATTTGCCAACAGTTAAAATAGGGCATAAAAATGCCGCGGTAATAGCCCTTATGAGCTGTCACTGCGGTTTGCTTTCTAAAAATATGCACAAAAAAAACACATCTTATCATGTGTTTAACGGAGTTAAGCGATATATAAGAGTCTATAAGCGGCATATAAAACATGTCTTCCATATGCCCGTTATTCAGTTATTCTTTAATTACCTCTTTCACAAATAATACATTTGACATATCACATTCTCCTTTCAAAACCGCTGATGGGTTATTTTCGCAATAAAACTTCCAATTACACTTACGATAACACAAATTATCAGCAACGTCAATCAATATTTTCATACCTCTCACCAGATTCTGGTGAGAGGTCTTTCCTAAATACGCAGAAATATTATTTGTTGATTTTAACAAATCTTTTTTTGCCGATCTTCATGACATCCCCGTTAATCAGAACACTGCTTAATTCATCTTCGTTCATTTTTTCACCATTAATCTGGATTCCTCCCTGTCTCATCAGGCGGATAAATTCACTTTTGCTTTTTATATATCCCAGTTCGATCAATCGGGAAATGCTGTCATATACCGTATCTTTCTCCAGGTCCAAAAGCAATACCGGTATATCATCTGGAATTGCTTTTTTACTGAACGCCATTTCATAGTAAGAAATGGCATTTAGTACGTCTTCCTCTTTGTGGTAAAGCCCGGTAATAATCTTTGCTAATTGGAACTTAATATCCCGTGGATTGACTCCATTAGACAATTCCGCTTTTACCCGGTCAATTTCATCTGGATGTTCATCTGTTGCCAGCTCATAATATCTGATGATCAGATCATCCGGCACTTCCATCACTTTCTTAAACATAACCTCTGCCGGCTCACTCACCCCAATATAATTCCCTAAGCTTTTGCTCATTTTTGCAACACCATCAAGTCCTTCCAGAATCGGCATAAATAAAGCAATCTGCTGGTCATAACCCATTGATTTTTGCAAAGTACGTCCCATCAGAATGTTAAAGGTCTGATCCGTACCCCCTAATTCAATATCTGCTTTTATCTCCACAGAATCATAGGCCTGCATGAGCGGGTAAAAAAATTCATGGATACCGATAGGAACGCCATTCTTATAGCGGTTTTGAAAATCATCCCGTTCCAGCATTCTTGCGACCGTCGACGTTGCAGCCAGCCTCATGACATCTTCAAAATTCAGTTTCGAAAGCCACTCACTGTTAAATCGTACCATTGTTTTCTCTTTATCCAGTATTTTAAATATCTGCTCACAATAAGTCAGTGCATTTTCTTTTACCTTTTCATCACTTAATGCCACTCTGCCTTTTGATTTGCCTGTGGGATCCCCTATTTTCCCCGTAAAGTCCCCAATGATAATAACTGCCTGATGCCCCAGCTCCTGCATCTGCCTGATCTTTCTCAAAACAACAGCATGCCCCAGATGAATATCCGGTGCGGAAGGATCAAGACCTAACTTAATGATTAATGGTTCTTCCTGCTTATAAGATTTTTCCAGTTTGACAAGCAGCTCCTCTTCATTTACGCACTGGTGAACCCCTTTGCAGATTATACGCATCTGTTCTTTTGGTGTTAACATAGCTCAAAATCTCCTTGTAATAGTATTATTAATATTTGCATGCCAGATAAGAAATCCAGAAAACAAAGAGCTGAGTTAAATCAAATAAAAAAACTCCCGTCCTCATGTTTCCAAAAGGACGAGAGTTACTCTCGTGTTACCACCTTAAGTTTATAGACAACTCACGTTGTCTACCTCATCGGGTACGGCCAAGGCGATACCCTTGCACCTGATTACGGTGTGCTCTCCGTCGCAGCCTACTTCTTAAATCGGTTCGGTGCGCAGCTCCAAGATGTATTCACATTTCCTATCCATGAGCCTCTCATCAACCGGCATCTTTCTGTTTGGAATCGAAAATGCTACTCTTTCTTTTCATAGCCTTTTCTTATAATGCAAATATTTAATTGAACAAATAGTATCATGCTTTTTCTGATTCGTCAAGACCAGAATGCAACTATTATTTTACTGTTCGTGTGTCCACAAATCAATCAGATCCTCCCTGATCTCATTATAATGTTTTCCTGTCAGTCCAAAATCCATCTCTTTATAAGTCCATATAGAACATCCAATCTGATACTTCTCAAATACAGCATGCACATCACGAAACCATCGCAGTGTATCCCAAACAGGTGCCTGGTCAATCACTCCAAACTCTCCGCAGTACAGCTGGGTGCCTGCCTTTTCTGCTGCCAGAACCGCTTCTTTTACCATCTCCTCTAAGAACTCTTTCCCCATGGTCTCAGACGTTGAATTTAAGACAGCTTCGCCCTGCTCACCCAACGCAGCAGATTGTGACCGGTAATAATCCATGCTCTCAGGATAAAAAATCTCCTTCTGTGGGTCCATTTTTTTGACCCAGTACGCCTTCTGGTGGGTAAACAAAAGCGGCTCATAAAAGTGGAATGTAAAGATAATATTTTTATCTTCCGGTATTTTAAGCAGTTTTAAAGTGCTGGCACTGTTCCACTGAATTCCTCCATAAATAATAGGTACATATGAGTCAATTTTTCGTATTGCTGAAACCGTTTTGTCGATCAGATCATTCCAAAGCAATGCATTTTCCTTTTCAACAACCTCATTCAGCAATTCGTAGGCGACATTATCATAATCTTGAAACTGTGTTGAAATGCTGTTCCACAAATTGACAAATCGTTCCTGTAAATATGGATTGTGAAACAAATCATTCTTCTCCCTGTCTCCGGCATTATTAAAATCATAGCCGTATGCCTTATGCAGATCCAGTATTACATCAAGCTTGTTTTCCCTGCAGCAGTCACATACACTGCGGACAAGTTCATACCCTTCTTCTTTGCGATTGCCTTCTTTATCTTCAAATACCTCGTAATCAACAGGTAAACGGATATGGTCAAACCCCCATGCTGCTATCTGTTCAATATCCGCTTTTCCGATAAATGTACTGTAATGATGTGGATTGTGAGTACACTGAGATAAATATCCCCCTAAATTAAGACCTCTTTTCAGTTTCATACAGCCTCACTGCCTTTCCTTAAGATGATTTTATAATATCTAATATTAACGGCAATAGATACCATTTTCTTTTCTTTTTTATTGTTTTCATGATATAATTTAAAATAAAATGCAGAGAGGATCTTTTCAATGAATATTAAAAAGGAACTTGCTTTTCAGGAATATGTGAGAAGAGAAAGCAATCTTATCCGGGCACCTTATACACCGGAGCAGGAATTCTACTCTGTGATAAAATCAGGTAACATCACAAAGGTAAAGGAACTTTGTCAGGAATCTCTTTTATCCAAAAAAGGACTTGGCACACTCTCTCTTAATTACCTTCAAAATATTAAATACCATTTCGCTATTACTGCCGCTTTGGTGGCGAGATATTGTATGGAAGGCGGAATGGAATTATCTACCGCCTATGGCCTCAGTGATTTTTATATTCGGAAAGCTGACAGCTGCACGAAACCAGAGGAAGTTGCCAAACTTCATCCTGTCATGTGCCTGGATTATGCAAAACGTATGAAGGATCTGAGAAAAAACAAGGTCACATCCAGGCATATATCAGCATGTATAGACTACATCTGGGATAATCTGCATACCCGGATCACCATAGAGACACTGGCGTCTGCCGTGGGCTTAAACTCCTCTTATTTATCCCGGCTGTTCAAAAAAGAAGTGGGCATGACGGTCAGCCGGTATATACGGGATAAGAAAATCGAGACTGCCAGAAATATGCTTATTTATTCTGACTATTCTCCCTCCCAGATCTCCTCTATATTAGCGTTTCCCAATCAGAGCTATTTCACAGAGATTTTTCATAAGAAGATGGGAATGACTCCAATAAAATATCGAAATCTAAACTTTCGCAATACAGAGATTGGAAATGAGGACTAGGTGCCTGAAGATATCTTTTTTCCAAGGATATCAATGAGCCTTTTCAATATCTTTCCAAAGACACGTTTCACTGGATTTATATCAACATCAAAGAAGTAAGAAGCATCAATCCAGCCCTTATCTCTCCAATAGATACGATCTGCATCTGATGTATATATTTTACTTCGCAGACAGTTAAATAAAAATATATCATAGTATGTAGGTACTTTCTTATTGCTCTGTCTCATTTTTTCATATAACCTTTTTGCCAGAATTTTTATTCTCTTCTGCCCTTTCTCATATCTGCGCTTATTAAACTTAAAAACACCTTTGGGTTCTCTGTTTTCAAAATACATTGGCGAAATAATCTGTACATCTCCGACCAGATCCATTGCCCAGCCGGATACTGTCATTTTTAAGTACTTGTAAACCTGTTTACTCCCCCCTCCATCTGTGGTAATTACAATAAGTACAGGTTTCCCGCAAAGCTCCTGTCTGTGAAATAAATAAGACAAACGATCAATAAACTTTTTCATCTGTCAGCAATCCGTCCAAATCAAAAATAACTGCCTCTATCATGATCCATTCCTCTTTCTTTTTAAATGATTTACTTTTCCTGCTGCAATCCGCGCTGCCTTTTTTCATATCAAGAACGCGACTTTTGTAATTCATCTGCATATAACCCATTCCACATTGATCCATAACCAACACAGTTCCAAAACCCGCATATTATCTGAACTTCTTATTTTCATTATATAACGTAAATAATAGTTGCTGCTTTCACTGAAACGTCATATACTATAAAAAAAGCGACAAAAGAGAGGGCCCAAATGATACGAAACAGAAATTATGTTTCAACAGACAGTCACAGAAGAGAATTGCAGGAATCAGGCTTCCAGCTTTTTGATCTGCTTGCAAATGAAGGAGATATCCACCAATATATTGCTGATTGTATCCCATCCCACTGGCATTTGGAATTAGAAGTTTTTATTTTACTGCAAGGCAGTGTTCTGATTCAGATCGGGGACAATTCCTATTACCTGGAAGCCGGTGAAGGTTGCTTTATTAATACCGGTGTTCTGCATTCCTTTACTGCAATAGTACCTTCTCCCTGTATCTATCATTCCTTTGTATTCGACTCTGGTATTATAGGCGGTACTCCGGGAAGTATTTTTGATACAATGTATGTTCGTCCATTATTGAATGCAGGACCAGATTTTCTGAAATTTAGAAGAGAGGAAGATGAACCGGTTTTCCAGCAGTTTAATATAGCCTTTACTGCCTGCGAAGAGGAAAAAACCGGTTATGAATTTGACATCCGGGAGGCAATGTCAAAAATAATGCTTTATACAAAGGAAAAGCATCGGACCATGCCTTCCCGCAGAGTTCCAACGATTCAGGAATCCCGTTTAAAGCAAATGTTAGAATGGATTGACGGAAATTTAAGAAATGTAATGACTGTGAAAGAAATTGCAGATACTGCAAATATCTGTACCAGAGAATGCCAGCGCATATTCAGCCGGTATCTGCATTACAGCCCGGTGGAATATATTCAGCGTAGGCGTCTTTTTAAAGCTGCAGAACAGCTTTCAACCACAGATGCCCCCATAACCGAAATCGCTTTTGACTGTGGTTTTTCAAGCCCCAGTTATTTCACTAAGCTGTTCAGAACATTGGTTGGTGCCACCCCCACAGATTACCGTGCTGAAATACAGAAGAACCGGCTGTAATACATCAATTACCGATAATATTATCTTCTACGGAGTTGCATCATTTTCCTCTTCATATGCATCCTCCATTTTCACCGAATCTTCCACCTGCTCCTCAATGAATTTCACACGTATGACTGCCTGGGGCCAGTTAATGGAAATCTGACTGTGTCTGCCTTTTCCCTTAGCTTCCCCTGCAATAATTTGCAACAATTCTTCCATAACAGCTTTCGTGAGATACCCACCTCTCCAATGAAAGGTTAAGACTTTTCCTTTTTTGATTGCCTGTTGGCATCGCTTTGCTATATCCTCCATTTTAGTGAAGGAAAGTTTTTTATCCTTATAGAAGAAATGGTCCCCATCGCTGCACGGCGGAGCCTTATATATCACAGGCTCATGATCCTTAAAGATCCCCTTATCATCCAAGTTAAAATAATCATATCTTAATTCTTTTTTTCCTAATGTATTGTCAAATGTAGCATCCAGATGATACCACACACCATTGATGCGAACCACATTCCAGGCGTGCCTGTATTTGATGTTCTTTTCCGGATTATTTTCCGAAATAACTACAATACAGGGAATAGAAAGCCGGTCACAAAGGATTTTCACCGATTTTGCAATGCCCTCACAGACGCCCACCCCCTGACCCAGCGGGCCCAGGATTTCATGAGAATACTGTTTCTTCAGTTTATCGTAAGTCACATTTTCACAGATAAAATCATGAATATATTGCTCCTTCTCCCAATCACTTTTATCTTTCATCACCCTGGCAAGCTTCTCCACCCTGGCGGTCATAGCCACCTGATGTTCTTTTATTTTATTCTTATCAAATAAATAAACCGGCTTCATCTTAACCAAAGACGAGTTGTCATAGAAGGAATATTGAAATGTGGAGGCGTAAAATATCTCCGGACAATCCAATCTCAACTTAAAAAAGATATCGCTCAGCTCAGTCCCATCGATTCTTTGTACATCAAAACTTTGCGAAAGTGACTCCAGGCCGCTCTTAATGACCTGATAGATTCTTTGCTGCTGCTTATTCATCTGACTATAGTAATATGGTTCCATTTCTTATATCTCCTCTTCTGTCTTATACTCCATACGCCCTACCTCCGGCAAAGTTCTCTCAGCGTCTCTAAATACAACTCTTTATCCCACCTCTACTCTGTCCAAATTCAACTCTGCGCTCTGCTTTCAAGGTATGTTTTTTCTATTCAATCAGAATCTCCGTATCTTCTTCCGATAATCGAAGCCCATATTTTAATGTATACTGATTTGTTTCCTGTATCTGCTTCATCCACTGCTGCAGATTCATAACCTCAAGCCAATTTTGCTCCTCTATACACATACCTCCGTTAATGTATGTAGTATATCCCTTTATAAGCGAATTTTGTAGTCTTGAGTTTTAACGATTGTCATGTTAAAATATAAGTGTAGAGAGGCGATTGTCCTCTCTACACTTGTTCACTGCTTATAATCTAAGAACCCCTGAATTATATCCGGCTATCCCTGTGGAAATACACCTTAAATGCTAATACTCTTATTATACAAGTCAGAAAAATACAATCCATTGTTTAAAAGTTCATCAAATGTTCCCTGCTCAACGATTCGGCCATCAAAAAACACAATAATACGGTCAAAATTCATGATTGACGTCAGTCGATGTGCAATAGCTATGACTGTTTTACCCGACAATAGATTCATAACTTCCTTCATGATATCATCTTCAGTTATATTATCCAGAGCAGAGGTTGCTTCATCCAAAATAACGATATCATTTTTTTGAAACCACAGCCTGGCTAATGCCAGCCTCTGCCTTTCACCTCCTGATAAAGTCATCCCACGCTCTCCAATTAGAGTATCAATACCACTCTCCAGCTTCGACACCAAATCATTCAACTTCAATTTTTTTAATACTTCCAGAATATAATTACTATCTTCTTTATGATTATAAATAATATTTTCTCTGATTGTACCATCAAAAACCGGGGCTTCCTGTGAGATATAGCTTATATTTCCATACAAACTATTCAGGCATATTTGTTTTAATTCATGACCATCAATCTGAATACTACCAGAATCATACTTTAATAGTCCTAATAAAAGCTTAACAAATGTTGTTTTTCCTGAACCGCTGCTACCCACAAATGCGATTTTTTCACCCTTATGGATCTTAAGCGTTAAATTATTTATAACCTGCCTATTATTATACCAAAAGCTTAGATTTTTTATTTGAATTTCGCCATATTCTATCTCAGCTCTTTTCCCATAATCCAGCTGCTCATCATTTTTCATATTGAGGAACTCTTCAAATTTGCGATATGTTGCCTTATCCAGTTTATATTGAATGAATAGTACATTAAATATTGCAATCGGAGTATATGCATTCTCTACCAATGAAAGCAAAGCAACCGATGTTCCGATGGAAACAGATCGATTCAGCCAGGCATATACAAGTATCCCTACATTTAAAACTGCTACAAGTAAGGCAAATATGGTGAAAAATGCCTCATGAATCATATTCATCTTAACCTTTGCTTTTACAATCTCTGACTTCGAACTTTCTGCTTTTCTAATTTCATAGGAAAAGCGTCGATTTATGCGAAACACTACCATTTCCATAAATCCCCGGACCAGATAATGATTCATCATTTCTTCATTACACAAGATCTTTTCTTTTATTACATACAAAACCTTCAAAAGTAAATTTGTAATAATAAATACAATGAAGTAGCCACACAAGATTATGTAAGTAATAAATCTATTCATTCTCCATATAAAAACAATGCTGAATATAATTGTGGGAATCAGCTGTCTTATTACACATAACCAAAACTCAAAAATAATTCCTTTTCCTGCGTTTGCTCCATTTTCAATACTTTGTGTAAGTTTGCCCGTTCCCAATGACTGATAATCTATATATTGAATTCTGCTAACCTTCTTTAAAGCCTGTACTTTAAAATCCAAATAAATTGCATTCTTAAGCTTCTGTCGGGGATATTCATCCAGATAATTCAACATATAAAAACTAATTAAGACAATCCCATATGCAACAATGGCATTTAAACTTATCGTATGATTATTAAAACCATCTATTATTTGCTGAAAAAATTTAATTTTATAGCTCGTTAAAAATGCTATTAATAATCCTGTTACTATATATAAAGCAGCAGTTTTTCTATTTTCTTTTAAAATTTCCTTAATTTGGCTCATTTCTGTACTCCTTTTTATTTAGACTTACTCTAAAAAGTGCAGTACAGTTGAGACTGTTAACATATTTAAAAATTAACCTCAGCACAATCTGCTAACAGTTTTTATCAACTGTACTGAGAAATTACCTCGAATATGCTTCAAAGCGATTCACCTCCTGTCAAATAATTCTCAATAATCTACCTTCTTTTAATATATTTCGATTCTGCCAAAATTTCTGAGCAGTCTAACTTTTTCTATCGCAATAACAGCCTTCCACCAATTCTCAGATATTGCAAATTCCTTAGGATATTTTTCATTATTTTCAAACCAGCTCCAAGTGATTCCCCAAACACCATTCTCAGTTCTGATATCAATTATATAATCCAACTCTCTTTGTAAAATCTCCTCGTTACCTATATAAAATTCGCTGTCTGGTAATTTTATAAAATCTGACGGTTTTTTTCCATAAAGTCCCCATTTGGTATCATCACGTTCTATTGAATCATTAACAAGCTGCTTCACGGTTTTTGACAGAAATTTAAGATCAAACTTATCTGCCATATCAAGTTGAAATAGCATATCTTTTAAATCCAGATACCCCCCCACGCCCATCTCTCCGTATTTACCCGGAGCATGAAGCTTATCAATCAATTTGCTGGCAACAGTTAAGGCTTTTTGATAAATTTGAGAATCCTTATCTGCAAACTTTAAAATAAAGCAGGAAATACCCGCAGATACACCTATGTTTTCATATTTATTGGCTTCACTATCGTATGTCCACCATGGAGCATGAGGATAAATATCGTTTGTGGGAATACTAAACAGCCAACCATCTTCATCGCTGTGTATGCCACTTTCTATAAATTTAAATATTCCTTCTATGATCGGATGATATTTATCCGCAAAATTAATATCATTTAATGTATCTATTGCACGCATTGTTGTATAATGTGAAGAGTTAGGATTCCAACTATCAGGCTCCAAGGTATTACCAAATCCACCGTCATCATTTTGATACAGTGATAATGCAGACAGAACATTCTCTTTACTTCCATTTTCAAAGTAATATTGCCATAATTCTATTTCCAACTGTCTTGCATTTCTATAAATCCATATCCGTATTTCTTCAAATGCCTGCTTACTAAGCTTTTTCATTCCTATTACCTCCTAAAATCTTATCACTGTAACAAGTATACTCTACATTTTAAATGCGTCATTGTAAAAAAGGGACATATTTTGCATATATTCTTTTGGTGATAATCCGCAAATCATTCTAAAGTCATGATTAAAATGAGGTTGGTCGAAAAAACCCGCTTGCGCAGCAGTATCTATAAGCTTCGATGCATTGTTCTGTAATAACCTCAAAGCATAATTAACACGTACAATTCGTGAAAAATTCTTCGGAGAAACTCCAACATATTGTAAGAACAACCGCCTTATATGTTTTTCACTGTAACAAAATTCCGTAGATATATCTCTTATACTTATGTTTCCGCTATGCATGAGGATTTTATTGGTCATTGCGCCAACTCCCTTTACTGCACAAAAATCACTTAATCGGCTAATAAATATTTTGTCCAGACCATCTACTAAATCCTCGATATCCTTTCTATTCACTAAATATACCGTGTTTAGATTATATGATTTTTCTTTCTACTTTTCAGTCAGGTTTGAGGATCCGACTGGATACCTATTAATTGTTTCCTTATTCGAATACGTATTAACTGACCGTGGTTCCGAATTTGGCAATTATTTTTGTAAGAAGTTAGCTTAATTATAGCAGAAATCTTAGAATAGTGCGCAAAAACCTCTACTATTTGAGACAACTTTTCTATTCCGATGTTTCTACTTTGTTTCGCCATTTCAACCATTAACCTGCTGCCTCAATACGTTTTAACAATGTTACTGATTCCTCTTGGGGATATTAATAATTAATGTTGCCACCTTTCAATTTATACGATACACTATAGATATTCCCAAAATCATGTTATTACAAAAGGAGGCAACCAATACGATATACCAAATAATACAAGAAGAGCTAGAAATAATCCATCAAAAAATCGATGTTATACAGGAGCAATTGAGCATCTTACCTCCCGGTAAACTTACTGTTACAAAAAACCAATCCAGATACAAATGGTATATTTCCAACGAAAATCAGCAGTCCTACTTACCGAAATCTCAAAAATCTTTAGCTGAAGAACTTGCGAAAAAGAAGTATCTTTCTTATAAGCTGGAGGAACTTTTACTAGAAAAAAAAGTATGTACTCAATATCTGCAATATTTTGCTAAACCTTATAACAAATCTGAACAGCTTCTAGCCAATCCCCGCTACTTTCCTCTACTAAAATCACACTTTAAACCAAAATCACAAACTCATGATGAGTGGGTAAATACTATCTATACTCAAAATAAAAATCATCCTGAGCATCTGATTCATAAATCCCTCTCAACAAACCTCGTTCGCTCCAAATCGGAAGCCATGATTGATACAGCTCTATTTCAAAACAAAATACCATTCCGTTATGAATGCCTGTTACAATTAGGTGATCTCCCTTTCTTTCCAGATTTCACTATTCTTCATCCAATCACAGATCAAATCTACTATTGGGAACATTTCGGTATGATGGACAATCCTACCTACGCTAAAAATGCATTCTCTAAGCTCCAGATCTATTGTTCATATAATATAGTTCCCTCCATAAATTTAATTACAACCTACGAGACTCGTAATGCACCTCTGGATATTTATCAGATAGAATCAATCATTCATTACTATTTTAGATAAAATGGGGCATTGATAACTTCTTTTTCCCCCCTCTACCCCATATCTCCCATTTTCCGACCTTCTCTATCCCCATTTGGGGCATAGCAGCAGTCGCTTCTTAATTTATGCCCCTCCGTTATGAGCATGCGGGGCATAGTTAAAATCTTTTTCCTACATATGCCCTATCTCTTCATATAATGTCCCCTATAATGTACCCAATAGAGTGGACACGGAAAAATTATTTTTATACCCAACTTTTTGAGCAGCCCCCTTACGTAGACACGATTTTCTATGTCTCATACCTAAAATTTCTGGTTGGTCCCATGTCAGCACAGACAGTTCGCCCAAAGTCGTTTTAGGATCGCCAATACTGTGATATATTAAATTTATTGGAGGTACGTTTTGCCCACGAACAGAAAATTTACAGAGGAGGAAATGAAGATCTAGCAATCCGTGAGCTGCAGGACAAGATGGTCCATCTGGAACAACAGATAGAGTTTTTAAAAAAACCCGTTTTTAATCGCCGCGATAAATGCCGGGTATCTTTTTTCCAGATTCAGCTCGCCCGGGAGAAAGAGAAGAATACACTTTCCGTAAAAGAACTTGATCAAAGCAGACATTGATGACTGGATGGATTATTACAACAAAGGCAGAGGTCAATGGATGCTTGAAAAACTGTCCCCGAACGAATTCTATCATTATATGCAAACTGAAAACGATCCATTATTGGCGCTTCGAAAAGTTGGGTAATCAGTTATGCCCAACATGTCCTTGACACGGGGTACAATTTATCTTTACCTATGCCCCAAAATAGGAATACTCAAATCCAAAGCTATCATGTTAAGAAAAAAATCCCCAGAACATCTCTGTTCTGAGGATTTTTGAATATTATCTCTTTGAGAACTGCGGCGCACGACGAGCTGCCTTTAAGCCGTATTTCTTTCTTTCTTTCATTCTTGGATCTCTTGTTAAATATCCAGCTTTTTTAAGAACTGGACGGAATTCGATGTCTGCTTTAAGTAAAGCTCTTGCGATACCGTGTCTGACTGCACCAGCCTGTCCGGTGAAACCACCGCCGTGAACGTTTACTAAAATGTCGAATTTATCAACTGTCTCTGTTGCTGTTAATGGCTGACGAACTACAACCTTTAATGTCTCAAGACCGAAGTACTGATCGATATCTCTCTTATTGATGGTGATCTTACCTGTACCTGGTACTAAATATACTCTAGCGATAGATTTTTTTCTTCTACCTGTTCCGTAAAATTTTGCATTAGCCATGATAACTTCCTCCTTTCAGCACCTCTGATTAAAATTTGAATTCTAAAACTTCTGGTTTCTGAGCAGCGTTATCATGTTCTGCGCCAGCGTATACGTGAAGTTTTGTTATCATGCTTCTTCCTAAAGGTCCCTTTGGAAGCATTCCCTTAACTGCTAATTCAATAACTCTTTCAGGCTTTTTAGCCATCATTTCTCTTAAAGTAGTTTCTTTCATACCGCCAACATAATCAGAATGGTGGTAATAAATCTTCTGATCTAATTTCTTACCTGTAACTTCAATCTTATCTGCGTTCACTACGATTACATAATCACCGCAATCCATATGTGGTGTGTAAATCGGTTTGTTTTTTCCTCTTAATACTTTAGCTACTTCTGAAGCCAAGCGTCCTAATGTATATCCTGTAGCGTCAACTACGTACCATTTTCTTTCAATTGTTGCTGGACTAGCCATAAAAGTCTTCATTGGACAACCTCCTGTAAATTATGGTGTTTTTATATTACAAAATGCTCATTCCGGGGCTTGGCTTGAACATTTTCGTCTAACGTCACAGTTATACATTATATTACATTTACCCCTGCGTGTCAACCTTTTTTCCTGCAAAAGCATGGGTTTTTTCCTTTAAAATCAAGGTTTTACACGCTGACTCCCAGTTACCATCCATCCATCTCCTGTTTCGTCCGGATAAAAGGTGTAAAATCCATATGCTCTGCCTGAGTTAATCCGGCCTTCCAGTTCTTCATCCTTTACCAATACAGTATGAGCTCCGTTTCTTACTGCCTGATGAACAACCCTGATCAGAAGGCGTTCAAAATCCTCTTCTCTGCATCTGTGTATTACCAGACGTGCCTCCCCATGAGATACAATCCGATCCTGATAAAGAGTGTAGCTCCACTCCTTATTCTCCCCATGAATCTCTTTCTCAAGTTCTTTTTCATACTCAAGGCTCACCAGAGTCAGACCTTTAGCTATAGCTTTCGGTCCTGCCGCATTCCGGTCCCTGGCATCTAAAATCTCTTCCACATGCTCCGGAGGATAAACGCCCATACCAACCTTCATCAATGTTCCTGCAATGATTCTTACCATATTGTATAAAAATCCATTGCCTTTTATCCGGATTGTTATGAGGTCACCCGACTTAAAAACCTCCAGGCTGTAAATAGTACGTACTGTTTCTTCCGCCTGCCCTCTGGCAGTACAGAAGCTTTTAAAATCATGTTCTCCAACCAGATAGGACGCTCCTGCTTTCATCTTCTCCACATCAAGGGGAAAGTAACAGAAATAGCTGTACAGCCTCATGGTGGGAACTTCGATCCTCCGGTTCATAATTTTATATTCATATGTTTTAACACAGTTTTGTTTTCGTGGGTGATAGCCTGACGGAACCTCTTCCGAATGAAGAACCCGGATATCATCAGGCAGCCTTTGATTCAGGGCAAAGCAGATCTTGTCTGCGGGCATTCGGTTCTCTGTATCAAAAACTGCCACATTTCCCTCTGAATGCACTCCGGAATCTGTCCGGCTGGCTCCCGTAACAGTGACAGGCTCCTTTAATAAGTCTGTCAGAGTGCGGTTTAGCACCTCCTCAATGGTAATTCCATTGTTCTGTATCTGCCAGCCGCAGTAATTGGTACCGTCGTAGGCAACGATCATCTTAACCCGTTTCATAAATCCTCCTTTGTTCTAAAAGCTCTGCACGCTCAGGACGCGGAGACCTATGATGACTGCAAGATAAAGAAAATACACCAGGTATGTGATCCTGTCCCGATTTCCATATTGGAGAGGCTTCATTTTTGTCCTGCCTTCTCCGCCCCGGTAACATCTGGCCTCCATCGCCATGGCAAGGTCCGTAGCACGGCGGAATGCAGAGATGAACAGCGGAACCAGCAGGGGAATCATATTTTTCGCCTTCTGGATCAGATTTCCAGTCTCAAAGTCTGCGCCTCTTGCCATCTGCGCCTTCATGATCTTATCGGTTTCTTCCACAAGAATGGGAATGAAGCGCAGAGCAATGGACATCATCATGGACACCTCATGAACCGGGACACGAAAACGGTTTAAGAAATCAAGGCTCCTCTCCAGGCCGTCCGTCAGCTGATTGGGCGTTGTGGTAAGAGTCATAATGGAAGACCCAACTACCAGATAGATCAGTCGGATTCCCATAAATCCCGCCACCATAAGACCTTCTTTTGTAATCTTTAAAAATCCTAAAGTCAGAACTGCCGTACCGGGTGTCAGAAACAGATTGAAGCTGACACTGATCAGCAGCAGAAATACGATGGCTTTTAAGCCTCTGACCATAAACTTAAGAGGAACATTGCTGAGCCGAATGGCTGCTGCAAGAAATACAGTAGCTGCCAGATAAGCCCAGATATCATTTGCAATAAATAGGGATATGATAAAAATCATGGTCCCAAACAGCTTTGTCCGCGGATCCAGCTTATGAAGAATGGATTCCACCGGATAATACTGCCCTAATGTAATATCTTTCAGCATAAATATCTCCCTGTCTATTTTCCCAGAAGCTTCAATATCTTGTCTCTGGCTTCTTCTATTGTTGTAATACTGGTATCAATGGGGACACCGTGGGATTTCAGCGTCTGAACCACATAAGTGATCTCAGGAGCCGCCAGACCCATCGCCTCCAGTTCCTTATAATGCTGAAATACTTCCTTTGGTGTATCGTCAAACACTTTTTCTCCCTGGTTCATCACCAGAATCCGGTCCACATACCGGGCCACATCCTCCATGCTGTGTGAAACCAGAATAATCGTCATCTTCCGTTCCTCATGAAGCCTTTTAATCTGATCCAGAATCTCGTCTCTTCCTTTGGGATCCAGTCCTGCTGTGGGCTCATCAAGAATCAGAACATCCGGGTTCATGGCCAGTACGCCTGCGATTGCTACCCGCCTCTTCTGACCTCCTGATAGCTCAAAGGGAGATCTTTTATAATAGCTCTCATCAAGTCCCACCATGGTAAGTGCTTCTCTCGCCCGTTTAGCAGCTTCTTCCTTGTTCAGACCCTGATTTTTGGGTCCAAAGCAGACATCGGTAAATACATCGATTTCAAAAAGCTGATGCTCCGGATACTGAAATACCAGTCCCACATGACTTCTCAAATTCCGAAGATTATAACCTTCCTCATAAATATTTCTTCCATTATAATATAGTTTTCCATCTGTAGCGCGGAGAAGTCCGTTTAAATGCTGGATCAGCGTGGATTTTCCGGAACCGGTGTGACCGATCAGCCCCACGAATTCTCCATCCGGTATCTCCAGGTTCACATCCTTTAGAGCATGCTGCTCAAAGGCTGTCCCCTTCCCATAAATATAATTAATATGCTCTGCTTTAATTGACATGGTTTCCTCCGTTCTCCAGAATCACTTCTCCAGGAAAACGTTCTGCAAACCGGGGTAAAAGATTCTCCATCAGCTCATCAAGAGTCAATATTCCATCCGGCAGATCAAGTCCCCGTTGTTTTAGCTCAAATGCAAGCTCTGTTACCTGTGGTACATCCAAACGATAGGTTTTTAACTTCTCCACCTGGGAGAATATCTCACGAGGAGTTCCATCCATAACCACCTTGCCTTCATCCATAACAATCACCCTGTCAGCCCCCGTTACCTCTTCCATGTAATGGGTTATAAGAAGTACTGTGATTCCCTCTTTACGGTTCAATTCATGAACCGTTCTTACAACCTCTTTGCGTCCATTGGGGTCTAACATGGCCGTAGGTTCATCCAGAACGATACACTGGGGTCTCATAGCCATTACACCGGCTATGGCGACCCGCTGCTTCTGTCCTCCGGACAGCCTGTTCGGTGATTTTAACCGGTATGCAGCCATTCCAACGCTTTTTAAGCTCTCGTCCACACGTTTCCAGATCTCTTCTGTGGGCACACCAAGATTCTCAGGACCGAATCCCACATCTTCTTCCACAATATTTCCTATGATCTGATTATCCGGGTTTTGAAAAACCATTCCTGTCTTTTTGCGGACTTCCCAAAGGTTTTCCTCCCTGGAGGTATCTAAATCCTGAATCCATACCGTCCCCTCTGTAGGGAGCAATATGGCATTGAGCTGTTTGGCAAAGGTTGACTTACCGGATCCGTTATGACCAAGGATGGCAATGAACTGACCCTTTTCCAGATCCAGGCTCACACCATCAATGGCTCGTTTAATTTCTTCAATATTTTCTTCTTCATCTTTTCTGATATAATCAAAAATCAGTTGAGACGTTTTTATTATTCCCATAGTATGCCTTTCTTTAAAAGTGAAACATCCTTATGCCACATAATTTTAGTTTAATATTGCATAACAGTCAAGCTTCGGTAAGTATCTTTTCCAAAACACAGGGCGAAAAGCACCGATATTAAGCAGGAACACCATTTTACTTTAGAAAAAACAAATAGATGGTACAGATGTTTCCATCTATACCATCTATCTGTTTTATTGTATCCATAAGCCCGATTCATTAACCTTATAAGTTCCGTCAACCGTTGTATTCATAGCCAGGCTTCCGTCTTCATTGAGATAATACCATTTACCCGGAGACGGCTGAATCCACCCGATTGCCATATCTCCGTCGGTATTAAGGAAATACCACACACCATTCAGCTGCTGCCAGCCGGTCTTCATCACAGCATCTGAATCCATATAATACCATTTATTATCAATCTTCTGCCAGCCGGTTGCAGCATAACCATCGGGCTTAAAATAATACCAATTGCCGCTGATCATCTTCCAGCCGTCAGTCACATAATTGCCATCTTCTGCGCGGTACTTCTTACCATTCGGGTAATTAGACCATACACCCAGAGTCTCTCCCAGTTCCTGAACCACGGAATCATCAGAGGTGATGGTATCACCCTCTCTTAAATAATCCTCTTCCGAAGAATCCTTTAATATGGCTTTTACCGTGTAATAATATTTATATCCGCTGTTCATATAAGGTAGAAGATCAACAGATGTGGAAGAGGTCGTCAGGCTTTTAATCCAGATTCCGTTTTCCTGATAAAGAACTATCTGATATCTGGATGCAAAGGGTACTTTCTTCCATGACGCCTTGGTCTTTGCATTATCACTCCAGCCAGCCCGTTCCGGAGATTCCAGTTTTGCAACAGGGATATAAGAGAAGGTGATGACAGTCTCCCCGTCTTCGTTTTTCACAGAAAGCAGTTTTGCACCTTTTATAGAGCAATCCCCTCTCTCGTAAGTACCGGATATCTGAATGGTGCCTTTCACTTTCTTTCCAGGCTCCCAGTCCTCCTCATCCTTACTCCAGCTCGGACTCTCTTCCGAATAATTCACCTTTACAGTCGGAACATTAATTCCATCCGTCCACGAACTCTTGCTGCCATTCTCTACATAGATCTTTAAACTTCCTGAAGCTGATGCTGTTATTCCGGTACCAAGGACCATGATCATGCATAAGAGCAGTAACCATGTTCCTTTCCCTTTTCTCCTAATCATCGATCTCTACTTCCTTTCTCCCCTACTTTCGCCAGATCCCCTCTCCATCTACTCTAAAGCCGCTGATGGTGGTGTTTACTGCCTTAGATCCCTCACCGGGATAAAAATAGAACCAGTTGTTGTCAATCTGCTTCCAGCCTTCCTGCATAACACCCTGGGAATCAGCGTAATACCACTTATTGTTGTAAGAAATCCAGCCAGTGATCAGTGCCCCTTCAATTCCGTTCGTTGTGGAAGGGTTTAAATAATACCATTTATTATCGGATTTAAACCAGCCCTTAAGCATCGCCCCATCACCATTAAAATAATAGGTCTGATCACCCTTTTTCTGCCATCCGGTCAGCATCATGCCATTGCTGTCAAAAAGATACCAGATGTCATTAATCTTAGACCAGTTATTCTTTAAATAAGTTCCATCCGGGTAGCGGTAATACCATGAATTTCCATTCTTAATCCAGCCAACTTCTCCGCTGGATGCAATACTGTCCTGACCTCTTCCATCGGATACTTTCTCCTTAGGTACATATACCTCATCGGATTCAGTCCAGTCACTGTTCTTTCCGTATTTATCCTCAGTATCGCTGTATGGCACTGTACGTACCTTAAAGCTGTAGGTACCAGCTTTTGTCATATACGGATAAAAATTATAAGAAGTTGCTTTCAGTTTCTCTACCTTCTTAATAATGGAGCTTCCACGGTATAAATATACATCATAGGCCTCGGAGCCACTATCCGGTTCGCTCCATCTGGCATTGCCAAAACCAGAATCTCTCCAGTAAGCGTCTTCCGGAGAATCATAGGTCCCTTTAATCGGCTTAAACTTAATGGTTACATACAACGTATCGGAACCGGAACGATTTGAGGAAACGTAGGTACCTCCCTTGACTTTAACATTACTGGACTGATAGCCTCCTTTAAATGCATATTCATCAGAATCCGTAGCATGCAGTGTTATCTTCATCTTCGGTTCATAACCAATCTTCATTTCCTTATTATCAGATGTAATCCAGTTTAAGTCTGTCACTTCGTATCTGTCGTTATTGGCGTAAACATAATTGCCACTTTCCGATGTTGTAGAAAAAGAATTTTCAGAGGGGAGTGTATCTCCCATTGTGATATCTTCCAAACCTACATTAATCGTTACAGACGATATAGTTTTTACGGAAGCTGCCATTGCATCAAATGGTATACTGGCCGTCAATACCCCCAATGCAGAGACAATAGTCATCAGTCTCTTTAAACGCTTCATACTTAATACCTCCCGTTTTTATTTTAGCGCATTTTTAACATTAGAACCATAATATTCTACATTTTACATTATAGCCCTGAAAGCAATTGTCCGTCAACTTACGATATTCTTTCTTTATTCTTGCGTTTCTTAAGGGGAAGGTGGTCATTCATTTGTGAGACTGTGATGTAGTCACAGATAAAAATCCACAAATCCCTATAATAATATAATGTAATTCATTTTAGGAGGAGTCTATGAAAACTTTATCTTCAATATGGAAAAAATATTCTTTCCTGCTGTTAATCGCCTTTGTCACTCTTAGTCTTTTTGATCTTCGTTTCGCAGTTGCTGCTGCCGTCTGTATGATCGCCCCAATTACTGTATCACTTTTCAAAGGACGATACTGGTGTGGCAACCTCTGTCCGCGGGGCAGCTTTTACGACAATATTGTATCAAGATTCAGTAACAAAAAGCCTGTGCCTAAATTTCTGAAGTCAAACGGATTTCGAATTTTTATGGTCGTTTTCATGCTGGGAATGTTCGGCTTTGGAATAAAGCAAAACTGGGGGAATCTATATGGAATCGGTATGGTATTTTACCGTATTATCGTTGTTACTACCATTGTTGGTGTTGTACTCTCCTTATTCTTCAATCATCGTACCTGGTGTAACTTCTGCCCTATGGGAACGATTGCATCATGGATCAGCCGGCTTCGGAAAAGCAACCGCGTACTGAAAGTATCTGATTCCTGTGTTTCCTGCAAACTATGTCAAAAAAAATGCCCCATTGGCATTGTACCTTATGATTATAAAGGAAATTTATTAAGTCATCCGGATTGCATTCAATGCGGAAAATGTGTTTCAGCCTGTCCCAAAAGCGCAATTGGCTATCACAAATAATATATCTCTTCAAAAGCATTAAGCGTGTTGCAGAACTGTTTCTACAAATGGTTTTGCAGCACGTTCTTTGTTTATAAACAAAAAATTCCCAATATGAAATTTCTTCCATATCGGGAATCAAATTGTTTTTATACAAGCTCAAGAACAACTTCCATCGCTGCATCACCTTTACGCTGGCCGATCTTAACGATACGTGTGTAACCACCGTTGCGGGAAACATACTTTGGTGCAACCTCATCGAACAGCTTCTTTGGAAGATCAACAGACTTTGTGTTTTTCTTTCTTCCTGCTGCTTCAGACGGAACTTCTGTTACGTCGTAAAGGACCTTTAACATCTGTCTTCTTGCATGAAGTCTGGAAGGAAGATCTTTTTTGATCTCTTTTTCTACTTCATCATAAACAGTTACTTTCTTGCCGTTTACAACTTCTTTTACTCTCTTACCGTCTTTATCTTTACGTGCAACTTTCGCAGTAACCTTAACAGTTTCGAAGTTATCCTTCTCTTTTACTGCCAGAGCAATCAGACCTTCTGCAACCTTGCGGATTTCTTTTGCTCTTGCTTCTGTTGTCACGATCTTGCCATTATATATTAATGCAGTTACCTGGCTTCTGATTAATGCTTTTCTCTGACTGGAAGTTTTTCCCAGTTTTCTATATCCTGCCATCTCAATATTCCTCCATTTGTGGAACACTGATACATGCTTCTTCGGTCTTACTGTATCAGTGCTTAATCTCCATAAATCAACTGCTTAAGCGGTCCAATTATGCATTGGTATCATCGCTTGGGTTAAGCTGTAATCCCAGTTCCTTTAACTTTGCCAGTACCTCTTCTAAGGATTTGCGGCCTAAGTTACGTACCTTCATCATATCTTCTGAAGTTCTGTTGCACAGTTCTTCTACCGTATTGATTCCAGCTCTCTTGAGACAATTATAGGAACGGACAGAAAGCTCCAGTTCATCTATATTCATCTCCAGAACTTTTTCCTTCTCATTGTCTTCCTTTTCCACCATAACTTCTGCAGTCTTGGCGTTCTCAGACAGATCAATGAATAAGTTTAAATGCTCACTCAGTACCTTTGCAGCCAGGCTGACTGCTTCATCCGGTGCCAGAGTTCCATTTGTAAATACATCTAAAGTCAGCTTATCATAATCGGTAACCTGACCTACTCGGGTGTTTTCTACCGTCATGTTGACGCGCTCTACTGGTGTATAAATAGAATCAACAGCAATCACACCTATCGGTAAATCTTCACTCTTATTCTTGTCTGCACTCACATAGCCACGGCCCTTTGTGATGGTAAGTTCCATATAGAACTTACTGTCGGTACCGCCGCTAAGTGTAGCGATAACCTGATCCGGGTTCATGATCTCAATATCGGGATCCGCCTGGATATCCGCTGCAGTTACCACACCCTCGCCTTCAAACTCGATGTATGCAACCTTAGCTTCATTGGTATCGCTGTTGTTTTTAATAGATAAGCTCTTGATGTTCATAATGATCTCAGTTACATCTTCCTTAACTCCGGGAATTGAACTGAATTCATGCAAAACGCCGTCGATTTTTACCTGACTGACTGCAGCGCCCGGTAAGGAAGAAAGCATGATTCTTCTTAAGGAATTACCTAAAGTCGTGCCATAACCTCTTTCAAGCGGTTCAACTACAAACTTGCCATATTTTTTGTCTTCTGAGATTTCAGCAATCTCAATGTTTGGTTTTTCAAAATCGAACACTAATAGCCCCTCCTTTTGGGTATTTTGTATCGAGGGTCTTATACTCAAACCTTGCCCGGAAGCAAAGTGCCCCCGGGCGAAAGCCAGCTTCTATCAACAGACTTTCAATTATTTGGAGTACAACTCGACGATAAGCATCTCATTCACTGGAACATCAATCTCATCTCTTGTTGGTAACTCTTTAACAGTACCACGTAAATTCTCATGGTCAACATCAAGCCATGCCGGAACCATACGGCCAGCTGTCGTTTCCTGAACACTTTTAAATCTTGCATTGGTTTTGCATTTTTCTTTTACTTCTATTACATCACCAGCCTTAACTAAGAAGGAAGGGATATTTACGCATTTACCATTTACAAGAATGCTCTTGTGGTCAACCATCTGTCTGGTCTCTCTTCTGGTTCTTCCGAATCCCATACGGAATACTACGTTGTCAAGTCTTCTCTCAAGAAGAATCATAAGGTTTTCACCAACCATACCATTCATTCTCTCAGCCTTGGCATAATAGTTACGGAAAGGTTTCTCAAGCACGCCGTAGATGAATTTAGCTTTCTGCTTTTCTCTCAGCTGAATGCCGTATTCACTCATCTTTCTGTTAGCTCTTTTTAATTCTCTGTTTGATTTTTTATCTATTCCTAAATAGATCGGATCAAGACCAAGGGATCTACATCTTTTAAGAACAGGAACTCTATCAACTGCCACTGTAATTACCTCCTAATTAGACTCTTCTACGTTTTGGTGGACGACAACCGTTATGTGGTACAGGAGTTACGTCCTTGATGCTGGTTACTTCTAAACCGCATGCCTGAAGTGCACGAATAGCTGCTTCACGGCCTGAACCAGGACCTTTAACCATAACGTCTACTGATTTTAAACCATGTACAAGAGCTGCTTTAGTAGCAGTTTCTGCCGCCATCTGAGCTGCATATGGAGTAGATTTCCTTGAACCTCTAAATCCCAGACCGCCAGCACTTGCCCAGGATAATGCATTACCCTGTGTATCCGTTAATGTCACAATTGTGTTATTAAAAGATGACTGGATATGTGCTTGTCCGCGTTCAACGTTTTTCTTTACGCGCTTTTTTGTCACTTTTTTAGTAGTGGACATTTTTTTAGCCATTTTAAACTAACCTACTTTCTTTATAGTTGCTCCGCCCCGCCCGCAGCCGCGTAACGCAGGAACGAAATCTGAATCCTGTTATTCCTGTTTTTAAAACATGTAACGTGATTCTGTATTGTTGTTTATTAATGATGTTCTTTTCCCTTACGGTCAAAGAACAACTTTGCCCGATAAAGCGGGGCACGCTGTCACACTAAGTTCGTGAGATACCTCACTAAGTGTTCAATGCCTGCCTATTTCTTCTTATTTGCTACAGTTTTTCTAGGACCCTTACGAGTTCTTGCATTGGTCTTAGTTTTCTGACCACGAACCGGAAGACTTTTTCTATGGCGGATTCCGCGATAGCAACCGATTTCCTGAAGTCTCTTGATGTTCATAGCGATTTCTCTACGTAAATCACCTTCTACAGTCTGAGACGCTGTAATTACTTCTGCAATTCTCTTTACTTCGTCATCGGTTAAGTCCTTAACACGAGTGTCAGGATTAACGCCAGCTGTTGTAAGAATGCGGTTTGAACTGGTTCTACCGATACCGTAGATGTAAGTTAAACCGATCTCAACACGTTTTTCTCTTGGTAAATCAACACCTGAAATACGAGCCATGTGTGTAGTACACCTCCATTAATTATTTTAACCTTGTCTCTGCTTATGCTTAGGATTTTCACAGATTACTCTGATACTGCCTTTTCTTTTGATGATTTTGCATTTTTCGCAAATTGGCTTGACTGATGATCTAACCTTCACAGCAATTCTCCTTTCCGTTATGCGCCCTTCGCATTGAGCACTCAGCGCCTGTTTTATAGACGCTTACGTGCGAAAGTGCTCCCCGACACTTAGTGAGGTCTCTTACGAGCCTGGTGACGATGGAGTCTCCTCTTGCAAAGAGCCTTCTGAGTATACCCGCAGTGTGTTTTTATCTTAAAACCAGTGCTGCCCATATGGGCATAATACACCCAGTATTTCAACAAAGTCGCTATAGCATTATAACACTGTTTCTTTTAAAATGCAAGCGCTTTTTCCTATATATTTCTTAACCCTTTGCCCTGGCGTGTCGCGTTCCAGATCTGGAACGCGCCGGACCCTGGACGCTTTATTTATCTCGCCAGATGATTCTTCCCTTGCTTAAATCATAAGGGGACATCTCGATGGTTACCTTATCACCCGGTAAAATACGAATGTAGTTCATGCGAAGTTTTCCGCTGATATGAGCTAACACCTGATGCCCGTTTTCCAGTTCAACCTGGAACATGGCATTGGGTAGCTTCTCCACAACGGTACCTTCAATTTCAATAACATCTGCTTTTGACATAAATCTTACCTCCTAACAACCTGATCTTCTCTTTTGAAACATCGGATGAAATGTTTGATCTCTTCATCGGTGACTCTTTTATTTTCCCGGATCTTATCTCCCGGAGACTGTTTCTCCCACAACAGGGGGATTACATGCTTTTTCTTTTTTTTCTTGGGGCAGTCAAGACGTCTTATTTTTCCGTCCACCAGATATATATATTCGCCTTCCTCACGCAATATGAAAAAATATTCTCCATTGTCGTGGCCTGCCGTGGATTTTACGAACAAACCGGTGTACTCATTCATCGGCCTATTCCCCGCAGACTTCGGAAACCAGACTTAATACTTCCGGTTCACCTTCTGTAATAAGAACCGTATTCTCATAATGAGCGGAAAGCTTTCCGTCCTCTGTTACAACGGTCCAGTCATCATCAAGCCAGACCACTTCCAGTGTTCCTTCATTAATCATAGGCTCAATTGCAAGTGTCATGCCTGGTCTTAATTTGATTCCCCGTCTTCTTGTGGAGAAATTCGGTATTTCCGGATCTTCGTGAAGGTGGGTGCCGATTCCGTGACCTACCAGATCCCGGACAACGCCATATCCGAATTGTTCTGCATATTTCTGGATTGCCGCAGATATTTCACCTAAATGATTGCCAGATTTTGCATATTTAATCCCTTCAAAGAAACATTGTTTCGTCACTTCCATAAGTTGACCCGCTTCAGGAGTGATCTCTCCGATCCCATAAGTCCTTGCTGCGTCGGAATGATAGCCTTTATAAATCACTCCTGCATCCAGGCTTACAATATCTCCTTCTCTCAGTACGCGCTTCTTACTTGGTATTCCATGAACTACCTCATCATTGACCGATACGCAGATGGAGGCAGGATAACCGTTATAATTTAAGAATGAAGGCGTACAGCCATAGCTTCTTATGATCTCTTCACCCAGATGGTCAATATCCCAGGTTGTCATTCCCGGCTTTAAGGCCTTCTTCAGTTCTTCATGAGTGATGCATAGAATTCTTCCGGCCTCTCTCATAAGTTCTATTTCTCTAGCAGATTTAATCGTAACTGACATAAACTATGCTCCTAGGATGTCAGTGATATCGGAGAACACTTTATTTAATGCCTGTGTTCCGTCAACATTCACCAGCACGCCGGCTTCTTTATAATAATCAATCAATGGTCTGGTCTGAGCATGGTAAACCGACAGACGTTTTTTCACGGTTTCCGGTTTATCATCATCTCTTAAGACAAGTTCTGAACCACAGACATCACATATTCCAGGCTCCTTGCTTGGATTATAAACGATGTGATATGTAGCCCCGCAGGATATACAGGCACGTCTTCCTGACATTCTGTTGATTATATTCTCATCGGGAACATCAATGTTTATCGCAAAGTCTATCTTCTGGCCCATTTCAGTAATCGCTTTCTGAAGGCTTTCTGCCTGGGGAATGGTTCTTGGAAATCCATCCAGTACATAGCCGTCTTTGCAGTCTTCTTTCTGTATGCGGTCCAATAGCATACCGATGGTCAGCTGATCTGGTACAAGAGCGCCCTGATCCATATATTCCTTCGCTTTTCTTCCCAGCTCCGTTCCTTCTTTTATGTTAGAACGGAAAATATCTCCGGTAGAAACGTGAGGAATCTGATATTTCTCAGCAATTTTTTTAGCCTGAGTACCTTTGCCGGCACCAGGGGCACCTAACATGATGATTTTCATCAACAGTCCCTCCATTAATTTAAGGTTTAAATAGCACAAATCCCAAGGAAAAACACGCCACGGCGTGTCTCCCTTGGTTTGCTTTCTAATCGTTCAAAAATCCTTTATAGTAACGCACAAGCATCTGGGATTCAATCGCCTTTAATGTCTCCAGCACAACACTGACAATGATAATCAGGGATGTACCGCCGAAGGAAAGTCGGCTTACGCTGAATAAGCCGGAAACCATAATCGGAATGATACAGACGATACTCAGACCGCATGCTCCTATAAATACGATATAGTTTAAGATTGAATTAAGGTAATCACTGGTTGGCTTACCTGGGCGGATACCCGGGATAAAACCGCCGGACTTTTTCATGTTGTTTGCTACTTCAAGGGGATTAAATGTAATTGAAGTATAAAAATATGCAAACACAATGATAAGTGCGATATAAACCAAAAGACCAATGGAATTAAGCGGTCTCTCCGGCTTGAACCAGTTGGAAGAACTGAGTGCGGATAAAATATGTCCTCCGATGCTGTCGTAGTTAATCCGGTTTCCAAGAAACTGTGAAATCACCACGGGGAATGACATGATAGAAGAAGCGAAAATAACCGGGATAACACCGGCGGTATTAACCTTCAGCGGAATGTTGCTTGCTTGTCCGCCTACCATCTTGCGTCCCTGCATCTTTTTGGAGTACTGCACAGGAATTCTTCTTTCACCATCCTGAAGGATGATAACGAATACAACAATTGCGACAGTTATTGCAATGATTATGATCGCAGCTACTGCTGCCACGGCAACGGATTTTCCAGACATAAATCTGGTATAAAGCGTAAACGCATCGGATGGAAAGCTGGATATAATGTTAAATAAAAGGACAATGGAAATACCATTTCCCACACCATTTTCCGTAATCCTCTCACCGATCCACATGAGGAGTGCACTTCCTGCCGTCATAGTAACCACTACAATGATAACGCTTAATATATTGTATTCTTTTAACAGACCCTGGCCTCCGAATCCGATCGCCATAGCGATCGACTCGATTAAGGCCAAAGCAACTGTAACGTAGCGGGTGTATTCTGCAATCTTCTTTCTTCCATCTTCACCGTCCTTCTGCATTTCCTCTAACTTTGGAATTGCAATTGTGAGAAGCTGCATGATAATGGAAGATGTGATGTAGGGGGTAATGCTCAGTGCGAACACAGACATGTTCGTAAAGGAACTTCCTGTCACTGCGTTAAAGAAACCGAACGCATCGTTGTTCTGCTGAGCAAAAAAATCTTTGAAAAAACTTGTTTCAACTCCTGGAATCGGCAGCTGAGAGCCAATTCTGGTAACCACCAGCATCATGAACGTATAGATAAGTTTCGTTCTTACATCCTTGATCTTGAATGCATTACGGAGTGTTTTAAACATATTAGATCACCTCGCAGGTTCCACCTAAAGCCTCGATTTTGGTTTTTGCGCCTTCGCTGAAAGCACCTACCTTTACTGTAAGCTTTTTGGTTAATTCTCCATTTCCAAGGATCTTAACTCCATCACGCGGATTCTTAACGATACCGCTCTCTAATAAAGTCTCAACAGTCACTACTGTGCCGTTGTCGAATGCTTCTAAAGCGCCTACATTAATACCGATAATTACTTTTGAATTTCTATTTGTAAAGCCTCTCTTCGGAATACGTCTGTATAAAGGCATCTGACCACCTTCGAAACCTGGTCTGGTAGCTCCGGAACGAGCCTTCTGTCCTTTATGACCTTTACCTGCTGTCTTACCATTACCTGAACCATGACCGCGGCCTCTTCTGAAGTTATCGCTGTGCTTGGAACCTAACGCAGGCTGTAAATTTGATAAATCCATCGCTTGCACCTCCTTACTGTTTTCTCTTAGATCTCTTCAACTTTTACTAAATGACGTACGTTGGCAATCATACCTCTGACTGCACCATTGTCCGGCATCTCAACTGTTTTGTGAAGCTTTTTTAAGCCTAATGCTAAAACGGTTGCTTTCTGCTTTGGAATAGCGCCGATCGGGGATTTCACCAATGTGATTTTTAATTTATCTGCCATCTTCTTATCCTCCTTAGCCTAAAATCTCTTCAACAGATTTGCCGCGAAGTCTAGCAACTTCCTCAGGAGTCTTTAACTGAGTTAAGCCTTCGATTGTTGCTAATACTACGTTAGTTTTATTATTAGAACCTAAGGATTTAGTACGGATGTTCTTAATACCTGCAAGCTCTACAACTGCACGGGCAGGACCTCCCGCAATAACTCCTGTACCTTCGTTAGCTCTCTTAAGAAGTACGGATGCACTTCCAAATCTTCCTAACAGATCATGAGGGATACTGTTGTTCTCATCGATCGGAACAGTAACCATATTCTTAACTGCAGCCTCTTTTCCTTTACGGATTGCTTCTGGAACTTCTCCGGCTTTGCCAAGACCAGCACCAACATGGCCGTTGCCATCGCCTACGACTACTAAAGCAGAGAATCTCATGGTACGTCCACCTTTAACGGTTTTAGATACACGCTTGATAGCAACCACTTTGTCGTTTAATTCTAACTGACTTGCATCAATAATTGTATGTTTCACGCTGTGTTCTCCTCTCTACTAGAATTCCAGACCAGCTTCTCTGGCTGCGTCTGCTAATGCCTGAATCTTACCCTGATATATAAATCCGCCTCTGTCAAAGACAACTTCTTTAATACCTTTTTCCATTGCTCTCTTTGCAACTACGGTACCTACATATGCTGCAGCATCAACGTTGTTAGTTTTCTCTAATTCTGCCTTTACTTCTTTTTCTACTGAAGAAGCAGCAACTAAAGTCTTACCAACTGTATCGTCAATAATTTGAGCATACATATGATTATTACTTCTAAACACAGCTAAACGTGGTCTCTCTGCAGTACCTGCAAGACGATTACGTAATCTGTTGTGCTTCTTAACGCGGATTTCGCTTTTTGACTGTTTGCTAACCATCTTTACACTCTCCTTAATTATTTCTTACCAGTCTTACCAACTTTACGTCTGATCACTTCGTCAGCATACTTGATACCCTTGCCCTTATACGGCTCAGGTCTTCTCTTATCTCTGATTTCAGCAGCGTACTGGCCAACTTTTTCTTTATCGATACCTCTAATGAAGATGATGTTCTGACCTTCCATGGCAGATTCGATTCCTTCCGGATCTTCCATTTCTACCGGATGGGAATAGCCAAGGGAAAGAACAAGCTTCTTGCCCTGCTTCTGAGCTCTGTAACCAACACCGTTGATTTCAAGCTTTTTCTCATATCCTGCAGTAACTCCAACGATCATGTTGTTGATTAAGGTTCTTGTAAGACCGTGTAAAGATTTCATTTTCTTTAAATCATTTGGTCTTGTTACAACGATATGACCATCTTCTTCTTTGATTGTCATCTCTGAGGGTAATACTCTCTCAAGAGTTCCCTTAGGACCTTTTACAGTCACTTTATTATTTTCTGCAATTGCAACAGTAACGCCTGCTGGAATCGCGATAGGCATTCTTCCTATACGTGACATGCCGTTTACCTCCTTAAATTTTCGGAGGGAATCTGTGCGTTCCCTCTGTTTTCAGATGCTTTGTTAATTACCAGATAAATGCAAGAACTTCTCCGCCAACGCCCTGGTTGCGTGCTTCCTTATCGGTAACTACACCCAGGTTTGTGGAAATGATTGCAGTTCCAAGACCGCCCAGTACTCTTGGCATTTCTTCCTTGCTTGCATATACACGTAAACCAGGTTTGGAAATTCTCTTGATGCCTGTGATAATTTTTTCGTTTTTATCTTTACCGTATTTTAATGTGATCCGGATTGTCTGGAACGCACCATCTTCTACGATATCATATTTTTTAATGTATCCCTCTTTAACAAGGATATCAGCAATAGCTAATTTCATCTTGGATGAAGGTACATCTACTGTATCATGTTTTGCAGTATTTGCATTACGGATTCTTGTAAGCATATCTGCGATTGGATCGCTCATTGTCATTTTGAAATTGCCTCCTTCCTTATTTTACCAGCTTGCTTTTTTAACGCCTGGGATCTGACCCTTATATGCTAATTCACGGAAGCAGATTCTGCAAATTCCGTATTTTCTTAAATAAGCATGCGGACGACCGCAGATTCTGCAACGATTATATTCTCTTGTGGAGAATTTAGCAGGTCTCTGCTGTTTGATCTTCATTGAAGTCTTAGCCATGGATAATTCCTCCTACTATTTTGCAAATGGCATATTGAATAATGTCAAAAGTTCACGGGCTTCTTCGTCTGTCTTAGCGGTAGTAACAAATATAATGTCCATACCTCTTACCTTGTCAACTTTATCGTACTCAATTTCAGGGAAAATAAGCTGTTCCTTGATTCCAAGTGCAAAGTTTCCTCTGCCATCAAATGCGTTAGGATTTACACCTCTGAAGTCACGTACACGAGGAAGTGCAAGGTTGATCAGACGATCAGCAAACTCATACATTCTCTTACCGCGTAAGGTAACTTTACAGCCGATTGGCATACCTTCTCTGATTTTGAAGTTAGCAACTGATTTTTTAGCCTTTGTTAAAACTGCTTTCTGTCCGGAGATGATTTCTAAATCTCTTACTGCAGAGTCTAAAATCTTGGCGTTTTCCTTTGCTTCACCAATACCCATATTGATGACAATCTTATCTAACTTCGGAACTTCCATGCTGTTCTTATATCCAAATTTCTTGATCATAGCTTCTACGATCTCTGACTGGTAGGTCTCTTTTAATCTAGCCAATTTTTATTCCTCCTCTCCGAATTAGTCAATTACTTTGCCGGTTGTTTTAGCAACGCGGACTTTCTTGCCGTCTTTTACTTCAAAGCCGACTCTGGTTGCTTTTCCGTCAACAACAAGCATTACATTGGAGATATCAAGTGCAGCTTCTTTCTGTACGATACCGCCCTGTGGGTTTCCTGCGCCTGGTTTCACATGCTTTGTGATCATGTTTACGCCTTCCACTACCACTCTGTTGTTCTTCGTATCCACGTGAAGAACCTTACCCTGTTTATCTCTATCTTTTCCTGCGATAACCTTTACAAGGTCGTCTCTTTTTATTTTATGCACAGTCCGACACCTCCTTATAATACTTCCGGAGCTAAGGAAACAATTTTCATGAACTGTTTCTCTCTTAACTCTCTGGCAACCGGTCCAAAGATACGAGTTCCTTTTGGAGTCTTGTCATCTTTGATAATTACGGCAGCATTCTCATCGAACTTGATATATGAACCGTCTTTACGGCGCGCGCCTTTAACAGTACGTACCACAACGGCTTTGACAACGTCGCCTTTCTTCACAACACCGCCAGGTGTTGCATCTTTTACGCTGGCAACGATAACATCACCAATATTAGCATATCTTCTTGTAGATCCGCCCATAACACGGATACAAAGAAGTTCTTTTGCACCGGTATTGTCGGCAACCCTTAATCTGGTTTCCTGCTGAATCATGCCTGTTACTCCTTCCTGGAAATAAATTATTTCGCTCTTTCGAGAATCTCAACAAGTCTCCATCTCTTGTCTTTTGACAGCGGTCTTGTTTCCATTACTTTTACGGTATCGCCCATGTTGCAGTCATTCTTCTCATCATGAGCTTTTAATTTATACGTTCTTTTTACGATCTTGCCGTATAAAGGATGTTCTACATGGTCTTCAATCGCTACAACGATGGTCTTATCCATCTTGTTGCTCACAACCTTACCAGTACGGGTTTTTCTAAGATTTCTTTCCACGTTCTGTATTCTCCTTTCGAGTTTTGGCCTTCCATGGCCCCAATCTATAAGTTAACACACACTCGTGTGTGTCATGCTTTTTAATAAGCTGCAACTTAAGCTAATTTAGCCTTCTCAGTTATAACAGTCTGAATTCTGGCAATGTTTTTGCGAACCTCTTTGATCCGGCTTGTGTTATCAAGCTGGTTGGTTGCATTCTGGAATCTTAAGTTGAAAAGTTCTTTCTTTGCAGCTACTAATTCTACATTCAGCTCGGCAACTGATTTTCCTTTTAATTCTTCAACATATTTATTCATTTTCACTGTCATTCACCGCCTTCTAAATCTGCCTTAGCAGCAATTTTACATCTGCATGGTAACTTGTGCATAGCAAGACGTAAAGCTTCACGTGCTGTTTCTTCAGGTACTCCAGCGATTTCAAATAATACACGACCTGGTTTTACTACTGCTACCCAGTACTCCAGAGCGCCCTTACCGGAACCCATTCGGGTTTCTGCTGGCTTTGCTGTTACAGGCTTATCCGGGAAAATCTTGATCCAGACTTTACCACCACGCTTAATATAACGGGTCATGGCAACACGGGCTGCCTCGATCTGATTTGATTTGATCCAACATGGGTCTAAAGCGACTAAACCGAACTCACCATTGCTGATTGTATTGCCTCTTAAAGCTTTACCAGCCATGCTTCCACGGAACTGTTTACGACGCTTAACTCTCTTAGGCATTAACATTATTTATCGCTCCCTTCCTTTTTTCCTTTAGTTGGAAGTACTTCGCCATTGTAGATCCATACCTTAACACCGATCTTACCATAGGTTGTATCTGCCTCAGCGAAACCATAGTCAATATCTGCTCTGAGTGTCTGTAACGGAATAGTTCCTTCGCTGTAGAACTCTGTACGAGCCATATCAGCACCGCCAAGACGACCTGCAACTGCAGTCTTAATTCCTTTAATACCAGATTTCATGGAACGTCCCATGGTAGACTTCATAGCACGACGGAAGGAAACACGGTTCTCTAACTGCTGTGCAATAGATTCAGCTACTAACTGAGCATCTTTGTCTGGTCTTTTAATCTCTTTAATATCAACAAATAACTTCTTATCTGTAAGCTTCTGAACTTCAGCTTTTACCTTCTCAATTTCAGATCCACCCTTACCGATTACTACACCTGGTTTTGCTGTGTGGATAACAACTTTAACGCGGTCAGATGCACGTTCAATTTCAATATCAGAAATGCCGGCGCTGTATAATTTCTTCTTCAGGAATTTTCTGATCGCATAATCTTCTACTAAGTTATCTGCGAAATCAGCTTCAGCATACCATTTTGAGTCCCAGTCTTTAATAACACCGACTCTTAAGCCGTGTGGATTAACTTTCTGTCCCATTATTTGCCTCCTTATCTTTCATTAAGCACGATGGTGATGTGGCTCATTCTCTTTTCGATTCTGTAAGCGCGGCCCTGTGCTCTCGGTTTTACTCTCTTCATTGTCGGCCCCTTATTTGCAAAACATTCCTCTACGTAAAGTTTTGCCGGGTCCATTCCGTTATTGTTCTCAGCATTTGCGATTGCTGATTTTAATAACTTCTCTATTAAAGTAGAAGCATATCTGGGATTGTAAGTTACAATACCAAGTGCTGAAACAGCATCTTTGCCTCTGATGGCATCTAATACGAAGCATGCCTTCTGAACTGAAACCCTAGCATAGGATAACTTTGCTGACGGTCTTGTGTCCTTCTGGGCATTTCTTTCTCTCTTAATCTGGCTTCTATGTCCCTTAGCCATAGGTGAATCCTCCTTTCAACTTTAACGCCCTGTGGGAATTCTCAAACAAGAATACCCGGAGGGTGTCTGTTTCTATATTACTTACGTCCTGATTTTTTCTCGTCTTTTCCATGTCCTCTGTAAGATCTGGTAGCAACGAATTCACCCAGTTTATGTCCAACCATATCTTCTGTAACATATACCGGAACGTGTTTTCTGCCATCATGAACTGCAATTGTATGTCCAACCATCTGCGGGAAGATTGTAGAACGGCGAGACCAAGTCTTAATTACCTGCTTCTGTCCTGCTGCGTTCATAGCATCTACTTTTTTCAGTAAATGAGCATCTGCAAATGGTCCTTTTTTAAGTGAGCGAGCCATAGGTTCTAACCTCCTTCAATTATTTAACGGTCTTTCCATCTCTTCTTCTTACGATCAATCTGTTAGACTGCTTGTTTTTCTTTCTGGTCTTTAAGCCAAGTGCTGGTTTACCCCATGGTGTAGATGGGCCCGGACGTCCGATGCCAGTCTTACCTTCACCACCACCGTGTGGATGGTCATTCGGGTTCATAACGGAACCGCGGACTGTAGGACGGAATCCCATGTGACGTTTTCTACCAGCTTTACCGATATTGATCAGGTTGTGATCGCCATTTCCTACAACGCCGATAGTAGCTCTGCAGTTGATCGGAACCATTCTCATCTCGCCGGAAGGTAAACGAAGAGTTGCATATTTTCCTTCTTTCGCCATTAACTGTGCGCTGTTACCAGCAGAACGAACCAGCTGTCCGCCTTTTCCTGGGTAAAGCTCAATGTTATGAACCTGAGCACCAACCGGGATCTTGCTTAATGGAAGGCAGTTACCAACTCTTGCTTCTGCAGTCTCGCCGCTCATAACAGTCATTCCGTCTGTTAAACCAGCTGGAGCAAGGATATAAGCCTTTGTTCCGTCTACATAGCTGATCAGTGCGATATTAGCAGTTCTGTTCGGATCGTACTCTACACCGATTACAGTTGCTGCAATGCCATCTTTACTGTTTCTTTTGAAGTCAATGATTCTATATTTTCTTTTAACGCCGCCTCCGCGATGTCTGACAGTAATTTTACCCTGGTTATTACGGCCGGCTGTTTTCTTAATAGTTTTGCTGATTAAGGATTTCTCAGGAGTTGACTTTGTGATTTCGCTGAAATCAGATCCGGTCATTTGTCTTCTGGAAGGGGTATATGGGTTATACTTTTTGATTCCCATTTTGTTTCTCCTTTCTGCTTTTTTGTCCACGCTTTTTGGACATAAAGGGATGCCGTAAGGCGCTCTGCTTTTTTGTCCATGCTTTTTGGACATAAAGGGATGCCGTAAGGCGCTCTGCTTTTTTGTCCATGCTTTTTGGACATCAAGGTATACCAGTATGGTGTTTCAACGCCGCCTGGCGTATCTTGTTTATTGTGATATAATGTTCATCACTCAGGTAACTGAAAATCGTTGACGCCGGGCCCGAATCACTTCATGCCAAGCGTTCCGATCTTACAGTCCTTCGAAAATTTCGATATCTTTGCTGTCAGCTGTTAACTGAACAATTGCTTTCTTGGTCTTAGCAGTCTTACCGAAAGTTGTACCTCTTCTTTTGGTCTTTCCCTCTAAGTTCATGGTGTTCACGCTGGCAACCTTTGTGCCTGGGAACATCTTTTCAACAGCTTCCTTGATCATCGTCTTATTCGCATCTGTGTGCACTAAAAATGTGTACTTTTTGGACGCCATAGCGTTCATGCTTTTTTCAGTAACGATAGGTTTCTGAATCACGTCGTAATATTTAATATCTGCCATTATGCGTACACCTCCTCGATTGCTGCAACAGCAGTCTTGGTAGCAACAACTGTGTTATACTTTAAGATATCGTATACATTAATTGTGTTAACAAAAGCAGTCTTAACAGCAGCGATGTTTCTTGCGCTCATAACTGTGTTAGTGCTGTCATCTCCAACAACTACAAGAGCCTTGGATACCTTTAAGCTGTCTAATACAGCCTGGAATTTCTTTGTTTTGATTTCATCAAACTTTAACTCGTCAACAACGATGAACTTATTCTCGTTCACTCTGCTGGTAAGTGCGGATTTAAGAGCAAGTCTCTTTTCCTTCTTGTTCAGTCTGATTGTATAATCTCTTGGTGTTGGTGCGAATACTACTCCGCCGCCTGTCCACTGAGGAGATCTTGTTGAACCCTGTCTGGCATGACCGGTTCCTTTCTGTTTCCACGGTTTTCTACCGCCGCCGGATACTTCAGCGCGTGTTTTAGCTTTCTGTGTTCCCTGGCGCTTATTTGCAAGCTGGCTTACGACTGCCATGTGTACGAGATGTTCATTCACATCTACACCAAACACTGCATCGCTTAACTCTAATGTGCCAACTTCTTTACCTTCCATATTGTAAACAGATACGTTTGCCATCTGTGTAATCCTCCTTTCTTATAAAAGCATTAGTTAGCTGCTTTTACTGTTTCCTTGATTGTTACTAAAGACTTCTTCGGTCCTGGTATCGCACCCTTAACCAAAATCAGGTTGTTTTCTGCATCAACTCTAACGATTTCAAGGTTCTGGATTGTTACCTTCTTGTTACCCATCTGTCCAGGCATCTTCTTGCCCTTGAATACCTTGCTCGGATCAGAACATGCACCGTTGGAACCTGCATGACGATGGAACTTGGAACCATGAGCCATAGGTCCTCTGGACTGTCCGTGTCTCTTAATAGCACCCTGGAAACCTTTACCTTTGGAGATTGCGGTTGCATCGATCTTATCGCCTGCAGCGAAGACTTCTGCTTTGATTTCATCTTTCACAGAATACTCAGAAGCATTCTCGAACTTAAATTCTCTTACAAATCTCTTGTAAGAAACACCAGCCTTATCAAAATGGCCTTTTAATGGTTTGCTGATGAGCTTTTCTCTCTTATCAACATAACCAACCTGTACTGCATTGTAACCATCGTTCTCAACTGTCTTAACCTGTGTTACTACACAAGGACCAGCCTGAAGAACTGTTACTGGAGTTAATACTCCGTTTTCATTGAAGATCTGTGTCATTCCGACTTTGGTAGCTAAAATACCCTTCTTCATGTTTTTACCTCCTGGTTGTTAATTCTACAGCGGATTGCTTTCGCAATCATCCTAGAACAGTCCAATATACGTGGAACACTATGACTCCCGCGGTCTCACGAATGCGTAATTGCTTACCATGCGTTACCGCTCATGGAGATGTTGATTCCTTAGAGGAAAAAGTGTTGCTTCTATATTAAAACCCTTCAGGACCTTACCCAAATTGTTTCTTCCGATGAAGATTATTTATTCTTCATCTTGATATCGATATACACCCCTGCCGGCATTTCCAGTCTGGATAATGCATCAACAGTCTTCTGGCTTGGTGTAATGATATCGATGAGTCTCTTATGCGTTCTCTGCTCGAACTGCTCTCTGGAATCTTTGTACTTGTGAACCGCTCTTAAGATAGTTACCACTTCCTTCTTTGTTGGTAACGGCACCGGTCCGCTCACTTTTGATCCTGTCTTTTTTACAGTGTCGATGATTTTGCCTGCAGACTGATCAACTAACTGATGATCATACGCCTTTAATGTGATTCTCATTACTTGACTTGCCATAAAAAAAGTCGCCTCCTTTTCGCACTTAGTAGAAGTACGACAAGCGGTGACTGTACACGTTCCCGTGTGTGTCATTCATGACCCACACTGACCATCTGTTTGAAATAAACAGAATTTTAAATTGTACAGTGACTTGTCGCCAGTTTCCTAACTTGACATTCGCTCCACGGAAAACCTGCTTTTCAGCAGCAACCTCACGTTTCACAGCTATCATGCCACAGCCTTAACAGAATACCATATTTTCCATAGTATTGCAAGTACTTTTTTCAAAAAAAAACGCAGAATCTGATTTTTCCAGATTCTGCGCATTTATAAGTCTGATTTTTACTTCCAGACTGGTTCATAAGGCTCTCTTCCTTCATTACCAGAGGGCGTTTCATCATCCACTTTTAAAAGAGTTCCGTTGCTGCTTGTTTTGTATTTCACGCCATCAGCGCTTTTTACGGTTGTTCCCCTGGATACTCTTCCTGATGTATTCACAACATAGGTAGTTGTTGTACTGCCAGTAGGAATGGAAATTGGCTCATACTTGGAGCCGTCTTCTGCAGACTGAAGCTTTCCCATATAATAGAGATAGCCATCCTTCACTCCGGTATAACCCCTGCCGCTGTTACTGAAGTAATACATGCATTCGCTTCCGTCTCCTTCTATTACCTTGACTCTTCCGGTCTGCATACTGCTTGTCTTTTTATCTCCGAAATAAAAAGCTGTATAATCAGAACCGCTTCCGATGTGCAGCTTCTGAAGTCCATACACCGGAACACCCAGATCATTAAACAGGTATGTATTGTCTTTAATCCTTACCAGATTGGAGGTACTGGCCTCACCTTCCTTGGGACCTGCTTTGGGAATTCCTGAACTGGAAAAATAGAACCACTCTACACTCTCTTCGTATCCGCTTAAATCCTCAGGTGGTTCTGTGGAATACCAGCCCTCCCGGAGTTTACCATTGGGATCGTAATATTTGTAATCTTGAATCTCATATTCTGCGTTATCAACACCGACTTTCTTCCAGCCTGACTGCAGTTCCCCTTTATCATTAAAACAATATGAAATTCCGTCAATTCTATAAGTACCGTAATCTCCGGAAAAATCTTTTGGTACATATTTCTTGCCGTTATCACTGAAGTAGAACCAGAACTTTCCTTCATCAGAATCTCCGGGCGTGATCCGTCCGTCATCGTCACTGTCCGGGGGATAAAGCTTCTGCCAGCCCGTCTTCATGACTCCGTCCGCTCCTGTATAATACATGTCGTCAAGGATCCAGCCCGTCTGCATCTCCCCGTTGGGATCAAAATAGTACCACTTATTGTCGATTTTAGACCAGTTATCCATAATCGCTTTTCCGCTGCTCCCAAAATAATACCACTTGTAATCATTACTGCCGGAATCCTTAAATTTCATCCACTTATCCGTTACGAGAATACCGTTGGAATCCATATAATAAGTGTTCTCAACCCAGGTATTGACTGCCATATCACCATTGCTGTCTAAATACCTCCACAAATTATCCGCACCTTTTTTCCAGGTATTGCTTACTTTACCTCCGCTTGAATCATAATACACCCAGGTGCTTCCTGACTGTGCCCACCCCTCGGCCGCCCAGACGTCCATAGATGCCGCTCCGACTGTCAGTATGACTGCTGCCGCCAGTGCAATGAGACCTTTTCTTTTCATATCTTCACTCCTTACAGGGATTTCCTTTTTTACTAATATTTATTTTAACAATTAATCTTAGATTATTCAACTGTTTTAATCTTTCAATTCTATTACAAAATTATTGCTCTTAGTAATTTACTCCATATAGCATAGAAAGAAAAATGCCGGAATGGAGGAATAAAACCACCCGTCCCGGCATTTCCTGTCTTTCAATCTATTTTATATATCTATCTGCAGCAGTTATTTCTCCTGCAGCAGTTATTTCTGCATCCACAGTTTGACCGGCAGCTTCTTAAGAAGCCTGACCGGTTATTGCAGCGATTACTGCAGATCCAGCCGCAGCCATTACAGCCCCGCCAGTTACACCAGTAATTACACCCACAGCAGCCGAAGGAAAATCCCATCCGGAAACAGCCCATAAGTCTTACACCTCTTTATTTATTATTATACTATAATATATAGAAGTGGCAGACAAGGTGTGAATAACCTTGACGCTCATAGCTCTATCCAGTATAATCATAGAATCATTAAGATAAATTAAGACATTTATATAGAAAGAAAGGCGGCAACAAGTATGTGGATTGCAGACGGCTGGAAAGATTATGAAGTAATAGATTGTTCAGAGGGTGAAAAATTAGAACGATGGGGGCATTATCTCCTGGTTCGTCCGGACCCCCAGGTCATCTGGTCCACCCCCAAAAAAGAACCGGGCTGGACAAAAATGAATGGTCACTATCACCGCAGTGCCAAGGGCGGCGGCGAATGGGAATTCTTCCATCTTCCAGAGCAATGGACTATTAATTATAAGGAATTAATATTTCAGCTGAAGCCCTTCAGTTTTAAGCACACAGGTCTTTTTCCGGAACAGGCCGCTAACTGGGACTGGTTTGGGGATAAAATAAGACAGGCCGGACGACCGGTGAAAGTTCTCAATCTCTTTGCATATACCGGGGGAGCAACTCTGGCTGCTGCAAAGGCAGGAGCTCACGTGACTCATGTGGATGCTTCCAAGGGTATGGTTGGATGGGCCAAGGAAAACGCCCGTTCGTCAGGACTGGAATCCGCTTCTATCCGCTGGATCGTCGATGACTGTGTGAAATTCGTTGAACGGGAGATCAGAAGGGGCAATCATTATGACGCTATTATTATGGATCCTCCGTCTTATGGCAGAGGGCCAAAAGGTGAGATCTGGAAGATCGAGGAATCCATCCACCCATTTGTAAAGCTCTGTGCCCAGCTCTTATCTGATTCACCGTTATTCTTTCTCATCAATTCCTATACTACGGGACTGGCTCCTTCTGTATTGTCCTATATGATTTCTACAGAGATTGTGCAGAAATTCGGAGGCCGGGTTCAGTCAGACGAAGTGGGACTTCCTGTGAAAAGCTCCGGTCTAATTCTCCCATGCGGTGCTTCCGGCAGATGGTCGTCAGACCGGGGTTAGAATGGTCAACGTCCTCCGTTAAACAGGCACCAGATCAGAGGCAGGTGTTTTCTCATAAGAATGCTGACTGCGTAACTGATCAAAATACAGAATAATGGCATAGTGATATAAAGGCCAATCGTTATGGCCGGTACTGGCGGGAGCAGCAATGCTCCCGTTTTATTAATTAAACGCACAACTGAAAAATGTATGGCATAGAGAAAAAAATTCTGTTTCATCCAGTCCTTTACTTCTTTTAGGTATCTGCCAGGAATCATGAGCCATAAACTTACGGGAATCATCAGTCTGAAGCAGACTGTGGCAGCCGCATACTCTCCCCTCACATGACCGGGAATATCCACGTTCTTAATCAGACAGGCAGCAACGAAAAGAATGGCACCTGCTGCAAGAAAATTTTTGTTAAAAGGACTTTCTGCTATCTCCTTTCCATGAATGGCAGCATATGCACCGAATGAATAATAAAAGAGAGCATCCAGATTTACCCACAAAAGCGCCTCGCCCAGATAAATCGCAACCAGAATACCTGCCAATAATGCGATTCCAGATACCTTTCTTTTTACAATCACATATATCACAGGCGCAAGAAGGACCAGAAGGATCAGCTGATTGAGATACCAGAATACATAATTATAGGAAAAGTGAAGCACTGCCTGTGCTGCTTCCGGAAAGGTGAAAGGAATTCTTCCTTTTCCTATGACCCTGGATATAAAAGGAATTCTGCTCCCGATGACATAACCCAGATAATACAGAAAGTTCCACATAATATAAGGAACCAGAATACTGCGTATCCTGGAATTCCATTTAACCCATAACTTTTCCATTGTATATCCCCGAAAAAACAAATAGGAAGATATTAAAAAGAAGCCCGGGACTGCAATCTGCGCTACTGTATTTCCCCAAAAGCGCTCCAGTAAGTCTACCCGATAGGCAACGCCGGTCTTTCCTAAAAACAGTACCGCATTATAAGAATGAACCCAGATCACCAGTATACTGAATAAAAATGTAAACCAGATCACTTTATTACGAAAATATTTTTCTTCCATTGGGTTCCTCCTCTCACTTTCATGCAATCAATTTAGCACATCTTATCCAGTACTGATGAAGATACCCTTTCATTCACCTGATTACAGGTGTCAAAATACCTTCTGTAATATTCCGTATACATTAAATCAATCAAAAACAACTGACTGATTTCCGAGGATGTGGAACCTCCCTGCAAAGGTCCTTCATTCGCTCCGCAAAGCAGCGTTACGTCGGCAAATGAGGTGAGCGGAGATTTTACAAAGCGGGTGATGCAGATCGTAGCAGCACCGGCCTTTTTTGCAAGCTCTGCAACATGAATGGTATCTTTTGTAGCACCTGAATAGGAAAATATCACAGCTACTTCTCCCTCCCCCAGCATGGAGGCAACCATCGCCTGCATATGGGAATCCGATACACAGGACACCTTGGGTTCAATTCTTAAGAACTTATTTGCAGCTTTCATGGCGGATAGCATGCTCGCTCCCACCCCAAAGAAACATATCCTTTTTGCTTCGTGAAGATAACGAATTACCTGGTCGAAGCTTTCCTCATTTAATAAGGAATACGTTTCTTCCAGTGCGCTCATATTTGTGTTAAGAACCTTCCTGGATACTTCCGCAAAGGTATCTTTCAGGCTGATATCTCCTTCTAAACGCCCCTGTCCCGTAGTCTCATCATGCAGACCCAGGGATAACTGCATCTTAAATTCCTGATATCCTTTCAGCTCCAATGTTTTGCAAAAGCGAAATACACTGGTATCTCCAACTTCACACGCTTCAGCCAGATCAGTAATGGACATAAACAGCACCTCTCTGTAATTCTGGAGTATATAATCCGCTACTTTTCGTTCAGCCTTTGTAAACTGATTATATTCTGCACGAATCCTGGTTAAAAAATCACCTTTCATCACTCTGTTTCTCCCTTTTTATCTGTTTTTTCTCCTATGCGGCACCCCGCACCGGTTATAAAATCACGGGTTATCTCTCTGGGTCTTGTAATGGCACTCCCTACTACTGCCGCCCATGCGCCCGCTTTGAATACAGCTTTCAGCTGATCCGGGTTTTTAATACCACCTTCTGCAATCACAGGTCTCCCACTGTCTGAGGAAAGCCTCCTGATTAGTTCCAGATTAGGAAGAACGGCGTTTTGAGTATACTGGGTATAGCCGCATAAAGTCGTCCCGATCAGATCAATTCCCATATGAGCAGCAAGCATCCCCTCTTCGTAATCAGAGCAGTCTGCCATAAAAAGCTGAACCGGAAATTTTAATCTGATCTTTCTCAAAAAATCTGACAGCTTATCTCCATCCGGCCGTGGTCTGTGCGTACAGTCCAGGGCAATGATGTCCACCCCCTCAAAAACAAGGGCTTCCACTTCTTTCATAGTAGGTGTAATAACAATCTCTGCTCCTTTATATCTTTGCTTTATAATGCCAATTATGGGTAAGTCTATATTTTTTTTAATTTCACGTATATCAGATATGGAATTGGCACGGATACCAACCGCACCGCCTTCCATGGCCGCATATGCCATTCGCGACATAATATAAGAACTGAAAAGAGGCTCATCCGGCAGAGCCTGGCATGAGACTATCAGTCCGCCCGCCAACCGGTCGAATATCGCATTCTCCATTTTCCTACCTCCCTTATCTAAACAAAGTAATCATATCACAGATGAAAAAGGTATTTCAATATAAAGCAGTAAGAGATATCGATAAAATTAAGATTATTTTCACATAATTTTCCAGCAATCTGCGTAGGGTTTATGATATAATAAGGAAATCGTAAAGACAGTCATTATATAAGGAGTAAGAAATCATGAAAAAGATAATAAGCGCCGCATGCATGTCTCTCGCAATCTTATTTACAGGGATCCTTTTCTTATTGAATCCTGATTCAGCGGACAGCAGATCCGGCGCATCAGAAGAACTGCTTCATATATTTAATAACGAACAGGAACAGGATTTGCATATCATGGCATTGGGACCCGGGATTAATAACCTCTCAGCCTCTGATGAATTTTCCACGTATCAGTGGGGCTTAAAAAATGATGGTGAATTCCGCCTCATCGAAATGGTACAGAAATTTAAGAACGTAGATAATCCATACAGCGAAAGCGGCATCTCAGGCAATCTTACCGCTCCAAAGCCGGGTCCTGGAAATTATGAAGCAAAAGTTACCCATGCAGTTTCAGGAATAGACATTAACATTCAGCCAGCCTGGGCTCTCTATGATCAGGCAGAAAATAAGCGATCTGTTATTGTTGCAATTATTGATACAGGAATTGATATCGGCCATCAGGAGCTGCAGAATGCGATCTGGACAAACCCAGGGGAGACAGATGGAGACGGCATTGATAACGATGGCAATGGTTATGCAGATGATATTCATGGCTGGAACTTTTATACAAATAACAATCAGGTCTTTGCCGGCAGCGAGGACAGCCACGGCACCCATGCAGCCGGAACAATCGGTGCATCAAGAGGGAGTTTTGGAATTGCAGGTATCACGGACAACAACTATGTCAAAATCATGCCGTTAAAAGCTCTGGGAGGAAAAGAAGGTGTGGGTTCTCCTTCAGCAGTAATCAATGCGATTCACTATGCAGAACAGAATGGAGCTTCCATCTGCAACTTAAGTATGGGAACAACCGGATACAGCGAAGAGCTTGCCCAGACAATTAAGAATTCCCATATGCTTTTTGTTGTCTCCTGCGGCAATGGAGGAATATCCGGCCTCGGTTATAATACCGACGTATATCCGGTTTATCCTGCATCACTTCCATATGATAATGTTATCTCTGTAGCAAATATCCTGTTTGACGGTTCCTTAAGCAAGGATTCCAATTACGGAGCGGCAAGCGTAGATATAGCTGCACCCGGAACCTATATCCTAAGCACTATACCGGATAATTCCTATGGTTATATGAGCGGAACTTCTATGGCAGCTCCTATGGTTACAGGTGTTGCAGCCATGCTTTATTCGTATCGTACAGATATTAGTTTAGCCGATGTGAAGAACATTATTATCAACTCCAGCAGAAAACTGGATACGCTTTCAGGTAAACTGGTAAGTGGAGGTCTCCTGGATGCTTACAGTGCTTTAACCTGGAAATAATGCATCTGATTCAAATACAAAGCAAGAAAAAAGCTGCCATGAATTAATTCATGACAGCTTTTTTCTATTTCTCTAATGCTCTCCACTTAAAGTTTGGAATCACATCAGACCATTTTTGTATACCAATAATTGATTTTGCAAACTCTGTTGTTTCTAAAGTACTCTTTTTCTTATCTATCTCATGGAACACCTGCCAGATCTTGCGCCGTCTGGTCGCCACAATATCATCTCCCTTAGTCATGTCACAGGCCCAGAGTCCAAAGGCAAGACCGCTTCTGACTTCCAGGGGAGCATCCACCTGCCGGCTTAAGATATAAGCGTCAATATAAGGATTGCTGTCAACCATGTAATAGGAATAAGCATAGGCTGCAGCCTGTATCTGGGAAACATCTTCACCAGACTGGGTTTTTGCCGTAAATCCCTGTTCCGTCAGAATAATATGTCTTACCTTTCCGGTAGGCGATTTCAGACAATCCTGAGCCATATAGTCAGTCAGTGTATTTAAATTCTTAAAATTAATAACCGGTGAATCAAAATCATTGGTGATTAAACCGGTTTTGTCATCGTCCCAGAATTCCGGCTCAGTCATCGGGCATGGATATGGATGATACGATAATCCCCAGTCCATCTGCCCCTGCTCATTGGCAATGGCATTGAAAGCATCAATCACTTCTTTACCGCCGTATTTCAGTTTATGATCAATCTCATTATTCCAGTTATAATCCAGGGAGAAGTAAACCCGGTCATTGGCACTGGTGCTTTTAATTGCGGTGTAGAATACGCGGAATGCATTCTGATATGCATGAAGGTAGCTGGTTAAATCTCTGGCTCCTACGTAGTTCCACTGCTGATTGTTGATTTCATTCCCTATAATCCAGTTGGATATCTTACCATAATTGGGATTGGTGCCATTATAACGCTCAGCCAGAAATGAGGCTATTGCTCTTGTCTGTTCATATCCTTCCGGCGTCGCAGTATTAAACATGTAATAGAATGCCTTGGAATTTTTCTTGGTCCCAGGATAGATCAGGTCAGGATTGGAAGGATTCCAGCCATTCAAAATAATCGCAGTAACAGTCATTCCTTTTCCTGAGAGAGCGCTGATGGTCTCATCGTAACTCTTTATGGCATTAGTATCAAAATGATAGGTTTTTCCGTCATATTGATACTCAATTCCCTGTCCCAGAATCTGGTGGAATGAAATATTCGTAGCCACATGTTTCACTCCCAGTTCAAATGCATCTCCCAGCATGTTAAGCTGAATGTTTAACCCCTTTTTAGTAAGGGGATCACTGAACTCTTTCTTATTAGCAGCAACTGCCTCCGGATTGGTTATGTAATGAGGTTTACTCACAGGTATGTACTTGCTGCCATCCCAGACAGCCACAACAAATCTGCTGTAAAGTCTGTCCTGTATAGTATTACGATTCAGGGAAAAAGTAAATGCGGCAGAGTCTCCTAAAGATGCTTTGGCTGCATAATCCGTTCTTCCTTCCAGGCTGTTTTGATAGGGCTGAAGCTCTACCAGATAAAGTACACCATCCGTTCCTTCAGCAGGTGCATGATTTGAAACCTTTACCGTTACGCTGGTTAAATCTGAATTAACGAGACAGGACTGAATAACCGCCTGATCATCGGTAAATACTTCATCCGCCAGCGAAACGAATGCAGATGCACAGCATAAAAATCCTGCCGCCAAAAGTCCGGTAAAGAATCTGCCTATTTTAAATTTATTCATTTCGCATTTCCTCCATGTAGTCTTAATCAAGATACCCTACAATGATACCTAATTTCCCTGATTTTTACAATAACGTTTTTATTACGTATTTGTAATAAAACCTTAAGGCGTGGAACAACCGCCCACAAGGGGTTTACCCTAATTAGGAAAGAGAAGCCACCCGTACCTGATAAAACGAATGTAAGTAATGCCAGAATGAAAAGACCAAAGGTCATAAGATCTTTAAAGTCAAACTTCATAAGCCTATGGTAATATATCCCATTTAAATGTGCAATTACTTTTCACAGACAATAGGTGTTATAACGGCCCTACTTTGAACTCTTTTCTGGTATGATCCGGATGCCATCATTACAAAGTATTGAACCTTATCGCAGTAGCAAACCAGAAAAGATTCCTGCGCTCGTCCCCAGGTACAAGCCACCTGAGTATCAATTTTATGATCTCCTCATTCGACACTAATGTTGAAAACCTGGCGCACCACAAGACAAAAAAAGCCGAAACCCCTATAAAATAAGGGCTCGGCTTTTAAATTTAATTATTCAACGATAGTAGCAACTCTACCTGAACCTACAGTACGTCCACCTTCACGGATAGCGAAACGAAGACCCTGCTCCATAGCTACTGGGTGAATCAGTTCAACTGTCATTTCTACATTATCGCCAGGCATACACATCTCTGTGCCAGCTGGTAAATCGCAAACACCAGTTACGTCAGTTGTTCTGAAGTAGAACTGAGGTCTGTAGTTGTTGAAGAAAGGAGTATGACGTCCACCTTCATCTTTTGTCAGAACGTAAACCTGAGCTGTAAATTTCTTATGGCAATTTACAGAACCTGGTTTAACAAGACACTGTCCTCTTTCGATTTCAGTTCTCTGAACACCACGAAGTAATGCGCCGATGTTATCACCAGCCTGAGCTTCGTCAAGTAACTTACGGAACATTTCGATTCCAGTTACAACAACTTTACGAGTCTCTTCATGGATACCAACGATTTCAACTTCATCAGATACATGTAATGTACCACGCTCTACTCTACCAGTAGCAACAGTACCACGGCCTGTGATGGAGAAAACGTCCTCGATTGGCATTAAGAATGGCTTGTCTGTTTCACGAACTGGATCTGGAACCCACTCGTCAACTGCCTTCATTAATTCAAGAACTTTGTCGCCCCAAGCGCCTGAAGGATCTTCAAGAGCCTTTAAAGCAGATCCCTGGATGATTGGTGTATCATCGCCTGGGAATTCATACTCGTTTAACAGCTCACGGATTTCCATGTCTACTAATTCAAGTAATTCAGCATCGTCAACCATATCACACTTGTTCATGAATACAACGATGTAAGGAACGCCTACCTGACGGGAAAGCAGGATGTGCTCTCTTGTCTGAGCCATAACACCATCGGTAGCAGCTACAACTAAGATAGCGCCATCCATCTGAGCAGCACCAGTGATCATGTTCTTAACGTAGTCAGCATGTCCTGGGCAGTCAACGTGTGCATAGTGTCTCTTCTCTGTCTCATACTCAACGTGAGATGTAGAGATAGTGATTCCACGCTCTCTCTCTTCCGGAGCCTTATCGATGTTATCGAAAGCTACTGCCTCTCCAGTACCTAATCTCTCATGAAGTGTCTTTGTGATAGCAGCTGTTAAAGTAGTTTTACCGTGGTCAACGTGACCAATGGTACCGATGTTACAATGGGTTTTGTTTCTTTCAAACTTAGCTTTAGCCATTTTATAACGTCCTCCTTAATTTATGCTCTTTCTGAGCTTAATTATATGTTAGGCTGTTTTTTATTATATGCTATTTGTGCACTATTTTCAAGCCTATTTGAGGGATTCCGGGCGGACTTCACAGCCCGGAATCCAGTGGAACCTGTTAGGAATTATTTGCCCTTTTTCTCTGTAAGAACTTTTTCCTGAATATTCTTCGGTACCTGCTCATATTTCTCAAAGAACATAGAGAAGTTACCGCGGCCCTGAGTTCTGGACCGTAAATCTGTGGAATAACCAAACATCTCGGAAAGCGGAACGTATGCTTTGATTAACTTACCGCCGCCGATGTCATCCATACCTTCGATACGGCCACGACGGGAGTTGATATCACCGATAACGTCGCCCATATATTCTTCCGGCATAGTTACTTCAACCTTCATGATCGGCTCAAGCAGAATGGAACCACCCTTGTTCATCGCATCCTTAAACGCCATAGAACCAGCAATGTGGAATGCCATTTCACTGGAATCGACTTCATGGTAGGAACCGTCGTATACAGTAGCCTTAACACCCACTACCGGGAATCCGCCAAGAATACCAGCCTTTGTCGCTTCCTCAATACCTTCCCCAACTGCAGGAATGTACTCTTTTGGAATAGCACCGCCGACAACAGCTGACTCGAACTTGAACAGTTCTTCGCCGTTGGCATCCATCGGCTCAAAGCGAACCTTACAGTGACCATACTGACCACGTCCACCAGACTGCTTTGCATACTTGCTGTCAACATCAACTGGCTTTGTAAAGGTTTCTTTGTAAGCAACCTGAGGAGCACCTACGTTTGCTTCTACGTTAAATTCACGAAGCAGACGATCAACAATGATCTCAAGATGAAGCTCACCCATACCGGAAATGATAACCTGACCAGTCTCCTGATTGGTTTTCGCACGGAATGTAGGATCTTCTTCAGCAAGCTTTGCCAAAGCTTCGCCCATCTTGCCCTGACCAGCTTTGGTCTTTGGCTCGATCGCGATATCGATAACCGGCTCTGGGAATTCCATGGATTCAAGAATTACCGGATGCTGATCATCACAGATGGTATCACCAGTTGTGGTAATCTTGAAGCCAACAGCTGCCGCGATATCTCCTGAATACACTTTGTCTAACTCACTTCTCTTGTTTGCATGCATCTGAAGGATACGTCCAACACGTTCTTTTTTGCCTTTGGTAGCATTCAGTACATAAGAACCGGAATTCATGATACCGGAATATACACGGAAGAATGCAAGCTTTCCAACGAACGGATCAGTCATGATCTTAAATGCAAGTGCGGAGAACGGCTCATCATCAGAAGAGTGACGTTCAATTTCATTGCCATCCATATCAACACCCTTGATAGAAGGAATGTCAGTAGGAGCAGGCATAAATTCAAGAATTGCATCAAGAAGCTTCTGAACGCCTTTGTTTCTATATGCGCTTCCGCAGCATACAGGAATGGCTGTACAGTTACAGGTTGCAGCTCTTAAACCTTTCTTTAATTCTTCAACAGAAGGCTCTTCACCCTCTAAATACTGCATCATCAGCTCATCGTCTAATTCGCAGATTTTCTCTACTAACTCTCCACGGTAAAGCTCTGCATCGTCTTTCATATCCTCAGGGATATCAACGATAGAGATATCATCACCCTTGTCATCGTTATAGATATATGCTTTCATCTCAAACAGATCGATGATTCCTTTGAATTCATCTTCTGCTCCGATAGGAAGCTGGATGCAGATAGCATTCTTACCAAGACGGGTCTTGATCTGCTCTACTGCACCGAAAAAGTTTGCACCCATGATATCCATCTTGTTGATGAATGCCATACGGGGTACGTTGTAGGTATCAGCCTGACGCCATACGTTCTCGGACTGTGGTTCTACACCGCCCTTAGCGCAGAATACGCCGACTGCACCATCCAGCACTCGAAGGGAGCGCTCTACTTCAACAGTAAAGTCAACGTGTCCTGGAGTATCAATAATATTGATACGATGCTCTAATGCACCTGGTTTTACCTTGGTGTTTTCGTGCATGGTCCAGTGACAGGTTGTAGCTGCCGAAGTAATTGTGATACCTCTCTCCTGCTCCTGTTCCATCCAGTCCATGGTAGCAGTTCCTTCATGTGTATCACCGATTTTGTAGTTTACACCAGTATAATAGAGGATACGCTCGGTCAATGTGGTCTTTCCTGCATCGATGTGGGCCATAATACCAATATTTCTGGTTCTTTCCAATGGATATTCTCTTCCAGCCAAAGCTTTTTCCTCCTATTAGAATCTGTAGTGAGCAAATGCCTTGTTTGCTTCAGCCATCTTGTGCATATCTTCTTTCTTCTTCACAGCTGCACCGGTGTTGTTAGCAGCATCAAGGAGCTCATTTGCCAGTCTCTCTTCCTGAGTTTTCTCTCCTCTTTTACGAGAGTAAAGAGTGATCCATCTCAGGGCCAATGCCTGTCTTCTCTCTGGTTTTACTTCGATCGGTACCTGATAAGTAGCTCCACCGATACGTTTTGCCTTTACCTCAAGTACAGGCATAATGTTGTTCATCGCTTCTTCGAAGACTTCAACGGCTGGTTTGCCGGCTTTTGCTTCGATACGGCCGAATGCACCGTATACGATCTTCTGAGCAACACCTCTTTTACCATCTAACATAATGTTGTTAATTAACTTTGTAACAACCTTGTTATTGTAAAGCGGGTCTGCTAATACGTCTCTTTTTTGAGTATGTCCTTTACGTGGCACGTTACTTCCCTCCTTAATATCGCCGTCTTTTCATACGAATAAACAGCTATTCATTAGATCCTCGGTACTCACAAACATTTTAGTTGCGTTCGCGCTCGGTTTCTATCTATATAATCCTGCAACCTACAGGTTCAATATCTAAAGTCCGGCACTAGAAATTCAAATGTGTGGTATAATTATTTTTTGTCTTTAGGTCTCTTAGCACCGTATTTGGAACGAGCCTGTCTTCTGTTCGCTACTCCTGCAGTATCCAGGGTACCTCTGACGATATGATATCTGGTACCTGGCAAGTCTTTTACTCTACCGCCGCGAATTAAAACAACGCTATGCTCCTGAAGGTTGTGACCCTCACCGGGGATGTAGCTTGTTACTTCGATTCCGTTTGAAAGACGAACTCTGGCGATCTTTCTGAGAGCAGAGTTAGGTTTCTTAGGGGTTGCAGTTTTTACTGCTGTACAAACGCCTCTTTTCTGAGGAGCAGAAATGTCAGTCGCCTTCTTCTGTAAAGAGTTGTAACCCTTCTGCAGAGCTGGTGCTGTGGATTTCTTAACGCCTGTCTGTCTTCCCTTTCTTACTAACTGGTTAAATGTTGGCATTCCATTCACCTCCTGTGATATTGTCTGTGGTTGCTGTCTTCTTCAGCTTAATTTACGCACAAAAACATGACGCGTTTATGCACGCCTAATTATTATATACATATTGTTTTTTTTTGTCAAGGTTTTCTTTTTTCGATATTATTGCTCTAAAAAGGACCGCCGTAACATGATAGTTACGGCAGTCCGGATTCTTTTTTTATTACTCGCTCAGTTCTTTCAGCTTTTCATTGATCAGTCCATCCATTTCTTCTGTATATTGATCAACGGTCAGTTTACCTGCAAGAACCTCTACAAGCTTATCACGCAGATCACTCTGAACCGCTCCTGTCAGTGCCTGATACCCCCACTCTGCGCCGGGCCGGGAAGAAGTTGCAGCCAGTTCCTTAGAAAAAATATTAAAATATTCCTTGCCAAAGGCATAATTTAAACTTTCATTTCCCTTTACCTGAGATAAGTAGCTGTTTTCTTCGCAGTATTTTGCGTTATTCTCCGCCTTTGAGATCCATTCAATGAATTCTGCTGCTTCCTTTTCCACTCCCGTATTCTTAAAAGCTGCCAGATACTTTCCGCCCGGTACGGAAGAGCGCATTGCTTCTTTTGGAAGATACGTCACTCCCCAGTCAAAGTCCGTAATCTGATCTTTGTAATTAGCAATCATCCAGCTACCGGAAAAATGCATTGCTACCTGACCGGTACGGAATAAATTATTTGGATTTTCAGAGCCGAGCCATACAGAGGAAGGAACAATGCCTTCATCATGAAGATCTTTAAAAAACTGTATGGCGTGTTTGTTTTCTTCTGTATTGAAATCTGAGGCATTTAACTCCTCATTCAAAAGTCCGCCTCCTGACTGGTAAAGAAGGGTTGTAAATCTCTGGGGCGATTTATCGTAGACAAGACCGTATTTACAGCCGCCTTTTTCCATAACCGTTTTCATGGCTGCCTTCCACTCATCCCAGGTCCAGATCTCATCTTCTGACTGGGGAACTGTAACACCGGCCTTATCAAAAGCAGTCTTATTATAAATAAGTCCATTTGCTGTTACATCCATGGGAGCCGCCAGCACCCTGCCGTCAAAAACAAATTTTAAGCCCTCCCCAAAGCTGGTTGCAAACATATCCTTATCTGATACGTATTCCCCCAGATCCACAAGCTGATTCTGAAATGGTCCTAAATTAGTGAGTCTGGCAATAGCAGGAGCTTCCTTTCCGTTAATCATGTTTTTGATCTTGTTCTCCATATCAGAGTATGGAACCTCAATCAGCTCAATTTTGATATCCGGATGCTCTTTCATGTATTCATCAGCTAGCTTCATGAAAGATTCTCCTTCCTTGTTGTCGCTAAACCACACCACGTCCAGCTTTTTCTCTTTGCTTTCCGCCTGTTTCCCCCCGCCGGAACAGCCAGTTAAAGCACCAAACGCCAACACCCCCATAAGCAGCCACGATACCGTTTTTTTCATAAAACACCTCTCCTTTGTTATTTAATACACTTATTTTATCATTTACAGCAGTTCAAAAACCCCATATTTCAGAGATGAAATCACTCTTTTTTGCTCTTTTTTGACTGGGCGTATTTTTTCGGTGTAATTCCCGTCATCTTTTTAAATACAGCGATAAAATGGCTGTCACTGTTATAGGATAGCCTCAGCGCAACATCGGTGACTGAGTGCCCCTTCTTTAAAAGAGCTTTAGCAGCAATGATCTTCTGGTTTGCCACATACTGGGTCAGGGTAAAACCCGTCTCCTTTTTAAAATAGTGGCTTAAATAATACCGGTTCATATAAAACCTTCCTGAAATCTCATTTAAATCCAGCCGTTCTTCCACATGAGCTGTGATGTACTTTTTCAGCTGCTCAATTCTTTCCCGGTAAAGTACCGGATCCTTAAATTCCTCTTCCGATTTCTCTTCAAACTCCAAAACAGTCTTACTTTTTTCCTTCTCCATAAAAAACTGATACATTTCATTGACAGAGGCAATCAGCTCCAGTATGGACAGCTTCACCCTCACGGTTGATTCAGCCCTGTCCCTGTTTTCTGAATGAATGTTTTGTTCTATTTTTTCGAAGAACTTCTCCAATTTCTGCAGATTTTCGCCGCATAAATGAAGCCGATGAAGAAATGGATCAGGGCGGTTCTCAAAGAAACGGGAAAAATCGTAATGAAATACTTCAGCCATCTGGGTGAGCAGTTCAGGCTCAAACATCAGTACGTACCTGTAATAGGTATTCCCTGTTCCACCGCTGGTCCTGTGGTATTCCTTGTTATTAATCAGGAATAAATCTCCTGACCGTACATGATATATGCGGTTGCCAATTTCCATCAATGCCCCGTCAGTGAGAAATAATATAATCTCATACTGGTTGTGAAAGTGGAACCCCTGCATTGCCCAGTTCTCAGAGCTTCCATGAAAATAATACAATGAGTCAAATTCTTCAAAAAAAACCCGTTCTTTCATCTTCACAACCAGTCCCTTCTAATGCCAATAAGAATTCATGGCCTCTTGCAGTACCAAAATCATAAGTGCCTGTCCATAAGTCATGGGGCAGCACGGAATTGTCTTGTAAAATTCCCCGTCAAGTCCAATCGGAGTACCGTAGGAAACATTATTAACCGTACCGTCTTCTTCAATATAATTTAAAATATGTATCATACCTTTTTCAATTAATCCAAGATACTCTTCTTTTTTTAATATTCCAAGGCGCACTCCCTTCATGATTCCATACAAAAATGCAGCACTGCAGGATATCTCTATATAGGAAGATTCATCATTTATGATGGTATGCCATAAGCCGGTTTCCGGATCTGCATAACGTTTCAGTGCTTCTACCTGATTATTGTAAACACTTAAAAAGTACCGTTTCATACCTTCGTCCATGGGAATCTCCTCCAGTAACTCCATGATGACAATGGTGTACCAGCAGTTACCTCTTCCCCATAAAACTTTGCCGTAATTATCATTTCTCTGAAAATTAAAACCGTGATAAAACAGTCCCTCTTCTTTGTTTAATAAATATTTGACATGAGAAAGAATCTGATAGTCAGCCTCATCGTAATATTCCTTCCGTCCAAGAATCTTTCCTGCCCTTGCAAGAAATAAAACTGCCATAAACAGCGTATCGATCAAGATCTCATGATCATTGGCACTTCCTGTAATCATATGCTGGAAGCAGCCGTCTCCTGTCCGGATCAGCTTTTGATCCTTCATCATCCAGTCAGACCAGTCTCTGATAAATTCCAGGTATTCCGGCTTTCTGGTTTTTTCATACAGATAAGTCAGGGTGAGCATGGGAGAAGTGGTATTCACGTTATGCTCCAGAATCCCTTCCCTGATCCGGCTGTCATACCAGTCAGCGATAAAGTCCAGAATTTCTTTTTTCTGACTTACCTCATAATACTTGTAAAGCCCGAAAATCCCCACTCCCTGGGGCCATTCCCAGCAGTTAAAATCAATCAGACTAATGGGGTATATTTCTTTCATCCCATTGTTTCTTAAAACCATCATTTTCTCTGATACCAAATTCAGTTTTTCTTCCAGTGTCTTTGAATCTGTCACTTTGTTCTCTCCCTCCATCTGATTGTTCCCACAATTGTTTCCGGATAATGATATACCTCTTCCCCGTTGACCTTTAGTATGGTTTCCGGCTCCAGAAGATATTCGGTGCCTTTTTCATCTGTTACGAGAGTACTGTTACCATCTGTGTTGATCTTAAGTTCTTTAAATGCTGAAAATACAGCGTCCAGACTTCCATACTCGCTTAAGCTGCCAACCCTTACCACCCAGACATTATCTTTTCCCTGGCTGATAAACTCCCGGAACTGATTCGGCCCATGTTCCTGTATGGTAAGTCCGTGAAGGGCTTTTACTGCTATATAGGCACCTCCCTTTTCCAGAACCACTACCCCTTCCTCGCCTTTATAACGGGAAAATGCGCAGATGGGAATGTAGGCATGAGTATAACCGATTCTCTCTTCTTCCTCAATATGAAATCTTAAAATCGCTGTATTTTCATATTGGGCTCCCAGTGGAAGTACACCGTTTCCTGCCCAGAAATTAGGTCTTCCGCTTCCATAAGGAAACGATTCCCCCGGGTGATTGATAAACAGCTGTGCTGTTTCATCCAGCGCTGCCTGTAATATATGTTCCTGATACCCTTTCTGAAAGGGTTTAAAGCCTACCGCTGTGGAAAGAAGCGCACGGCTGTTTTTGTAAAGATAGAGATTGACATGATTTTCAAATCCCTGGGTATTCTGATGAATCATTTCTTCATCATCGTTTAACTGAGCATATTTTTTATACTCCTCAGGCGGCTGGTAGGTCCCAAGTATGAGAGAAATGTATCCAATACAGGCCCTGTTTAAATAGCCTGTATTATAAGCCACATAAAGCAGAGACGTTGTTCCGGCATTATAATTCCCCTTCATCTCCTTTTCATAGCTCCTTCCAAAGCTTGTCATAACAGCTCCTTTATGGGCATTCACTGCCAGGGAATAAAAAATCATATCCAATGCTTTTTTCGCTTTTTGATGCAGCGGGTTTCCTTCCTCCGTAAGATTGTAAAGGGTACCGATTCCCAGTACATCCACTGGAATATAAGCATTGGAGTTCCATTCTGTAATAAATTCCCTGAAAAAGTCTTCAAACCACTGATGGAGCAGTTCCTCTCCTTTTGCCTTTACTTCTGCACCCGTCCTGCCGCTATTGACAAAGATCCGTTCAGGCAGATACGATCCTGTTAAGTACTGGCAGCAATGGAACAACAGGGCGTGGTTTTCACTGAAAAACCACATGACATCGTCTCCAGGCTCATCGATCCAGTATCTGTAATTCACCATCGTCTCTTCCAGCGCTTCTTTCAGGGTATCTGAAAGCCGGCTGTTATATACCCGGTAAATATAAATCATCATTATGAAATGGAAATCGGAACAATCCTTTCTGCTTCTGACTCCTTCCAGCTCTTCCAGTAATATCTCTTCTGCCCGTTGATATTCCCTCTCCATATAAAGCAGAGCCGCAGCCTTATATGTGTTATCCGGTGCAAATCGAAGAACTGCGTCAAAGGCCAGTTTTTTGCGTACATCCATGTCCTCATTTCCGCTTAGAAGAAATTCATTTCTTACCAGCTGATTGCCTATTTTTCTCTTTATAGTAATTCCATGATAGGTGACTACGGCTGTAAAATAATAATATCCCGGCGAAATTTCATCGGTGTGAAACAGTTCCAGCCCCATCTGGCCAGGTTCCATGATATATTTTCTGGTTTTTATAAGTTTCCATGAATTTTCCATTTTTTCTATAAATTCGCCCGGTGTAATAATCACTTCCAGATCCAGAGGATGTTCAAATGGATTATTCAGATTCATTTTCATAGACTCACTGATATAAGCCTCTTTATCAAAGCTCATTCCATTGAGCATATGTTCTATCTTTGATAAAACGGTTTCAGCCACCTCTTCTTTCACAGGTATGAGAATTTTTAAATCTGCTCCTCCCAGCCGTTTCATACGGAAATAATAATCCGTATCCCGCTCAGCCAGATCATCGAGACATACCACCATGGAATTTTCCCCGTTTAACAGGGGGATGGATACTACTGTCTTCTTTACCATATTCCTGGTAAAAGGTGTAAAATCACAGATAAGCTGACCATTGACCCAGACTGTTAAGCCTCCACAAGTCTCCAGTTCGAAATCAATCTGTTCCTTTCGATCAGACCAAAGCACGGTATAACCGTGCATTCTTAAATAAGTGGGGCGGTAATAAAAGCCAGATGCATCCACTCCCGGATTTCCAAATGGAAAATACTGCTTCAGCATAACCCCGTTTGTTATATCTGCCAGATCAGGATAATCAGGAACTTCGGATTTCCTTTGATTAACAAATTCCTTTCTGCATGGGTTTTCGTGAATAGCAAATCCTTTCTTCAGCCATTCGTTCACCCTTCCGTTTAACGTTGATCTGGTAAACTCCCGAACCTGTGTTTGAACCTCACTTATGAGGAAGCGATTGACAAATCCTTCCGCAAACAGCGGATATTCCAAGTACTTCATGCTTTCTTTCCTCCCATTTACTCTTTTACTCCCCCAGCAGTCATACCTCCTATGATATGGCTTTGTAAAGTCACAAATACAATGATGACCGGAATCATGGATATGACGGACATTGCCAGAAGACTGTTCCAGTCAACTGAGTATTCGCCGGAATAATTGGCCAGCGCAAGCTGTATGGTATAACGCTCCTTACTGTTAATTACCAGTTTAGGCCAAAGGTAGTCATTCCATCTCCACATAAAGGAAAAAATGCAGAGCACTGAAATCACCGGTCTGGCAAGCGGAACCATGATCCGCATTAAGATACTGGTCTCCGACGCTCCGTCTATTCTGGCAGCTTCCATATAGGCATCCGGAATTCCCACATAATACTGTCTTACTAAAAATACGGCTGTGGGAGATGCAACGGCCGGAATGACCAATCCCCATAAGCTGTTGTAGAGATTAACCGCTACAATCACTTTAAATATGGGAATCATGATAACTTCCAGAGGAATCATCAGAGTGGCAAGCACAATACCGAATAAAAGCCTGTCCCCTTTAAACCGGTATTTTGCAAACGCATAGCCGGACATTACATTTACAACAACGGTAAGAAAGGTTGCAGCCACACTGGTAAACACCGTGTTAAAAAAATAGATGCCAAAATGCCCTTCATTCAGTGCCTGCTGATAATTGGATAAGGATGGATTCTTCCCGATCAGGCTGGGTGGCCAGGAAAACAATTCACCTGTACTTTTAAAGGAAGAACCTATTACCCAGAGAATCGGCATCAAAAACAAAAAAGCCAGAATCAGAAGAACTATCCATATTATTCCCTGTACTAAGTATTTTCTGCTTTTAGTCTGCATCCTGCTCACCTCCCTTATTTACCCGAAACTGAACCACAGTAAAGACAGCCAGCAATACAAACAGAATCATAGTCATGGCACTGGCGTACCCCATCCGGTTCTTCTCAAACCCGGTCTCCTGAATTGTCTGAACCATAAATTTCGTCCCACCTGCAGGTCCGCCCTGGGTGAGGGCATAAACCAATGGATAAGTTTTTATAATGGTAACCGTGGATAATACCAGAACCAGTAAACTGGTGGGTTTTAACAGTGGAAGTGTAATATAGCGGAACTGATGGAAAAATCCGGCTCCGTCAATTCTTGCCGCCTCATAATACGTCTCTGAAATGGCCTTAATCCCGGATATGAACATAACCATGTAATAACCTGACATGCTCCATGCCGTCACAAAGATCACCACGCCCATGGCATAATTCTGATCCGTCAGCCATTTAACGGGAGAATGTCCCATGGCTGTGAGAAGATAATTGATAACACCAAACTCCTCACCCAAAAGGAACCTCCAGGTCAATCCTACAATAATGCTTGAAATCATTACTGGCCAGTAAAATACCGCCCGAAAGAAATCATTTCCCCTCCTGGCACCTGACAGCAAAAGTGCAAGCCCCATGGCTGATGCATACACCAGAGGCACCGAAACCCCGGTAAAGAAAATGGTTCTGAGAAAAGAATCCCAAAATCCCCGGTCCGAAAAAAGCCTGATATAATTTTTAACCCCCACAAAAACCTGTGGATTCACCCCATCCCACTTTGTTAAAGATATCCACAACCCGTTTAGTGCCGGATAGAACAGAAACAGGCCGAATATTAATAACGTAGGAGCAAGCAGCAGATAAGGAAATGCTTTCCGCTCAAACTTTCTCATAGTTTTTACCTCCTTTTTTATGATTATAGCATTAAAAAAGAAAGAAAAATCCAGTTTAATTATGCAAATATTATAGATTATTGTCATTTCTGCACATGCAAAGAAGCCCTGACAGGCAAACCTGTCAGGGCTTCTTCAATCTTATTCTTCTATATCAACTTCACTAATAGCTAAAATCTCATCTGCATCCTCAAAACTGTCGTCAGATAACAGGATTTCATCATCTTCGGTCAGAAGAATCTCACCATCTTCCTCAAACTCAGCATCTGTGCTTAAGTTAATGGTCCGGTAACGCTTCATACCGGTACCGGCCGGAATCGGCTTACCGATGATAACGTTCTCTTTTAATCCAATCAGATGATCCACTTTTCCGTTGATTGCTGCTTCGGTAAGAACCTTTGTGGTCTCCTGGAAGGACGCTGCCGATAAGAAGGAGTCGGTAGCCAGAGATGCTTTGGTGATACCAAGCATAACCTGCTTTCCTTCTGCCGGTTCCTTGCCTTCTGCAAGAAGCGCCTCATTTAAATCATTATAGTCAAGAACATCCATAGAAGTTCCCGGAAGAACATCACTGTCTCCGCTTTCTTCTATCTTAATCTTCTTAAGCATCTGTCTTACGATCATCTCAACGTGCTTATCATTGATCTCAACACCCTGAAGGCGGTATACACGCTGTACTTCCTGAATCATATAATCCTGTACAGCACGAACTCCCTTGATCTTTAAGATGTCATGAGGATTCACACTACCTTCTGTCAGCTCATCGCCGGCTTCCAGCACCTGACCATCCTGTACCTTGATTCTGGAGCCATAAGGGATCAGATAAGTCTTGGAATTACCTGTTTCGTTCTCAGTTACGATAATTTCACGTTTCTTTTTCGTATCTTTCATGGTCACGACACCGCCGAACTCTGCAATAATTGCGAGACCCTTTGGCTTACGCGCCTCAAAAAGCTCCTCGACACGGGGAAGACCCTGTGTGATATCGCCACCGGCAACACCGCCGGTATGGAACGTACGCATGGTCAGCTGTGTACCAGGCTCACCGATTGACTGGGCTGCAATAATACCAACAGCTTCGCCTACCTGAACCGGCTGTCCGGTAGCCATGTTGGCTCCGTAACATTTTGCACAGACGCCTAAATGAGACTTACAGGTTAATACGGTACGGATCTTTACAGAATCACGCCCCAGTTTGTTCAACACCTTCATCACTGCCGCCGCACGCTTAGGCGTACACATATGGTTTGCCCTTATAATCACTTCTCCTGTATCCGGGTCCGTAATTGTCTCTGCAATAAAGCGGCCTGTAATTCGTTCCTGAAGACTCTCAATGGTTTCCTGTCCGTCTGTAAACGCCTTGATCTCCATAAATGGTGAATCTTTTCCTTCACAGCAGTCAATCTCCCTGATAATCATATCCTGGGATACGTCTACCAGACGTCTGGTTAAATAACCGGAGTCAGCGGTACGAAGAGCCGTATCGGAAAGTCCTTTACGGGCTCCATGAGCAGAGATAAAGTACTCCAGTACGTCAAGACCTTCACGGAAGTTGGACTTGATAGGAAGTTCGATGGTATGACCGGTTGTATCTGCCATAAGTCCACGCATACCAGCCAGCTGCTTAATCTGTTTATCAGAACCACGGGCTCCGGAATCTGCCATCATGTAGATGTTGTTGTATTTATCAAGGCCTGTAAGCAGATCATGGGTTAACTGGTCATCCGTCGTTTTCCATGTGTCGATTACTTCTTTATAACGCTCTTCCTCAGTGATAAGACCACGGCGGAAGTTCTTTGCAATCTGGTCAACCGTAGCCTGCGCATCTGCGATCAGCTTCGGCTTGCTCTCCGGCACAGTCATGTCGGAAATGGATACGGTCATAGCCGCTCTTGTAGAGTATTTATAACCAATTGCTTTAATATCATCTAATGTTTCTGCTGTCTGAACAGCTCCGTGTACATTTATTACTTTTTCAAGAATCTGCTTCAGCTGTTTTTTACCTACATGGAAATCAACCTCAACAGCCAGTTCATTTTCCGGAATGGTACGATCTACAAAGCCTAAATCCTGAGGTACGATCTCATTGAAAATGAAACGGCCCACTGTAGATTCCACAACTCCGGCTTTCACCGTACCGTCTGGCATCTTCTTAGTAACTCTTGCCTTAATTCTGGAATGAAGGGTAACTGCCTGATTCTCATAAGCAAGAATTGCTTCATTTATGCTCTTAAATACCATACCTTCACCCTTGGCACCAGGTCTTTCCTGTGTCAGGTAGTAGATACCAAGAACCATATCCTGAGATGGTACCGCAACCGGGCCACCATCAGAAGGCTTCAACAGGTTGTTTGGAGATAATAAAAGGAAACGGCACTCTGCCTGTGCCTCTACGGAAAGAGGCAGATGAACCGCCATCTGGTCTCCATCGAAGTCGGCATTAAATGCGGTACAAACAAGAGGATGAAGCTTAATTGCCTTACCTTCAACCAGAATCGGCTCGAAGGCCTGGATTCCCAGTCTGTGGAGGGTAGGCGCACGGTTTAACATAACCGGATGCTCTTTGATTACATCTTCAAGAACATCCCAGACCTCTGTCTGAAGACGTTCCACCATCTTCTTCGCATTCTTGATATTGTGTGCAGTTCCGTTAGATACAAGCTCTTTCATTACAAAAGGCTTGAACAGCTCAATCGCCATCTCTTTTGGGAGTCCGCACTGATAAATCTTCAGTTCCGGTCCTACTACGATAACAGAACGGCCGGAGTAGTCAACACGCTTTCCTAAAAGGTTCTGACGGAAACGGCCCTGTTTACCCTTTAACATATCGGATAAAGATTTTAAGGCACGGTTTCCAGGTCCTGTAACCGGTCTTCCACGTCTGCCGTTGTCGATTAATGCATCGACCGCTTCCTGAAGCATACGTTTTTCATTGCGGACAATGATATCCGGTGCTCCAAGCTCTAAAAGACGGGCGAGACGGTTATTACGGTTAATAATTCTTCTGTATAAATCATTTAAATCGGAGGTTGCAAAACGACCGCCATCCAGCTGTACCATAGGACGGATATCCGGAGGAATAACCGGAACAACAGTCATAATCATCCACTCCGGCAGATTTCCGGAGTTGCGGAATGCTTCCACAACCTCCAGTCTCTTTATAATTCTTGCACGCTTCTGTCCGGTTGCGTCCTTTAAGCCCTTCTTTAAGTCCTCAGAATCTTTTTCAAGATCGATGGAATGAAGAAGCTCTAAAATAGCTTCCGCACCCATTCCAACGCGGAAAGAACCATAGCCGTACTTATCTACTTCTTCCCGGTATTCTTTTTCTGATAAAACCTGCTTATACTGCAGTCCTGTACTTCCCGCATCTAAAACTACATAGGAAGCAAAATATAACACTTTCTCCAGTGTTCTGGGAGAAATATCAAGGATCAGACCCATACGGCTTGGTATTCCTTTGAAATACCAGATATGGGATACAGGGGCAGCAAGCTGGATATGACCCATACGTTCTCTTCTGACGCTGGCCTTTGTTACTTCAACACCGCATCGGTCGCAGATAACGCCTTTATACCGGATCTTTTTATATTTACCGCAATGACATTCCCAGTCCTTGCTGGGTCCGAAAATCCGTTCGCAGAACAAACCGTCTTTTTCCGGTTTTAAAGTTCTGTAGTTAATCGTCTCAGGCTTTTTCACCTCACCGTGGGACCATTCCAGAATTTTCTCCGGGGATGCCAGACCAATCTTTATGGCATCGAATGTCATTGGGTGGTAAGTTTCATTATTTTCAGGCATGAGCGGTTCTCCCTTCTATTATTCTTCGTCTGAATCGTCAAGTTCTACGTCATCGAAATCCTCAAAAGAATCGTCGATACCGTCCGCATCCTCTTCTTCATCAACATTTACCAGTTCAGCATCCTTGAATTCCTGTTTCTGATAACCGAATTCACCAAAGGATTCCTCATCATGGTAATGTTTGTCGCCTTCAATGATGGATCTTAAATCAGTTTCCTCATAATCCATGCTTTCAGCTATCTGAACCTCTGTATTATCGTCACGCAGCACTCTTACATCAAGTGCCAGAGACTGAAGTTCTTTCAACAATACCTTAAATGACTCGGGAATACCTGGTTCAGGAATATTTTCACCCTTAATGATAGCCTCATAGGTCTTTACACGTCCTACTACATCATCGGATTTCACTGTCATGATTTCCTGCAGTGTATAGGAAGCACCATAAGCCTCCAGGGCCCAAACCTCCATCTCTCCGAAACGCTGGCCGCCGAACTGTGCTTTACCGCCCAGAGGCTGCTGTGTAACCAGTGAGTATGGTCCTGTTGAACGGGCATGGATCTTATCATCAACCAGATGGTGCAGTTTCAGATAATGCATGTGTCCGATGGTAACCTTACTGTCAAAATATTCTCCGGTACGTCCATCACGAAGGCGGACTTTTCCGTCTCTGGTGAGCGGAACACCTTTCCATAAACTTCTGTGATCCAGATGTTCTCCCAGATATTCAATTACGTCAGGTCTTAAGGTATCTTTATATTTTTCCTGGAAGTCTTCCCACTCCATATTTACGTAGTCGTTGGCTACATCCAGGGTATCCATAATATCAATCTCGTTCGCTCCGTCAAATACCGGTGTGGATACGTTAAATCCAAGTGCTCTTGCAGCAAGGCTTAAATGGATCTCCAGCACCTGACCGATGTTCATACGGGAAGGCACGCCCAGAGGGTTTAATACGATATCAAGAGGACGGCCGTTTGGAAGGAATGGCATATCTTCTACCGGAAGCACGCGTGAAACAACACCCTTGTTACCATGACGTCCGGCCATCTTATCACCAACAGAAATTTTTCTCTTCTGTGCGATGTAAATGCGGACTGTCTGGTTTACGCCCGGTGAAAGCTCATCACCATTCTCTCTGGTAAATACTTTTGCATCAACGATGATACCATAAGCACCGTGAGGTACTTTTAAGGAAGTATCGCGGACTTCTCTCGCCTTCTCACCGAAGATCGCACGCAGCAGTCTCTCTTCTGCAGTCAGTTCTGTCTCTCCCTTAGGAGTAACCTTTCCGACCAGAATATCTCCTGCACGGACTTCCGCACCAATACGGATAATTCCTCTTTCATCCAAATCCTTTAATGCATCCTCGCCGACACCGGGAACATCACGGGTGATCTCTTCCGGTCCCAGCTTGGTGTCACGGGCTTCCGCCTCATATTCCTCAATGTGGACAGAGGTATAAACGTCTTCCTTCACCAGTCTCTCACTTAAGAGAACCGCATCCTCGTAGTTATAACCTTCCCAGGTCATGAATCCGATCAGCGGATTCTTACCGAGGGCGATCTCACCTTTTTGTGTGGAAGGGCCGTCAGCAATAACATCTCCCTTTGCCACATGGTTATTCTTAAATACGATTGGCTTCTGGTTGTAGCAGTTGGACTGGTTGCTTCTCTTAAACTTGGTTAAGCGGTAAACATCTTTTCCGCCATCGGAATCACGTTTGATAATGATCTCATTGGAAGCGGAACGCTCAACCACACCGGAGTTTCTTGCAACAACGCACACACCGGAGTCAACGGCAGCCTTGGACTCCATACCGGTTCCTACAACAGGAGCATCGGTAGTGAGCAGCGGCACGGCCTGACGCTGCATGTTTGATCCCATGAGCGCACGATTGGCATCGTCGTTCTCCAGGAAAGGAATCATGGCTGTTGCTACGGAGAATACCATCTTCGGAGAAACGTCCATTAAATCAATATTCTTTCTCTGGAATTCGGATGTCTCCTCACGGAAACGTCCGGAAATATTCTTATGAACGAAGTGTCCTTCTTCGTCAAGCGGCTCATTCGCCTGAGCAACTACGAAGTTATCTTCTTCATCTGCGGTTAAATAAACAACTTCATCGGTAACCACCGGATTGTTTACATCTGTTTTATCCACAACGCGGTACGGTGCTTCAACAAAACCGTACTGATTCACTCTCGCATAAGTAGCAAGGGAGTTGATCAGACCGATGTTAGGACCTTCAGGCGTCTCAATCGGACACATACGTCCGTAATGAGTATAGTGAACGTCTCGAACCTCGAATCCGGCACGGTCTCTGGAAAGACCTCCAGGTCCTAAGGCTGATAAACGCCTCTTATGGGTAAGCTCAGCAAGCGGGTTATTCTGATCCATGAACTGGGACAGCTGGGAACTGCCGAAGAATTCCTTAACAGCCGCAGTTACCGGCTTAATATTAATCAAAGACTGAGGTGTAATGCCATCCATATCCTGGGTTGTCATACGTTCACGTACAACACGTTCCATTCTGGACAGACCGATCCGGTACTGGTTCTGAAGGAGTTCTCCTACCGCACGGATTCTTCTGTTGCCCAGATGATCGATGTCATCTGCGTTACCAACTTCTTCTTCCAGATGCATATTGTAATTGATGGAAGCAAGAATATCTTCCTTTGTAATATGCTTCGGAATCAGCTCATTCACATGTCTGTGAATTGCCTTCTTCAACGCTTCTTCAACGTCGTTTCCAACTTCCGACAGAATTTTTTCGAGCGCAGGATAGAATACTAATTCTGTAATCCCTGCTTCCTTCGGATCAAATTTAACATGGGCTGACAAGTCAACCATTAAGTTGGAAAGGACCTTCTGTTTGTGCTCCACGCCTTCCAGCCATACGAAAGGAACAGCTGCGTTCTGGATGTCTGTTGCAAGCTGCTTGTCTACAGTTGTTCCAGCCTGTGCTAAAATTTCGCCGGTTGTGGTATCCACCACATCCTCAGCCAGAACATGACCGGTAATACGGTTTTTAAAATGAAGCTTTTTATTGAATTTATATCGTCCGACTTTGGCCAGATCGTACCGTCTTGGGTCAAAGAACATACTATTTAACAAACTTTCAGCACTATCAACAGACAAAGGCTCACCTGGGCGGATCTTTTTGTATAATTCCAATAAGCCATCCTGGTAATTATCAGAAGTATCTTTACCAAAGCTGGCCAGCAATTTGGGTTCCTCACCAAACAGTTCAATGATCTCAGCATTGGTACCAAAACCAAGTGCACGGATCAGAACGGTTACCGGAACCTTTCTGGTTCTGTCCACACGTACGTAGAAGATGTCATTGGAGTCAGTCTCATACTCCAGCCATGCACCACGGTTTGGAATCACGGTACATGCATATAATTCCTTACCTACCTTGTCGTGTTCGATACCATAATATATACCTGGGGAACGTACCAGCTGGCTAACAATTACACGTTCGGCACCGTTAATCACGAAGGATCCGGTATCTGTCATAAGCGGAAGATCACCCATGAAGATCTCATGTTCATTAATTTCATCTTTATCTTTATTGCAAAGCCTTACCTTTACCTTTAAAGGAGCTGCGTAAGTTGCATCTCGTTCTTTGCATTCTTCTATTGTGTACTTGATGTCATCCTTACATAATGTAAAATCGACAAACTCAAGACTTAAGTGTCCAGCAAAGTCTGCAATTGGAGAGATGTCTTCAAAGACTTCCTTCAATCCTTCATCAAGGAACCACTGATAGGAATTCTTCTGAATCTCAATCAGGTTTGGCATCTCAAGCACTTCTTTTTGTCTTGAGAAGCTCATTCTCAGGCTCTTACCGGCCGGGACCGGACGCATTCTGCTTTTCTCCATTGACGTTTCACCCCTGTTTTCTTTCTAATCATTTCTGTTTTGGGCATAAATGTCCCATTAAGGCACACAAAGCCACAATAGTGCACATTCCATAATATCATAGTGCTGTCAAGGTGTCAAGCATTTTTACTTGTATTTTCCATTAAAATGTGTTATACTATTGCAGATAGGCCCAATTTACAATATGAACTATTGGAGGTATTCCCGGTGAGCACATTTTTAAACGTATTATTAGTGATTCTTTTCATCGTAGTGATAGCTCTGGCAGTCCTTTACTTTCTTGGAAGAAAGCTGGAAAAGCGTCAGGTAGAACAGCAGCAGGCACTGGAAGCTGCGGCACAGACCGTTTCCATGCTTGTAATCGATAAGAAAAAGATGAGGCTAAAGGATGCCGGGCTCCCAAAGATCGTGTATGAACAAACGCCAAAGTACATGCGTCGTACAAAACTGCCGATCGTAAAGGCAAAGGTCGGACCCAAGGTTATGACATTAATTGCAGATGCAAAGGTTTTCGATGTACTTCCTGTTAAGACAGAGGCAAAGGTTGTGATAAGCGGTATCTACATAACCGAAATCAAAAGCCTTCGCGGCAAAGCAGTTCCCCCGACGCCAAAGAAGAAGTCTTTTTTGGACAGGTTTAAAAAGAGCAAAATTTAGACCATGTTACGATTCCTATCACCGGAACGTCTGTGATAGATGCCGATGAGCGATTTAAATTCGTTCATCGGCATTTTTATTACTCTTTTATAGATAAAGTTTAAAAATGCCAGATAAGTCTATTGACATACCGGAAATATATGATATAATCAAGCCATAAGATAGTTAGTAATAACTAACCAAACTTCAATAACAAATTTATATAAATGAATACCCGAAAGGAGAACTATTATGTTTAATCAAATTTTATTACCTTATAAATACGAAGCCCTGGAACCCCATATTGATGCACTTACAATGGAAACACATTATTCCAAACATCACGCAGCTTATACAAAGAACCTAAATGACGCGGCCCAGATCGCCGGAGTTGAAAATATGGATATTGTTTCCCTTCTATCTTCTCTGGATAAAATTCCGGATGAAGCCTTAAGAAAGACTATCAGGAACAATGGAGGCGGATTTTATAATCATAACTTATACTTCTCCACTATGAGTCCTGACGGCGGCGGGGAACCGGAAGGCCCATTAATGGCCGCTCTAAATGATGCATTTGGAAGTTTCTCACAATTTAAGGTCCAGTTAAGTGCACTGGCAGCCGGGCAATTTGGATCTGGCTGGGGCTGGTTATCCGCCGATAAGGCTGGAAAGCTTCATCTGTCGGCAAGTCCTAATCAGGATAATCCGTTGATGGAAGGAGGCGGTAAGGTTCCGATTCTGGGAATTGATGTATGGGAACATGCTTACTATCTGAAGTATCGGAATTTAAGAGCTGACTATATTAAAGCTTTCTTTGATGTAGTAAACTGGAAAGAAGTTTCTAATAATTATGATAAAGTGATAAAAGGATAAGAACATAATTTTGAGGAGGGAAAGCGAATCTGTTTTTCCTCCTACTTTTTTTAACCTAAAAATAAATTAACGATCAACTGCCCCCACAAGTCAGACCTAAAGTCCAACCTGCAGGGGCAGTTCGTTTTTAACTCAAAAGATGTATATCTGCAGCATCCTTCGAGCATACCTCCAGAACAATGTTGCATTCTGAAACATGCTGGTAATTGATATCCAGGGAATAATCCACCTGAACCTTTAATCGGTCTTCTTCCTCCGCTATCCTGATATCATTGGTTCTGATCCCGATCATCAGCTCCCCAAATGGCGTTGCATAACAGGAAATGTTTTTCTTTTCCTTCTCAAAGGTCATATGGACGCTGGTGCTTCCTCTCTTTATAATATCCATTCCATCCGGGTGGATCTTTATGGTATTCCTGGTAACACCCTCCAGCCCTTCCTGAACTTCATCATAAAGAATATAATGGCTGCCGTTTTTCAAAAAATAATCACCTCTTGTAATCATTTCCACGGCCTGATTATCATCTTCCACGATCTGTGCGCCGCTGATACTGATCAGAACGTCTCTTGTCATAGTATATAACTCCTCTAAAACTCTTCTATATTAATTTGTCTCGTCTCTTTCACCTGGCCTGGCAGAATAGAAGCTGCAAAACTCGTAAATTTTTCTGCCAGATCGCTGACATAAAAATGATATTTATCTACGCTGCTTCCACCATCAGGGTCGCAGATCAGTCCCTGTTCTTCAAGTATCTGCTTTAATTCCAGAGCTGTTTCATAAGCAGGATTTACCAATGTTACTTCTGGTCCCATCAGCCTTCCCACAGTGGAACGAAGAAGTGGGTAATGAGTACATCCAAGTACAAGGGTATCAATGTATTTGCCTTTTAATTCACTTAAATATCTGGATGCAATTTCATCGGTAACGGAATCATGAAGCAGTCCTTCCTCTACAAGGGGAACCAGTAAGGGACACGGCTTTCCCGTAACCTCAATGTCTTCCCGCATTTCTTTTATTACCCTGGAGTATACCCCGCTTCTTATAGTTCCTTCCGTCCCTATAATTCCAATCTTTCCATTCTTTGTTGACTCAATCGCTGTTCTTGCTCCTGCATGAATCACTCCAACAATAGGAATATCCAGATCATGCTCCACTGTCTCCAGTGCACAGGCAGTAGCAGTATTACAGGCAATCACAATGGCCTTTACATCCTGTGTCATCAGAAAACGAATGATCTGTCTGGTAAAACGGATTACCGTACTGCACGATTTGTTTCCATAAGGAACTCTTGCCGTATCTCCGAAATAAACAATTCTCTCATCCGGCATCTGCCTCATAATCTCTCTCGCTACCGTAAGTCCGCCTACGCCGGAATCAAACACTCCAATGGGAGAATTTCTGTCTGCCATATCATCTGCTCCTTACTCGTCAAATCTTCTCATGGCGTCTTCCATCAGACGGTCCACAAGCTCATCCTTGCTTATTCCTGCCGTTTCCCAAAGCATGGGATACATGCTGATTGCCGTAAATCCCGGCATAGTATTGATCTCGTTAAATATAACAGTTCCATCATTTTTCACAAAGAAATCCACTCTTGCAAGCCCACGGCCATCCACTGCCTGAAATACAGCCTTCGCTGCTTCTCGCACCCGCTCTGTGGCCCCCTCTGGCAGTACCGGAGCAAGAACTGTTTTGGAGTCCGCATTGTGATACTTGGCGTCAAAATCGTAAAACTGCGCTGCTGCAAGGATCTCTCCTACCCCTGAGACTTTAACCGGCTGATTGCCTCCGCCCAGAACGGCGCATTCAATCTCTCTGCCTACAATCATCTCTTCCACCAGAATCTTACGGTCATGTCTGGCTGCCTCCAATAAAGCCTCCTCCAGTTCCTTACGGCCGTCAGCACGGCTGACACCTTTGGAAGAACCTGCATTGGAGGGCTTTACAAATACCGGATACTGAAATCTCGCTTCCACTCTGGCAGTTATCGCATCCATCTTCTTCAGCTGATGACGCATAACCGGTACATAAGCGGCCTGTCTTACACCCAGGTCATCCACAATAATCTTCGTATATAATTTATCCATGGAAACCGCAGAGGATAAAACGCCACAGCCCACATAGGGAATTCCGGACAGCTCCAGAAGACCCTGGACTGTACCATCCTCTCCCAAAAGACCGTGAAGCACTGGAAATACCACGTCAGCTTTCACTAGCTTTGTCTTTTCTCCATCCAGTAACAGCACGCCTTTCATACCTGCATCAGGTGAAAGAACGGCTCGGATTTCCCCCTCTTTCCATGATTCATCTCGGATTTCCTTTACTGACTCTGTCTTAATCCAGTGACCTTCTTCTGTGATTCCGATCAAAAGCAGATCATATTTGTCTTTATTTATATGGTCAATGACATTAACAACCGACATACAGGAAACAACATGTTCCGATGACTGTCCGCCGAATAACACAACCGCAGTTTTTTTACTCATTCCGATCTCCTTAAAAAATTCTTGATTTACAGCGTTTATATTATAGCACAGATGGTTACAATTACAAATAGATTCCAGAAAAAAGGAGGAACCCCATGAAACAGAAACGTGATTTATTCTTATGTATAACCTGTCTGCTCATTGCTCTATTACTTTCACTGGCACATGACAGATCTGACAACGAAGCCCTCGCCGCCCGGATCGCACCTGAGATCCTGCGTTTTCATGTTCTCGCAAACAGCAACAGCACCAAAGATCAGAATTTAAAACTGAAGGTACGGACCATGCTTCTCAATTCAATATATGAAGACCTTGGCGAAAATGCATCACTGGAAGAGACGAAAACCTATATCCGCTCCCACGAATTTATTCTGGAGAAAAAAGCAGAAAACTACATGAAGAACCTGGGATTTAATTATCCCGCACATATGGAGCTTGCCTATAACTACTTTCCAACAAAAATTTACGGGGATATGGTATTTCCCTGTGGAACCTATGAAGCTGTGAGGGTAAAAATAGGCGAAGGAAAAGGACACAACTGGTGGTGCGTCCTCTATCCTCCGCTCTGTTTTACAGATTCGACCTATGCAGTGGTTCCAGATACTTCAAAAAAGATTCTGGAGCACTCCATCGATGAATCCGATTATTTAAAATTAAGAAAAGAACCATTAAAAATCCATGTACGGCTTAAAGTTTTGGATCTGCTGGCTGCAGGCAAAAAAGAAGTTACTTTGCCGAGTTCAAAATAATTCCGTCAACAGCCCACTGATAGGTGTTATATGCCTGGTAAAAGGTGTTATATGCACTCTCCTTTTCCCCCTGTGCCTTTAAGTAGGCCATCTGGGCCTGAAGGTACTGAATTTTGCTCAGCATTTTCAGATTATAGGAACGGTCTGCCTTCTCCTTTTCCAGTGTGGCTTTCTGGAATGCGGTATTCGCTGCCTCATAAGCTGTCTTTGACTGAAGGATCTCCTGATATAATGCCTGCATGGTAACGATTATATTCTGCTCTGCCTCTGATACATAATCATCTTTATTTTTCATTCCGGTAGTGGTTTTTCCGGAAGAGATATGACGTTCAGAAATAACATCATAATTATTGGAGACTGCTTTTTGGGTATCTTCTTCCAGATTCAGAGACGAAATCATCTCGTCGGTAAGCTGGGGAAGTCCGCCGATCGCAGGTGTTGCATTTGCAGAATATCCTGTCATCAGACACAGGGAACTGCTTAAATTATCAATTGTGCTGTTGATTTTCAAAAGAGATCCCTGGGCAGACAGCAGATCTTTTTGAGCAGATAATATATCTGCTTCTGTAGCCAGCCCCAGACCAGCGCTTAACTTCTGAGCCTCGTATGCTGCATTACTTAATTCAACCAACTTTTCAATCATAGATCGGCTTGCCTGGGCACTATTATACCCTATCATTGTCTGGTCAGCGTAATAAGTTAATGTTTTAGAACCTTTGTTTATATCAGCTCTTCCAGACGAATTCTCGCGGCTCATTTTATCCAGCATTTTTTGTGTATTATCTGCTGATTTTTTGTAAGATTTGATAGCATAATTTAACGCAGAATACTGCGTTGCCCCTTCCACAGTTTTCACTGCACCAGACTCTTTAAGCTCATCCGCGTCAGACTGAAGATCTATAACCTGACGTCTCATTTTGTCGACAATATATTGATAATCACCTATAAATGTAGAAAATGAAGTCTCTGCATTTTTCATAGTAGGATTAAAATATCTTACCAGATCCCCCAGCTCATCGAATTCAATCCTCTGATCATTCAGCCTGTTCCACTGCTCCTGTGTTACTCCTTCCGGTATGGGGTCTTCTGTCTGACCCGGGCCTGCTGCAAGTGCCGGAAATGCAACGTTTATTGAAAGGATGGCAGCAAGCAAAACTGGTGATATCCATTTTTTTCTCATATCATCAGCCTCCTGTCGAAGCCAGACCGTTCACCGCATTATGGTAAGTCTGAACAGACTGAAACAATGCAAGCTGTGCGGTGTGTACGCCATTCGACTTTGTAATGAAGGCATTCTTCTGTTTTCTGTAATCCAGCTGGCTCATGCTGCCAACTGAAACTTTTCTTTCCGCTGCTTCCATATTTTTACTTTCCAGATTGAATTCAGTAACTGCCTGGTCGTATGCGGCCTTCGCCTGCAGTACCTCCTGATAGCTTTTCACCAGATCTGTACTGATATTCTGTTCATTGCTGGCGATCGTCCGATTCAGGGTGTCTTTTGTTACGTCTGCAGTCGCATTGGCCAGCTTCTGCTTATTGATTTTCAGGGTATAGTTGTTGTTTAAAGCATTCTCCCTGTCTGCATCCGGATTCATGGCTTCAATCTGAGACATATCCACCTCAGGAATGTTCTTGATTTCAGGAGTATCATTGTATTTCCAGCCCAGCATAATACAAAGCTTCTGCCTTGTCTGTTCAATGGATGCAGTCTGCTTTTCAATGGAAGCCTGGGTATCCTGTACTTTCTGCAATGCATCAAGCACATCCGTCTGTGTTGCCATTCCTGCTCCCTGCTTTACCTGCGCAGACTGGTAGAGTGCCTGTAACAGCTCCAGATTGTCTTTTAATGTTTCCAGCTCATATTTCTGCTGGAAATAAGAGATCATTGAGGTTTGAGCTGTTGCTACCAGATTGGCTTCATCCTGGTCATAAGTAAGCTGATATACCGTCAGATCCTCCACATTTCTGTCTGCCTGCTCCTCAGCCTTTCTTGCTGCTACTGAATTGTTGGCATCTGCAACCGGATCATCTCCCGCAATGTTACTGCGGGCACTGTCTGCAGCATCCCGGTAATAGTCGGCAAACTCATCACTGGTAACCCGGTCATCTTTTTTCTTATCATTAATATCAATCTGGTTTTTCTTTACAGTCACATTATATTCGTGAATTAAATCTTTCAGTTCTCCGTATTCCATTACATTATCTCTAAGCTTTGCCCACTCCTCAGGAGTCCTGGCAAATTCCGGACTTCCGGCCCAGGCTGTTGTTGCCGGTGCGGAGAAGGCCAAAACAGCGGCAAGAATAAATGCACCGGTCTGTTTCCATTTTCTCATCCTATATCCTCCTTAACTGGAATTTTTATACTATGTTCTTCTATTATCATACCACAGGCTGTCAAAGGGCGGGAAACCACATTCTTCCATCATACATAACTAACGGGTTTCCCGTCCGGCTGTATTTAATCCGGCAGCTGGGTAGTGTCAACTTTTCCGCTCATCAGAGAATAATAAATCGGCAGCATAAGCATTGACAATATGGTAGAGGCTGTCAGACCACCCACATTTACCAGCGCAAGTCCCTGCATCGTCTCTGTGTTACGTCCGATTCCCAGTGCCATGGGAATCATGGATACAATGGTAGTCAGAGTTGTCATAAGTATGGGACGAAGTCTGGTAGCACCTGCTTCAATCAGAGCAGTATTCTTATCCATGGTAGCACGATACTGGTTAACCGTATCCACATAAAGAATACCGGCGTTTACTACCGTACCAATCAGCATTAAAAATCCAAGTAGCGAAGGCATGCTGATCTTAACATCTGCCGCCGCCAGACAGGCAAAGGACCCAATCAAACTGAACGGAATGGTGGTCATAACCATAAATGAGAATTTAGGTGATTCAAACTGAGCCGCCATTACCACAAAGATTAAGAACGTAGCGATGAGAATGGCTTTTACCAGATTTCCAAATTCTTCCTGCATGGATTCATCTTCGCTGTTTTTCGCCCGTGAAATCCTGTCGTTTAAATATTTACTTACAACTTTACTGTCAAGTTCTTTAATTGCTGCTGCTTTATCTTTCTTTGTCTTGATAACATCAGTAAAGGAACCTGTAATAGTTACCTGATACTGCTTATTTTTTCTGTTAATCGCTGTTGGACTGTCTTCATAACCGATGCTGGCGATATCAGTCAGAGCAGCAGAGCCTCCTGAACTGTTAGGTACGGTAATACCCTCTACCTTTTCCAGAGTATCATAGGTGCCCTCCGGATATTCAACCTTAACATCCACATTCTGTCCGTCAACATCCATGGTTGTCGCTTTTACACCGCTTAACATTCCGTTAAGCAGGCCTCCCACAGTTGCAGGAGCAACTCCCTCTGCTGCTGCCTTAATGGGATCAACACTTACTTTAATAACAGGCGCCGCATTCTCCAGATCAGAATGTACCTTAATCATCTCCGGCCGGCCGCTTAATTCAGCAACCATCTGGTCAGAAGTCTGCTTTAACAGATCCAGCTGGGCACTTTGAAGAATTACTTCAAAATCGCTGCTGCTGCCTCCCGTCTGGCTTACACTGGAGGTTGATTTCACAGTGACATTACAGTCCGGAATCTGGTTCATTGCCTTCTTCCATTTATTAACAACCTGATCGGTCGTAAGTGTTCTGTCACCCTTTAAATAGGCGGTTAAAGAACCATTGGTACCGCCGCTGAAGCTGAGTTCGCCTCCGCCATAGCTGACCATGTAGGATTTTAAATCGGGCTCACTGGTAACAATCGCCTCCAGTTTTTTTAATACCTGATCCGCTTCTTCAATCTTAAGACCCGGCTTCATCTTTGCAGTGATGGAAATTGTACCCTGATCTACAGACGGCATTAATTCAAATCCAAGCTTTGTTGCAAATACAAATGATGACAGAAGCAGTAATACGGACAGAATCATGACAAGTGCCCGTTTTTTTAACAGTGCACCTACTACCTTTCTATAACCATTCTGAAGGGCCTTAACAATTCCTCCCATAGGAGAATTCTGTCTTTCTGAAGGGCAGAACCTGCTGTAACATAAAGGTACAACCGTTATTGCTGAAACAAAGGAAGCCAGCATACAGAATACAATGGTATATCCCAGGGGTTTAAACATCTGACCCGTCAGACCTTCTAAGAATGCCAGCGGAATAAATACCACGCAGGTTGTTAACGTACCTCCGAGAATGGACTGCATGACAAGTCCGGTTCCCTCCATGGCTGATGATAAATATTCCCGGAATCCGGTTCCCTTCTGGGATCGGAAACAGCTTTCCAATACAACGATGGAGTTATCCACCATCATTCCGACTCCCAGCACGATACTGCTCATGGTAATTACGTTTAAAGAAAATCCCATGGCTGACATCATAATCAGTGATACGAGAATGGATACCGGTATGGAACTGCCCACAATCAGTGACGCTTTAATATCTCCAAAAAAGAGGAATATAATGATCATGGAAATAATAACAGCCATTATCATGGTATTCTTAACACTGTTAAGCGCGCTGGTTATCTGCTCACTGTTATCGTCTACTACAACAATATCAAGATTGGGATTCTCACTTTTTAAAGAAGAAATTGTCTTATTGACAGATCTGGAGACATCAACCGCACTGTTTTTCTGCTGCTTGTTAATGGATAAGGTGATGGTATCCTCTCCATTGTACCGGCCGATTGCCTTTTGCTTTTGTGAAGTTACGGCAATGTCTGCAATATCCTCCATGTAAATCGTCTTTCCATGACTGACTACAACCGGTACTTTTTTCAGACTTTCCACCGTCTTAACTTCCACTCCGGTACTGACTGATAGATCTCTTTTTCCCACTCCGGTATTTCCCGCAGGATAAGTGAAATCTGCAGCCTTGATCGCCTGACTGATGGAGTCCATACTAAGATGATACTGATTCATCTTCTCCGGTGAAAGGGTAACTCTTACATATCCCTCTTCTCCTCCGCTGATGTTGACACTGGCAACAGAAGTTATTTTCTCAAACTCAGGTACGATCTTATCATTTACATAATTGTATAAATTACTCTGCGAGGGATCGTTCAAAGACAGAGTCATGGACGGCATCTCATTGATGTTAAATTCCATAATGGACGGCTTTTCTGCATCTTTTGGAAGATCCAGACTGTCCATTTTCTTTTTTAAGTCATTATATGCCTTGTTCATGTCGGTTCCATAATTATATTCCATGTACACGATGGAAATATTCTGCTGAGAACTGGACTGAACGTTTTTAATACCGGAAAGAGTACCTACTGATTCTTCGATCGGCTTTGTAACCAGATCGTTAACATCTTCCGGACTTGCTCCCACATAAGTAGATGTAACTAACAGCATGGGGAAATTCATTTCCGGGATCAGTTCCATCTTTGCAGAAAAAACAGAGGATAAACCGAATACCAGAAGGCATAAAACAGCTAATACGGCAGTTATGGGCCGCTTTAAAACAAATTTTGTTATTCCCATTGTACCGCCTCCTTATTGTGCAGAAGCAGAAGTTTCTACCCCGGTTTCATTGCCTTGTGTATTCTCTTCCGATAAAGTCACTTTAGAGCCGTCATACAATTCGCTGGTCCAGGTCACAACTACCTGGTCATCTGCGGTGATGCCGGACTGGACCTCTGCATATTCATTGTTTGTCAGACCGATGGTTACTGCATTCTTTTTCAAGGTTCCGTCCAAATATGTATAAATAAATGGCTTACCTGCCTCATAATAAATGCTGTCGACCGGAACCGTAAGTACATTCTCTGCTTTTTGAGCTGTAACATAAAGTTTGACAGAGGTTCCTGTGGCAAGTGTGTCCCCGGAAGGAATAGAAGCCTTTACTTTAAATAATCCGCTGCTGCTGTCAACCATGGTGCTTACTTCTGTTATGGTTGCATCATGGTCGGTGCCATTTTTCTCTACCCGAATGGAATCACCGGCTTTCAGACCGTTTACAATCCGTTCAGATACATAAAATGTCAGGGACTTTCCTCCATCTCCTGAAATCACACAGATCGCCGTCTGGGGGGAAATCATATCATGAACGCTGATATTAAAGCTTTCCACTTTACCGGAAATGGGTGCAGTCACCTGACTGCTTTCCACCTGGAGATTATAAGAAATCTTAGCGTTCTCATATTGAAGTCTGGAGATTTCAACCTTATCCACAGTAGATTGATAATCAGCATCAGAAACATCTCCTGCAGCATGAAGGACTGTATAACGGTCCAGATTCTTCTTTGCATCCTCATATGTAATTCTGGAGGTCTCCATGGCAATCCGGGTACTTTCTACCTTTTTCGTATCAATGACGCAGAGAAGCTGGCCTGCTGTCACTGTATCCCCGGTCTTCACTGCAACACTTGTAACTTCACCTGAGTCAAGGGGTGTAACATGAACTATACTGTCCGGTTCTATGGTACCCATCAGTTCATTGCTGATTTCTATTGACCGGATCTGTGGCTTCTGGGCTGTTACTACGGGCGGCGCCTCTGCTACCAGCTCTTCTTTGCTTCCGTTTAAAATCTTTGGAAGTACAAGCCCTGCGAGAACAGCAACCAGTACGACTGTTCCTGCAATTATAAATATTTTCTTCTTTGTCATATCAAGCTCCTTATTATCCTTTCAGTCATAATATGATTTTAATTAGTTTTTTCGAATTCCATATTGTAATATCTCTAATTTTTCCTGAAATATTTTCTTAATTTTTTCTTCATCTTCCGGATGATGGTAATACCAGCCCATACAGCGGGCAAGTTCAAAAAGAATCATGGAAACAAGTCTTCCAAAAGTTTCAATATCGGAATACCTAAAATTTGACGTATCAATACAACGATACATTACCTCACGCAATTCAGACTGTTTATCCTTTTTTTCCCGGCATAAATTATGTATCACACCGAAAAGTTTTTCACTATCAAGAATATTTTCAACCAGCCTTAATACCCTTTCTTGTGTATTATTAATAGAGAACCCCAGAAATGTCTCCGCCGTCTTCCATAAATCACCATTACTTTTCTCTGCACATCTGACCCAGGACTCTTGAAAATTATCACCGGCATCTTCAAAAATATATCCCAGAACATCCCGCTTATCCACAAAATAAGTATAAAAACTTCCTCTTGATATTCCTGCGCTTTTTATTATCTTATTAATTGAAGCCTTTTCAAAGGGCACTCTGATAAACTCCTCGGTTGCAGCATCCCGTATTAATTTCTTTTTCTCCGCCGGAAGATTATAAAACCGCTCCGTAGGCATCCTTACACCTCATTTCCATTCTTATTCCGCATGTATTATGTATTAACTTAAAAAAGTGACAACATGTCATTTATTATAATGACACACTGTCACCTTGTCAAGAAAGGTTATATTTATTTTATAAATTTTCAGTTTAATTTATTTATTACTGTCCAGAAATTCTTTTAATGCTTCATCACTTTCCTCAATCCACAAGTCCTCTTCCTCTTCATTCAGTCCCAGGAACTTCGCAAGTGTGTCTGAGGTCGTGCTGTTATTCCATTCCTCAATATAATCATCAATTGACTCAAATTCGATTTCACCGGCCAGATATTTTTCTTTAAATGTCATACCATTCTTCCTTCTAATCCTGTCCCTTTATATTCTTGGACACTGTGATTTCCTGATTGTCGATATGTTCCCGCATAGCTACCTTAGCTTCTTCCACTCTGCGCTGTCTTACTGCCTTAAGTATGTGGTCATGCTCCAGTAATAATACCTGCCGTTTGTCCTCATCCTTGATATACTCCAGACGGTACCGGTACATCTGTTCTCTTAAATTATTGATCATCTGTATCAGTCTGTCGTTGCAGGTTCCCTTATAGATTACATCATGATATGCCTCATCTGTTTCTGCTATATCCATAGGTCTTCCATTGAGTACTGCATCACGGAACAGATCCTGCTTCATCTCCAGCTCTGCAACCTCCTCAGGCGTCATACGCTGGCAGGCAAGCTCGATCGCCAGCTCCTCTAAAGATCTTCTGACCTCCAGTACATCCCTTAAGCTTTTCTCTGATATCTTAGCTACTTCAGCGCCTTTTCTTGGAATCATGAGAACCAGACCTTCCAGCTCCAGTTTCCGGATTGCCTCCCTGATGGGAGTACGGCTTACTCCCAGGCGCTCGGCAAGCTGAATCTCCATCAGACGTTCGCCTGGTGCCAGTTCTCCTTTTAATATCGCCTGCCTTAAAGTATTAAACACCACATCACGAAGCGGCAGATATTCGTTCATATTTACTTTTAGATCATTACCCATGGGGTACCTCCTTGGTATTATAAAAATTCGTTAAATATACTTGCTTTGCCAGATTTCTGCTTTCACCATACCGCAGTTCCTCATACGCGTTTGAAGCCGCAATCGGATTGGTAAAGATGCCGAAAACGGTAGGTCCGCTTCCGCTCATTAATGCATTGACCGCACCCAGCTCTTTCAGCTTCTCTTTTATGTCTGCTATCACAGGATATTCCTGGATAGTTACTGTCTCTAATACATTGCCCAGGCGCTCAGACACCTGATAAATATTACGGCTCTTAATCGCAGCTATAAGACCGTCTATGTCCGGATGGTCCTCTTTTTTTAACCCGGCCAGATTCAGATGCTCATATACGAACTTGGTGGATACACTGACTGACGGTTTTGCAATCAGTACCTGGCATTGAGGCATATCCGCAAGGGGGGTCAGAATTTCTCCAATCCCTTCAGAAAGAGCCGTTCCTCTCATGATGCAGTAAGGAACATCTGCACCGATCTTAACGCCCCGCTTCATCAGTTCTTCTCTGGTAAGCCCGAGCTGAAACATCTTATTCACGCCAAATAAAACAGCAGCTGCATCACTGCTTCCTCCTGCCATACCAGCGGAAACAGGAATAAATTTTTTTAAGTGTATGCGGATTCCATGGGGCACATGAAACTCTTCCATAAGAAGCTTAGCTGCTTTATAAACCAGATTGTTTTCGTTGACCGGCAGATAATATAGATTGGTGACTACCTCAATCCCCGGTGTTTCTTTTAAATAAATATCAATTTTATCATATAGACCTACGGTCTGCATAATCATCCGAACTTCATGGTAACCATCATCCCGCTTTCTTAATACGTCTAAACCCAGATTGATCTTTCCATAGGCCTTTAATCCCAGATGTCTTATCATAAGCAAACATCCCTCACTTTTCGGTTTTCGGATTGTATTTTTTTATTATTTTGTATACAGTATTTATTATATAACGAAGTACATAAAAGTACAAGTGTTTTATAATCTTTTGTCCATTCTTTCTTTCATTAAATTTTTGTTAACTTTTCATAAAATTTTAAGCTGTTTCTATTAAAATTTTTTATTTGACAATCTGCAGGATCCATGTATAATGTTGTTATAACGAACGAGGGCGTTCCAAAGTGGAACTGCTCTCTTTTGCTGTTATTAAATCAAGGAGGTAGTGCTGTATGAAAAAATTGGAAATTATCATTAAGCCAGAGAAACTTGAAAACCTTAAGGCTGTACTGGAAGGTTGTAAAGTAAATGGTATTATGATCAGCAATGTCATGGGTTATGGTAACCAAAAAGGTTATACGCAGATGTACCGTGGTACCAAGTATAATGTAAACCTGCTCCCTAAAGTCAAAGTTGAGACAGTCGTACCAAAGGAGCTGGCTGATCCAATTATTAAGGCGGTCGTCGAAGAAATCAATACTGGTACTTTTGGCGATGGTAAAATATTTGTTTACGATGTTCAGGATGCAGTACGAATCCGAACCGGTGAGCATGGACGTGAAGCACTGTAGTTGAACCGGTATAAATTAACTGAATATGGAATGAATATAAATTATCAAAGAGGATAATTGCTTTTCTTAAGGCGATTATCCTCTTTTAATTTTACATTCCAGCTAATCCATTATAAAAATTCAGGAGGAGTTATAATTATGGAAAACACCACTTTATTACTAAACATTTTGTGGACGATGCTGGGCGCAATTTTGGTCTACTTTATGCAGGCAGGTTTCGCACTGGTAGAAACAGGTTTTACCAGAGCTAAAAATGCAGGAAACATATGCATGAAAAATATGATGGACTTCGTACTTGGCTCACTTTTCTTCTTTCTACTTGGTTTCCCTCTTATGTTCGGAAACAATATCGGAGGAATCCTTGGAGGATCCGGATTTTTAAATCCTTATTCTCTTGCAGATTCAGACGGATTATTCAACGGTCTTCCCATTGCCGTATTTATGATTTTCCACACAGTATTCTGTGCAACCGCCGCAACCATCGTATCCGGCGCCATGGCGGAACGTACCAAGTTTTCTTCTTATCTGGTCTATTCTGCCTGCATCAGCGTACTGGTCTATCCCATTACAGGACACTGGATCTGGGGTGGAGGCTGGCTTGCTGATATCGGTTTCCATGATTTCGCAGGTTCAACCGCCGTTCATATGGTAGGCGGTGTATGTGCCCTGGTAGGTGCAAAAATAGTTGGTCCCCGTATTGGCAAGTACAACGAAGACGGAACTCCCAATGCAATTCCGGGACACAATATTCCTTTAGGCGTTCTGGGCGTGTTTATTCTCTGGTTCTGCTGGTTCGGTTTTAACTGTGGTTCCACTACAGCCGCTACAACAACACTGGGTGATATCGCCATGACAACAAACCTGGCTGCTGCCGCTTCCACTCTGGTAACCTTGCTGTTTACCTGGAAACGTTACGGGAAACCCGATGTATCCATGACATTAAATGGTTCCCTGGCTGGTCTGGTTGCTATCACTGCAGGCTGTGACGTGGTAACACCCTATGAAGCAATTATCATTGGTGCAATTGCAGGTCTGGTAGTTGTTCTTGCAATTGAATTCATTGATAAAGTTGTTAAAATTGATGATCCGGTTGGTGCCGTAGGCGTACACGGCTGCTGCGGTCTTCTTGGTACTCTTCTTACTGGTGTATTCGGCGAAGGAGTCAGCTTCCTTCCCCAGTTAATCGGTGTTACAGCCGTACTGGTTTATGCAGCAGTAATGGCATTTATTATCTTTAGCGTAATCAAAAAAGTATTCGGCTTAAGAGTTTCTGACCAGGAACAGATCGATGGTCTGGATATGCACGAACACGGTATGTCCGCTTACAACGGATTCCGTATGGATAAATAATCTGCTTTCCCTCATATTTATATATCATACTTCCAAAAACCCCGGCTAAACAGTGCCGGGGTTTTTCCTGTCCATTAGTCAGAAAGAAATCCTTCCATTTCCTCCTCCATCTGCTTTAATGCAGCTCCATAGTTTATAAACTCTGCCGCAGCCTCATCCTTTTTTTCTCCCTTGTAGCAGATTCTGTGCTCCATACTCGCCCAAAGATCCATCGCCATAGTGCGAAGCTGAACCTCTACCGGATAGTACTCCATTCCATCTGTGTGATAAACCGGAACTCCGAACACAATGTGATAACTTCTATACCCGTTAGGTTTGGGATTTTCAATGTAATCACTTTCCTTTATTACAACAATGTCTGTTTGTCTTCTTAACAGACCGATAATTCCATATATATCTCTGATAAAGTAGCAGATCACCCGGATTCCTGCAATATCAGTCAGACAGTCTCTGGCGGAATCGACGGTAGGAGCCTTTCCGTTTTTTATTAACTTATTTTCAATGCTCTCTTTTTGTTTCAACCGGTATTGTACATGATGAATGGGATAATTAAGTTTTTTTCTCCGATAGTCCTTATTCAGCACATCTACTCTTACCTGTATATTGTTCAGCGCATCCTCATAGGGCTGAATAAAACTTAAATACTCTTCTTCGGTCATACTCCACCTCCAGAACAAATCTCATATAAGAATAAAGTATATCTTTTTTTTGTGTCCATAGCGTGTCCAAATTTTGAACGTTCCTTACATTAAAAAACGGCCCCATGCAGATCATTGCAGGGACCGGTGTTTATTCTCATTATTCTGTCACATCTTCTTTTGCTCTATCCTGATCTTCTGACTTCTCAGGCTGTTCATCACCTTTCGCCATCAGAATACTGCTTACCGGTTCACTGTCATCAGCAAACAGCGGCCTTAATTCCTCTTCCTCTCTCCGCTCTTCCTTCGGCATATAAAGATTAAATACGGGTGATAAGATATAGGAATTGATAAATGCCAGCAATGGGAAACCAAACAGCATAAAAATCATCAGCACAGGCGGTATCATAAACACAAAACCGGCTGCAACAAGCACACCGTCAATCACAATCATTCCAATAGTGCGGAATAAATGACGAATAGACATAAAGAATGCATTGAAAAAAGTACGTTTGATTGGATTATAAAATCTTGACTGGAGCGGGAAAATATACATGATTACAGCCGCATAAATCAGTGCCATAGCCAGAAATACAGTCAGCATAACGGTCTTAACAGTGGCTGAACCGTTAAAAAGGCGGGCAAAGAAATATAAATCCACTCCCAGTACAGCTCCTGCTAAAAGAAGGATCAGCCAGATTATCGTAGCCTGTTTAAAATTTTCTTTAAAGGATTTAAAAAAGGAACGGATGGTATAGCCATCATCGTCTCTGGCAAGCTTTAAAGTTACATAATATACTGCAGTGGTGGAAGCTCCGATGGTAAAAACCGGAAGACTGCAGACAATCCACAAAACATTTAAAATAATCAGGTCTCCGAACTTGCCGATAAAACGCCAAACCGGATTATCATAATTAAAAAAACCAGATAACATATGTTATTCCCCTTCTCTCGTTAACGTCTAAATTATTATAGCGGATTTAGTTTTAAAAAGCAAATATTCTCTTTCATTTCATCAATTTTTTATATTTATATATGGAGGAAATTTCACCAATCTGTGATATAATCTAAAAAGTATATGGATTAATAACAGAAAGAGGCGCAGACTATGACCCCCTATGAAGACAAAACATTCAAAGACACACTGCAGGAAGAAAAAAATAAGTTAAAGACCATGAACTTAAAGGACCGACTGTGGTACATCTGGGAATATTATAAATTACCCATAATCGGAACTGTAGTGGCAGTTACCCTTATTATCTCCATCTTCTCTGCAGTCCGAAGCAACAGTTTTGAAACCGCTCTCTCCTGCGTGATACTAAACAGCCATACCACCAGCCAGGAAGATCTGGCAGGCGAATACTTTGACCAGGGCTTTCGTCAGTACCTGGGTCTGACCGACGATACGAAAATCGATGTGGATCACTCTATGACTGTAAGCTTTGACAACTCCGATATGACGGAATTCACCTATGCAGAGCTTGCCAAGCTTTCTGCTCTTATCACCAGCAAAGAGCTGGACGTGATGATCGGCAGAAAGGACAGTATCGATCACTTTGGAGAGATGGGCGGCTTTTTAGACTTAAAACAGGCTCTTCCGCCTGATGTCTATGAAAAGGTGAAGGACCAGCTTTACGAAGTGACCAACCAGGAGACCGGTGAAACTATCGCATGTGGTATCCGGATCGGCAGCACGGATTTCTTAAAAAAGACAGGCTTGGATATAGAAGATCCCATTCTGGGAATCATCAGCAATTCCACTCGTACAGACAACGCGGAGAAGCTGATTCGCTACGTATTCGGTATGCAAGCTGAAAACCCAGACTCTCCAAAAGTCTGACAGAGGCAAGGTTTTCTTCCTTTACCCTGGCGTAGATTCTGTCTGTTATAGACGATGCTGCATATGTTAAAATTGCCTGGCAGGCTTCTTTTGCATATCCCTGACGTCTATATGGTGTAAAAATATGATATCCCAGTTCCAGAGGGGTATCATTTTTTTTAATAAAAGAATTAATCTCCTCATCTGCGCTGATATCCAGATTAAAAATACCGGCTTTTCCGACTATTGCCTTACTGTTTCTATCGCAAACAGCCCAAATCCCATATTCGTAGAATTCATACTGATGTCTGATATAATTTTCTAAAGACAATCTGCTGCAAAATACCGCACCATCCCGTCCTCCATCAGGTTCCCGTGGTATTTTATCTGCATCCGCTGCTGTAAACTCCCGTATCTTAAGACGCCTGGTATCCGTAATCAGCCATGGAAGCCCGTCCTTTCTCCTGACAACACGTTCCAGCAGTTCAGGGGTAATATCCGCGAAAGATTCCACCAGATAAGATGCCGGCGAAAGACACTGGTCCGTCCGGCTTCGGTCCCATAAACCAATAACAGCCCTGCCTACTGCCAAAGCAGAGCGCAGGGCTTCATATTCGTCTGATATGGTAACCCGGAAATTCTTCCCTTCAACGGTAATTTCCCGCTCCCATATCATAATTTATAAAGTCTCCGGTTCCGGATACTCTTCTCCAAAGGTATCTGCCGTCATAGACTGAATCTTCTGTTCCGTCATCGGGCGGTCATTGTAATCGGTTTTCACGTCTGCGATCTGATTGACAATATCCATTCCTTCAATTACTTTTCCAAATGCAGCATAAGCGCCATCTAAGTGAGGAGCAGCCTTATGCATGATAAAGAACTGTGATCCAGCGGAATCCGGGTTCATGGCTCTTGCCATGGAAAGAACTCCCTCTGAATGCTTTAAAGTATTGGAAACACCATTCTGGCTGAATTCTCCTTTAATGGAATATCCGGGGCCGCCGGTTCCGGTTCCCTGGGGGCAGCCGCCCTGAATCATAAAGCCGTTAATCACTCTGTGGAAAATCAGTCCGTCATAGTAGCCTTTTTTAACAAGACTGATAAAATTATTCACTGTATTCGGTGCTATTTCCGGGTAAAGCTCTGCTTTTATCACATCACCGTTCTCCATTGTAATTGTAATAACAGGATTTTTCATGTTTTTTCCCTTTCTTGTATAAAGTTTAACATATGTGTGTATTTTATCAAATCCTTAAGTTTTTGTCTAGTGTTCATACTTTGTTTCAAATTCATTCAAAAATCTTTTACACAAACAACATGATTTCTTCACGTTTTATGGATATACTAAAAATGTAAATGAAATATGCTTATAAGATTTTTTTCATAATACATGAGCTGATAATATTATTATCAGCTCTCCTCCCTTTTATATAACTAACATTTAAGGAACTGCTGTCAGACAGTTCCTTTTTTTGTTTCTGCAGTATTTAACCCAGATTCACTGGTTGTATGATCCCCGTATTTTTGTCAAAAAGCCCAGCCGCACACACCTGAAGACTGTCATAGGTTTTAAAATAATACTCACAGGATGCTGTATTCATAAATGCCGTATACTTAGTATAATCATAAGAACCCCGCCCTGTCACCACTGCCCCTTTTGGAATGGTCACTCCTTCCATGATGTGAAAGCAGGATACTACCGCCTCCTTCCGGTTTAGGGGAACCGGAAGAAAGGATTTTAAATATGCCGTCCGCACGAAACGGTCCGGAGAGGTATAACCTCCCGGAAGTGCCCTGGTTCCTCCTGCCTGACCGAATGGAGTAAGTCTTACACCGTTCCAGCTCGCTTCTTCTATCTGCTGCGGAGCAGCCTCCATATAATTCCTTAAATTGGTCATATGCCATGGGAGGTCCGGACTGTTTGCCAGAACGCCAATAGGATTATTGATAACTGCAATTCCAGACTCTGTCTGTTCGACTACTGCACAGTCACCGGTCCTGTCAGCTGCAATCCAATGGAGTGGTGCTGCGGTACCGGTAACAGGGTCTTCCATTCCAATTATAGTAACCTGTTTAACCAGTTTTCTTAAATCTTTCACAGAGGTACATGTTCCCAATATATAATGAAGGAATTCAAAAGAAGCAACCGGAGTTGGACCCTTTGCAGTTATCCGGTCTTCATATTTTGCGTACCCGGCAAAATAAAGAGCTGCAGCTGCAAATCCTCTTTCATTTACTCCGTCGAAAAAGCCCAAAAGCCCATCAGTCTCCTGTCCGATCCCAATAAAGCGGTAACCATCCCTCATCTGAATTCCGTTCAGTGCGTTCGTCCATTGAAAATTTGAAGGAACTATAAAAAGGTGTGGGTCGATATCATATGAAAAATCCATATTTCTGCCGAAAAACATTTCTCCCTCTTTCGTCTGTAATGTCATAGCCGTGCACATAGATATTCCCCTGGTTTAGGTTATTTAAATATATATATGGCTCACCGGCTGATTTATGATGGTAAGGCCCTGATTGCTTCTTTTAATTCGTCAATACTCTCCACTGGTTTTAGACACGTCCCGTTTTTACAGAGATAAAACTGGCTTTTCACGGAATCTGCCGGATACTCTTTTGTAAATGGAGCAATAAGTGACAACCGCTCTTTGTTCTCCGGAGTTTTTAGTATAAGATCAATCCCGGCAAATACCTCTTTTTTTAAACTGAGAAGTTCTCTCTCTATTCCCCTTTCCGGCGATACTGCAACGATCTGTGCAGCCGGATAGAGAACCGTCTGAAATGCCAGCAGGGAAAAGCAATGGTTTGCAGGACTTCGTTCTGCTTCTCCTCCCATCCATCTTAACTGCTTATTTAAAATCTCCTGCCATTTTATCTCACCGGTCAGGTGATAAAGCTTACCAATAACATAAGCAGCAACGGAATTTCCAGATGGCAGTGCTCCGTCATAAAGCTCCTTGGGACGGCTGATCAGCTTTTCCCTGTCATGTGCATACATATAGAATCCTCCATTTTTATTATCAAAAAACAGAAGAACCATCCTTTCACAGATATTCACCGCTTTTTCAAGGTATGAAACCTCAAAGCATGCCTGGTACATCTCTAACAGACCAAATGCGTAGAATGCATAATCATCCAGCTGCCCGTCATGTCCGGCTTCTCCGTCACGGTAGCGGATAAATAGCCTTCCATCCTTGTCTGTGAGTTTTTCTTCAAGAAACATCTGGGCATTTCTGGCGGCCTGTAAATATTCGTCCTCTTCAAGAAGCTGGTACGCTTTTGCCATACCTGCTATCATGAGCCCATTCCAGGAAGTCAGGATTTTATCATCCTTGTGAAGTACGGTTCTTTGCAGCCGATAATCATAGAGTATACTGCACAGCCTGCTTATTTTCTCTTCCTTTTTCTCGTATTCTTTATTTTGTATGAGATTAGGAATGTTTTTCCCTTCAAAATTACCCTCTGCCGTAACTGAGAACCATTGGCAGAAGAGCGGCGCATCTTCTTTTAATATCTTTGTGATTTCATCTTTTCCAAATACATAAAACTTTCCTTCCACACCTTCGCTGTCAGCATCCTCTCCGCAGTAAAATCCCCCTTCTTTGTCTATGAGAGTTTCCATCACATAACCCAGGATTCCTCTGGCTGTTTCTTTGTAAAATAGCTCTCCGGTCAGCCCGTAAGCTTCCACAAAGGCATAAGAAAGAAGTGCATTGTCATACAGCATTTTTTCAAAATGGGGAACCAGCCACTTTTCATCGGTAGAATAACGGGAGAAACCACCGCCGATATGATCGTAGATTCCACCCCTGAACATATGTCTTAAGGTTGATTCACACATCATCCGGACCGTCTGGTCCTGTTCATAAAAAGAATGACGCATCAGGAATATCAGATTATGAGCCATTGGAAATTTGGGCGCTCTGCCAAATCCGCCCCAGGTTTCATCATAAGAGCTCTTCAACTGTTGCACCGCAGAAAAAAGCAGTTCCTTACCGGGATCAAAATCACTGGCTTCGCTATCCTTTTCTTCATTTAAATAGCGTGTGATTTCTTCTCCTGCCTGATACACCTTATTCCTGTCATTACCCCATAGCCCGCTAATGGCATTTAAGACCTCTATCAGCCCGGTATTCCCCCATCTTGTATGTTTGGGTAAATAGGTGGCAGCATAAAAAGGTTTCTGGTCCGGAGTCATAATAATGGTGAGCGGCCAGCCTCCTGATCCTGTGAGTGCCTGGCAAACCGACATATATACAGAATCAATATCGGGACGTTCTTCACGATCTACTTTGATTGAAATATAATTTTTGTTTAATACGTCAGCTGATTCCTGATCTTCAAAAGATTCATGAGCCATAACGTGACACCAGTGACAACATGATTTCTATTACCAACGTCAGGAATACCCAATAGATAAGAAAATAGGCTTATCTTCTGCTTTTGCTTTTATAAATGCTTGTTCACACCAAGGCCACCATTCAACTGGATTATAAGCATGCTGAAGCAGATAAGGACTTTTTTCATGTATTAATCTATTGGGTATCTTGCTAATTGTCATAGGGCATCACCTCCTTAAATAAAAATTTAACCTTATTATACCCAAACAAAAAGTGACTATGCAAGCCACATAGCCACTAATATACCAGCGGCAGGTATTCTACTGCGGAACTCTCACTTCCTTCATAAGAAATATAAGCGCAATAATATTAGGAACTGCCATAAGCCCATTCCAGATATCGGAAAATTCCCAGACTGTTTCAAGTTTTGCCAGGCACCCCACAAACACCGCGCACAGATAAAGAAGGGTATAGATCTTCCCTCTCAAAATCCGCTGCAGCAGATAGAGACAATTCCGCTTTTTCAGACTTTCTGCCAGATAACCCGCAGCCTGCTTTCCAAGATAATACCAGGCTATGATGGTTGCAAATGCAAACACCAGCATGGAGCCGGACACCACATATTCTCCAAGACCTCCCAGACGTCTGGAAAAGCTGTACGCAGTGAGCGCTGCACCGTCATAACCGGAGGCGGCTGCATCTCCTTCTGTCATACACAGTATGACAAATGCAGTCATGGTACAAATAATAACGGTATCAAAAAACACTTCAAACATCGCCCACATTCCCTGTTTTTCCGGTGTGGTATTTTCTGCTGCTCCGTGCAAAACCGCCATGCTGCCAAGGCCTGCTTCATTGGAAAAGACTCCGCGGGAAATTCCGTATTGAAGACTTTTGCTGATCCCAAATCCGGCAGCTCCTGAAAAAACGGAAACAGGCCGGAATGCATCCTGAAAAATAATATGAAAGATATATGGAATTTTATCATAACAGGACATAATAACAACCATGGAAAACAACATATATATTCCGGAAGCCAAAGGTATCATTCGTTCCGATACGAAAGCGATCCGGCTGATTCCGCCCAAAACCACAAGCAAAACCAGACCGGTCAGTAAGATTCCGGCTAACGCGGTTGGAACCTGAAAGGAATATTTCATTGTTTCCGCAATGGAATTAGACTGGACCATACTTCCCATCCCCAGTGATACCATAATGCAGAGAAAGCTGTATACCATTCCCAGTACCGGAAGCTTTAATCCTCTTTCCAGATAGACCATGGGACCGCAGATCCATGCTCCCTTCTGATCCCGGTAGCGGTAGCGGATCCCCAGCATCGTCTCCGCATATCCTGTCATCATACCGATGGCCGCAGATACCCACATCCAGAAGATGGCTCCCGGGCCTCCCGCTGTTAACGCAGTAGCCACACCCACGATATTACCAGTTCCTATGGTAGCTGCTAAAGCAGTACAGGCCGTCTGAAATTTGGTCACATCTCCATTTTCCTCATCCTCGTCATCCGTTATACTGCCGATGGTCTGTTTCCACCAATAGGTTAGCTTTCTGAATTGGAAAAAACCGGTTTTTATAGTATAAAAAATTCCGATTCCCAGAAACAGAACCAAAAGCCATGGGCCCCATACCAGTTCATGTATGTAATGAATCATACCTTTTACTCCTTAATTGTCCTCTTTATCACATATTCCATCCAGGAGGATTGTATGAAAATTTCCATTCATTTTTATACAAATTTAATTTTACTATGATATAATCTTATTATGTAATGTATTATTTACAACAAATACGAGGTGAACAATATGCCGGGTTTTACCACCCACTACTTATTAGGTGTCAAGGCATTTAATAATATGCCCAATACTCCGTTAAAGCGAATTATCTCCAAATACCGCTGGCTATATCAGCTCGGCCTCCAGGGGCCGGATATATTTTTCTATAATATCCCTATTCTCCGACACAGAGATTACCGCAACGTTGGCTCCTATATGCATGAAAATCATGTGAACAGCTTTTTCGTTAACAGCTTAAACCAAATAGCTTCCATTGAATCCAGACAACAGAGAGAACAGGCCATCGCATATATGAGTGGCTACTTCTGTCATTATATCGGAGACTCCATCTGCCACCCCTATGTATACGGAAGAATTGAGTACGATATTAAGAATTCCGGAAACTATTATCACGGACTTCATGCCATGCTGGAGAATGATATTGATGCACTTTTATTAATGATCTATAAAAAGAAAAAGCCATCCCAGTTTAATCAGGCAGCTACCATCTGCTTAAATGGCCAGGAGATGCAGTTTATCTCCGGCTTTTTGTCAACCTGCATTAATGATACTTACTATCCGCTGAATTACCGCAATAATTATCAGGTTACTCCCCGCATGGTATCACGCTCCATCCTTGCGATGCGTCTAGGCTGCCGGACACTGGCTGACCCGAACAGCCGTAAGAAAAACAGCATTGAATTTGTGGAATCCCTGTTCCTTAGAACGCCCGTGGCATCACGGAAACTGGTTACTGATATAACCTCTGATCCTGTGATTACATTTAATCTGAATCATGAGACCTGGTGTAACCCCTGGGACCGGAGACTTGCCTCCAAAGCGTCTTTCCCTGAACTGTTTCATCAGTCTATGTCAAAATGCGGGAATGTATTTTTCCGGTTAAATGAAGAATTAACCTCTCCGGTTCCATTAAATAACCTGGATCATAATAAGCTGCTGCGAGAGCTGGGAAATTATTCCTACCACAGCGGACTTGCGGTGGATTAAAAAAAGCATGGAACATAACGCCTGACGCGTTTTGTTCCATGCTTTTTATAACTGTTTTTACTTAGAAGCCTGTGTCTGCTCCTCTTCCGCTTCTGTTTCACTCTCATCTGCTTGCTCTGTATCGTCAGCTGCCGTTGTTTCCATCACAACCGCACCTTCCTTCGGTACAATTTTTTCATCAGAACCTTTTGGAATATCCATATCCACCAGCCAGTACTGCTTCTTGTTCATTGTATAATCCGGCATTACAATCAAATGCAGATCATTATCCTTAAAAAAACCTCCGTATGAGGTATCACTTGATCTCTCAATGCTGAAATCCTGATCAGCCGCTACATCATTCAAATAGCGCACTGCTGCATTAGCAAATGTAACCGCTTCTTCCGGAGTCGTCCCTTCTTTAACAATCAACGTTAAATCAAGACTCTTCTCCTTTGGATCCATGCTGTAATTGACACTGAGAGCCATAGGATATTCTTGATTATCCACAAATTCTTCATCCATATCATTTCCAATCTGAGTCCAGTCCAATACAATTCCCTGCTGCGTTTCAAAGACAGGTTCTGCAGGACCACCACCTGCAAGAATATGGCTCTGGGTACAGCCCGTTAACAGCATTGCTGAAACGGCACATATTATTAGCACTTTGTTCCTCATCATAATATCCTCCTTAATGAACATCACCATTATATCCGATCCGGACTTTTTTTTGTAGTGCTTTCAGCAAAAAGTCAGAAAATCTTCACAAATTCATTAGACTTTTTTATGGCACTCCTGTATTGTATTTCCTCTAATTCCATGTAACTCTAAATATTATTGTATTCAATCTTGCATTTTTGTATAGTCCGTGGTATTATGTTCAATAATGAGTTGTAAATATATTTTTTGAACTTCAAAGGAGCCATAAAATGAACAACAAAGAGAATTTATCATTGATAAAAAAGCTGGATATTATGACTACCCTGGTACCGTTTGCAGGGATTGTTTTATTATGCATTCTGTTTCTTACATACCCCAAAGCCTCAGGAGATGTATTAGCCTCTATCCGTTCCTTTCTGGGAGATGAGCTTGGCAGCTATTACCTGATTATCGGGCTGATCACGTTTTTCTGCTCCCTCTATATGGCTTTTTCCCGATATGGAACAATCAGACTGGGAGATTGTGAGAAACCTTTATACTCTAATTTTAAATGGGGAGCCATGATGTTTACGGCAGGTCTTGCAGCCGATATTTTATTTTACTCCCTTTGTGAATGGCTGCTTTATGCAGGGGAGCCTCACATAAGTGAACTAGGCTCCGTACAGGACTGGGCTTCCACCTATCCTCTGTTTCACTGGGGACCTATCCCCTGGAGCTTTTATCTGGTTCTTGCTGTTGCCTTTGGTTTTATGCTTCATGTTAAAAAACGGACGAAACAAAAATATTCTGAAGCCTGCCGGCCAATCCTTGGTAAACTGGTAGACGGACCTGCTGGAAAACTGATTGATCTGATTGCTGTTTTCGCTTTGCTGGCTGGAACTGCTACTACGTTTTCTCTGGCAACACCGCTGCTTTCCATGGCAGTCAGCCGGGTAACCGGACTGCCTGAATCCAGGTTCCTGACCATCGGAATACTGGTTATCATCTGTACCGTATATACAGTTACGGTTTATTTCGGAATGAAGGGGATATCAAAGCTTGCTGACTCCTGTACCTATTTATTCTTCGGACTTTTGCTTTACGTTCTTATCGGCGGCGGGCAGGCAAGATATACCATTGAAACAGGGATTACTGCAATCGGAAACCTGACCCAGAATTTCATAGGCCTGTCCACCTGGACCGATGCACTGCGGACTTCATCCTTTCCCCAGAACTGGACGATCTTTTATTGGGCATATTGGATGGTATGGTGTGTGGCCACTCCGTTTTTTATCGGCACCATCAGCAAGGGGCGCACGATCAGACAGACGGTTCTGGGCGGTTATTTTTTCGGTCTATCCGGGACCTTTACTTCCTTTATTATATTAGGAAATTACAGCCTTGCACTTCAGACGAAAGGAATCCTTGATGTACTGGGAATCTATCAGTCAACCCAGAATCTTTATCAGACCATACTGGCAATTTTAGAAACACTGCCTTACTATAAGATGGGCCTGGTGCTTCTGGCAGTCACCATGATTGCGTTTTATGCAACGTCCTTCGATGCACTGACACTGGTTGCTTCTTCCTATTCCTATCGGGAGCTGCCTGACAACGAAGAACCCCATAAGCACGTGAAGCTGTTTTGGGCCATTCTTTTGATGTTATTCCCAATCGCCCTTATTTTCTCAGAAAATTCAATGGCAAACTTACAGACGGTATCTATAATCGCCGCGTTTCCCATCGGCATTATCATACTTCTTATTATCTTCAGCTTCTTTCGGGATGCGAAGGAATATTTAAATCAGTCCTGAAAATCCTCTTGACCTTATATCAAGAGCAAAGCTCCTGTCAAACTTTAGGAAAAAAAGAAGGGTGCTGCAAAGCTAAATTACTTAGTTTTGTAGCACCCTCTCTATTTTACTATCAAAAACAACAATACTAATTTAAATTAATATATACCAACTTTCTCTTTGTAAAAGGAAAGGTATAATAGCAGAAATCTTTTTGTATAATTTATTCATAATCTATGTCCTCGTATAATAAATAATAGACTCTACAGAAACTAGCAGAGTCTATTATTCTCACTCTTTTATAAAGTTTTGTAATCGTTTAAAGTATAACCTCTATTCATAAATCTCAATTTCCATACTGGAGTGAGTAGGTACCTGATTTTCCTTTGGGGGAAGCTTCTTATAATCTCCGTAAATCCAGGTAAGAACTTCATGCCAGCCCTTAGGCGCCATCAATTTCGTATCTTCAAACTCCAGATCCACAGTCTGTTCACACCATTCTTTCTTTAACGTCACATATAAATAATCAGGCTGATAATTACTGTAATAGCGCAGACCGCTTTTTCCCTTCCGGTCTTTGACTGCCGCCCAGTACTGAAGCTTTCTTAAGACGCTCATGGGAATCAGCTTACCCGCCAGTGCCAGAATCCCCACGCATATTCCGTTTAACAGGCTGTATTTTTTTAAATCAACTTGATACCTGTGACCCATGGCAAGACCATATATCACTGTATGAAGCAATAATGTGACGGTTGATGACAATTTGTTCTCAGGCAGCTCATCAATGGTAAATAAATCCACCCACAGATGATTTAATCTGCCCTCATAATATTTCATCTCAGCAGTATCATCATGGGTTCTGCTTTTCTTATAAATGATTCTGGCTGTAAAATCATAAAAGGCCTTCCCTCCCCGCAGATCCTTTGGTTCGAGAAGTTCCATATCATCCGGAAGTTCGGCTCTCACCACCTGCAGAAAGGCCTGGTAATTGGAACGGGTAAATGCCACATCTGCATCGTCATCCCACGGAATAAATCCCTTGTGTCTTATTGCACCAAGAAGAGTTCCTGAATCCAGTAAGTATTGAATCCCATGCTTCCTGCAGATCCGGTCTATCTCTTTTAGAATCTTCAGATTTGCCTGATGCACCTTTGTCAGATCATACTCCTTCATAATTCCTCCATTCTGACTAAGACAGAAAAACGATACTTAAGCCTGCTGGTTTAAGCCTTCCTTTATGGTTTTCGCCATATAGTCAATCATGTCATCTGTCATACCCGGATAAACACCAATCCAGAAGGTATCCTCCATAATCCGGTCCGTATTCTTTAATTCACCCACAATCCTGTACCCACTGCCTGCCTCCCTCATCTGATTGAAGCATGGATGCTTGGTTAAATTTCCTGCAAAAAGCATTCTGGTCTGGACACCTTTTGATTCCACATACTGAACCAGCTGGTTCCTGTCAACACCTTCTTTACAGGTTATAAGAAATCCAAACCAGCTTGGTTTTGATCCAGGACAGGGCTCTGGTAAAATCAGCTTTTCCTGCGTATCTTTTAATGCTTCGTGAAGACGGCTGAAATTATGGCGTCTGCGTTCCACAAAAGATGGGAATTTTTCAATCTGCGCACAGCCAATGGAAGCCTGCATATCCGTCGCCTTTAAATTATAACCAAAATGGGAATAAACGTACTTGTGGTCATAACCCAGCGGCAGCTCTCCGTACTGGCGGTCAAACCGGTGCCCGCACAAATTGTCCGTTCCGGAAGGGCATACACAGTCACGGCCCCAATCACGGAAAGAACGGATAATCCGGTTTAACAGGGCATCGTTGGTGTATACGGCTCCACCCTCTCCCATTGTCATATGGTGAGGCGGGTAAAAACTGGAGGTTCCAATATCTCCGATGGTTCCTGAAAAACGCTCTTCTCCATCAATGGTATAAACGGTACCAAGTGCGTCACAGTTGTCTTCCACCAGCCATAAATTATATTTGTCGCAGAATGCTTTAACTGCAGATAAATCGTATGGATTACCCAGGGTATGAGCGATCATAACTGCCTTTGTCTTATCAGAACGCGCCGCTTCTAACATCGTCACATCAATGTTGTACTGGGGAATGGTCACGTCAACAAATACCGGTACTGCACCATATTGAATCACTGGGTTCACCGTTGTGGGGAACCCGGCTGCTACAGTAATCACTTCATCTCCTCTTTTAACCTGACGCTCCTTTAAAAGCGGGGAGGTAAGCGCCATAAACGCAAGTAAATTGGCTGAGGATCCGGAATTCACCAGAGAACAGAACCTTACGTTTAAATATTTAGAGAATTTCTTTTCAAATTCATCGGTATAACGGCCGGAGGTAAGCCAGAACTCCAAAGAGCTGTCTACCAGATTGACCATTTCCTTACTGTCATATACTCTGGAAGCATAGGGGATTCTGTCACCATCTTCAAACGGTTTCTTCTGATTGTGATAAGTATCACAGTATTCCTTTACAAGTGCCAGAATTTCTTCCCTTGCTTCTTTTTCTGTTTTATTATTGATCATAGAATAATTTCCTCTCTTACACTATTAATGAAAGAATTCGCCAATCTGCCGGTCCATCACAGTTATCATATCTGCTCCGGCCAGATACTCTCTGGTCCATTCCACAGTCTTATTAACAGCTTCCTTCACTCCATACCTGGGAGTCCAGCCGAACACCCGCTTTATCTTGGAGCAGTCCAGCTTTAAAAAATTCGCTTCATGAGGACCATCATCCGGTTTGGCGGACCAGGTAATTCCCTGTCCCCATGCTTCGCAGAACAGATTGGTTAATTCGCCGGTTGTAACACAATCCTTATCATCAGGTCCAACATTATAGTATCCCTGGTAAGAGTCATCCTCATACTGTTTCATGGCGATGGTCATATAGACAGCCAACGGCTCTAAAACATGCTGATAAGGTCTTGTGGAATCAGGATTTCTCAATATGATTTCCTGATTTTTAATGGCAGATCGGATACAGTCCGGAATGATTCTGTCATTGGCAAAATCTCCCCCTCCTATGACGTTGCCTGCCCTTGAAGTGGAGATCGCCGTACCTCTTCCGGAAAAGAAAGATTTGGCATAGCTGTGCGTCACAAGCTCAGAACAGGATTTACTGTTTGAGTAAGGATCATAGCCATCCAGTGGATCACATTCCCGATAACCATATTCCCATTCCTTATTCTCATATACTTTGTCAGTTGTTACATTAAGAAAGGACCGGACGCTATCGGTAAGGCGGACGCACTCTAAAAGATTGACTGTACCCATCACATTGGTTTCATAGGTATAAACCGGGTCTTTATAGGAATCTCTTACAATGGGCTGTGCTGCCAGATGAAATACAATTTCAGGTTTTGTATTATGAAAAACTGTTTTTAAATGTTCAAGATCCCTGATATCCCCGATTACAGAATTCATCTGCCCGGATAACCCTGCTACTTCAAACAGGGCAGGATCGGTTGGTGACTGAAGTGAATAACCGGTTACCTTAGCACCAGCTTTTATCAGCATACGGCTAAGCCATGCTCCTTTAAAACCGGTATGCCCGGTAAGAAGTACTCTCTTTCCATTATAAAATTCAGAAAATTCCTTCCATCGGTCCTTTGTTCTGTTCTCCATATTAATTCTCCCATATTTTCCAGGGCGCATTCCCTGACTGCCATAAATCTTCCAGTTTTTTCATCTCTCTCTGGGTATCCATACACTGCCAGAATCCGGTATGATGGAAGCTCATGAGCTGGCCTTCTGCTGCCAGTCTCTGCAAAGGCCTCTGCTCCAATACGGTGGTATCATCTTCCAGATAAGAGAAAATCTCCGGATTAAGTACCATAAAACCACCGTTGATCAGGCTCGCATCTGTCTCATCCTTTTCTCTGAATGAGCGGACAACATCTCCCTCATCAATGTCCAACACACCCTTTAGCTGGGCAATGTTGACCGTTGTCATGGTTGCTGTCTTTCCATGGTTCTCATGAAACTTCAATAGCTCATTTAAATCCACATCACAGACCCCGTCTCCATAGGTAAGCATAAAGGGTTCGTCTCCGATGTAGGGCTGAATACGTTTCACTCGTCCTCCAGTCATGGTGTTCAGTCCCGTATCCACAAGCGTTACCTTCCACGGTTCTGAATAATTATTATGTACCTCCATGCTGTTGTTGGCCAGATCAAACGTTACATCTGATGTATGCAGAAAATAATCTGCAAAAAATTCTTTTACCACGTACTGCTTGTAACCCAGGCAGATTACAAAATCATGGAAGCCAAATTGTGAATAATATTTCATTATATGCCATAAAATTGGCTTTTCTCCGATTTCAATCATTGGCTTTGGTTTTAAATGGCTCTGTTCGCTGATTCTCGTCCCAAAACCACCTGCTAATAATACCACCTTCATTGCGCTGCTTCCTCCTGATATTCCTTTATTCATATTCGTGATAAGCCTTACGGTAAAAATGCATCAGCACCTTAACAACCGGTTCCGGCCACATCTTTCTAAACATCTCCGTCTCTTCCTCTAAACGGCTGTTGTCTTCTATCGCCGCCTTTGTTGCCGCCGCCTCATGAACCCGGTAGAAAATAAGCGGTCTCTCCACACAAATAAAACGGCCGGGCAGCTTAGACAGCTTAAAGAGCGTATCCCAGTCCAGGGCAAAATGATAAGGGGAGGTAAAAAGAGGTTCCCCCAATTGTTCTTTATTGTATGCACATGCAGGACAGCAGATGGAATTCCCAAAAAGCAGGACACTTTTTTTCACCCAGGACAAATGACTGAGAAAGCGCAGGCGCAAAGGCAGACGCAAAATCCGTTTAATCAATTCAACCGGCTCAAGTACTGCAGTCTTGTCCTTTTTTAAAACGGTATAGCCGCCCGTAAACAAAGTCATGTCCGGATACGTTCTGTAACAATCCAGAAGCCTCTTCACATAGTTTTTCTGATAGAGATCATCCTGATGTGCGATTGTTACAAATACAGCGTCTGCCATGTAATAGGCAAAATTCCAGTCATCGCGGATGTTGCTTTTTTCATGTCTGATAAAAAGAGGAATCCCGTACTTGTCTGCCAGTCCGCTTATATAGCAACTAGGCGTTGAAGTACATAGTATAACATCGGATTCCACACTCTGGGCCATAATAGATTGGATACAGGATTCCAAATAAGGAGAATCCCTGTAAGCGCAGATTGCAAATGCATGTGGTTTCATTATTTACCTCTAAGAATACAATTGTTTTAGTCTGGGTATGATTATATCATAAAAACAATCAAACTTACTACCATATTCATTATTTTGAAAGAAATTACCTGTTGTTGATTCTAAACTTTTTATAAAATTAGCACTCTACTATTGACAGTGCTGATAACGCGTGTTATATTACATGTATAACAAATATATAAATTTTATCTTTGGAAAGGAGATATGACTTATGATGATGCCTAGCATTTTTGGAGAAAACTTATTGAGTGACTGGATGGATTTTCCCTTTGACCGTTCCTTCTTTGGAACGAAAGAAACTATGAAAACAGATGTACGGGAAGTTGATAACGGCTATGAACTGGATATCGATCTTCCAGGTTTTGAAAAAGAGGATATCAAAGCCCGTCTATCAGAGGGTTATTTAACTATAACTGCTGCAAAAGCAGAGAACAAAGAGGAAAAGGACCAGAATGGCCGCTACATCCGCAGGGAACGTTATTCCGGAAGCATGAGCCGGAGCTTCTATGTTGGGAATGGTCTGAAAGAAGAAGATATTCATGCTAAATTTGAGAATGGAATTCTTAAGCTGTCCGTTCCTAAAAATAAGAAAAATGAGATTGAGCAGAATAATTACATCTCCATAGAAGGCTGATAAAATAACTATAGCAAGGTATTCTGAATCATATAGCTCAGAATACCTTGCTTTTCTTTCATAAATTATTCATCTGTCGGATAAAAATACATCCTTGGGATTTCTATAATTATTTATTACCACTGCATGCTTTAAATATGGAGCCAACCCGATTATTGATGTCAAAATATCCGCTGTCCATTAAGATAGTAGGCTTTACCTTTGCCGCATCTGGTCTTTTGTTTTTTAAGCAGGATTCATCTGCATACGCAGCAACAATTTCTCCAAGAAACATGGTAAAATCAAATATTGGAATTGTCTGTATTACTTTACAAAGATAATTTACCGGACACTCCTTTATCATTGGTGCGTTTCCTGCTTCGTCATAAAATGACTGAAAAACATTTGTCTTATCTACTTTATTACCAGTTACAGTTCCACAGTAATCTGTTTTTTCAATTTCATCAGAAGATGGAATGTTTACCGAGAAATATCCATTTTCTATGACTCCAGCAGTTGTATAATGAGAATTTTTTAATGAAATATAAAGAACGGGCTTCTGACTTACCACTCCATAGGCTCCAATAGTGGCATAGTTGGGTTTTTCATTAATACACGCACCAGCCAGAACCGCGACATACGGCCCATAAGGAATGTTTGCTATTTTTGTTTTTGTCATATTTATTCTCCTATCAATCTTTCTTATATTGCTGCAGCAATGAAGATTATATAATAGAATTTTATAAATATATAGACTTTTTCTTTTGGATGGGATATCATATAGATAGAGTGCGCCCGGTATGCGCACTCTATTTTATTTCACTCATTATCCTGGTATTAAATTAATTCTATATAAGCCTCAATCAGCTTTAATGTCTGTTCCATTCCTTTTACATGGGTCCGCTCTGTTCCATGGGAAGCATGTACGCCCTGTCCGATCAGTGCAGCCCTGATGTTATGTCCGCCACGGATGGCTGCCCCGGCATCAGAACCGTAATGAGGGAATACATCTACGGCATAATCAATCTTCTTCTCCTTGGCCAGGGAAATGAGACGGTTTGTCATCTCGTAATCATAGGGCCCTGATGAATCCAGGGCGCAGATGGATACCTTACGTTCATCTCCTGATAAATCATCACCAAGTGCTCCCATATCCACTGCGATAAATTCTTCTATATCTTCCGGTATCCAGCTGGCACCGAAGCCAACCTCTTCATAGTTGCTGATCACAATCTTCAGAGTCTTCTTCGGCTTAATTCCTGATTCTTTTATATCTTTTAAAACGCCTAAAAGAACTGCAACTGAAGCCTTATCATCTAAATGGCGGGATTTGATATAGCCGCTGTTGGTATGTACAAACATGGGATCAAAGCTTATATAATCTCCAGGCGCGATTTCCAGCTTTCTTACATCCTCTTCGCTGTCAATTAACTCATCCAGACGCACTTCCATATTCTTTGGTTTTCTCTCCAAAGTTCTGGCGTCGTCATAGGTATGAACCGACGGCTCTTTTGTGAGTATCGTACCGGTGTAGGTCTTCCCGGTTCTGGTATGAACTTTGCAGTACATGCCTTCTATAGACTCCATCATAAATCCGCCTACAGGAATTATGATGAGCATTCCCTTTGAAGTAATGGATCGCACCATGGCACCCAGGGTATCAACATGAGCGGATAATCCTAAAACTTCCTTCTCTTCTCCTGGAACTTCAATGATTAAACCGCCCTTTTTATTATAACTGGCGGAATAACCAAACCCTGCTGCCTCGTCCTCTACTGCTTTTTGCACCTGTCTGGTGTATCCGCTGGGACTTGGGATATTTACTATTTTTTCTAATATGGTTGTTACATATGTCATGGTTTCCATAATATCTGCCTTCTTTTCTGGTTTTTTTCTATTTTAGCAGATCTATAAAAGGAAATCTACTTAAGAATATGGAAAAAGGCTGTAAAGACCAGCCGGATTAACCGGATCTGGCTTTACAGCCTGTATTCATGCTTTATTAAACTTCAAAAATCAGATCACCGTAGCTTGGAAGCGGCCAGATATCCTTATCCACAATCATCTCCAGCTTATCTGCCGGATCACGAAGTGCTTTCATGGCAGGAACTACTTCGTTGTGGTAAGCAGCAGCCTGCTCCTTGTTCTCTCCGATTGCTGCACACTTATCAGTGATATCAACCAGAGCGGAAAGTGCCACCTTCATATCAGACAGATATGCGCTTACCTCAGTCAGAAGCTCTTCCTGTACACTGGTATCTGCAGCCGGACATGCTGTTTTTACCTTGCTTAAGGAATCTGCAAGAGCTGTTGTATATTTTACAACTGCCGGAATGAGCTGTTTGCCAGCCATATCAATCATGGTTCTTGCTTCAATATTAATAGCCTTTGAATAGGATTCATATTCAATCTCAACACGGGATTCTAACTCAGCCTTTGTAAATACCTTGAATTCTTCAAACATGCTGATGGACGCGTCCGTGGTAAGTGCAGGAATCGCATCAACCATTGATTTAATGTTTGGAAGTCCTCTTCTCTCTGCTTCTTCTACCCATGCATCAGAATAACCATTGCCGTTGAAGATTACTCTCCTATGTGCTGCCAGCTGCTCTTTAATCATATCATGTACAGCCGTATCAAAGTCTTCTGCTTTCTCAAGTATATCTGCTGCTTCCTTAAATGCCTCTGCTGTAATGGTATTTAATACAACGTTTGGTGATGAGATGGAATCAGAAGAACCAACCATACGGAATTCAAATTTATTGCCGGTAAATGCAAATGGTGAAGTTCTGTTTCTGTCAGTTGCATCTTTGAATAAGTCTGGCAGAGTCTTAACACCTGTCTTTAACGTACCGCCGGACTTGGAGTGAGTTGCCTCACCTGTGCTGCAAAGCTGGTCTACGACATCCTCCAGCTGCTCGCCGATGAATACGGAGATGATTGCAGGCGGTGCCTCGTTTGCACCCAGTCTGTGGTCGTTTCCAACATCTGCTGCAGACTGACGGAGAAGATCTGCATGCTTATCAACTGCCTTTAAGATACAGGATAATACCAGTAAGAACTGAATGTTCTCATGTGGTGTCTCTCCAGGGTTTAATAAGTTAATTCCGTCATCACTGGTTAAGGACCAGTTGTTGTGCTTACCGGAACCGTTAACGCCTGCAAATGGTTTCTCATGAAGCAGACAGTTTAATCCGTGACGGCCTGCCACCTTCTTTAAGGTCTCCATAACCAGCTGATTGTGATCAACTGCTACGTTGGACTGTTCATAAATTGGTGCCAGCTCGTGCTGGGCAGGTGCAACTTCATTATGCTGGGTTTTTGCAGGTACCCCAAGCTTCCAGAGTTCTTCATTTACTTCTTTCATATACGCTGCAATTCTTTCACGAATGGAACCAAAGTAATGATCTTCCAGTTCCTGTCCCTTTGGAGGCATTGCACCGAATAAGGTTCTTCCGGAGTAAATCAAATCTTTTCTCTGTAAATATTTTTCATGGTCAACCAGGAAATATTCCTGTTCCGGTCCAACAGAAGGGGTTACTCTCTTGGAAGTAGTATTACCAAACAGTCTTAGGATTCTTAAAGCCTGCTCATCAACTGCTTCCATAGATCTTAAGAGAGGAGTCTTTTTATCGAGCGCTTCTCCTGTATAAGAGCAGAAGGCAGTTGGAATGCAAAGAGTTACGCCGATGGCATCTTCTCTTAAAAATGCCGGTGAGGTGCAATCCCATGCTGTATATCCTCTTGCTTCAAAGGTTGCTCTTAAACCACCGGAAGGGAAGGATGAGGCATCTGGCTCGCCTTTTACCAGTTCTTTTCCGGAAAACTCCATAATAACCTTACCTTCTGATGTAGGAGAGGAGATGAAGGAATCATGCTTCTCGGCAGTAATGCCTGTAAGCGGCTGGAACCAGTGTGTATAGTGAGTTGCGCCTCTCTCAATCGCCCAATCTTTCATTGCATGAGCTACTACATCTGCAATAGAAGGATCCAGTTCTGCACCGTCTTCAATGGTTTTCTTTAATTTCTTGAATACGCTTTTTGGCAGACGCTCTCTCATAACGGTCTCGTTAAAAACATTCTTACCGAACAGCTCGGCTACATTCACAACTTCGCTCATAAATTTTCCATCCTCTCATATTAATTTCCACTTAATAAAATTAAGTCTAATTGTTTTTTTAAGTCTCCTCATTATCTGAATATGCGCATAAATCAGAAAAGGCGCCCTCCTGTCATAAGGAGAACGCCATCGTTCTTAATTAAAATAAACCATTTCCCTAAAAAAATCAAGTACTTTTTGAAAAAAATATTTATTTTAGTATGTTTTCTATGCTTTTCCAACGGAACCGAATAATTCCATCTTCTCTTTCACAGTTGCCTTAATGGCTTCTGTTCCTGGTGCAAGGAGCTTACGCGGGTCAAATCCCTTGCCCTCTAAATCCTTGCCTGCTTCAATATATTTACGGGTCGCTTCTGCAAAAGTAAGCTGACATTCCGTATTCACATTGATCTTCGCTACGCCAAGGCTGATAGCCTTTTTAATCTGATCTTCCGGAATGCCTGTCCCGCCGTGAAGTACCAGAGGCATACCGCCTACTTTATCTTTTACGGCTGCCAGAGTTTCAAAGCTTAAGCCAGCCCAGTTTGCCGGATATTTGCCATGGATGTTGCCAATTCCTGCTGCCAGCATGGTTACGCCTAAATCAGCGATCTGCTTGCACTCGTCCGGATCTGCACACTCACCCATACCAACTACGCCGTCTTCCTCGCCGCCGATGGAACCAACTTCCGCTTCAATGGAAAGGCCCTTTTCATTGCAAACCTTCACCAGCTCTGTTGTCTTCTCCACATTCTCTGCGATTGGGTAATGGGAACCATCAAACATAATTGATGAGAAACCAGCCTCAATGCACTTATAACAGCCTTCATAAGAACCGTGATCCAGATGAAGCGCTACCGGTACACTGATCTTTAATTCGTCGATCATGGCCTTAACCATAGCTGCTACCGTCTTATAACCTGTCATGTATTTGCCAGCGCCTTCGGAGACTCCCAGAATAACCGGAGATTTCAGTTCTTCGGCTGTCAGTAAAACAGCTTTTGTCCACTCAAGGTTGTTGATGTTGAACTGTCCAACTGCGTATTTTCCATCTCTTGCTTTTTCAAGCATATCTTTTGCTGAAACTAACATATCACAGACCTCCATATTTTTTATTGTCTTACATTTCTTCATTATATACTATTTTCCCTTATTTGGAAAGGCTATTTTTTACAAGATTGTATTTTTTATAACAAAGTTACATTTACTTTCAGGAACTCTGTGTTAAGCTAAAAAGCCCATAACAGCCTCTTTCATTGAATCCCGGCCGCACTCGGTCTGATGAAGAACTGGTGCAGTGCGGATCTCTTCAACTGCCTGTGGTATATCGGTTCCTGATACCTCTGATAAACGATCTATAATCTTAAATTCATCTTCTAAAGATTTCTTACCTTCCAAAGCTTCTAAGACATTACCGGAAAACTTATACGGACTTGCTGTGGAGGCAATCACTGTTCTGGTCTCATCCTTCGTCCGTTCTTTATACTGATGATAAACAGAAGCCGCAACGCCTGTATGAGTGTCAATTAAATATCCGGTGCGGTCAAACAGCTCTTTTATGGTTCTCTGGTTTTCTGCTTCTCCTGCATATCCACCAATAAAGTCTACCATGAACTTTTTCATATCCGGTGTAACCGTATAACTGCCTGTTTCCCCCAGTTCTTTCATAAGATCTGCATTCTTCTTAGCATCACAGCCGGTGCTTAAATAAATGAGGCGTTCTAAGTTACTGGATATCAGGATATCCATGGAGGGAGAACTGGTAAGAATGAATTCCCTGTTTCTGTCATAGATCCCTGACTGGAAGAAATCATAAAGTACTTTATTCTCATTAGAAGCACAGATTAATTTATCAATAGGCACACCCATCTGTTTTGCAAGATAAGCAGCTAAAATATTTCCAAAGTTCCCAGTTGGAACAACCACATTGATCCGCTCTCCCTCAGAAATCTCTTCTCCTGAAAGCAGTTTTCCGTAAGCATACACATAATATACCACCTGCGGTACCAGTCTTCCGATGTTAATGGAATTGGCGGAAGAAAGTTGATACCCATTCTTCTTAAGCAAAGCTGCAAAGTCCCTGTCACCAAAAATTTTTTTCACACCAGTCTGCGCATCATCAAAATTCCCATGTATTGCCGCGACATGGGTATTCTTACCCTTCTGGGTTACCATCTGAAGCTCCTGGACACGGCTCACACCGTTTTTGGGATAAAAGACGATGATCTCAGTTCCTTCCACGTCCGCAAATCCAGCCATGGCTGCTTTCCCCGTATCGCCGGAGGTAGCAGTCAGTATCACAATCTTATTCTTTACCTGATTCTTCTTTGCAGCAACGGTCATCAGATGAGGAAGTATGGAAAGCGCCATATCTTTAAATGCTATAGTACTGCCATGGTACAGTTCCAGATAATATGCACCGTCTGCTTTTGATATCGGAGCAATCTCTTCCGTATCAAACTTGCTGTCATATGCACAGTTTATACAGTTTTTTAATTCCTCCTCTGTATAATCGGTAAGAAACAGCTTCATAACTTCATAAGCAGTTTCCTGATATGTCAATGTAGAAAGTTCTTTCATGGTCTTGTCAAGCCTGGGGATAAAACATGGCATAAACAATCCGCCGTCTGCTGCCAGCCCTTTTAAAATTGCCTGGGAAGCCGTCACATTGGCCTCTCTGCCTCTGGTACTCTGATAGGATAATTCCATGGTATCGCATTCCTTTCCTGCTCTCTCTTAATAAGTATGAATCAAAAAAACCTTGCCAGCATTGTAGCACACTTTAATCCCAGGTGCAAGAAAAAACAACAAAAAAGTTTCCTTATTGCGGACATATGTTTTTGTATAAAGGACACTTACTGGAGTTTGCAACTCCAGCTATGATGTGATAAGATACTGTGAGAACTACAGAAAGGAGCGCTGTCTCATTGAACTATCCACATATTGTAAAGGGCAGTTTTTTAAGCCGCCCCAACCGTTTCATTGCTTATGTTCAGATATTAACAGGAGAATCAAAGGGAAAGACCGTGGTGTGTCACGTAAAAAATACAGGCCGGTGCAAAGAGCTTCTGCTGCCGGAAGCCACAGTACTCCTTCAGTATCATCCGGAAGCTTCTGTCCTCGGCAGAAAAACAGAATATTCTCTGATCGGGGTCTTTAAAGTGAGGGATGAGGATACGCTGTTAATCAATATGGATTCCCAGGCTCCCAATCTGGCTGCGTATGAGTGGCTCCTTGGCTGTGGATCAGCCTGTGAAATTAAAAGAGAAGTCACCTACGGTCAGTCACGCTTCGACCTTGCTTTCCAGCTAATTGAAAAAGAGGAATCTGGAAGTATAAGGCATATCCCTGCATTTATGGAGGTAAAAGGTGTAACATTAGAGGAGCATAACCTTGCGCTTTTTCCGGATGCCCCCACAATCCGGGGAATCAAACATATTGAAGAGCTGATTCATGCTAAAAAAGACGGGTATGAAACGTATCTTCTCTTTTTAATCCAGATGAAAGGGATGACAGGCTTTTCTCCCAATGAACGGACCCAGCCGGAACTGAAAGAAGCGCTGCAAAAAGCGGCTGCAGCAGGAGTCCACATTCTGGCTTATGACTGCCAGGTTACGGAAAACTCAATGACTGTGGATCAGCCTGTTCCAGTTTATTTAGACTGACCGGATCTTTATCCCTCACTCCAGATAAAAATCCGGGGTGCGGGACAAAAGTTCCCCCCGGTCAACTATCCGGTATACCCTGTCTTCTTTTCTTATTACACCGTCCCTGCAAAGCGTATTTATAATACGGAATGTCTGGCGGTAACTTGCTCCAATTGATTTAGCCGTGTCTGCAAGCGTTTCCAGAAAAAGCCCTTCCTGCTCCGTAAACAGAATATACGCACACAGCCGTTCTTCACAGGAATGAAGAGCTGTAATCACACTCTTTTTGGAGCTTCTGATCAGCTTTGATGCCAGTTCTCTTCCTATATCATTGACAAAAAGAAGATTTTGTTTTAATTTCTCTTCATATTTTCTATATGGAAGCCCAATGCAGATAAACTCAGTCACAGCACAGATGGTGGCATTTGCTATATGGGAACCTGTCATTAACTCCACATCTCCTATAATTCCTTCTGAGATATAATAGCAAAGCAGAAAATCTTTTCCATTTGCAGAAGCAGAGCAGACTTTTGCTTTTCCTGAAACCACCAGAAGAAAATACTCCATCTCCCTGCCTTCCTGTAAAATCAGTTCTCCCGGCATAAACCGAAGTACAACGGAATCGTCAAGATCCATGTCTGACAAATGAAAATGGGTAATCAGACGTTTTATCCGCTGCTCTGTGATATTCATCTTCATCGGCCTCCTTATCTTTTTCTGGAAGTATGACATATGTCATACTGCTTTGTCAACGGATTATGATATGCTTGAAGCCGAAAACGGAGGTAATATTATGTATAATTTTCTCTCATTGCTTGCAGGCGTAATCATAACCTTCATGATTGCAGTTAACGGAGGGCTTACCGCACAGTACGGCGTATTTGGAGCAGCTGTTATCATTCATGCGGCCGGGGTCTTATTTGCCTTACCTCTGCTTAAGCTTCTTCCCACCCGCAGCCGGAAAAAGAAAGAAAAAATTCCATATTGGCTGTACACCGGCGGTATGATCGGTGTGCTGACTACTGCATTCAGCAATTTTGTTTTTGGAAAAATCAGTATAACAGGAATTATTGCCTTAGGACTTCTGGGGCAGGCAATTGCTTCCCTTGTCATAGACTGGCTGGGACTCTTTGGAATGACCGCATATCCTCCCAAAAAGCATACACTGGCCGGACTGGTGCTTGCATTTCTTGGCATTGCTGTCATGCTGAGCCACTCTTTCTATGGAACGGCTTTACCGGTTCTTATTTCTCTTTTAAGCGGAATTACTGTGGTACTCTCCCGTACGGTAAATGCAGGCTTATCCAAACGGACCGGAGCTTTAAAAGGATCCTTTATCAATCATCTGGCTGGGCTTCCCGTAACACTGATCCTGCTCTTCCTTTTAGGAAGAAAAGAACCTATATTTGAAAATTTTATTTTTTCGTACCACATCTGGATCTACTTTGGAGGAATCTTAGGAGTTGTTACAGTTCTTCTTTTTAATGTGACAGTCCCCAAAATACCTGCCTTCCGGCTTACACTTTTAACCTTTACCGGACAGATTTTCACCGGAATATTACTGGATCTGATCACACAGAAGGGTTTTTCAACGACCACCTTTTGGGGCGGTCTTTTAGTTGCTGCAGGTGTAGGAATTACCATGGCAGGAGAACAATTATCTTTACTTCTTTTAAATAAATCCCCTGCCTCCGGTAAATCCGCTTTATAAGCAAAAACAGGATAGAAGCTGAAAATCTGTGCTGTATACAGACTTTTCCTGCTTCTATCCTGTGATTTTCCTGAATCTCTATGTTAAAATTTTCTTCCCCCGCCCCCCATGGTGCGTCCGGAAGATGTATGGGTCGTGCTTCTGCCACCGGAAGACATTCCTCCACCGGATCCTCCGTTTCCTCCATTATTGCGTGGTACGATGACATGGGTAATGGTCTTGTTAATCAGGTTATCATTTTGAGCGGAGTAGGCGAATTCACAGTTGGCCCTGTAAGACATCAGTGCACCTCTGGCTCTTCCTCTCTCTTTTTTCATGGAATACTGGCTGGTGACACCGCCGCAGACTGCCGCTGCTGCTGCCGCTGCTGCCAGTACCGCCAATGCTGCTTCGTACCATCTGATGCTGCGGTAAACGCTGATTTTTCCCGTATCCTTGTCGTAATTATACTGGCCTCCCGGTATCCCTGCCCGGTAGTATTTAATCACTCCGTCAAGGTATATTCTGGCACAGGCTGCATAATCGCCCCCGCTGACCGCTTCATATGCATCATCCAGGATCGCATTCCACCTTTTATCCGTCAGAAACCGGTTCATCTTACCCACAGGCAGAATATACATCTCCCGGTTATCCATATCAATTAGAAACAGCACACCCCGGTAGTCACTCCCGGTTCCGAATTTTCTTTCTATATAGAAATTCTCCGCATAATCTTTGGCAGATTTACCGCCGGTATCCTGGGTGGTCGCTATCACCACATCCATATTCATCTCTTTCTGAATGGACTGGATGGTGCTTTCAAATTCCTCTTTCTCTTCTGTTGAAAAAAGATCTGCATCATCAAACACTCTTGACTGGGCGGCATACACCCCTGTGACGCCTCCAATAGAAATCAGCGCCAGAATCAGAAGAAGGCTCACTGCTGATAATACTCTTTTTATCCTCATACTAAATACCCCGCAAGCAGCAGCAAAAGACACACTGGAACGAATACTTTTGCAAACAGAAGCATCAGTTTTCCTTTGTCAACCGGAAGTTCACCGCATACCTTTCCGGTTTGTCCGTTGATGGTAAAATAATAGATCCGGTCTCTGGCTTCATCTCTGTACGTAAGCGTCCATACCGGAAGAAGTGCATATTCCCAGTTTTCATCCTCCAGCCGGATATCCTGGTTACTGACCCGTACCGAGTCATATGAGGTAATGCTGTTGCGAAGTGTATCTTCCGCAAAGTTTCTGATTTCCATCTTTACCTCATCTGTAAATTCCTGCTCCTCCATATCCCGCCGTTCAGCCATAAAACCCGAGAGATATCCCATGGTAAAAGGCTTTAATTTGTCGGTCTCAAAAGGCAGAACTCCCTCCGCCAGCTTACGGTTTGCTTTCTTTAAGGCATTGCGTGGTACATATCTTACAGGCATGTCACCGGAACGCAGAACTTCATAGGTCTGGGTTTCCGTATATCTTCTGTCACCGCTTACCCAGACCCGCACCCGGTCCGCACTTGCCTCCATACTCCCTTTTGCAAGACAGCTGTAAAGAAGATACGGGAAATAGACACCTGTAATTTTTTCAATCTGTTCCTCACTGTAAAATGCCTTTGGAACATAGCGCTTCTTCTTCATCCAGTCCCGGAAGATTCCCACTGCCTCTTTCTTATCAAGAGAAAAGGGGATTACATAATCCGGATGGAATTCTCCGCTCAGTTTACCGGATAAAATAACCGGGTTGTGACAGTAGTAGCAAAAGGATGCTGCCGTAGTATCGTCGGTTACAATTTCAGCTCCGCAGCTGGGGCAGTTATACAATAACGTCTCTGCCTCTCCTTTGGATTCCTTTTCCTCATTCAGGAGTGTATTTTCTGCAAATTCAGATAAACAGTATTCACAGGCATATTTCTGCTTTTGAGGATTAAACTTTAACGGTCCCCCGCAGTTAGGGCACTTATAGGAGATTGCCGCACTCATGGCCTTGGTTTTCCGCATTCTGAACAGAATTTACCGGTATTAACCGTTCCGCACCCACAGGTCCATGGACCTTCCGGTTTTTTGTTACCGCATTCCGGACAGAATTTGCCAGTGTTAACACTACCGCAGCTGCAGGTCCATGTCTCCTGCACGGCTGCCGGTTTCGCCGGCTGATTCATCTGCATCTGGCTGATGTTGGCTGCAGACGCAGCTCCCATAAATCCACCTGCTGTATTCATTCCCATTCCCATACCCATAAATCCTGCCATAGAGCCGTTTGCATTGCTTCCTGCTGCCTCTAAGCCTCTGGCTGCAGCTCCCTGAACATAGCCTTCCCGCACGCCGGGATCGCTTAACATGGCTCCCTGATTCCTCATCTGGATCAGAGCTTTGGATTCTTCATCATAGGAGATGCTTGCGATTCCCACAGACTGGATTTCCATTCCTCTTCCGGCTCTCCACTGGTTATCCAACACATCCGCCATATACTGCCCCAGTTCTCTTCCCTTTGAGGCTACATAGGAGATGCGGATCCCATCCGCTGACATCTGATTGATGGAAGACTGAAGCGCTTCTAAGAATTCCGATAAATACTGACCGTTGATATCGCTGACCTCAACATGGTCTGTATTCTTTGGAACGGCCTCTGCATAAAATAAGAAAGGATCCGTTACTTTAATGGAATAATTGCCATGAGCTCTTAAAAACAGCTCTGCATTATAAAACTGGTCAAAATAATTAATGGGATTGGGCGTTCCAAACTTGATTCCCTTGATTTCCTGAAGATTAATAAAGTAAACTCTTTGTGATGTAGGTGTCTGGCCTCCGAAACGCACACGGTCAAAAGATTCACTGATGGCTTCTTTCAGCTGACCGTTAAAAAGAGACGGCATGGAGGAATTCTTTACGGTAAAATATCCTGGCTCTCCTGTATAGTCTATAACCTTTCCTCCGTCAACCAGAAGCATAAACTGATTGGGATAAACATGAATGACGGAACCGTCTGACACCGTATTATCCGTGCTCTTTGTATTAGAACCCTTGCGTACCTTTACCCCGCTGGTAAATACGGTCTGATCTCCCATACTGCCTGCCTCTATTACTTCAAGCCACTGGTCTGCCAGTGATCCTCCAATTGCTGAAGTCAATGCTTTCACAATTCCCATTCCGCTTCCTCCTTTAGAGTTTTATTTCATATTATACTGCGCAAATGATATCCTGGCTATCCCTGTCCGCGCATCATGACAATTTCTTTTGCATAACCAGGTAAATCATTGGGAGTCTCCAGATAAAAAGGAAGATCCTTAAGACTGGGATGCTCCACAACCCTTTTTAAAGCATCAAACCCGATCATCCCCTGCCCGATTGCAGCATGGCGGTCCTTATGGGAGCCAAGTGGATTTAAGCTGTCATTCAAGTGAATGGCTTTCAGACTTGACAGCCCGATAATCCGGTCAAATTCATTGAGAACTCCATCTAAATCTCCTGCAATATCATAGCCCGCATCCCATACATGACAGGTATCCAGACAGACTCCCATGCATTCTTTCAGCTGGATCTGATTAAGAATTTCCCGCAGTTCTTCAAATGTTCTTCCCACTTCGCTGCCCTTACCTGACATGGTCTCTAACAGAACCGTAGTATTCTGATCCGGTTTTAGAATCTGGTTGAGCATATGGGAAATATAACCAATCCCAGTTTCCGTTCCCTGACCGGTATGGCTTCCCGGATGAAAATTATAACAGTTGCCAGGAATGTACTCCATCCGTTCAAGATCATCCTTCATGGTATCTCTGGCCAGTGTTCTTAAGCCTTCATCTGCAGAACAGGCATTTAGAGTATACGGAGCATGGGCCAGAATCCGGTTGATTCCATGTTCCTTTGCAAAGGAAAGAAACCGCCCGATATCCTCCGGATCAATCTTTTTGGCTTTCGTTCCTCTTGGATTTCTTGTAAAAAACTGAAATGTATCCGCACCGATCTTCACAGCCTCTTTGCCCATGGCAAGAAACCCTTTGGAAGAAGACAGATGACAGCCAATTGTAAGCATATAAATCTCCTTTTTACTTTTTTCTGATTCTCTTTCGTTTTGACTGACTGATACCTTTTATTGCAATAAAGATAAACATAACAGCCAGAAGAAGCTGAATTAAGATGCTAAGAAGCACCCAGTTATTCATGATGAAGTTATCTGGATGAGGTCCAAACCAGTTATTTAAGCTGTTAAGCACCTGATTATCTCCTGCCTGGCTATTGATCATTACATAAAAAGTAGCCACCGGATTTAATAGAAGCAGATACAGGAATGCACCGGAATTAGCCTGATCCGTCACTCCGTTTATACTGGAGACATAGGTACTGTTCACATTCATCCTTGCCATGGACAGCATGAATATATTCACTGCATAAGTTCCGGCTCCGATAAAAACCAGCACTCCATAGCTGACCACGGTGGCAATGGTAGACCGTTTAAACAGGGACGAAAAACAAATCCCCATACTCCCGCACATAAGTGCCACTGCCAGATAGCATAAGAGCAGAAGAAACACATCGTAAATCATCACTCCACCATAAACGAACGAAACTGCCAGTAATGGAAAGCTGGATACCACCATCAGAAACATGGTGCTGAATGAAGATAAAAGCTTTCCCCAGATAATTTCTGACGGCTTCATGGTTGTTGTCAGCAATATATCAAGTGTCTGGCGTTCTCTTTCCCCGCTTATACTACCCGCAGTCAGTGCCGGCATGATAAACATAAGCATGACAAATTCCACGACTGCAACAAATACGTACAGATTAGTAAAAGAAGAGTACTGGATATCAGCCGTCAGCTTTACCCGCTCTACTACGGAATACATATTCAGCAGTATTACCAGAGCCAGTATGGAATTAAAAATCACCAGAGTCATAGCCAGCCGGAAACTCCTTGCGCTGACCATAGTCTCCCTCTTATATACCGGATTCATTTTCATATACGAGCACCGCCTTTTCTTTATCTGGATCTGTAATCTGCATAAATAAGGATTCCAGGCTTCCCTGTTCCCTGCAAAACCCATGAACCAGCACCTCCGCATCAATCAGCTGCTGAAGCAAAAGAGCTTCATCCTGCTGGTCTCCAATAAAGTTCACACGGATATCTCCTTCCTTCACTGCGATTGTCTGCACACAGGGCTGGCTTTTTAAGATAGTAAGTGCCTTTTCCTTACTTCCAAGAATGGAAATAATAAGAGGATTGGTGGCATTTACCCGTTTTAAAATCTCTTCCATACTTCCGCTTAAAACCATCTTCCCCTGATCTATGATTCCGATATCCGTACACAGCTCAGACAGCTCAGATAAAACATGGGAACTGATAAAGACCGTCTTCCCCTGTTCTCTCAGTTCTTTTAATATCTCCTTAAATTCATAACGGGTTCTTGGATCCAGACCAGATGCCGGCTCATCAAGTACCAGCAGCGGCGGATCATGAATCAGTGCTCTTGCCAGACATAAGCGCTGCTTCATCCCTCTGGATAAGCTGTCTACATAGAAATCTGATTTATCCTCCAGCCCCACCTGTTCTAAAAGTGTCATATACCGGCTTCTGGCCTTTAAGCCATCCAGTCCATAGCAGGAGGCAAAAAACTCCATGTATTCATTGACCTTCAGATTATCATATACCCCAAAAAAATCTGGTACATAACCTATTTTCTCTTTCAGGTGGTTGAAACCTTCTGACACATCTTTCCCGTCAATCAGTACCCGCCCGCTGTCAGCAGACAGAAGTCCTGTCATGATCTTAATCGCAGTCGTCTTTCCTGCCCCGTTGGGGCCTACAAAACCATAAAGAGAGCCTTTTGGAATAACGAAATCAAGACCATTTAAGGCATGAAATTTTCCGAATTTCTTTTTCAACTCTTTTATTTCTAACATCATTTATCCCTTCCCAGAACCATCAGCATAGGCAGCGTGACATACCAGTTATTTTCAACGGTATCCTCACAGACGTATTTGACTGTCAGTGTATTTCCCGGCGACAGATAAGGGGTCAGTTCCTTTGCTGTGTATTCTGTTTTTTCCGGATCCATGGTATCGTAATTGCCTGTATTGTGATTATAAAAATAGGTTTTACCCTTAAATATATTGGTATAATTGGTACTCTGATTATTTAAAAATTCATCAGAAGGATTTTCAAATATAAGCTTCTCTACATTTAAATCATTTCCCAAAGAATATTCCAGAGTAACCGGATCTACTCCGTAAATAGCATTGGAGTCTGAATAATACTGCCCGCTTACCGCTACAGGCGTTTTCATCAGTGCGGACCGGTATGTTTCCCCATTCTTACTGGATTTTACATTAATTGTCGAGGTAAACATGGTCACTCCATAGGTTTCATATCCTCTGTTAACCAGAAACTGGCTGTCTTTCTGGTCCCTGCTGAATGCTACGATCCTCGCTTCCTGATTGTAAAAGGAAGAATATTTATCCAGATAAAAACTCAGTATATTGGTTCTGGACAGGGCAAGCATATAATCCGGATCTTCAATATCTGCCTTGGAATACTGATAGCTTCCTGTGACACGGGCAGACACCTGGAAGGAGTTATTAATGGGATAATTGATGACAGGAAACCCGTCAAGCTTTTTCGTCTCTCCAGGCTTTAACTCATCTATGACTACCATCTTTCCATACATGAGAATGGCTGCCTTTTCCACAGAAAATGGATATTCATTGGTAACAGTGCCATAAACACTGCCTTTAAACAGAGTGATATTCCCCAAAAGACCCTTCCGGTCCTCATTAAGGGTCCGCTTCGACAGTGCATAGTATTTAGGAGTAAATGCAGCAGCGTTCTGTACGGAAACTCTCGTGCCGTTTTCACCATAGCCGATCCGGACATTATAATCTTCATTTCCGGTGAATTTCGGTACCGGTTCCCGTTCATAGGACTTGCTCCTGGTTATGGGAAGAAGATTATAGGACGGATCCAGAAGTATGGTGTAGGCTCTGTTATAAGGCGTTCTCATATTGATATATGTATATTCATCTTCAAAATTTTCTGAGTCATCATAAATTGTTGCATAAGTAAAAAAGGTATCCCGAAACCGTGTCTTTCCACCCATCAGATAAACCACTACAGAAAATAAAAGGGATACGAAAACAATGGCGCTCCGATAATAACGCCGCCCATCCTTCCGTTTTAAAAACAGATAGGTTCCTGGTCCAACAAGCGCAATATAGGTCAATATAACGATAGTATAGAACGCAAGCCCTGGCAGCTTATCTACATCTCCGGTATTAAGCATATTCTGAACCGCCCAAAACTGACTGGAATTACCATTATATAAATAAGAAGATAAATTATTTAACCTGGTTTCTCCTAATAACGCTGTAAAAAGCTTATCAACGTAAGAACGCTGGGTCTCACAGAATGGTGCAATGTCTACGAAATCATAGGCAGCAACTCCCACGACGCCTTTTCCTCTGACTGCCGCTGTCAGAACAGGAAACTGGTCATTTGACAGGACACCGGTTCCCCCTTTTAAAGAAATATCAGCACAGACCAGGTCCATAAAGGAGTCTCCGGGGCCATTGGTCGCATACTCCACACCCATATCCACAGATTTTACTGCAGGCACTTCATAATCATCATTTATAAGATCTGACCGGAAAGCATACAGCGTATCATCTGCGCGGGCACCGGTTCCAAAAAGAAGGGTACCGCCCTCCTTCACCCACTCCATAATGGCGGATATCTGGTCTTTTGAAAGCTTTCTGGTATCATAATCCGTTATAACAAGAACATCCAGAAGATCAAGACCGATTACATGATCCGGAATCTGATCCGTCTGCATCGGGAATGTCCTGATCTTCACTGCGCTGTAATTGACGCCCACTCCCTCCATATAAGAGAGCTTATCGGGCTTATCGGATAGAATCCCCACATAAAGCTCTGCCACATCCGTGGGAACATTCATCTTTAAACGTTTGCGTATCAGTTCCGTTCCATGGGAATCTAAAAGCTTGACATATAAAATATCTGCTCTTCCTACCGGAACATCAAGCGATTCCTTTACAGAACCCATAGCGTCTAATGAAATGGAATAATCATACTGATAAATATCATAGTCGGATTCCATTGCCTCCACACGCACCGTACCATGAAAAGCGGAACCGGACTGGCTTTTCAGTGTAAAATTTACAGGTATATAGCGGTCTGCCTTAGCATTCCCATCGTATCCATACGAAACCTCCATACCGATATCGGAATCATTCTCACCAGTGTATTCCCCGGAATATGAGTTTTCATTTAAGGCCATGCCGAAAGCAGGCAGCAAAGTGCTGCCTGCCAACGTGAGCGCCATGGCACAAATCAGGGATATCTGTCTGACTTTCATTTTGTCACCCTATCTTTCCAAAGTTCTCTTTATTCACATCGAAATCCGTTTTCAGTTTTACCGTAAACACCGTTCCTGATAAGTCACTGGTAACCTGAATGCTTCCGCCATGCATATCCACTATATTTTTGGAAATGGCAAGCCCCAGTCCGGTTCCTCCTGTATTGGTGGAACGGGACTGCTCCACACGGTAAAACTTATTAAAGATCAGAGGAAGCTCTTCTTCCGGTATCACATAACCGTAGTTTACCACCTGGATAGATACAAGTTCTTCACTACCATGTACCTTTACCAGGATCCGCTTTCCGTCTGCTCCATATTTGATTGCATTATTAATGAGATTATCAAACAGACGGGCCAGAAGGTTGGCATCTGCTGAGACGACCTGGACGGGGACATTGCTTTGCAGCTCATAAGAGAGGTTTTTGTCCATAAAACTGGGATAAAACTCTTCCAGGAGCTGGCTTAACAGCTTTATGACATCCACCTTTGTTACATTCATGGAAATCTTTCCGTAATTTAGTTTTGTAAATCCAAATAAATCCTCAATCAGTTTTTCCAGCCGCTTTGTCTTTACGTATGCAATCCCTATGTACTTTTTCTGTATTTCCTGGTCAATCTCTCCCTCCTTGGAAAGGAGCTCCAGATATCCGATAATGGAAGTTAACGGAGTACGTAAGTCATGGGCAATGTTGGTAATCAGTTCGTTCTTGGTACGCTCTGCCTCCCGTTCCTTATCCATCAAATCCCTTAAATCTTCCACCATCTTATTTAAACTTGCAGCCATTACGGAAAATTCATCATCTCCTTCAATGCCTACCGTGATGTTTAGATCTCCTTCTGAAATCCTCTGCATGGCATCTGATATTTTTCCGATATAACGCATGGATTTCTCCTGGAGAAGGAGAAATGTAACTGCGAATATACCGATTCCAAACACAACGTAAATGAGTATCACTATCACATCAAATGAGGTGAGCATCTCAAGGAATGCATTGTCGTCCTGAGTGCTCCTCACATAGGAAGCAATGAGTGATATGTTGGTCACCAAAAATATTTCGATCAGAACCGTGACAATGGCACTGTAAAATATATTGGCAATGACCCGGGTATGAAAACGGTGATTGATATCATTTTTCAATTTTGTATCCTACCCCCCAAACAGTTGTGATGATCTTGTTCTGTCTGGTGTCTTCCTTCATCTTACCTCTCAGACGCCTGATATGTACCATTACCGTGTTATTGGCTTCGTAAACCTTTTCGTTCCATACCTTTTCAAATATCTCATCTGTACTGAACACTCTTCCCGGATTGGAAGCCAGCAGATACAGAATGTCAAATTCAATGGGAGTAAGCTTTATCTCCTCCCCATATACTGTCACCTTATGATTATCCTTATTAATGGTCAGTCCTCTGATTCCTATTTCATTCTTTGCCGATTCGTTAACCGCACTGTTGGGATTAAGCTGGGTATAACGGCGCAGCTGTGATTTGACTCTGGCAGTCAGTTCCAGCGGATTAAAGGGCTTTGTCACATAATCATCTGCTCCTGTCCCAAGTCCTAAAATCTTATCTAAATCTGTTGATTTGGCACTCAGCATAATAATCGGAATGTTGTTGGTTTCCCGTATCTTCTTGCACATGGAAAGGCCGTCCATCCCAGGCATCATAATGTCTAGGAGCACCAGATGAATCTGATTCTTATTAAGAACCTCCAGTCCCTCTTCCGCATTGTTTGCCTTGTATACTTTATATCCGTCACTGACCAGATAAATCTCCACCAGATCCGCAATCTCTTTCTCGTCATCCACAACCAGAATGCTTATTGTCTCGGACATTGAAAAATACCTCCCTTGTCGTTATGTAAGCGGCGATCTCATGTTGAAAAAGAAAAAGCCTGCATCCATTTTACCACAAGAAAGGTATCTTTGCCTTACTATTTTCTTACAAAAAAGCTATAAAACGGTAAATCAGGAACACTTTCTCACCCCTGGCTTTCCGTCGGAATAAACACTCTGCTGCCTGACGGATCCAGTCTGCCAAGCTCTGCCCTGACGGAATGAATGACCTCCTCACAGAACTGCTCCTGGCTGTTAATCAGTGTCTTTCCTCTCTTATCTGGTTTTTCCCATGTCCCATCCGGCTTTAGAATATGCGATTTCACATTGTCCTCCAGTTGTATTTTCAGGACATGACAAATCCGCTCCATCAGTTTTTCGTCTTCTACAGGAAACATGACCTCCACCCGTTTATCCAGATTTCTCGGCATCCAGTCAGCACTTCCAAGATAAAGCTCCGGACTTCCATCATTCTCAAAATAGAAGATTCTGGCATGTTCCAGGAAATTTCCAACGATGGAACGTACCGTGATATTTTCACTCAGACCGGGGACCCCCGCTTTTAAGCTGCAGATTCCTCTCACAATCAGCTGTATGTTCACGCCTGCGCAGGAAGCTTCATAAAGTGCAGCGATCACCTCTTTATCGCACAGAGAGTTCATCTTGGCTATGATGTGGGCCGGCTTACCGGCTGAAGCATTTCTCGTTTCCCGTCTGATCATCTTTAAGAATCTGGCCCGCAGCCAGATCGGTGCCACCACAAGCTTATTCCAGTGGAGGGGCTCTGAATAGCCGGAAAGCATGTTAAAGACAGCGGTGGCATCTTCCCCGATCTGTGGATTGCAGGTCATGAGTCCAAGATCCGTATACAGCTTTGCAGTGGAATCATTGTAGTTTCCGGTACCCAGATGGACATAGCGGCGTATGCCATCCTCTTCCCGCCGGACGACCAGCGTAATCTTACTGTGGGTTTTCAGTCCCACCAGTCCATAGATTACGTGACAGCCGGCTTTTTCCAGTTTTTTTGCCCAGTTTATATTATTTTCCTCGTCGAAGCGTGCTTTTAATTCCACAAGTACAGAAACCTGCTTGCGGTTATCCGCAGCCTCTAAAAGAGATGCAATAATGGGAGAATTGCCGCTGACCCGGTAAAGCGTCTGTTTGATTGCAAGAACCTCAGGATCCTTGGCAGCACTCTTGACAAACTGCACCACAGGATCAAACGTCTGGTATGGATGGTGAAGCAGAATATCTCCCTTGCGGATATTGGCAAAAATATCATCTTCATTCATCAGTTCAGGCACCTGCTGGGGAATGTACGGAACTTCTTTCAAATGATCAAACCCCTTTAACCCATACATCTTCATAAGGAATGTCAGATCCAGAGGCCCTGCGATCTCAAAGATGTCGCCGGAACTGATACTTAACTCCCGCTTTAAGATCTTTAGGAGGCGTTTATCCATTTTCTCTTCCACCTCAAGACGAATGGCCTCTCCCCACTGGCGCTTTTTCAGCTGCTTCTGAATCTCCTCCAGAAGATCAACGGCTTCCTCTTCATCAATGGTAAGATCCGCATTTCTCATGACCCTGAACGGATGGGAGGTAATTACGTTGTAATTTAAAAACAGGCTTTCCATGTTCCGCTCAATGATCTGTTCCAAAAGAATGAAAGACCGCTCTCCTGATTCACTGGCTGGAAGCTCCACAATTCTCGGGAGTACACTGGGAACCTGAACCATGGCAAACTCAAACTCCTCTTCACCGCTTTTCTTTTTTAACAATGCCGCAATGTTTAAAGATTTATTGCGGATTAAAGGAAACGGTCTGGAAGAATCCACTGCCATGGGTGTCAGAACCGGATAAACATCTCTGACAAAATACGTATCTGCAAATATACCTTCCTCCCTGCTTAAATCTTCATGTCTGGAAATAACACGCAGACCATTCTGCTTAAGAGCAGGAAGAAGCGAACGGTTATAGGTAGAATACTGCACGGATACAAGTTCATGTGTCTGTTCACTGATGCGCTCCAGCTGTTCATCCGGTTTCATTCCGGCAATATCCGGCTTAGTGTATTTTGCATGAACCATATCCTTTAATGAGGCCACTCGTACCATATAGAATTCGTCTAAGTTAGAGGCTGTAATACTTAAAAACTTAAGCCGTTCAAACAGCGGAAGGCTTTTATCTCTTGCCTCACTTAAAACCCGGTAATCAAACTCGATCCAGCTCAGTTCGCGATTTACATAATTATCCGGATTGTAATATATTTCATTGATGTCTGCCATCAGGATAACCTCCTCTTCTGCCTGAGTACAGGCCTGATACCAAATATCTCTTCAAAAAAATCAGCCTTCTGATTAAATGATATCGCTTCCAGTGTCATATCTCCTTCATAGGATGTGGTAATTACAAGTCTGCCCTCCTTCACAATCATCCGGTTATTTGACAATTTCTGCTTATGGCTCCGGTCCATGGAATTGGAAAGTCTTAAAATAGCCGTCAGCTTGGCAATCAGGATGGTGATGTCTTCATGAGACAGCTCCCCTTTTGTATTGCGGAACAGTTCCTCATTGAGCTGTACCCTGTTATAATCAAATTCCACTCCATTGTACCGTACCACATTGGCAATGATTTCCCGCTCCATATGGGATAATCCAATAATTTCGGTTGACATAATGATGTTATAAGCGGATTCACTGGGCTTCCTCATACTGATAAATTTGCCGCAGGCATGAAGAATTGCTGCAATCTGTAACATAAGCCGCTCCCGTTTTCCCATACCATGATACTTTTTCATGCTGTCAAAGATCTCAAGAACATACTTTTCCATATGATCCGTATGGGGTCCGTGGCATTTATAACGCTTTGCCATGTTCCTTGAGGCAGCGAGAATGTCCTCAGAAAAATCGTGATTAAATTTTACTGTCTTAGCTTCTTCCGCGTACTCCGCAGCAATGCTGTCACATAACCGGATACCTGGAATCCAGAACATCTCCGCTCCGGTAAGCTCCAGAACACGTTTGAATATAATGGCCGCAGGTACCAGAAGTGCTGCATATTCCGCATTGACACCAAACCGGTCCTGAATCTGATCTAATGACATCAGATTAATCTTATCATAGAAAATGATAAATTCTTCTGCAGTTATCCATTCTACCGGCTTTCCGCCATTGCTGCCCCTGGACAGATAGAGGATGCTTTCTCCAATGCCGATGAGGTTCTTAATTACCCTGTCTTTTAAATAAACCTTTCGGAATGTATTTAACTCATTGTCCACCATCTCTTCAATCAGAGTGTTCTGCATCTGGGTGCTCACCTGCATATCTCCCATCATCTCACGAATCCGCAATACTCCAAGCATCAGATTCTGGGTGGAGATGAGAGCATCCTTATCAAATAGAGAAACCTGCATGCTGCCGAATCCCACATCTACAATGGCGGTTCCCTTCTGTATGATTTTATTGAACTCCGCATCTTTAGAGGCAATCGCCTTATAACTGATAAAACGCTGCTCGGAGTTACTGATAATCTGCACCTCAATGCCGGTTCTTACCCTGATCTGATCCAGTACAATCTGGCTGTTTTTTGCTTCCCGAAGTGCACTTGTGGCATAGGCACGATAACCTGTCACTTTATAAGACTGCATAATATCTGCAAAGTCTTTGATTACTTTGCACATCTCATCTACTAACTCATAGCGGATTTTCCCATTCTTATAGGTATCCCTTCCAAGGGCGATAACGTGGCGGACATGATCAATCTTGCGGATTCCTGTTTTAGGGGAAATCTCATAGATGCCAAGTTCAAGTTCAAAAGATCCCACATCAATAGCGGCAAATAAACGGACTGCCATACTTGTCCTCCTCTCTGCCCTCTTCGGGACAGTTTTCTATTATTCTATCTTAATTTTTTACCATTTGTGTCAAATATCGGTAAAATCTGCGAAAAATTAACTGTTTTCCTGTTTTCCCAAAAGATAGGTGATAAACTGATTTGCTGTTCTGCCGGACAGTCCGCCGTGTTTCAGTTCCCAGATATTCGCCTTCTCGTAAAGTTCTTCCAGCGGCATGGATATTTGACTGCGTTCTGCCAGCTGCCGGACAATTTCTTTGAATTCTGCCGGTTCCGGGGCTCCATAGTAAATAGTTACACCAAAGCGGGCAACTAAAGAGAGCTTCTCCTGGACGGTATCATTATTATGTAATTCATCATCCAGTTGTCTCTTGTCGCTGAACTTCTCACGGATTAAGTGACGGCGGTTTGAGGTTGCATAGATTAAGACATTGACTGGCTTCTTTGCAAGTCCTCCTTCTATAATTGCCTTCAAATATTTATATTCAAGCTCTGTATCTTCAAAAGATAAATCATCCATATAGATGATAAATTTATAATTTCTGTCTTTGATCTGCTCCTGAATCTTTGAAAGTGTATGAAACTGATGCTTATATACTTCAATGATGCGGAGTCCTTTGTCATAATATTCATTTAAAATTGCTTTAATGCTGGATGATTTTCCGGTTCCGCTGTCTCCGAACAGCAAAACGTTGTTGGCAGCCCTGCCATTTAAGAAAGCTTCTGTGTTCTCAATCAACTTCTCCTTCTGCCGTTCGTATCCCACAAGATCCGACAAATAGATGTGATCCATACTGGTAATCGGAATGATCTCCGGGTCCTTGTCTGTCTCTTCCACACGAAATGCCTTGTTTAATCCAAATTTCCCTACGCCGAAATTCCTGTAAAATTCAGTGATTATATCGCCAAAGGTCCGTACATCCGGTGATTCCTTCAGTTTCACTGCAAGCGTCACAATCTGATCCCTGATTCGCCTGTTATAGATTTTACTGTTTCCGTCATTGGAATGGTAATCAGAAAGTGCCGCCCAGATTCCTTCCTCTTCCCCTCGATCCAGCTTGCGGATGTCCTGATCAAACAGCTCTTTCATAACCTGAAAATCATGGGCTGCAACTTCATTTAAAGTACCCTTTACCGGACCGGTTATTTCGCAGGAAGTACTGTAAGCGTTCTCGTGGTCTGCCAGACATAATGCTAAAAAACAATGCCAGAGATTCCCCTCAAAGCCATAGGAAGCCGCCAGCTCGATAAGCTGACCGGCACAGGCGAAGGATTCCGGCATTGTTTCTTTCATATGCTCTGCTTGGGGCGCCAGCTGGCTTAACATCTGGTCAAAAAGCTTCTGGTATTTTAAACCTCGGTATAAAATCAGTTCTTTCAATATCATAATACCTCCATGTGTAAATTGAAGTCCGGCCTGTCTCCAGACCGAACCTCATAATAAACATCAGTAATTTCCCAGGACTTTCATGTTACGTCCCTCTTCTGATATCCCTTTTAACGCATTCTGAATCGGGGGATCGCTTAAATTCCCTTCCATGTCCACAAAGAAGCGGTATTCCCAGTTTCTTCCCGGAATGGGTCTTGACTCAATCATAATCATGCTGATTCCGTTATAGATCATATTGCTCAGTATATTGTAAAGAGTACCGCTCTTATGAGGCAGTTCAAAGCTGATACTGACTTTTTGTGCATCCTCACGGTATATCCTCTGGTTTGACAGAATAATAAACCGCGTGGTATTAAGCTTGTTGTGGTTAATGGATGATTCAAGGATTTTCAGCCCATAGAGTCTGGCAGCTATCTCACTGGCAACTGCGGCCTGAGAGGGATCGCCTTCTTCAATGACCTTTTTGGCGGCCACAGCAGTATTCTCTACACTGATCTGTTTCCAGTCTCTGTTGGTATTTAAAAATTCCGAACACTGCATCAGAGCCTGGGGATGGGAAAATACTGTACGGATATCCTCCTGTCTGGAATCCTGTAACCCTAACAATGCATGATTTACAGTAAGAAACGTCTCAGCAACAATATAATTGCTGTACTTCATCAACAGGTCATAGTTGTCAATCACCGCTCCGGCAGAGGAATTCTCAATGGGAAGCACTGCATAATCGGCACGGCCGGACTCCACTTCTTTCATGGCATCCTCAAAGGTTTCTACATGATAGACGCTGGCATCACAGCCAAAATACTGGAGAGCGGCCGCATGGCTGTATGCACCTTCTACTCCCTGATAAACCACCCGTACATCTTCGGACGGAATGGTTTTCACCGGCTGGAAGTTTTCCTCTCCCTTCAGTCCATGTTCCGCCATCAGCTTATACTGATAGTGGCGGCTGATTGTCATCATCTGGGTAAACAGATCGCTGACTGCCTGTTTCATGAAACCGCCATCCACCATACCGGTGACGGAATCAATCTTTTGCATCTCTCTTTCCTTATCATAAACCGGTTTGCCGGTTTCGATCTTAAATTCAGCTACCTCACCGCTCAGTCTCATTCTTTTTTCGAACAGCTCTACGATTTCACGGTCAATTCCGTCAAGCTGCGTCCGGATCTCCAGCAAGTCTAATTTTTTCATATGTCCATTCCTTCGTCTTATCTGTTTGTCTTCTTTACCGATTTCCCTGCAGGGAACGTTCCGTTTTTAGCATATCTTCTATGTGATTTTTTACATAGGCCCCCGGAAACTTTTTAAGTTCCGGTTCTAACTCCTTTATGAAGAAGGGATCTCCAAATTCAATCGTTACCCGGGAAGGACGTATAAACGGAAAGTGCTTCTCAAAAATCTCCGCAGTGCCGGTCATGGCAACGGGAACCACCGGGCAACCACTCTTTTCCGCTATTTTTAAGCTGCCTTCCTTAAATGGAAGAAGCTCCAGGATATCTTCCTGTTTATTTCTTGTTCCTTCCGGAAATATCCAGACAGATATTCCATTCTTTACCTGCTCAATCCCCTGAAGAATGGTTTTTAACCCTTCCTTTAAATTCTTTCTGTCCAGAAATAAACAATTGACATATTTCATCCAGGTAGAGAGAAGAGGGATACGTTCCATCTCTTTTTTGGCCACAAAACCAACCAGACCAGGAACCGTCGTATATCCTACAAGAATATCAAAATAGCTTCTGTGATTTCCAACGTATAAGACTGCCTGGTCCTTTGGCAGCTTTTCCTTACCTTTTACCGTAATTTTTACACCTGCCAAAAACAGGATGATTCTAAAAATCCAACGGACTTTAGAAATGCTTTGTTCATCACGCAGACGGCGGTTCTTATTACCGGTCAGAAATTGTACTATCAGGACCGGAATACTTAAGATCAGATAGATAATAACTGTTGCTGCTACAAGAATAAATCGAATCATTAGTCTAGTCCTCCATTCCATCTATTATATAGAATGGTCACTTTAATTACAATACTACCTGCCTTTCTTTTTTGTAATTTGTTCGAACAATAATCCCGTAGCAAACCAAAGAGGTGCAAAATCAAGGCGGATCAATCCGTCGATATTGGTGCTTCTGCCTGTATAATCCCACGGGCACATTCCCCTGCCCCGCAAAAGGGATCCGGATAAATACTCCGCCACAAAGATCAGCACCATATAGAGAAATCCGTGACGGATAGCAATATCTGTTCTCGCTGCTGTTATACCGGCTCCCGGCGTAACCCAACGGTCAATCAATGCTCCGATGGGCGCAAGCAATGCTCCGCAGCCATAAATAGGAAACATGAGAAGAGAAGTCTGCCCCATCAGCCGCCAGTCATGGCGTAAAATTGATTCTGTTGAGGTAAAAATAACCTCCAGGCACCAGCCTGCAACCCCGCATTTACAAAAATCCAGGGGTAATTGTTTTAAGTTTAATTGTGATAGTATCTTCATAAGGTTCATTATGTGCCGGTTGTGGAGATATTATGTTTTGCTGTAAGAGAATTCTATAAAAGGGGAGAAAGAAGCCGGCTGCCCTGTTCCTTTACCCTTATAAAGATGCTTCTTGCTTCATATCGTTCCGGTGTGATCTCCTGGCAGACCTTTAAATCCTCCAGAAACAGCTCTTCTAATTTCCTGGTAGTCTCCTCATCATAGATCACTGCATTGACTTCAAAATTCAGCTCAAAACTGCGGATGTCCATATTGGCAGTTCCATAGGAGCTGACCCTGCCGTCTGTCATAACCCCTTTTGAATGGAGGAATCCGTTATCATAGGTGTAGCACCTGGCGCCTTCGGAAAGAAGATCTCCCACGTATGAATAGGTAGCCCAGTAGACAAAGGGGTGGTCCGGCTTACAGGGAATCATGAGTCTGACATCCACTCCGGATCTGGCAGCAACCTTAAGAGCCGACAACACCGCATCATCAGGCACAAAATAAGGGGTCTGGATATAAATATGATGCTTTGCCTTTGAAAACAGCCGGATATAATTATCCCGGATCTGTCTGCTTCTGGCATCTGGACCGCTGGCGATAATCTGAATGCCCAGCTTTCGTACCGTCTGGTTTAAGTCCACCACCCCAAGACAGTCCAGACAGGCCCCGTCCTCATCTTCACAAAAATACGTCATATTTTTAAATAAATTTTCTCCCACTGCATAATTCCAGTCCAGGGCAAAACGAATCTGGAGACTTAATACAGAGCCGCCCTGAAGCTTTAGATGGGTATCCCTCCAGTAGCCGAATTTGGGATCTTTTGAAATATACTCTCTTCCTATATTAAAACCGCCCACATACCCAACGCGGTTATCAATGACAACAATTTTGCGGTGGTTTCTATAGTTAATACGAAGATGCAGCCTGCCCAATACCGGTGGAAAGAAGATTCCGACTTTGACACCGCTTGCCTTTAATATCTCCCATTTTGATTTGTGCATGAACCGTCCGCCCATGCCGTCACAAAGAATCCGGACTTCCACGCCTGCTTTTGCCCGTTCTGTTAATATGGGAATAATGGAATCAAACACCTCATCATCCTTAATAATATAATATTGAAAATGAATAAACCGGTCTGCCTTTGACAGTTCTTCCCTTAGATCCTGAAACTTTTTCTCTCCATCGGTGAAAATTTCCACGGAATTATCAACCGTTAAAACAGAACCGGATGTTTCTAAATTGTAGACGACAAGATCAGAGTAATCCCTTTCCAGAGAAGTATTAAGACCAATATCGTGGCTTTTCAAAAACTCTTCCTGGTTCCTGGCTGAAAAACGCATACGGTCCTCCACTTCCTTAACCCGGAACATCTTCCCTTTCCTCATATCCTGCCCCAGTACAAGATAAAAGAGGAAACCAAATACCGGTATAAAATACAAGGCTAAAAGCCAGGTCCAGACTGCCTTAGGATCCCTTCTCTGAAAGAAAACTATGATAACAGAAAGTATCAGATTTATATAGATTAAATGCTCCATCATCCAATTCCAGACCGCTACGGTCTGATGCCAGAAAGATCCCATGACAATTCCCTCCCTTCTCCTTCTGCCCTGTTTCTTTCGGGCAGGATTCTAACAAGCTTGCACATGATACAGTTTTCCTTTTTTAAGCCCGTTCATTCTAATTATTTTATGGTTCGATTCCTGCAAATAGTCACAAAATTATTTTTCCAAAAAAGGTCCCCGCAGCTGCGACGACCCTTCTATATCCAATCCAATTACAAAAACTGATTTTTTATTTTGTCATATCGATAGTCAATAGATGCCAGAGACCCGATGATCTTTTCTTCCTCTAATCCCAGAGTCAGACAAAGTTCATCTAAAGATGGGTAAAAATCTCTCAGCTGCGTATTGATATAACTGAGCAGCATAACCGGATCTTTTGGTATATTAGCCATATTTTTTCTCCTCTATCTGTTTGTCCCTCATTTTATCACAGTTTTCATTGATTTTCAAGAAATCCTCTGTACGAATGGAAAAAGAAATGCTACAATCGGTTCATAATTCATCAGGAGGTATTATTCATGAAAAAAATAATGATGCTTGGAACCGGTGGTACCATCGCATGCAAAAGAGGAGATTCGGGACTGAAGCCCCTTCTGACTTCCAATGAACTCCTCTCCTATGTTCCCGATGCTACAGATTACTGCCACGTGGACAGCCTGCAGATATTCAGTATAGACAGCACCAATATGCAGCCGAAGCACTGGCTGGAGATTGCAAAAGCAATCGAAGATCATTACGATAACTATGACGGTTTTGTTATCTGCCACGGTACCGATACCATGGCTTACACAGCCGCCGCCCTTTCTTATCTGGTACAGAATTCTCCAAAGCCTATCGTTATTACCGGTGCCCAGAAACCAATTGACATGGAAAATACCGATGCAAGAACCAATTTATCGGACAGTCTCCGTTTTGCAAGCGATGACAAGGCCCACGATGTGAACATTGTTTTTGACGGAAAAGTAATCTCAGGAACAAGAGGAAAAAAAATGCGGACCAAAAGCTACAACGCATTTTCCAGCATTAATTTTCCCTACATAGCCACAATACAGGATGGTTATGTAATCTTCTATCTGGATGACAAAAAACACCGCTCCGGCGGCCCTGTATTTTTCCATAAACTTAATATTAACGTTACACTGTTAAAGCTGATTCCTTCCATGGGGGCTGACGTTCTGGATTATATGGCAGAGCATTACGATGCCGTTATTATTGAATCCTTTGGTGTTGGAGGACTTCCATCCTATGATACCGGTGATTTTTACAAGGCAATTGAGAAATGGATCTCTCTTGGAAAAACGGTCGTTATGACCACTCAGGTGACGAATGAAGGCAGCAATATGTCTGTTTATGAAGTGGGGCATTCAATAAAGAAAGAATTCGGACTGTTAGAAGCATACGATATGACCCTGGAAGCCACCGTAACCAAACTTATGTGGATTCTGGGACAGACAACAGACCAAAAAGAAATACGGGATTATTTTTATCATACGGTTAACAGGGATATTCTCTGGACCGTATCATAATATTATACATACAGAAAAGGGAGCCGCGGCTCCCTTTCCCAATCCTACTCCAGATAGGCTATCAATTTTCCCCCATCTTCTGAAACATCAATTACAATCTCACTGCCTGCATGTATCTCATCTCCCAGGATTACCCTTGCTGCAAGTGTCTCAACATGCTTTTGAAGATAACGCTTTAACGGTCTGGCACCATACACCGGATCAAATCCCTGTTCCACTACAAACTCACGGGCCTGGTCTGTGAGTTCAATCCTGATCTCACGGTCCTGAAGTCTCTGATTTAAGTCCTTCATAAGCAGACCAACAATACCGGAAATGTTACTCTTATCCAATGGCTTAAACAGAATAATTTCATCAAGACGGTTTAAAAATTCAGGTCTGAAATGGGATCTTAAATCTCCCATAACCATATCTTCTGCCTCTTTTCTTATATTTCCTTCGTCGTCAATACCGGTCAGAAGATACTGGGATCCAATATTGGAAGTCATAATAATAATGGTATTTTTAAAGTCAACAGTCTTACCGGTGGAATCGGTGATCCGGCCATCATCAAGAACCTGCAAAAGTACATTAAACACATCAGGATGGGCTTTCTCAACCTCATCAAACAGCACCACAGAATATGGCTTTCTGCGTACTGCTTCCGTAAGCTGGCCGCCCTCATCGTATCCCACATATCCTGGCGGAGCTCCGATCAGTCTTGATACCGAGTGCTTTTCCATATATTCACTCATATCAATTCGGACTATGTTATTCTCATCATCAAACAGGCTTTCTGCAAGTGCCTTTGCAAGCTCTGTTTTTCCCACTCCTGTCGGACCCAGAAAAAGAAAGGAACCGATTGGCTTTGTTGGATCCTTGATTCCTGCCTTTGATCTGATGATTGCTTCAGTCACCTTTAAAACGGCTTCTTCCTGTCCAATGACTCTCTTATGAAGCTCCTGGTCCAGATGAAGGGTTTTATTTCTCTCACTCTCTGTCAGCCGGGCAACCGGTATTCCTGTCCATTTGGATACAATCCTTGCAATCTCATCTTCTGTAACACTTTCACGCACCAGACTTAAATCCTGATTTTTCACCCTCTCCTCTTCTTTGGCAAGCTCCTTCTGAAGCTGGGGCAGCCTTCCATACTGAAGTTCTGCCGCACGGTTTAAATCATATTTCTGCTGGGCAGTCTGGATTTCCCTGTTTAAGCTTTCAATCTCTTCTCTTAACGACGAAAGACGTTCTACCGACGCTTTTTCATTCTCCCACTGCGCCTTCTGAGATGCAAATTCATCATGAAGCTCTGCCAGTTCTTTCTGCAGTTCCGCCAGACGGTCCTGGCTTAACCGGTCTGTCTCCTTCTTTAATGCCGCCTCTTCGATCTCCATCTGCATAATCCGCCTTGACAGCTCGTCAAGCTCAGATGGCATGGAATCCAGCTCTGTCTTTATCATGGCACAGGCCTCATCGACTAAGTCAATGGCTTTATCAGGAAGAAAACGTTCACTGATATAACGGTCGGAGAGAGTCGCCGCAGATACCAGGGCAGAGTCAGTGATCTTCACCCCATGGTAAACCTCATACCGCTCCTTTAAACCTCTTAAGATGGAAATGGTATCCTCTACGGTAGGTTCCTCCACCATAACAGGCTGGAATCTCCGCTCCAGAGCCTGATCTTTTTCAATATACTGGCGGTATTCATCCAGAGTGGTTGCACCAATACAGTGAAGTTCTCCTCTGGCAAGCATGGGTTTTAACATATTTCCTGCATCCATGGAGCCTTCCGTTTTCCCCGCTCCCACAATGGTATGAAGCTCGTCAATAAAAAGGACAATCTGTCCGTCGCTTTTTTTCACTTCATCAAGAACAGCCTTCAGCCGCTCTTCAAATTCTCCCCGGTACTTTGCGCCAGCCAGTAAAGCGCCCATATCAAGCGCAAACAGCTTCTTATCCTTTAAGCCATCAGGCACATCTCCTCTGACAATTCTCTGGGCAAGCCCCTCGACAACCGCTGTCTTTCCAACACCAGGCTCTCCGATTAAAACCGGATTGTTCTTTGTCTTTCTGGAAAGAATCCGGATTACATTTCGTATTTCACTGTCTCTTCCGATTACGGGATCAAGCTTCTGCTCTCTGGCCCTTTCTACCATATCGTACCCGTACTTTGTCAGGGTATCGTAGGTAGCTTCCGGATTGTCGCTTACCACCCGCTGGTTCCCCCGCACCGTGGATAATGCTGTTAAAAAGTTCTCTCTGGTAATTCCATAACTGCGAAACATCTCTTTTAATGCTTTTGAGGGCTGTTTTAACATGGCCAGAAATAAATGCTCTACGGAAACATACTGATCTCCCATTCCCTTTGCCTCATTCTCGGCACTGATTAAAACTTTATTTAAATCATTACTGACGTAGAGCTGACCTCCGCTGACTTTCGGAAGCTTCTGGATTGCTCCGGCAGCTTCATTAAGAAACTGCTCCTTTTGAATATTCATCTTGGTAACCAATTTAGAAATCAGGCTGTCTTCTAAAGTGAGAAGGCTGTAAAGCAAGTGCTCCTGTTCAATCTGCTGATTTCCATACTCATACGCAAGCTTTTCACAATTCTGAACAGCTTCCATGGACTTTTGAGTAAATTTATTAATGTTCACGGCAATTTCCTCCTTATCCGGCTTATTGCAAGTATTGCATTGTTTGTTCTATATGTAATATAACAAACGCAAGCAGCCATGTCAAGATCCTTTTACTAAAAAAGCTCAGATTTATAAATAATATCTTACGGTTTCCTTTCCCTCATTGTTTTTTTCCAGGCCTTCGCTTATAATCGACTCATACAATCCTGGATAAACCGGAAGGAGGAGAATATGTCTGACAGACCCCGTTTTTTTCGTGCCAATGCCATTCACCTTGCTGCCGCCATGCTTTTATCCGTCTGGTTTGCTGCATTTGGCACGCATATTCTGGTAAGCTATGCCCATACAAAAGATGAATCGATTTATATCTCCGGGAACTGGGTGAAGGATGAAACTGGCTGGCGTTTCTTCAATCAGTGGAATTCAAAATATCCAGCTGGACAATGGATTGAATATCAGGGTAATTCCTATTATTTTATGGATAATGGATATATGGCTACCGGCTGGCATTATTTAAATAACCATTGGTATTACTTTAATCCTGAAGAGGGAAGTACACAGGGTGCCATGGTAACCGGCTGGATTCGTGACTCTCATTATAATAGCACCTTTTATACCAACCAGATAGGCATCATGGTAACCGGTTGGCATAAGATTGACGCAAACTGGTATTATTTTAACCCGGGTCCGGATGGTATTGTAGGACAGATGGCAGTCAGCCGGGTGATTGAAGGCTCTTATGTGAATGCAGACGGTAAGATGAATGAAGAAATAGAGTAGGGAAATAATTGACAAGAATTATTTCCCTACTCTATTTCCTTCTTAAATCACCTATCACAATTTTACTTGTCAGATTATTACTGAAGCTCGTAGCTCTTTTCCATCTGTACTTTCCCAGACTTCTGCCTGAATGTTGAATAAATAAAGAATAAAGTAATTAATACAACCGTAACAATCACCAAAGTTGGTGTCAGATTACGCAGTGATAATCCGATTACAAATAAAGTCACACAAAGGCAGAATGTCATTATTGCATAGAATGCAGGTTTTGAAATCTTAAAATATCTGTTTTCCCAGGCATCAGGAATACGTTTGGGAAGACAAAGTACAGCAACAATTGCAACAACATCTGAAATACGGCTGATGAGAATTGAATTGCTTGTAATTGTACTGATACTGAAGTTTAACAGTACCGGAACAACCGAAATAATATAAATAACTGTAAGTAATATATAAGGAGCTCCTAAGTTGTTTGTTACTGCCATCTTTTTCGAGAACCATCCATCTCTTGCCATCTGATGGAATGGACGGGAAAAAACAGTAAAGGATGAATTCAGAGTTGTAGCAAGTGCCATGATTGGTCCACCAATAATAAATGCATAATATAATGGACGGGAAAGAATCTGACCAGCTGCAAGTGTCAGTGGTTTTCCAGCCACCTGATCGATTGGAAGAACGCCAGAAGCAACTATTGCAATCAATGCGTATACAACAAGAATAACTCCACTGGCTGCAGTAATTGCAAAAGGAACATCACGGCGTGGGTTTTTTGCTTCCTTACTAAAAGCAACAATAAATGACTGACCTGTACAGGAGAAAACTAATAATAAAGTACCATTAAAAAATCCGCTGGCACCACCTGTAAAAAATTCCGGTGATGAAAAATCAAATGTACCTGGACGTAAGTTAAAAAGGCCAACTACAATGAACACAGCCAGACCAACTAAAAGACAGACAGACATAACATTCTGAATTTTTGCCATGAATTTTACCCCTAACATATTCGCAATCCAGAATAATGTGATTGCAATAACTGCAGTTAGTTTGATATTAACACTTGGGATTAAGGCATTTAAATAAGTTCCAAGGCCCAGTCCAAACATACCGCAGGCAAAACTGTTCAAAGTAAAGGCCATTCCATACATTCCGCCCCATCGTTCTCCAAGAATTGTTGCAACAAATGTATAGTTTCCACCATTTACACGAATCATACTGCTTAACATAATATACGGAAATATAATGCATAAACCAAGAACAACAGCAAATACATAGGCAAGCCATATAGATCGGCCAGTTACACCGATTGCCTGTCCTACTAATGTTACAACACCGGCACCAATTACCTGTCCTACTGCTAATGACAATAATTCTCGAAAGCCAAGAGTTCCTTTACCAGATGTATTTTCCATATTTTTCTCCTTATTTAATTGTCACGATTTCGGCTGTTTCAATTGCTCTCTTAGAAATTTCCTGGCCAATACCTGGCAATTCAGGTAATTCAAAGTATCCTTTTACTGGCTGGTAGTTGTATTCACACTGCTGAATTGTACCGCTTGTAGTATTTGCAATATGATGCTCATGAATAATAAAGTTCGGAATAGCTGCCTCCAGATGAAGAGCAATTGCAACACTGATTGGGCTTGAACATACATGACACTGAACACCTACATCAAAAATATGAGCCATATCAGCTATCTTCTTACACTCTGTAATACCACCGCAGTTTCCGATATCTGGCTGAATCATAGATAGGCATCCGTTTTCAAGGAATGGCAGGAATCCCCATCTTGTATATGTTCTCTCACCAGTAGTTAATGGAATGCTTGTATTCTCAGAAATCTTCTTCATAACTCCAGGATTTAATGGTGTACATCCTTCTTCCAGAAACATAACATCATACTGCTCAGCCATCTTAGCAAACTGAATGGCAGTGTTAGCGTCAGTCATTGCATGGTTTTCAATCATAATATCAATATCTGGTCCAACAGTTTTACGAACTGCAGATAATCTCTCCTCTGCCAGTCTCATAGTCTCTCTGCTTAAATGACCAGTTGTATCTAAATGAGTAAGAATTTTTCCCTGCCGGTCAAAACGAAGGAAATTGATCTTGATTGCCTCATATCCCTCTTCTACAGCCTTTACTGCTGCCTCACAGTAGCGTGAAGCATCTCCACCTGGTGTCTGTGCAGGATTAAACTTATCAACCCCCCAGCCAAACTGGAGCTGGCTTGCATAAGTTCTTAATTTGCTGCGCTGCTTTCCTCCAAGTAACTGGTACAATGGAAGATTTGCAACTTTTCCTTTAATATCCCAGAGTGCTGTATCGATCGCGCTGATTGCAGCCATCATGATAGCTCCATTTCCCTGCCCCCAGAAAGATAATTTAAAAAGTTTTTCCCAAATCACCTCGTTAGCCAGTGGATCCATACCAATAATCAATGGGCCAAAATCTTTTAACAGCTCATATGCACCTCTTGCTCCCGTTCCAATCGCAACTGCTGCCTCGCCTAAACCGTAGAATCCTTCATCTGTGTTAATTCGACAGATGACTGGACGTGATCCACCACACCCATTGTCCTTTTCCAGGGCCATAACATCCATACTGGTAATTTTCATAATTTCTTTCTCCTTTACATATGTTTTATGTATAAATGTAAGTTGTATGACAACTTACATGTTACAGCTAGGTTTTATGTTTGTCAATAAGTACATTGAAGCCCATTGAAATTCTGTTAAAAATGCACTAATTAACTTTATATTTTTCTAGCACTTTAACGAAAACTTATAGAAGAAGAATGACTATGCTTTTCTTGACAATCGTATTTAATGCCGATATACTTTAATCAGTCAATAAGATATGGAGTATAAATTAAATGGAAAAATTGCCAAAAATAGCAAGAAAAAGTGTATCAGATCAGGTTTTTGACCTGTTAAAAGACTATATTATACAAGGTAAGTTTAAAGTAGGGGAAAAAATCCCATCAGAGAATGAACTTACAAAAATGCTGGGAGTAAGCCGCCCTTCTATCAAAGCTGCTGTAGAACGGTTGCGCGCAATGGGACTTATTGATATCCGCGTTGGAGATGGTAGTTATGTAAAGCAATTTAGTACCGCTGAATATATTGCAAACTATGCAGATTTTATTATGGATGAACAGAATATATCAGAAATTGTGGAAATTCGTCGAGCTTTAGAATTGGAAAGTCTGTCACTTGCGATTAAAAAAGCTGAGCCAGATGATATCGAACAATTAAAACTTATATGTGACAATCTGGTTGATGCATTTAAACGTAAAGATTATGCAAAAGGTGCTTCCTATGATTTTGAATTTCATCTTCAGATTTGCAGATGTTCAAAAAATAAATATTTCCCAATGATGTATGAACTGATTGGAAGTCTGATTTATAAACAGATTGGGCTTTTTTCAAGCAACATATATAAAAAATATTCTTCCTCTATCTTGATTGATGATCACGTAAAAATGTACCAGGCTATAAAAGAAAAAGATTTTACACTCTGTCATCAACTTTTTACAAACATGATAGATATAAATACTCATATGGATTAACAAAATTTAAAAGGACAGTGCCGTTTAACTAACGGACACTGCCCTTTTTTCAATTCCTTGAAACCTAAGTGCAAATACAGCTGCGCGGAAAAACCAGTCAATAAACATTCCATACCAGACTCCCATGACTCCCAGCTTCATGACCTGAACAAAAAAATAGGCTGATGCGATTCGAAAGAGCCACATGGAGAATACAGAAACAGCCATCGTAAATTTAGCATCCATGGAAGCACGCAGGGAATATGGAACGGTAAAGGCCAAAGGCCACACGATCATCGCATAACTGTGTGCCTTTATCATCTCTACGGATATTCTGGACGCTTCTTTGGAAAGCCGGTATATGGATACAAGCTGTCCGGAAAATAATATCATGGCAGCACACAGGATCAGCAGAATAGCATAGTTGACCATAACTAAACGCCTGGTATAATGCTTTGCCTGCTTTCTTTCACCAGCCCCAACGCACTGACCCACTATGGTAATCAGTCCCAGGCCAATCGCATTTCCTGGAAGATAAAGCAAAGTTACAAGATTAGAAGCTACTGCATAGCTGGCTATCGCAGCAGTTCCCAGTGACGAAACCAGACTTTGCAGTGCGATCTTTCCAAACTGAAACATACCGTTTTCCAATCCATTGGGAATCCCTACAGACAGAATATTTTTTATCATATGAAAATCAGGTTTTAACTCTTCAAGATGTTTTATTCTCACTGTATTATCAGGACTTTGAATCAGATAAAACATCATAACTGCGGCTACAATACGGCTTGTAAGTGTCGGGATAGCAACACCGGTTACCCCCATATGCAGACCGAATACACAGATCGCATTGCCAACGATGTTAATCGTATTCATTACTATGGATACCACCATGGATACCTTTGAGTTGCCCATGGAGCGGAACAACGCCGCACAGGAATTATAAACTGCCATAAAGGGATAGGACAGTGCCGTGATCCGAAAATATATCACTGCATCATTCATTACCTTTGATTCAACATTGCCAAATATGGACGCAAGTAAAAGCCTGTTACCAACCAATGCAATGACAGACACTGCCAGTGATAATACGGTAGTCACACCGATCAGCTGGCCAGCTGCCTTGCATGCGTTCTCGGACTGTTTTTTGCCCAGATACTGAGCGGAAATAACAGCACCGCCGGTAGCCAGGGCAGCCAGGATCTGAAGAATCAGTATGCTGATGGAATCCACCAGAGATACACCGGATACAGCCGCCTCGCCAACCGCAGCAACCATGATCACATCTGCCATACCCACCAAAACTGCCAGGATCTGCTCCACGATTAAGGGAGCCAGCAGCCGGATCAAATCTTTTCTATTAAACATTCCAGTATCCTCATTCGTCCTTTTCAAAGGGATAACGTATCCCCCATTGTCTTCTGAGCTCGTCCATGACCTTCATAACATGAAGAGTCGTCTTGTGAGGCATCTGCGGGCACTCTGTCAGACCCTGCTCTATGGCCGCTTTGCTGGCCAGAACCTGATATTCATATCCGGTTATCTGCTGTGGTCTTTCATAGGTTCCCACCAGATTCCGATTCTTATCGTATACACAAATTGATTCAAAATTATTAATGTTTTCCACAACCAGAAATCCTTTTGTTCCGTATATGCTACCCTGTCGGTCAGAAAGTACCTGAACCGAGCTATTGAGTACAGCCATTTTTCCACCAGGGTAAAGAAGCGTAATGCTGTTTTGGGCATCCACTCCTGTATCAGTCTTTACCACGCTGGATGTGATATCTGTTACCTTATCACCGAAGACAAGAGATGCAAAATTAAGGGTATAAACGCCCACATCTAAGAGCGCTCCCCCTGCAAGCTCCGGCATAACAATCCGGGGCTTATCTGCGACCAGATAGGCGAGATTGGCAGTAAGTGTCATAGGTTCTCCAATTATTCCGGAATTAAGAATGTCTTTTAATGTCTCAGCCATAGGCATATAACGCACCCACATGGCTTCCGTAATCATCAGTTTTTTCTCTTCTGCCAGATCAATCATCTCTTTTGCCTGGGAGTAATTTGCTGCAAAGGATTTCTCACATAAAACATGCTTCCCATGTTCCAGGCACAGTCTTGCATTGCTGCAGTGTTCCGAATGGGGTGTTGCTATATAAATCAGCTGAATCTCAGTATCAGCCGCCAGTTCTTCATAAGAGCCATAAGCTTTTTTTATTGAAAAACGTGCTGCAAATTCTTCTGCCTTTTTAATGCTTCGTGAAGCAGCTCCATACAAACAGACTTCCGGCATCTGAATCATGGTCTCAGCCAGTAATGTAGCGATTCTTCCGGTCCCCATAATTCCTATTTTTAAAACTTCCATAATTTATCCTCCAGCTGATTATTGTTGTTCTCTTAGTATAACACATGCTTTCTGCCCGTACAATATCATTGCTCCTCCATCTCTAAAACAAGCTCCATAAATGCTTTCATTTCCCTGCTGAGCCATTTATCCTTATGGTATACAATCTGTCTCCATGTTCGTAAATAAAATTCCTTCATGGAAAGTGCGGTCAGATTCCCAAGCTCCATCTCTTTTCTTATGGTAAACTCAGGAAGAAATGAGATTCCTTCATTCTGCTTAAGTAGCTTTATAATAAATTCCGTATTTCCAATTTCCAGAAAGGGATGAAGCTTTTTGTCGTCTGAGGCCAGATACTGCTCCAGAATAAACCGGTAACTGGCATCCTTTTCCGTCAGTATCAGCGGCTGGGTAATAACCTGGTCTATGCTAAGCCCTGTTTCCTTTGCAAAGTTATGTTCCTTAGACGCGGCAAATATGATATCTTCCGGTTTTTCCAGTATTTTGATCCATTTGGTATCGTACAGCCTGCGGTCCAGAAAATATACCATATCGATCTGGTTGCTGTTCATCCTGTTTAACAGAGTGCCCGGTGAATCCACAATAATATTGATATTTACCCCGGGATACCGGTGGTGATACTCCCTGATCAGCGGAGGGAACAGCGTGGAACAGATGGATTCAATCGTACCGATCACCAGACTGCCCGTCAGTTCTGACGACTGGCTTAAAACATTACGGGCGCATGTCAGATTCCGCATCACTTCTGACGCATACTGGTAGAACATCTTTCCCTCGTGCGTCAGGGTTGTCTGTTTCCCGATGCGGTCAAATAAATGTACGTTTAATTCTTTTTCCAGCTGCTTAATCTGAACGGTCACTGCAGCCTGGGAGTATTTCAGTTTCTCTGCCGCCCTGCAGAAACTCTTTAAATCAGCCACTGCTAAGAATGTTCGTATTTCACGCAGTTCCATAATCTTCCTTTCACTATTTAAAATTTTTAAATGTATTCATAAAAACATTAAATTTTACATCCGGTTGTATTTATGGTACATTAAAGACACTCAGAAATCAAGTCAAAGGGTAAGTAGTTCAGGATACGATCAGAAAGGACTTAATGAAGTATGGAAAAGGCAAATTGTAAATACCGCGCCTACGTGCAGATATTGAAGGAAGAATTAGTTCCGGCCATGGGCTGTACGGAACCGATTGCTTTGGCTTACGCTGCCGCGGTTGCAAAAAAAACTCTTGGAGGTATGCCTGATAAGGTAATTGTAGGTGCCAGCGGAAGTATTATAAAGAATGTGAAATCCGTAATTGTACCCAATACCGGACATTTAAAGGGCATACCAGCAGCTGTGGCTGCAGGAATTGTAGCCGGAGATCCGGAGAAAGAACTGGAAGTAATCTCTTCTGTTACACCGGTTCAGATCCTTGAGATGAAAAAATTTATGGAGGAGACTGAAATTGGGGTTGTGCATATTGATAATGGAATTACCTTTGATATTCTTATCACGCTGCACAAAGGACCCTCCATATGCAAAGTCCGTATTGCCAATTATCATACTAATATTGTCCTGATTGAGAAAGACGGGGAAATCTTAAAACAACTGGATGCGGTTGGAGAGGAAGAGTCCCTCACTGACCGGAGCTTACTCAATATGGAAGATATCTGGGATTTTATTAATACGGTTGACACTGCAGACATCAAAGAAACGCTGGACCGCCAGATTAAGTACAACTGGGCCATTGCCGAGGAAGGACTTGTGAATGACTACGGCGCCAATATCGGTAAGATTCTCCTAAAGAGTGCCGGGAGCGATTTAGCCCTGAAAGCAAAGGCTATGGCTGCGGCAGGTTCCGACGCCCGCATGAATGGATGTGAACTTCCTGTTATTATTAACTCCGGAAGCGGAAATCAGGGAATCACCGTTTCTGTACCGGTCATTGTCTATGCAAAGGAATTGGGCGTCAGCAAAGATACCATGTACCGTGCGCTTGCTTTATCCAACTTAACTTCCATTCATCAGAAAACTCCGATAGGAAGATTGTCCGCTTACTGCGGAGCGGTTAATGCAGGGGCCGGAGCCGGAGCCGGAATCGCCTATCTGTGCGGGGGCGGCTATGAGGAGGTCATACATACAGTTGTTAATGCACTGGCCATTGTTTCCGGAATTGTATGCGATGGGGCTAAGGCTTCCTGTGCAGCAAAGATCGCATCCTCCATCGAGGCGGGAATCTTTGGATACAGCATGTACAGCCAGGGACAGCAGTTTCTGGATGGAGACGGCATTGTCACAAAAGGCGTAGAGGCTACGCTGAAAAACGTTGGAAGATTGGGAAAAAAGGGAATGAAGGAAACCAACGAAGAAATCATTAAAATCATGATAGGAGAATAGGTATGAAAAAATTAGTAAGTAGTTTACCTTTTAAATTACTTCTGGGGGTTATTTTGGGGATTTTAATCGGCCAGATCGCCGGTGAACATTTCATGAATTTTGTGGTAACTGTTAAATATATACTCAATCAGGTCATTATATTCTGTGTCCCACTCATCATTATCGGGTTTATTGCCCCATCCATTACACGTTTGGGAAACAATGCTTCTAAAATGCTGGGAATCGCTGTATCTGCCGCCTATCTTTCTTCCATAGGCGCAGCCCTGTTTTCCATGACTGCCGGGTATATCATGATCCCTCATCTGTCCATTTCCACCAGTACCGATGGATTAAAGGAACTTCCGGGAATTGTATTCCAGCTGGATATTCCACAAATCATGCCGGTTATGAGCGCTCTTGTATTTTCACTCTTGCTGGGTCTTGCTGCAACCTGGACAAAAGCCGGAGTTATCACCCAGGTACTGGAGGAGTTCCAGGAGATCGTTCTTTCTATTGTGACCAAGATCGTCATACCCATCCTCCCTGTCTTTATCGCATTTACGTTCTGCGCACTGTCCTACGAAGGAACCATTACCAAACAGCTTCCTGTCTTCCTTCAGGTGGTACTGATCGTAATGGCCGGCCACTATATCTGGCTGACACTATTGTATGTAATTGGGGGTCTCTATTCCAGAAAGAATCCCTTTGATGTTGTGCGCAATTACGGACCAGCCTATATTACAGCCGTAGGTACCATGTCATCAGCAGCAACCCTTGCCGTGGCTTTAAAATGCGCAAAAAAATCACAGCCCACGTTAAGAGAGGATATGGTGGATTTTGGTATTCCGCTATTTGCCAACATTCACTTATGCGGTTCTGTTCTCACTGAGGTTTTCTTTGTTATGACCGTATCCATGATTCTTTACGGCTCCACTCCTTCTCTTGGATCAATGCTTTTATTCTGTGCCCTGCTTGGTATATTTGCAATTGGTGCACCTGGTGTTCCCGGAGGTACCGTTATGGCATCTCTTGGACTGATCACCGGTGTTTTGGGTTTTGATGAGATGGGAACTGCTCTCATGCTGACAATTTTTGCTCTTCAGGACAGTTTTGGAACCGCATGCAACGTAACCGGAGACGGAGCCCTGACTCTGATTCTTACCGGATATGCAGAAAAGCACGGAATTAAGAATCACAAGATAGAATCAGGAATCTCATAATATGAAACGAGCGCCCCGGCAGAAGTCTCATACTTCCTGTCAGGACGCTCGTTTTATTCATTAGTTTTCCAGTTCTCGTTTCAATGTTTCCCGGACTGCCCCAACTCCCTTAATCTGGGAGCAGAACATCTCTTCAATCATTTCACCAATACCGGCTTTATAAAGGTCAATTCCGAAGATATTTTCATTAGACAGAATATCTTTCAGCTGTCCGTGATACGTCTCTGGTTTCCCCAGCTCAATTCCTTTCAGCTTATCGGTCAGCTCCGGAATCATAGGATCAGAAGATAGCTCGAATGCCTTACCCTCATCATCCACAGCCAGAAGATAGCGGCACCAGCCGGCAATTGCCAGAGGAATGGCCTTTAATTTTTTCGCATCTCCGTATTTTTCCACATAAGCCTTGATGGTTTCACCATAGCGGATTCCTACTTTCTGAGATGTATCTGTAGCAATTCTCTGTGGTGCATCCGGCATAAATGGATTAGGAATTCTCACACGGATTACTTCGTCCACAAATTCCATAGGAGACAGGATTCCCGGATCAGTAACAACCGGCATTCCTTCAACAGGACCAATCTCATGAACCAGACGATTCAGCTGCGGATCCTTCATTTCATCTGCGATCAGAGTATATCCCAGGACACATCCATACACTGCCAATGCTGTATGAAGCGGATTTAAGCAGGTAGTTACTTTCATACGCTCCACTTTGTTAACGGTATCCCTGTCTGTCATATAGACTCCGGCTTTTTCAAGCGCCGGTCTTCCGTTAGGGAACTTGTCTTCAATTACCAGATACTGAGGACCCTCTGCATTGACGAATGGTGCAATGTAAGTCTTTTTAGAGGTAATAACCGGAGCCATATTTTCAACTCCTGCTTTTTCCAGCTCACTGCAGACAGAATCAGCCGGACGTGGTGTGATCTTATCGATCATGGACCATGGGAAGGAAACACAGGACTCATCATCCAGATAATCAACAAACGCTTTCTCCACAAATCCTCTGTTCTCCCATTCTCTTGCAACTGTCACGACAGACTGTTTCAGCTTCTCACCATTGTGGGAACAGTTATCCATGGAAACCACCGCCAGAGGCGCTTTCCCGGCCTTAAACCGTTCAAAAAGCAGTGCACATACCACAGCCATGGCAGAAACTGCCTTGTCAGGACCATTTTCCAGATCGGCTAAAATAAATGGGAAATAATTTCCTTCTGTTCCTTTCAGTGCATAGCCTTTTTCCGTAATAGTGAAAGAAGCGATCTGCAGCTGGGGATTAACAAAAATTTCTTTCAGGCGATTCCAATCAGATGCCACGGCAGACTGTGCCTTTATTGCTTCCGTCAGAGAACCAATTACTCTTTTAGCAGTCGAACCATCCGCATTCAGAGTTACACCAAGAACCAGATTGTCATAAGGATCATAGATCTTGTCAATCACATCAAAATCAAAAGTCTCCACACAGGTAATTCCTTTTGTACTCTCTCCCTGCGCTATTAACGTATCTGCAATTCCTCCGATAAAAATACGGAAGATATTACCTGCTCCAAAATGCACCCACTCAGGAGACTCTTTGGTTTCTCTGACTACCTTTTCAATGTCATAGGATGGAAGGCTGATTCCAGCTGCCTCCCAGGCTTCTTTATTCTTTAAACCTTCTAATGTCAGCTTCATTCCGGCACTGCCTCCTTAGTTTTTCCGTGATTCCTTATCAATGGCTTCCCATAATCCCTGGAGATATTCCGCACCCAGTGCTCTGTCATAGAGACCGTATCCCGGCATGGCAACCTCTCCCCAGATCATTCTTCCATGATCCGGACGGATCACTCCGTCAAATCCGGTATCATGCAGAGCTTTCATAATTGCGTACATATCCATGGAACCGTCGGAGGAAAGATGAGCTGCTTCTTCAAAATCCCTGTCACTGTTGTATCTTAAGTTTCTTACATGGGCAAATGGAATTCTTCCTTTTGCAGCTTTAATAATATCACAGATATCATTTGCCGGATTAGAACCAAGAGAACCTGTACATAAAGTAATGCCGTTATATGGTTTGTCAACTGCCTTTAAAAGTTTTACAATCAGGTCCTTATTACGTATGATTCTTGGCAGTCCAAATATCGGCCATGCCGGATCATCCGGATGAATTCCCATCTTAATATCATACTTTTCACATACTTCACCGATTGACTCCAGAAAATAAACCAGGTTCTGAAACAGCTTCTCTTCGTCAATATCTTTATAAGCCTCAAATAAAGATTCCAGGCGTGACAGACGTTCCGGTTCCCAGCCTGGCATTACAAAGCCGTTAGACATCTTTTCAACGGATTCTTTCATATGTGCGGGATCAATCTTATCCACTACATCCTGGTTATAAGCAAGTACTGTGGATTTGTCCGCACGCTCTCTTGCAAGATCGGAACGTGTCCAGTCGAATACAGGCATGAAATTGTAGCAGATCATATGAATTCCTGCTTTTCCCAGATTCTCAAGAGTTTCAATATAATTCGCAATATGCTGTTCCCGTTTTTCTGTACCAATCTTAATATCGTCAGAAATATTAACGGATTCGATTCCGGCAATGGTAAGACCTGCATCTTCCACCGTTTTTTTAAGTTCAGCAATTTCTGCCTCAGTCCAGACTTCTCCTGCCTGCTTGCCCATCAGAGTAGTAACAACACCTTTTACTCCTGGTATCTGTTTGATCTGCTCAAGAGATACACTGTCATATCCTGGTCCATACCAGCGTAAAGTCATTTCCATCAATTTGTTCCTCCTGTTTTGTAATCATTCTTAGTTTACCGTAAGCACAATAAGGCTGTCCTTATTATATGCTAGTATTACCCGGTCAGCCAAACATGTATGAATTATTCTTTATCATGCCTTTCTATCTTGTATGGTAGTATATTACGGGAGAATTTTCAATATGTAATTTTGTATATTTTTTTATTGTTTTTTTGTGCATATTGACATTTTTTCAGTTTTGATACATATATTATTGACATTTGAGCATTTTGAAAGCATGATACTTGTATACAAGTTAGCCCTAAAAACTTAGCTATTTAAAAAAACAATAGATAAACCTGCTTTCCGGTAGTATACTATCCGTATGCTGTCAGCAGGATTTTTAATGAGAGAGGTTTTATATGAAATTGTTTGATCGGTCTCCCGGAGAGAATGCCAGAAATTACGCCGTACGTGTTCTTCTTTATAATATCATTAATCTGGAGCTTGCTCCAGGCAGCGCTGTAAGTGAAAATGAACTTTCCTCTACCCTTAATCTTTCAAGAACTCCAGTCAGAGAAGCCCTCATTGAACTGAGCAAATCCGGTCTTGTTGAAATACTGCCCCAGCGGGGCAGCTATATATCAAAAATTAATTATGAACATATTGAAGAGTCACGCTTTATGAGGCTTGTGCTTGAAATTGCAGTGTTAAAGCTTGCCTGCGAAAATCCGGATCCCGTGGATTTAAAGATGCTTAAGGATAATATAAATGAGCAGAAGTTTTGTCTGGAGCGGGAAGATACGGAGAAGTTCTTCCCCCTTGATAATGAGTTTCACATGCTTTTGTTTCAGTCTGTGAACAAAACCAAAACTTTTGAAGTGATTAAATCTCAGATGGTTCATTTTGACCGGATCCGCACCCTTTCCTTAAAATCAACCAAGCCTACCAGGATTGTGGAAGATCATGAAAATATTTTATATGCCATAGAGCGCAGAGATTCGGAGCTGGCAGAGATTCTCATGACCAGGCATATCAACAGACATCAGATGGAAAAGTCCGAACTTATAGCGTCATTCCCCGATTATTTCATCCATTAACCCAAAATCCCTCTCAGACAACGACTATGTCCGAGAGGGATTTTTCAGATTTTTTGATTTTTTATTGGTATATTTACAAGTTGAATCATATAATTATACTGGCAGGTACAAACTGCTGGCAATCGTGTATAGGGTGGTAGGCCTCGATTCTACATAGAATGGAGGTGTTGCTTATGAAGAATTATGACTTCAAGGACTTAATGTCTTTTGGTATGTTCCTTCTGGCACTGCTGACATTCGTCTTTATGACGTGTCATTAACCGCAAAAAGCCTTCCCTGTACTTTGGTCGGTCGGGAAGGTTTTTGCATTACTTTTCTTATCAGCCAACCACCCTGTGGCGATTGCCCTTCTTTATTATATTATAACTGCCATTTAAAATATTACAAGTACAGGCATTTATTTTAAAATATTTCCAGAAATTTCTAGCAATCTCCTTAATTTTCATTCAGCCTGGCAAGTTTCTCGGCCTGGTCTGCAGCAATCAGGGAATCTAAAAGTTCATAAATGTCTCCATTCATGATGGAATCGATCTTATAAAGTGTCAGCTTAATCCGGTGATCTGTTACACGGCCCTGGGGGAAATTATAGGTTCTGATCTTCTCAGACCGGTCACCAGTACCAATCTGGCTTCTGCGCTCCTCTGCCTCAGAATTCTGTCTCTTTTCCAGCTCAATATCATAAAGCTTGGAACGAAGCAGGCGGAATGCCTTTTCTTTGTTCTGAAGCTGGGACTTCTCCGTCTGAGAGTAAATCACAATCCCTGTAGGCATATGAGTCAGACGAACTGCTGAATCGGTGGTATTAACACACTGTCCGCCGTTACCGGAAGCACGCATGACATCGATTCTCACATCCTTATCCTCAATCACTACATCCACTTCCTCCGCTTCTGGCATAACTGCCACAGTGGCTGTTGAAGTGTGGATTCTTCCGCCGCTCTCTGTCTCCGGTACACGCTGGACACGGTGAACGCCGCTTTCGTATTTCATTTTGGAATAAGCACCTTTTCCGGTGATCATGGCAACTACTTCCTTGAACCCGCCGATACCGTTCTCATTCACGCTGATTAACTCTACCTTCCATCTCTGGGCTTCTGCATAATTCACATACATACGATACAGCTCAGAAGCAAAAAGCGCGGCCTCATCTCCGCCAGCTCCTGCGCGGATTTCCAGAATAATGTTCTTATCATCGTTGGGGTCTTTGGGTAAAAGAAGTATTTTCAGCTCCTGTTCCAGCTGTTCAATTTTCTTTTTGGCATCGGATAATTCTTCCTTTGCCATCTCCCGCATCTCCTCATCACTCTCTTCTTCCAGAATTGCCAGACTTTCCTCTACCGTCTGTTTTTCTTTCTTATACTGGGTATAAGCCTCTACCAGATCTGCCAGATCCGCCTGCTCCTTCATCAGCTTCCGAAACCGGTTCTGATCCTCTGCAACAGACGGATTGTTAAGCTCCAGCATCAGTTCTTCATAATGAATTAATATATCATCTAATCGATCAAACATTGGTATCCTCCAAAATCTCACCAAAAGGGCCATGCCCATTATTTTTCATAAACACCACTTACTACCCGGTCCAGCCCCGCCGCATCACACCATGACCGGATCTTCGTAAAACCAGCTTCCACAAGCAGTTTGCTGACTGCCTCTTTCTGATCATAACCTGTTTCAAAATATACTGTACCGCCAGGATTTAAAAACTTCCTGCTCTCTTCTGCCAGTCTCCTGTAAAAATAAAGACCGTCTTTTTTTCCGTCAAGGGCCAGCATAGGCTCATGGTCCCGCACCTCCGGCTGCAGCTTACGGATCTCTTCTGTCGGAATGTAGGGCGGGTTGGAAACGATCACATCAAACCTTTCATCTGTCTCAAAAGCATTAAATAAATCGCTTAACAGAAACGTGATATGATCTTTGCCTAAAATTGCCTCCCCATTCCGTTGTGCCACTTTTAGTGCTTCCGAAGAAATGTCTGCTGCTGCCACCGATTGGAAACCGCCAAGCTTTGCAAGACTTATGGCAATACATCCGCTTCCTGTGCACAGATCAAGAACTCTGGGATTCTTTCCTTTGTAATCCTTTAAAACCTGTTCAGCCAGAGTCTCCGTATCCTGCCTGGGAATCAAAACATGCTCATTGATGAAAAAGTTCAGACCCATAAATTCCATGTTTCCAGTTATCTGCTGAAGGGGAATTCTGGCTGATCGAAGCTCAAGCATCCGGTAAAACTCACGGACAGATCCGTCGGATTGTGCTTTTAACTCTCTGTTCCGTTCTATGAGAAAATGAGTCAGGTCTGTATGAAATGCCTCAAGCAGCAGATATCTGGCATCAAGAGCCGCTTCATCCACTCCGGCTTTCAACAGCCTGTCAGTTCCTTCCTCCAATAACTGATTTAACGTTAAACTCATGATTTCTTCCCCGGAAAGCTTTTTTCAAGAAATTCTCTCCAGTCAAACACAGCTTCTACGGAAGCGATCCCAACTTCAATCATGGAATCATCCGGTTCACTGGTTGTCAGTCCCTGCATCCACATACCCGGTCTGCTTAAAATATCTACCAGCTTTGACTCACTTCTGCCTGCAATGCGAAGAAACTCGTAAGACACTCCTGCGATCACCGGGATCAGAACAATACGGCTTAAAATCCGAAGGGGAAGAGTCTTTACCTGTATTACCATAAAAAACAGGATACTGATAATCATAACAATCAAAAGAAAACTGGTTCCGCAGCGCTTATGTTCCTTAGAGCTGTTTCTTACGTTCTCTACATTCAGCTCCAGTCCGTGTTCCAGACAGTTAATACATTTATGTTCTGCTCCGTGGTACATGAAGGTACGTCTTATGTCCTCCATGCGGGAAACAAGCTTAATATAAGCAATAAAGATACCAATACGTATGATACCTTCCAATACAGCCATCACAGTCTGCGATTTTATAAAATAGTGAAATATATTAGCCAGAAACATGGGAAGTACCATAAAAATGCAGATAGCCATAATTACGGAAAATACCATTACCATGCTCATCAGAGCTTTTTCCATCTTTTCACCAAATATCCGCTCCAAAAGCTTCTCAAATTTCGAGGGTTCCATATCCTCCTCATCATCTTCAAAAAAGCTGGCAGAAAAGGTGAGGGACCTCATACCCAGTATCATGGAATCAGCAAAGCTGAAAATACCTCTGAAAAACGGAAGAGAAAACAGCTTCACTTTCTCCCCCAGGCTGACATACGTATCTTTTTTCACTTCAATGGTTCCGTCCGGTTTCCGTACTGCTGTGGCATACTCATCCCTGTTTTTCATCATAACGCCTTCAATCACGGCCTGACCGCCGATTCCTGAATACTTCATACGCCAACCACCTCTCTCTAATCTCAAAAAAGGTTGAGCTAAAGTGTTTCCACTAAACTCAACCTTTTCTTTGCTCCAAACTTATTCAGCCTTAACGCCATATTTACGATTGAATTTATCAATACGTCCACGAGCGGAAGCAGCTCTCTGCTGACCGGTGTAGAATGGATGGCATTTAGAACAAATTTCTACGTGGATGTCATCCTTTGTAGAACCAGTTACGAATTCATTACCACAGTTGCAAACAACCTTTGCCTGGTAGTAATTTGGATGGATTCCCTCTTTCATTATTTTCACCTCGCATACTTTGATTTCTATTAAATCGCGGTTTGTAAACCGACTTTGTCTAATAAACAGCTTGTATAGTATAACATAGAAAAAATCTTAATGCAAGCATTTATTTATATAAAAGATCACAGCCATTAGAAAAAGCGCATCTTTTTGGATGTTTCTACAAATTCCCGATTGCTCCTTGTTTTTGAAAACAGGTCCAGAATTTTTTCAACTGCATCTTCCGGTTTTAATGTATTGGTTGCCTTACGTACAACATCCACAGCCTCTGCTTCTTCTCTGGTAAGCAGCAGATCGTCTCTTCTGGTTCCGGATTTTAAAATATCAATCGCAGGGAAAATTCTCTTCTCTGACAGCTTCCGGTCAAGCACCAGTTCCATGTTGCCGGTACCTTTAAATTCTTCATAAATCACGTCATCCATGCGGCTTCCCGTATCAACCAGTGCAGAAGCAAGAACGGTAAGGCTCCCGCCCTCTCTCATGTTTCTCGCAGCACCAAAGAAACGCTTGGGCATATGAAGGGCTGCGGGGTCAAGACCACCGGAAAGCGTTCTTCCGCTGGGTGCAACCGTTAAGTTATAAGCTCTTGCAAGGCGGGTGATGCTGTCCAAAAGAATTACAACGTCTCTGCCATGCTCTACAAGACGTTTCGCTCTCTCAATCACCATCTCCGATACTCTTTTGTGACGATCAGGAAGTTCATCAAAGGTGGAATAAAGTACTTCCACATTATTGCCCACAATAGATTCTTTGATATCGGTAACCTCTTCCGGACGCTCATCAATGAGTAATATCATCAGATGAATCTCTGGATGATTGACTGTAATTGCTTTTGCAATCTGCTTTAACAGGGTTGTTTTTCCTGCCTTGGGAGGAGATACAATCATACCTCTCTGTCCCTTTCCGATGGGGGCCAATAAGTCCAGCACCCTCATGGCTGTGGTATTCTTTCCGCCGTCCGTCTCCATATGAAGGCGCTTATCCGGGAAGATCGGGGTCATATTCTCAAAGTTTGGCCGGCGCTCCGCCATATTGGTAGGATATCCGTTAATTTTCTTCACATATAACAGCGCTGCAAATTTCTCTGCAGCAGTTTTTACTCTGCGGCTTCCATGAATAATGTCTCCGGTTTTCATGTTAAAGCGGCGGATCTGGGAAGGTGCTACATAGACATCATTCTCACCTGGAAGATAATTCTCGCACCGGATAAAACCAAATCCATCAGGCATGACCTCCAGAATGCCATGGGCATCAATTCCGCTGTCAAGCTCCTGAAGCTCCGGACTGGGCTGGAAATCTACTTTAGGTTCTTCAGCTGCATATTCCTGCTTTGCATATGATTCATTCCTTCCGGAATTCTCATATCTGCCATTGCCCTCAGAGCTTCCTCCCCCTGTCGGGCGGTATGGTCTTTGCTGTGAATCCTGGCGGTAAGAGCGGACAACCGTCTTCTTGGTGCTGCTTTGCACCGGTGTGTTCTGCTGGGTCCCACCAGACTGCTGAGGCTGCGAAGCGGACATGGCTGGTCTGTTCGTTTCTTTCTCAGGCTGTTCATTTTTTTGTTCTTTGACTGTTTCCCTGCTTTCTGCCGTTACACTCCCAGCCGAAGCTGCGAAATCAGAAGTTTCTCCTTCCTTTTCACAGAGTATATTTATAATATCGGGCTTTCTCATGGAACTGTAGCCCTTTATTCCCTGGGCTTTTGCAAGCTCCTTTAACTCCGTTAACGGCAATGTCAGTAATTTTTCACGCATATTAATCTCCTTCATGATTCCTTATACCAGTTGTTTCGTAATCTTGGGAATGATCTACGATAGAATATCGCAAACAGACGACCGGAATAATCTTCCGGTCCTAATCATGTTGAATCAGGTCGTACGATATGTTTATTATAAACCTTAATAAATAAAAAGAAAAGTCATTTTTTTAGAAAGCTTAAGTGTTCCCTGATTTTTTTCTCATACCCGTTCTCTGTAGGCCGGTAAAATTCTGTACCTTCCATGCCATCCGGAAGATATTGCTGCTTTACATAATGATTCTCATAATCGTGGGCATAGAGATATCCCTGGCCATGGCCAAGCTTAGCGGAACCTTTATAATGGGAGTCCTGTAAGTGGACAGGTATGGGCATGGTCTTTTTATTTCTCACTGCTTCCTGTGCCTCGAATACAGCGACACATGCCGCATTGCTTTTTGGTGCACATGCCACATAGGTAACTGCCTGAGACAAAATAATCTGAGCTTCCGGAAGTCCGATCCGCTCCGCTGCCTGGGCGGCCGCCACTGCTACGACAAGAGCCTGTGGATCTGCATTGCCCACATCCTCTGACGCACAGATCATGATTCTTCTTGCGATGAATTTAATATCTTCCCCTGCATAGAGCATCCGCGCCAGATAATAAACCGCTGCATCAGGATCTGATCCCCGCATGCTCTTAATAAATGCGGAGATAGTATCGTAATGGTTATCTCCGTTTTTATCGTATCGGACTGCACGTTTCTGAATGCATTCCTGGGCCACTTCCATGTTAATATGGATTTTTCCGTCATGGGGGTCCCGTTCTGTTGTCATGACGCCAAGCTCCACCGCATTTAAAGCTGCCCTTGCATCACCGTTTGCCACATCTGCCAGAAAATCCTCTGCTTCCGGGTCAATGACTGCATTATAGGCACCCATTCCCTTTTCTTTATCGTAAACCGCACGGCTGATCAGTTCCTTAATATCGTCTTTTTCCAGTGTCTTCAGCTCAAATACACGGGAACGGGAAAGAAGCGCACCATTCACCTCGAAATAAGGGTTTTCCGTGGTTGCGCCGATCAATATTAATGTTCCATCCTCTACAAAAGGCAGAAGATAGTCCTGCTGCCCCTTATTAAACCTATGAATCTCATCAACAAAAAGAATGGTCTTCTTACCATACATTCCAAGAGAATCTTTGGCCTCTTTTACAATCTCTTCCATATCTTTTTTCCCGGCCACCGTTGCGTTAATCTGTCTGAAATCCGCACTGGTGGTATTGGCAATGACTCTTGCCAGAGTGGTTTTCCCGGTTCCGGGAGGTCCGTAGAATATAACTGATCCCAGCTTATCCGCTTTAATAGCGCGGTAAAGAAGCTTATCCTTTCCGATAATATGCTGCTGCCCCACCACTTCTTCCAAAGTGGACGGGCGAAGCCTGGAAGCAAGAGGGGATTCTTTTTCCATGGTATTCTCCCTCATATAATCAAACAAATCCATAATTTACTCCTTTATCCGTTATCGTGTATCCAGTCAGATAAACAGAGGATATGCTGATCCCTCTTTCTTTATTATGGGCAGTCCGCGGTCATTTGTCAAGAACATTTGTTCTCTTTTTCTCCCGGTTTTTTATCAGATTTTATTGCATTAAATTTCATTTTAAACAGATATAAAACGTGCTATTCTCTAATTGTAACAAAAAAACATTTTTTTTAATAGGAGGGTATATGAGTACAAAGAACATGAAAACAACAAGTATTATGTCTGAAGAGACAGGTCTTATGAATGAGACCGCCGCACAAAAAGCAAGCAGTCCTTTTTCCATCCGAAATATCTCTTCCACTGAACTGGTAAGGGAAATCCGTATTGGCTGGAATTTAGGAAATACCATGGATGCAACCGATGGTTTCGGTCTTTCTTCCGAAACCTCCTGGGGGAATCCAAGAACTACGAAAGCCATGATTGATAAGATCAGGGAAGGAGGCTTTAACACCTTAAGAGTTCCAACTACCTGGGAAAAACACCTGGGACCCGCACCGGATTACACCATTGATCCAGCGTGGCTTAACAGGGTTGTGGAGGTTGTAGATTACGGCATCAATAACAGGATGTTTGTTATTTTAAACCTTCATCATGAGGAATGGCATTTTCCATCTTACGCTAATGAAGCTGCCGCCACCAGGATTCTTACAAAAGTATGGACTCAGATTGCGGAAAGATTTAAAAATTATGATGAGCATCTGATCTTTGAAGGTCTGAATGAGCCACGGCAAAAGGGTACGGCGGACGAATGGAACGGCGGCAACAGAGAAGGTCAGGAAGTCGTAAACCGTTTTAATGCTGCTTTTGTAAGGACCATACGAAACTCCCTCGGGAACAACCCGTTAAGGCATTTAATGATTCCGCCTTATGCTGCTACTTCTTCCACAAATGCCTGGGATAACTTTGTTATACCAAGGGATAATAAAATCATTGTCTCTATACACGCTTACACACCTTATGACTTTGCCCTGAATACTTCAGGAACTTCGGAGTGGCGCCTTGATAACAGCGCAGATACCGGGGCCATAACCTATCTGATGGACAGTATTCACCGCTATTTTATTTCCAAAGGTTATCCGGTCATAATTGGTGAATTCGGTGCAATGAATAAGAATAATTTAAGACAGCGTACCAACTGGGCTAATTTCTATGTAAAATCAGCCAAAGCCAAAGGAATTCCCTGCATCTGGTGGGATAATGGTGTCATAAACGGTGACGGCGAGCTCTTTGGACTGCTGGACAGAACAAATTGTACCTTTTATTATCCCGATCTGGTAAATGCAATGATGAGAGGGATTCAATAATTCAGTCTGAGCTGTTGCTCCACATGTGACTAATCACCTGTGAAGCAACAGCTCCTCTGCGTCAAAAATATTAAGGTTAAACGAACCGGCCCGGGAGATAACCAGCCTTTTTTACAATGTCTTTTATATCACTTTCTGCCATCTTCTCTTTCATATGAACTGTAACCTGTTTCTTTTCAAAATCCGCCACTGCATAGATTCCGTCAAGGCTGTTAAACGCATTCTCCACCTTTTTTCTGCAGTTTTCACAGGTCATTCCATCTACCTGAAGAGTTGTGACGTGGGGATAATGGAATTTATTTGTGTCTGCTGCTTTCACTTTCTTCACTACCTCACCGCCGCCGCAGCATCCCTGCTTAGTCCGTTTAATGGAACTTTTCAAACCAAAATAACAGATTACGATTAAAATCACACTGATCACAGCTGTTGACATATCAACTCCTCCTTTTCTGCAAAATGATGTTCTATCAATATTATAAAACGAAAACGCAGATATGGAAGAGTTTTTATTGATACTTTTAATCAATTAATAATTCATCCGCTGTTACAAACGTATATCCCTGTTTGGTCAATACATCAATTGCCTCAAGTGCAGCTTCCACAGATGTGGGAAATACATCGTGGAGAAGTATAATATCTCCGGGTTCCACGTTCTTTACTATATTACGGACAATTTTTTTCGTATTCTGGGTTTTCCAGTCCAGGGTATCCTCATTGCATAAAGCTGGAAAAAATGTCTTTTTCCCCTTTGCTCTGTAACCCCAACAGTATTATTGTTATTTTTTTATCATTCTGTATCGATTTATTTTGTCGAATTTTGTCGATAACTATTTTTCATTTATTAAAAGTTTTAATTTTCATTTTTGTATAATTATAATAAAATTTAATCATAATCAGTTTTTTTATTGTTACATTTAACAACGAAACATGAAAAGGAGAAAAATATGGAAAACAACAAAATCCAAAAAGTGACAACAATTAAAAAAAAGATACGATCTATGATTATGGTAACAGTTTCGGCATCGCTTCTCTTTGTGGGTTTTTTAACATGTTTGCTCAACTTTTCGTCAACAATCCATATCTTGAAAAATAATTTAAAAACAACTGCTACAGTGGGTGCAGGTCAGGTAGAATATCGTCTGAAATCTACTATGAATATCGTAGAAACTTTAGGCACAGTCAAAGAGTTATCAGTGGATACAGTCAAAGATTCTGAAAAGTTGGAAATATTAGAACATTATAAAAAATCATATAACTGGAACAGTGTCTATTTATTTGATAAAGATGGTGTTAGTCTTGCAAATTCAGATTTAAACGTTTGTGACAGACAATACTTCATATCTGCTCTGGCAGGTAAATCAAATATCAGCGATCCAATTTACAGCAGAGACACTGGAGAATATATATGCGCTGTTGCGGCTCCAATATGGAAGGACGGCATCCAGAATTCAGAAGTCATCGGTGCTGTTATGGCATGTATGGATGTAAGTTCTCTCAACACCTTGGTTTCTTCAATAAATGTCAGTAAGAATGGATATGCCTACATAACTGACAGCAAGGGAACGATGATTGCACACCCTAACTCTGAATTAATTAAAAATCAGACAAATTATATAGAAGAATCTAAAAAAGATCCCCAGTATGCATCTTTGGCCGCGGTTCTCAAAGAAATGATCTCCGGAAAAAATGGTTTTGGATCTTACAAATATCAAGGACAGAATAAATATCTTGCTTATGCTCCTATTCAGGAAACAAACGGATGGAGTATTGCAATCAGCGCACCGGTTAATGATTTTTTAAATGGGACTTTCCAGAGTATCGCAATGACCATCGCAGTAATTATACTTGCTCTTATTATAAGTTTTCTATCTGCTGCTAAATTAGCAAATTCCATCGGGAAACCGATTCAGATATGTACAACCCGGCTTCAGCAGCTTGCAGAGGGGGATTTCCACAGTACTGTAGCAGATATTAAGACTAATGATGAGACAATGCTATTGACGCAGTCAGCAAAAATATTAACAAGTTCTCTTCAAACTATTATTGAAGATGTAAAATATCTTCTTGGAGAAATGGCAAGAGGCAACTTCTCAGCAAAACCTCAGATACCAGAAAGCGCTTATGTGGGTGATATGCGAGAAATTTATACCTCCATCACCTATATGATCAATAATATTACAGGCACTTTACATCAGATTAATATTGCCTCCAGTCAGGTAACCTCAGGGGCAGAACAATTGGCTGCAAGCGCTACAGGACTGGCTCAGGGCGCTACCGAACAAGCCTCTTCCGTTGAGGAACTGGCAGCATCATTTGATGAAATTTCTTCAAGGACCAAATTAAATACCTCCAATGCAGCAGCTTCAGAAAAGTACATGTCAGAACTGGGGGAAAAAATCAAATTCAGCAACAATCAGATGAATAGTCTTATTTCTGCAATGAAGGAAATAAATATCACCTCTGCCGAGATAGGAAAAATAATAAAAGTGATAGAAGAAATTGCTTTCCAGACAAATATTCTGGCCCTGAATGCTGCGGTAGAAGCTGCACGCGCAGGGAGCGTGGGCAAAGGATTTGCAGTTGTTGCAGACGAGGTAAGAAGTCTGGCAGCTAAATCCAGTCAGGCCGCCAGCAGTACAACCGCTCTGATAGAACGATCCATTCTCGCGGTAGAAGAGGGGTCACGTATGGTTGATGAAACAGGTTTATCATTGAAGGATGTTGTGGAAAAAACAGAGATAGCAGTAAGAAGTATGAGAGAAATAATTATAGCTACAGAGCAAGAATATGATGCAATCAATCAAATGCTCATTGGTGTTGATCAAATTTCCAATGTTGTACAATCTAATTCTGCGGCTGCAGAAGAAAGTGCTGCTACATCAGAAGAATTATCTGCACAAGCTGTGTCATTAAAATCACTGGTCGAATCATTTAAATTTTAAATTGCAAAGCTTTATTTACATAAAAGGGAAGTTCGTATACAAAATGTTTATGAACTTCCCTCTTATGTTTCAAGTGATAGAAATTGCTACCGCATTATCAGCTTGTGACGTTAACTGACCATGTCTAAGATCTGAATTAATGGAAGCCCCAGTCAATTACAAACCTATTACCTCTGGCTGAGGAATTAATATGCAGCAACAGACAATTCCCTAATTCAATTGCCTCACTTTATTCAATTGTTGATTTTCTTTTAGACTTTATTAATTCAATTGCCTCTTTCCCACTCATATATTCAATTTCAAGTTCTAACATACATACGTTCATCAACCCTCTATCAATTGCATGTGAGCGCTCTGCTTCTTCTATATCAGGTGAGTATCTTGCTGTTAAGATTTCAAGAGCTTCCCTTTTTTTCTCTTCCTCCATAACATGGGCTCTGCCAAATACAATGACACTGCGAAAATATGAGGTATATTCATCCTGCACAACCTGATCCTGATCAATCACACAAAAAGAAACTTTTTCATTTCTTTTAATTCCATCTAATTTATGACCTGCTTTCGCTCCATGAAAGTAAATCTTATTATTATGGTATACATAACTTAGGGGGACCGCATAAGGATAATCATCATCACCTGATACAGCCAGCACTCCTGAAGTTGCGCGATTTAAAACCTGAACGCATTCCTCTGATGACAGTACCTGATTTTTACGCCGCATTTCTCTAAACATATGAACTCCTTTCATGAAGACAGTTAAATGTCTGTTTGTAAGCTATATAAGAGCTGCTGTAATAATAGACATTTTATAAACCTCGTCTGCATTACAGCCTCTGGAAAGATCATTTATAGGCGCATTTAATCCCTGCAGGATCGGTCCAAAAGCTTCAAATCCGCCTAAGCGCTGTGCAATTTTATAACCGATATTACCGGCATTGATATCTGGGAAAATAAAGACATTGGCCTTTCCTGCAACTGTTGATTCCGGGGCCTTAGTTTTTGCCACAACAGGAGAAAATGCCGCGTCAAACTGCAGTTCACCGTCTGCCGGGAAATCCAGATTCATGGTTTTCAATCTATCAGCTGCCTTTCTTACCTTATCAACCGACTCTCCCTTTCCTGATCCCAGTGTGCTATAGGACAGTAATGCAACCTTAGGATCCATGGAGAAACGTCTGGCTGTCCGGGCTGTCTCACATGCGATTTCTGCCAGCTCCTCGTCGCTGGGCTCAAGGTTAATCGCACAGTCACCCATGGCATACATCTCATTCCCATTTTCCGTTTTCCTGGAAAGAATAAAGCAACTGGAAACAATTTTACTGCCTGGCCTGGTTTTAATCAGCTGCAGGGCCGGCCTTACTGTATCTGCAGTGGAATAAGTAGCTCCTCCCAAAAGGCAGTCCGCCTTTCCCATTTTAACCAGCATGGTTCCAAAATAGTTGGGCTTTTTCAAAGCTTCCCGGCAAGCAGCCTCATCCATCTTGCCTTTTCTTAATTCTACCATTTTTGATACCATTTCATCCAATTCTTCATAAACCAGGGGATCTATTTTCTCAATTTCATTAACCGGCCAGTTACACGCTGAGGCAGCGGCCTGAATCTCATCTGGATTCCCTAAAAGAACTGGTGTCAGAATTCCTTCGCCATGCAGACGATTGGCTGCTTCTAATATTCTTGGATCAGTACCTTCTGTAAAGACGATCCGCTTATTCTGCTTTTTCAATGCGGCAATCATTGGTTCAAACATGCTTTCTACCTCCGTAAGTCATTTTTATGCAGTTTTTCCATATTTCCATTTTATATTACGTTATCTATTAAAAATCAATTACATACTATTAATAATATAATTTTCAATTAGTACATTTTGTTCTGATAAAATCTTTGAATTCATGATAACTACCTACGGTGAAGCCGGCCGGATCAATAATAATTCCATTATTTTTAGCAAACATCAGAACAAATGTATGTTTTAATTCATATGTCTTAATAATCTGGGAGTATTCAATTGTCAAAGAAAATGTCCCCTGAGTTATGGAAATATGCTCACCAAACTGTATAACTGCTACAGGCTTCTTCCCATTATGCAGCCTGTAATCAATTTCTTTCAGTTGTCTTATTGTCATAGGAGGGGTGATTAAAATTGTACTGGTAATAATTAACAGACAGACCCCTAAAACTGCAGTCATGATGTAATTTTGTTCACTCAGCGTAATTCCAATCATAATAAGCGCAATGGGAATAAATACAGCTCCCATGAAATAGATTCTTCTGCATAGCACCTTATGTACATACTCTGATACCATGGCATCATCAGAATCATATCTGTTTTCAAATTGTATATTCATTTTTTACTTTTCCTTCTTCATAATCGGCAAACGCTTCCAAAAACACCTGATATATATGCAATATTTACTGTCCTCCTGTGATTTTATCTATACACTTTAAGGCTTTATTAATATCTTTATCAACCAGTGTCTTCATACTGTCCTGATACATATAGGTCTTGGCATTACGCAAGGCCCATATGATATCACTTGTCAGATGTGGTTTATACCGGGCCACTGACGGCAGCACCTTTATGCATTGTCTGGCTGTAATTGGCTTCTCATCTTCCACGTGTTTAAGAAGCTGATCGATGATTTCATCAATTTTATTTTCCCTGTCCCATTTTGCATTTGCCGCAATTAAAATAATTGCCCTGGTTCTGAAATATGAATTTGTACTATCTAACAACTCCGCAAAAATATGAAAATAGGGATATACCGTATCAGATCTTATGCTTTCAGACTCCAGTTGTTTCATACACTGATACGCATATTTATTATTTTTATCTTTTAGTCCGCATACCATTTCAAGAATATGATCCAAAATGTTCCCTCCAGCTTTGTAGTTCTATTATATTCCCTTCTGGGTCCCTGGCGTAAATAAAAACAGCCTGCATATTATTGGGATATTGTGCAGTTACTAACTCCCCAACCTTGCTTCCTCCGGCTCGAATCACCAACTCAAGAGTTGTCTCTACATCGTCCACTTCAAACGCAATATGGGCAATACCAGAACGGTTAACTTCTCCTATAATGGTCTCTCTTATTGAATCATAGGAAAAGATTTCCAAGGTGGGGTGATCATCCCCGTATCCTGGCAGCAAAAGATGTTCTCCAACTATATGGGCGTTATTTAATCCTGTCAGTCTGTCAAGCCACGGCCCTTTTAAATCGCGTACCTCCCCGATTGATTTGCAGTGAAATACTTCTTTATAAAAGTTAATTAGTTTTTCCGGATCTTTCGCTATAATATTCGTATGTACATATCGAAACATCTTCATTTTCCTTTCATATGGACAAATACTCATCAACCAGTTGAAATATCATAAATCTTTAATTTGTGAGCCTACAGAATGGAATTAAAATCTGGACTTTTCATAGTTATAAGGAATACTGGTACCCACAACCACATCTCCAATCTGCTCAATAATCAACCAGTCATCCATATTCCCCTGATGATCAAAAGGCAGAGGTGGTTTGATCTGCTGCACTCCTTCAAAATCAACCAGGCACAGACATTTCTTATGCCAGCGTTCCTTCTGTTTGTCCGTTAAATTCAGTTTGTCCTGATTCTCATTTAATATCTTTGATATTTCCTCGTCTGCCAGTTTTATATAATTCTGAACCGATTTTATAGTTGCATATGCAGAGATTTCAGCCGTTCCCTTTTCCATAAAATAAATGGTTTCACCTTCAAACACTCTGCTGTGAGGGATCTTTCGTCCAGCTGCCCCTCTAACCACCATAGTTTTCGTACCGGAGTTAATCTTATCTAAGACACGCTCTCCCTTTTTTCCCTTATTATCACAGTATACCAAATGTACCATTGAAACTCCCCCTTTATTATGGATAGACAAGCCTGCAATTTTCCAGCTCGTCCGTATCTTTTTCAGAAATATATAGTTCCGCCGACAAAGAAAGATCATTCCCCATAAAGGTTTCTTCCCGAAACAGCTTTACAATTGCCGGATAAGCGCCCGCTGCATTCTCTGTTTGCATCCAAAGTGCCAGCGCATTTTCCTCCAGATAATCATACCCATTATCCTGAACCACCCCATCAGTTATCTCCTCTATACGTTCCGGAATATAGTAACGTAAGTCTAAATCAGCATTTTCAAGCTTTTCCGGAAATAACCGGATAATAATCGTTTGCATACCATACCTTCCTTTTTGGATCATATAATTTAAAATCCTATATTTACGAATGAACGGGTAATATAATTTCCATTCCAGACCCTCTGTTATCACTTGGCCGGATATGAAATCCCTGTTTCTGATAGAAACCCTCTTTTCCTATAGCTGCAAAAAGTCCCAGAGTTATATTGGTATCCGTGATTCCCTGCCCTTTTACATAGGAAACAAGCCTTTCTAAAATATATTTTCCTATACCTTTGCCCTGGTATTCTGGTAATATAACAAGATCCTGGATATAGCAGATATAACAACCATCCCCTACCAGTCTTCCCATTCCAATAACCTGTTCCTGATATTTGACTGCTGTTGTAAATAATGAATTTCTTAACGCAGTTTCAATCTGCCGCTCTGGTAACTCACTCCAGCCTGCGGATGCTCTAAGTCTTTGATAATCTTTAACAGTCAAACCGTTATCCAGCATCTCAAATTCCATTATTTTTTCCTCTTTTGAACTCTTTTCTCATTTTATCACATAATAAGGTCATGCCACTCTCATTTACTTCAAACGTTTCAGATTTTATGAAGCCATGGCTTATGTAAAAATTAATTGCACGTTCATTGGATGATAATACTTCCAGTATACAGCACTCACATTTCTGCCGTACCATTTCTTCCTCTATTCTCTGATAAAATGCATGTCCCGCCCCTATACCAATGTATTGGGGTAAAAGATAGAATGCATGCCACTGAGCATGAGTTTCTTCGCCATCTAAAACAGTTTCGAATACGGTACTTCCTATAATGTTTCCATCACATTCTGCAATTAGACACGTGCCCCCATTTCGTATACTTTCCTGCAAAACCGGTTCCCAATGATCAGTTTTTAGAGATGATAAATACTCATGATCCATAAGTCCTTCGTATGCGGACACGTAGCTCCGATTAATTTGTTCACTCACTTTTTTCATATCACCCAGTGTTGGAATACGATACGTAATTACCATTTAAACCTCCTGCGTAACAATTTATTGTACAGGCACTTCTCCATTTATAGATTTAAATCACTTTCTCCTAATATAGGAGCATTAATGTCATGAGGCGCTAGTATTGGATTGTTAATAGGATATCTAATTCCAATCTCAGGATCATTATATGCGATTTGACGCGAGAACCGGCTATCAAATGGCTCATCGAAACGCATCACATTCATGGTTCCATCTTCAAGTGATAGAAAAACATGACCAAAACCTTTTGGTATGTAGATCTGCTTTTTATTTTGAGCACTTAATTCTACTCCAACCCATTGTAAATACGTAGGAGAACTTTTTCGTAAATCAACCGCATAATCAATTCCTCTGCCTTTAATACAATATAAAAGCTTGGCCTGGGGTTTGGGATTATTCTGAAAATGTATGCCGTAGATTGTACCTGCTTTTTCCGAAAAATAGACCCGTTCCTCTATGTACTCGAAATTAATATCAGCCTTCTCTAATTCGCTTTTATTATAGATACAGTATGAAAATCCTCTGTTATCAAATCTGGTATCATATTCAATAATTTTAATATCTTTAAGTTTTGTACTTTCAATTCTCATTTTAACCAGCCCATTTTCCCATTCAGATCTTAATTACTTTTTATGTGCAGTAATTATAGTGAAGCTAAATGCATTTATTGTTAAAATGCAATCATCAACAGACACATACCAGTTCTTTCCTTTTCTGCTTATGCTGTCCGCACGTTCTACGCTATCTTTGCTCCATGCTATTAAATCAGGTATATCCAGTTTCAGATTCCTCCTGATTCTTTGAACACCCAATTCTGTTGTATGTATTTTATCAAGATTCTTTATTAAATCGTTTTCCATAAGATTGTTTTCATCTCCTTTATAATTTAGTTGCTTTTGCAATAAAGGAAAGAGGAATTAATTTTGCACGGCTAGGCGCATAGTAGCCATCAGAGAACTCAAATTCTTGTTCTAATATATTTTGACTGGTTTCCTCAACTATTTTCTCTATTTTAAATCCTTCCTCTGCCAATGTGTTAATCCACGTAGACATTTTCCGGTTTTGTAAAGTTACGGGATTTCCACGCAGTTCAAAAGAAAATATATCGTCTGCAAGATAGTTACAGCCTTCTAAAAAGATTTTATTATCACTGGCTTCCACACAACGCATCAGAGGGTGATCCCATGAAAAAATCAGAGTACCGCCTGGTTTGGTACAATCGGAAATATTACGTATTGTTTTTGGCAGATCCAGAGTCCAGCCTAATGCATAGACAGAATATATGACATCAAAATACTTCCTGGGCATTTCCCCCATTTCTTCCATAGGAGAAGCAGACAGCATTGCTTTATAACCATTTTGTTTCAAATATGTATCCGCATTATTAATCTACTTTGGTGACAGATCAATTCCCCATAGTTCTGATGCACCGTTATCACCGCACCATTTTAAAGAATGTCCGCTGCCACAGCCGATATCCAATACCTTTTTGCCGTCAAGGTCAGGAAACAGCTTTAATTCTGTTTCTGTAGGTGCGAGGCACCCATATACCGGTAAAGCCGTTGCTCCAAACCATGTATCAGCCATAGAATCCCAGCTTTTTCTGTTTTTATTTATTACTTCATTATACATGTAATCCCCCCCCCTATATAATCCCGATTAATTGAATTTATTTAAAAAATCCCGAATCTGTTCTTTGGTAATTCCAATATTTTCGGCTGCATCAAGTTTTAATGTTCCCATTCTATATGCCGGAACCACCCAGACTTTCGAATGTTCAAATGCAAGTTTATTAGACTCCGCAAGTTTCTCAAGGAAAGTTCCCTGCTGCAGAGACTGTTTAAAGCTGACAGCATCAACCAGATCACTGACATATTCACTAAGAGCATCAATATTCTCAATATTAACATGATCTTTAAAGGTTGCCTGGTACATACGGTCGTGATAATCCAAAACATCCATACCACGATCAAGAGCGTAAAAATAACCCTGTATGCACAGATCACTATGAGGCCCAAACCGCTCTGGTCTGGGATGAGATTCACAGGGATGCCATTCAATATTCAGATCCGGATGTTCCGGAAGGAGTTCTTTTAAATAGTTATGTGCTTTCAGGCAATAGGGGCAAATATAATCAAAAAAAAGATGTAAATTATTTTTCATCGTTGGTCACCTCATTAATTATTAATAATCTTGTAAATGAAACCGATAAATACATTTTTCCGTTTCACCGATTTTCCTCATATCATTATCATCTGGTATCTGTACAATTTTCTCCAATGTTCCGCCTGCATATTCACAGGTTCTCCTTGAAGCATCGTTATCGGGATTGCATGTGATAATAAGATACTCCATCTTATGTTTTTTAGCTAACTGAAACAGTAGCAGACAGGCCTTTCCCGCATAATGGTGTCCCCGATAATTCTCATCTATGTGATATCCAATGTTACCGCCATAGTAAACATTTTCATTATGTCCAACTCGTAAATCGCACCCTCCCACTTCGTTTCCCTGTCTATCATATATCTCAAAATGATATGCAGGAAGCCAGCCTTTACGGATATTGCCAACTGTTTTTTTAACTAACTTAAGAAAAATCTCGTCACTCTTTAAAAAGTCTATACTCCTAAACATAAATTACTTCTCCAGACATCTATTTTTTATTCCAAATTTTTTTTATCCTCATATGCAAACCTCACAATTCATGGCATCTAATACTAATTCCCCGTATTCTGCCGTCTCAGAAATTAAGCCCTAACTTATATGCATTTTTAAGATGCCCGTCTATTCGTTCCTTTCGTTGTGCCTCATCCCAATGGGTAGTACCGTCAAATATAATCATTTCTTTTTTAAGAGCTCTGTTTCTGATCCTGTCACCCAGCATTACTATTCTCATCGCATTGGATTCGCCGGTTTCTTCTAGTGATTCCATTGTTTTTCCTGCAGATATCATAAATAATGCCTTCTTAAGTATTTTTATTTGAGGATTTGGATTATATGCAAAACCGCTCGTCCATATCCGGTCAAACCAACCTACTAATTTCGCAGGCGCCTCCGTCCAAAAAACAGGGTATATGAATACGATTGCATCAGATTCCTGAATTTTACGCTGTTCTTCCATGACATCTTCCGCTACTGTAATATCAGTTCTATAATACGCTTCTCTCTCATATTCATTTTCAGACATCTCAGCATTAAAATTCATTTCATATAAATCAGATACAATAAATTCATGATTTGCATTATTGAGTCCCTTTAAAAACTCCTGCATCATCTCATAAGTAAAGCTCTTTTTGCTTGGATGGCAGTATACAACAAACACTCTCATAACTTTGTCCTCCCTGGTCCTATGGCAACTCCCCATTCATTTCAGCAATAACGCGGTTCTTCTTTGCCGTAACCTGCACCCAGGCCGGACGAAACCCGCTTTTTATTGCATTGCGTGCAGATTTCAAATTTGACCATGCACAGCAATAAAACGGTACAATTTCTCTGTCCAGGATTTCTATTGCTAGCCTGCTTGTAAGACAGGAAGCAATGCCCTGCCTTCTATATTCTGGCAGTACATCAATACCAATCTGCCACATGGTATCACAATCTGCTGAAGCTCCCGCAAGCCCAACCAGCTTTCCATTGTGGAATGCGCCTACAGCCAGACGGTCCAATTCTTTACGCTTTTCACATAATGCATTGCTCCATTCAGGTGTATAATATTTTGCAAAATATTCAGGCTCCATAACTCTTGTCTCGTAATTGCAGGAGCGCAGCTTTAATTCTTCCATATCTGGTAAAAAATATTCTGCCATAAAACAGACATTCAGATCATAAGGTTTTAGTTTTTCTATTAATTCATGTAGATTGGGTGTCTCAAAACAATGCTCAACCGGATACTTGGTAATATACCACTCAACCTCTTTTAATAGTTCTCCCGAAACAGATGCAACTATGTTGTTGCCATAGGATGTTAAATCACAGAAAAATGGAAGATTTAAATATCTTCTTGCATTAGAATTTGTTGCAGAAATTACAACCTTATTACTGGCACTGCAGAAATCTTCCCTATTGCAATTACTGTCAAATGCTGATTGCTGCATGGCTATCTCAATAATTTCTTTATTATTCATAATACTCCCTTTATTGTTTCTTTACCAGCCACTCTTTTGCCTGTTCCAGATCATCCATGCAGATCATCAAAAAATTTGTGTTTTCACTCTTCTTTTTCATGTATCTTTTCATTTGTGCATTTAGTCCCACAAACGCAACCTTACGCAGCTGCTTTTTCAGTTGGCAAAACTCAGTCAGAATCCAGTCCAGACAATCACTGTTAACATTGGAATCATCCATAATTACTACAACATAAGAACTGGAAGACGGCTTTTCAATATGTATCAGATCCTGTTTAAATTTCTTCTTTAGCAGCTCTTTCTGATCATAAAGTGAATCCAGATGTTCACACCAGATTTCTCCTCCGTTAAAGTACAGAGAAAAAGACTTTTTCTTTAAGCCAAGTTCATATTTTTCCATACATTACCCACCTCTAAATTTTATGTTCCATGCAAACGGAATCCTCCATTCCTTCATACTGACCGTAATTAGGAATCATCTGATAACCCGCTTTTTTATACAAGGCATTTGCCGCTTCTAACATTCTTCCAGTCTCCAGAATACACCATCTATAACCGCTCATCTTTGCCTTAGCCTCTAATCTCCGGATCAATTCTGCACCCAATCCCATATGACGGTGAGCAGGATCAACAAAGACTCTCTTTATTTCTGCATGATTATCATCAAACAGCTTAAACGCTCCACACGCCACCGGTTCTCCATCATGATATGCGACAACCACATCATGAATGCTGTCTCTCTGATTAAACTTATCATACTTGCTTCTTTGATATTCAATCCCAACAATCTCATCCAGCGCACGGTCCAGTTTGCCGCAAAGCATTGCAAAATCAGGATCCTCTCCATTGGTATCCCGAAACTCCAACAAAGACAGGCTGCGTAATTTCTCCTTATCTTTTTTACTTAATTTATTTATTACAGTCTCATAAGCTTCATCAATCATCTGAAACAATAAATCCTGATCAGAAAAAGAATCTAAATCAATGGTATTCCAATGCGGCTGCTGAACGGGAGGGCAATGATATCCTCTTACTATGATTCCCGGATAAAGCTGACGATAGAGGTATGCTTTTTCCGGGACGCATTTTAAAGTCATCTTATAGAAATTTTCCTGTGGATTAAACTGGGCAAATATCTTCCCCATTACTTTATAACAGATCGGATACTCCCCAAACGGCCTGGTTTCATAAGCGCCAGGGTGCCTGCGACAGTATTCATTTATGGTATCAATTATTTTTTTATGATTTTCCATAGTCCCTCCCTTTTTCAAATATTTACAATATAATAACATATTTTATAAATAAATATAAGAACTACGACTATATTTCTGTATATAAAAAGGCTTTGTTCCTAAAATTTCGAACAAAACCTTTTAACATTTTTATTTTACACGCCTGGAAGCTATTAATGCATAGACACAGGGAATCACGATCATGGTTAAAACCGTGGACAGAATCATACCAAATATAACTGCAGTAGCCATAGGTGCCCACAGGGGTCCCCCTGAAATCATAAGAGGAAGAAGCGAGAAAACTGTAGTTATCATCCCAATCATTATGGGGCGCATACGCGTTTCACAAGCCTTAACAATGGCATCCTGAATGCTTTTGGACTCCGGTATAAGTACCTTTATATAATCCAGAAGAACAATGCCGTTATTTACAACCACTCCCATAAGGCTGATCGCCCCCAGAAGAGCCATGAATCCAATGGGATAACCCATCCATTTTAATCCCCAGATAATTCCGATAAAAGACAAAGGAATCGTACCCATAATAATCAGCGGCTCCAGAAGATCTCCAAACTGGAATACCAGTATAATATAGATCAGAATCACTGCAATGACAGTGGGCAGCATCATGGAAGAGAAAGCATCACTGCTGTTCTCGCTTTCACCTCCATATTCCAGTGTGTAACCGTCCGGAAGAGGAATACCTTCCATGCTTTTTTCCACGTTTTGCATCACTGCTTCGGTGTTATATCCTTCCTCTACATAACTGCCAATGGTAATGGTACGCTGGCTGTTCCGGCGGATAATCTGGTTTAAGGAAGACTGAGTCTGTATGGTGGCAATCTGGGTCAGCGGCACATTCTTTCCTGTGATCTGTGAAGTCAGAAAAATAGTATTTAATATTTCCCGGCTTGTTTTATCTTTATCAGAAATTTTGGCAATAACAGGAAGAGAATTTTTCTCCAGATCCTTCTGCTTCATTTTTAATATTTCTAAACCATTTACAGCCATTCGAACAGTACTGGCTACATCGTAGTTGGTAATTCCTACAAGATTGGCCTTTTCCTCATTTACATTCACATTTAAACGATAACTGTTATCCCCATAGTTATCCTCAATATTGCGTGTCCCAGGAACAGTACGGCACCGCTCCTCAATCTCGGCTGCAATGCTGCGTAGTTGTTCAATATCATCACCTGATATCCGCACCTGAATGGGATAGGTGAGAGGAAGGCTGATTTCTAAATATTTAAGGGTGGTGCTGACTCCAGGAACCTCTTTAAGTATTTTCTTTTCTACAGCTGCCGCCTCCCCGCGGGTTCCATTAATCAAAAACTGAGCTTTATTGGTCGCCTGCTGTTCCGGTTCAAAGGTTACATAATATTTCATAAAACCATCACCCGCAGTACTTGCAAATGATTTTATGGATTTTTCCTTATTCAGCACAGCCGCTACCTTTTCGCATTGAGCCAGAGTCTTCTCCAGGGTACTGCCATCCTGGGTTGTTACGTTCAGCACATACTGGTCACGCTCCACAGGAGGAAACAGCTGTACTGACAAAGTCGGCACTACCAGAGAGGAAAACACAAGCAGAGCAGCAAAAAACAGAAGGACAGCACGTGGTTTTTTCAATGAAAAATTCAACAGACGGCCATATATTTCCTTGCCTTTTGCTAGTAACTCTTTTAAATGCAGCTTCTCTTCTATTTTTTGTTTCCAGACAGTAAATTGGGACTGTTCCGTTTTCACAGGCCTGTCCTCGGCCGGCTTCCGGTAAAGAAGATGTCCCAGCGCCGGAACAATAGTCAGAGAAGTTATATAAGAGCCAGCCAGGGCCACACTGACCAGAATAGGCAGTGTTTTTACAAATTTTCCTGCATCTCCGTTCATCATTGCCAGAGGGAGAAAGGAGGCGACTGTGGTCAGAGAGGAGGTTAAAATAGGGATGCCTACTTCTTTTACACCATTAATACAGGCATTTGTAAGTGTCTCACCTTTGGTCAGATAAACGTGAATGTTATCGTTGGCAACAATCCCGTTTGCAACCATTAAGCTCAGTGATATCATGAGTGAAGCCACAGCTACCTGGTGCAGGGGTATTCTTGTCAGATACATATAACCAAATACAAAAATACAGATAATCGGTATGGGGATAGAAACAACTGCAGCAGACCGCACCCCCATGGCCAGCAGAACAACCACAAAAACCAGAAGAATTCCTTCTATGAGATTATCTGCAAACATATCAATGGAATCCTTTACAAAACTGGCCTGATTGTTTAATTCTGTCAGTTCCATTCCAACATACAGCTTCGTTTTTTCAAATTCATGGATTTTGTCCTGAAGACGCTTCTCCACATTTAATATATTGATCCCATCCGCATATTTTACACCAATCAGCACTCCCTGGCTTCCATTGACAGATACCTGTTTTTCCGGTTTTACTGGTGTCTGAAGAACTTCAGCAACATTTTTTAAATACACCGGAGTGCCGGAATCTGTTGATACGGATACAATTGTATTTTTTATTTCCTCCATGGATTGATATTCCCCGGAAACCTGCACCGGAATCTTAGTGCCTGTGAGTTCCAGATTTCCGCCAGGAATGTTAATGTTACGGGCACCCAGCTGTGTGGCTACCGTAGCAGGAGAAATTCCGTACTGCTGAAGCTTAGACATGTTTAAATGAATTTCGATCTGCTGTTTTTCATCTCCCATGATATCCACAGTCTTTATGTCGGAATCCCTGGAAAGTATATTTTTTATCTGCCTGGCCACATCAGCCATCTCCTGATTGGTGTTATCCGCTCCGGAAAGTCCTAAAATCAGTCCGTAAGAGCTTGAAAAGTCTGTTTTTATGACAGGTGCCTGCGCATCAGAGGGAAGCTCTGGTTTAATCTCATCAATCTTTTCCCTCAGCTTATCCCATTTTTTATTAATTTCACTGTCACTCATATCTTTCAATGTAATCTGAATGACTCCTGCAGAATCTACAGAATAACTATCCAGCCTCTTGATGCCTGAAATGGTATCGATTTTATCTTCAATCGGCTTAACTATCAGCTTTTCTATATCTTCCGGACTTGCTCCTGGATAGATACAAGTGACGGAAGCAACCGGGCTGGTCACTTCCGGATTCTCCTGCCTCTCCATTACGATATAAGCATAAATACCAAGTATTATAAACAGACCAGTCAGCAGGGCAAGAATACTCTTATGCTTTACGCTCCACGCAATCATGACTGAACCTCCCCTGCTAGCTGAACAGAATCTCCGTCATATAATAAAAACTGGCCTTCTGTTACAATCTGATCTCCAAATTCCAATCCGGAAAGAATCTCAATGGCATTGCCCCGGATTTCCCCGGTTGTAACAGTTCTTCTGTTTACTGTCTTGCTGGCAGCGTCATACACAAATACCACTGATCCATCAGCACGCTGCAGAACACTGTCCAAGGGAATCAAAACTGCTTTTTGTGAACCGGTGTAAAGTATGACACCGGCAATCATTCCCGGCTTTAATTCACCTGTTGGATTTTTCACCCGGATCTTAACAGTAAAGGTCCGGGTATTGCTGTCTGCTAACGCACCGATCCCTGAAACGCTTCCTTTAAACGCCGTATCAATGCCGTATACGGAAATATCAGCACTCTGTCCGTGTTTAATCTGGTTGATCTGCTCATCCGGAACACCAACTTCTATGTAAACCTCATCTGTTCTTCCGATCACAACAACCGGATACCCTGCGGCGGCTGTCTCACCGTCATTCATAAGCTTTTTTAATATCACTCCCCTCATGGGGCTGTTCAGCGAAGTATCCTTAAGATCCCTGACTGCCTTATCCGCAGCAGCTTCTGCCTGGTCTTTCTGGGCTGCCGCTGCCTCAAGCTGCGCAACTGCCATGGTTTTCCCTTCCAATGCCTGGTTATACGTCTCAGAATCTGCCGCAAGCTTTGCTGAGATTTCATCAAGGTCGCTTTGGGATACTGCCTGCGCTTCATACAGAATCTTTACTCTGTTATAAGTTTTCTGAGTGAGCACAAACTGTGCCTTAGCCTGGGCAATTTTTGACGGTGCATCTGCATCCAGCTGCATCTTTGCTGTTGCATACTGCGCCTCAGCCGCACGCAGCTGGGCCTGGGCAACCCGGACCTGCAGCGAATAATCTTCCATGGAAAGTTCCGCCACCTTCTGGCCCATTTCCACTGCGTCTCCTTCCCTCACATATACTTCCTTCAGTTTCCCATCCAGCTTAAAAGACAGATTAGCCGTTTCAACCGGAGTTACATTCCCGCTTACATTCAATGTGTCCGTATAAGCCGCATCACTCACAGTTGCAACAGAAATACTTCTCACCTCTTTCTTTTCCTGCCCCTTGTCACTGCAGCCAGTAAGGAGCAATGCACACAAAACAGCTGCCCATATAGATATTCTCTTCCTCTCTATCATCACCTGTCTCCTTTATCATTGCTGGTTTTTCTTATCGGTTTTCTGTTTACACTTGTTGGTTTGCATGATATTATTTTTTAAGAGAAAAATCAAGAAACAGATTTTGTAAAGTGTAGCCTAAACTACAGTTTTTCAATAAGTGTAGATTGGAGAACTATCCATGAAAGACCAGACAATTGACCTGCGTATGCAAAGAACATACCAATTTCTTAGTGATGCCCTTTTTGAACTGGTATTGAAGAAACCGTTTGAAGAAATCACCGTGACCGATATCTGCAAAAAAGCAATGGTTCACCGCACTACATTCTATAAGCATTTCGAGGATAAGTACCAGCTATTGGAGACAATGTTTTCAGAAGAACAGAGAAAATTTATAGAACTGCATATTGAGGAGGGAGAATCAGAACAGGAATATTATCGGCGTATCATCCGCCAGATGTTTGAATATGCCAGAAATTATAAAGATTTTTTTGTCCAGAGTGCTTCTCATATTAAAAATGACTTTATGGCCGACCTTTTAAGAAATACGGTCAGCACCTACCTTGACCGGTGTTTTCGTAAGGACGAGATGCGCTTAGGCGTTCCCAATCCCATTCCCATTGCCATCATGTCGGAATATTATACGGGAGCCGCCATTGCTTTAATCATGTGGTGGTTGCAAAATGGTATGAAGATTTCCATTGATCAAATGGTGGATTATATGAGTTCCATGATTGTGTGGTAAGAAGCGCAAAGAAGCATCCACAGTTTATTTGCTGCGGATGCTTACTTTTTCCAGATTAAACTGATAGAATCTTCATAAACCACCACCGTTTCCAGATAAGAAAAAGCCACCGCCCGTTTGTCATTTTTATTTAATGCCGAAAAAATAATTTTGGGAGGAAATATGGATTCTCTGTTTATATTTCTTTTTTCCTCCATTAATTTTTTCTTCGTTTCCGTCAGTTTTTCCAGTTCCTGATTAATATAACCGACCGTTAATGTACTCACTTTTTGGGTCTTAAGAACCTGCATTAAATTTGTAACGGATTCATCAATCCGGATGAGTTCAAGTTCCAGTTCATTGGTCTCATTTGCATTATTAAAAGGCGCAGGCTTACAACGTTCCAATAGTTTTTCCAATTCGTTCTGAACTGAACCTTCAATCTGTTCAATCCTCATCTGAGGTTTTATATTACAATCAAGAAAATCCTTTCCGCGGCACCGTAAGGTCCGAACTGTTTCTCCATCAGATTTACGCTTGTATTTTCGAACCATAACTGATCTACCGCAATCTCCGCATTTCATCAGTCCCGTCAGCCAGCTGTTGCGCGGTCCATCATTTGAGGCTACCTTCTCATTGGTATCCAGCTTTTTCTGACAGCCAAGCCATAATGCAGAATCAATATATCCCGGCCAGTTACCGATAGCAAAAGTAGCGCCCTTAGAATCCAGTGCTCCTTTTGTCACCGCTCCCTTTTTCCCCACCAGCATACCGCCATGCTCTCCATTAAAATCTTTAAGAGGATTGATGATATTTACTCCCAGATTTTTAAAATATTTATAAACAGCATGGTCACATTTCACGCTGGCCGGATTTCTGATTACCCTCCCAACAGAGCAGGGAGACCATTTGCTGCTGTTTGGTCCTGGACATTGCTTTGCCGTCATCATTCGACCGATGTCTCCAAGACTGGTAGTCGGATATGCGTAAACCCTCATAATCTCTTCTAAGTTCTTTATATTGTTCTCTAATTTCAGAGATGATACCTTTTGGTCCCCCTGTGTGATTGTTGTATTACTGTAACCATAAGGTGCAGGTCCTCCCGGCCAGCGCCCAGTTCAATCCTGTCATAATAATTGTCATAGACTCTCTTAGAAATCTGTTCCCTCTCCATCTGGGCAAATACAGCCATTATAAATATCATCGCCTTCCCAATAGGTGTTGAGGTATCAAAATTTTCCGTAACGGAAATAAATTCCACCTTATATTTGCTTAAGTATTCCCAGGTATTTGTAAAGTCCAGAAGGGAGCGTGTAAAACGGTCCAGCTTATAAACAAGGATTCTGTTGATAGTCCCTTTCTTAATGTCGTTTAACAATCTTAAAAATTCCGGTCTGTGCACCACATCTTTCCCTGATATCCCTCTGTCAATGTACAATTCCGGCTCACCAATTGCCATGCTTTTTGCAAAACTCAATTGCGTCTCAATAGAGAGACTGTCCTTTTTATCAATCGACTGTCTGGCATAAATCGCATCCATATGACTTTATAAATTTCCCTTCTTTGCATCTGAAGAACAATTTTTTTCGGATTGTGATTTATGAAATAGAATGAGTTGAAGTTCATTATAAACCTTCTGTACAGCTTCCTCTCTTTCGTGATTGCTTTTGTAGACAGGATAAATATTTTCTACCCGCATACAGTACGATTTCACCTCAATCATATATACTTGTTTCAATATATGACAGGCAATAATAATTAATCCTTAGAGACAGGCTTCTTTTTCTTTTTAATAACAATCAATATAACGAATAAGAGCAGTAAAAAGACAGTCAGTGCAACAGTAATTGTAAGAAGGTATGTGAATATCTTTCGAATTCCTGTACCGGTCTGTGGTTCATAGACAGCCGTTACACTCTTTTTATAAACCATATGGCCAGTTTTGTTCTCCACCCCCTCTTCCACATAGATCCCCCGATATATCTTTGCCTGTACGGCAGGAAATGTCACATTTCCTCCATAAATACCTCTAATATCCTTCACTCTTTTCCTGCCACTGGCACGAGCCCTGCGAATCGTATCCTCATGATATTTCTCAGGTTCACCAACCCATGAAATGCTTGTTATGTCATAATAATCCTGAGGTAAATTTAAATAATTCAAAAAATCTACTGTATAGTCAATCAGGGAAGCTCCCTTGGGTATTTCCCTATTACCCAATAAATAGGAATTCTCCTGATAGCCGGTAACCGTTATAGGAAAGGTAAAATCATACGCCCAGTAATCCCTTTCTTCTTCATAGGAAACTGCAGGCAATTTAACTGTCATCTCCAGCTTTAAGTCATTCTTTTTTACCTGAACCTCTGCTTCCTCCGGCAGACGGTCAATATATTCCACACCTTTATAAAATACAGAAGATTCCGTATATTCCGTTATTTCTTCTGTAGTAATGTCCAGTACCTCACTGGCAGTTAAATGATATTTTTTTCCGTTCTCTTCTAGTGTCTCACGAGGTTCACGCCCTTTTGGACTACCTGTAAACGGTGCAGAATCAATCGTTATGCGGGCTGCCGGATTAATTATCTCCACATGGTCCGTATGCAGGGATTTTAACTGGTATTTTATTCCCTCTTTCTCAATATTCTTTTCAAACCGGCTGTTCCCGTCATCATCCTTAAGTGTTGTCTGAAATTCTTTCTTTATCTCAACGGTTCTTTCTGCCCCATAGGACTGGTTAAAGTAACCTGCCAGGAATAGGGAGACGGTAAAAAAAATAGTATTAATCATAAGTCTTTTCATTCTAACCAATACGATTCAGCTAAATGGCAGATCCGGATCATCAAGACCATTCGGAATATTCATAAAACCATCCCCTATTGCACCGGCAGGTTCCGGCCTTTGAAGGGGCTGTCCGCTTCCCGCAGCATCATTCTTACTATCTGCAAACTCCTGTTCATCGACAATAACTTCAAACGTATACACTTTTATACCGTCTTTATTTATGTAACTTCCCGTTTGAACTCTTCCAGTAACCAATACTCTCATTCCCTGATGAAAATATTTTTCCGCAAATTCTCCTGTTTTATCAAACGATACACAGTTAATAAAATCCGCTGTTATCTCATTGCCGTCCTGACTTTTACGCCCTCTGCGGTCGACAGCAAGCGTGTATCTGGCAATTGCCATTGTACGTTCGCCTTGTGAATATCTCACTTCAGGATCTCTGGTTAATCTTCCCATTAAAATTACTCGATTCATATTCTCCTCCATTCGTTCTTTAAACATCAATTATTCCGCTTAAATGTTTATCTGACTTCATTTCATTGACTGTCTTAACACCTCCTTTCCAGTATGCGGTAATATTCCTACATGCTTTTTCACACCAGGGATTAAAATTAAAAAACACAAAGAAACAGGAAAAGACCGCCATTCGCCTTAACCCTTAAGAATAAGAGACTTATACCTTTATAATGGAAAAATGGAAAACACCGAAAAATGATACTGCAATAGATAAAAAGAAATACTAAAATAAGTTAGTGAAAAATAATTTAAATAATTTGGATTATAAAACAGATAACACAATCAAAGAAATGAATTAGATTTAAGCAATATCATTCTATCAAATATATAACATTAAGTAAAGCCCCTTTTATAAATCTTATAGGTGTACTCCAAATTAATTTTCCAGGCGTATCCAACGTATCCATATTCCACAGTACCACCGTCATGTTGGATGTGCACTCCAGCTTCTCATTCCACGACCCATAAGGCGGCCTGAGATACTGGGGCCTGACTCCCGTAATTGCCTCTATCTGACGATTGTTCTCTTCAATCTGCTCACAGGCATTGGATAACTCCTCCTTATTCATCTGAACGTGACTGTACCCATGATTCCCAATTAAATGCCCATCCTCCTGCATCTGCTTCACAATGGCTTCTTTACCGACTACATTTTCTCCCAGAAGGAAAAAGGTAGCATGGACACCCCTTTTACGAAGACCGTCCAAAAGTAACGGCGTATAAACAGAATGTGGTCCATCGTCAAACGTAAGTGCAATCTGCTTGTTCCCGGAAAACTGTTCACGAACTTCCTCCCTTGCCTCTCCTCCGGCATCCACCGGAAGAAACAGGATCTGCCGTGCCTCACTATAGTTATAATATAACGCTCCTGCAATAATGATATCCAGGACAATGACCACCAAAAAACAAGCCACTTTCCATTTTATTTTCATAAACCCACAAGCCGGCTTTCTGCTTTTATTAATCAATCTATGGTCATAGAGGGGAAAATAATACCAGAATATTACTGTTTTTTTCTATCTTTTCCTTCTAAAACGCGCTATAATTAAGATATATTAGAAGTATATTTTTAAATATTGTGTACAATCCCTAAGGGAAGGAGCGGATTTAAATGGAGCACAGGATCATTGCGATCGGGCGCCAGTTCGGCAGCGGAGGACACGAGATCGCATCCAGACTTTCTGAGGAATTGGGGGTTTCGATGTATGACCGGGATCTGGTAGAAATGGCCGCCGAAAAGCTGGGACTTTCGGAAATTACCGTTGAAGCAGTAGATGAATCAATTTTTAACACTTTTCTCTCTGCGTACCGCTACAACGGTTTTGCCCCAAGAAGAATTCCATTAAATGACAGCACGTTCGAGACACAAAGTAAAATCATTGAAAATCTTGCAAAGAAAGGGCCATGCATCTTTGTAGGGAGATGCGCCGACTACGTACTGCGGGATAATCCGCTATGTTTGAATCTATTTGTCTATGCATCACTAAAAGACCGTACAGAGCGTATTATGAAACGTTATCATATCTCCAAAAAAGAAGCGGAAGCTTCCATTAAAAAAATGGACCGGCGGCGAAAGCAGTATTACGAAACCTATACGGATCGAACCTGGGGAAGCATTGAATCCCACAAAATATTGTTTAACATCAGCCAGCTGGGAATTACGCAAACCATAGACACAATCAAACACCTTTATAACAACCCGAATTAAATCCAGTTAAAAACTGATTTACATATGCAAAAAGGGCTGCCATTCCACAAAAGTGGAGGCAGCCCTTAAAAGGCTCATTTAACAAATGAAGTCCTGATTATGCCATGCAAACATTAACTGCCTGCAGACCACGGTTTCCTTCTGTTGTTTCATAAGTTACTTTCTGACCTTCTTCAAGAGTCTTGTAACCATCAGCAACGATTCCAGAGAAGTGTACAAATACTTCCTCGCCTGTTGCATCATTTACGATGAAACCATATCCCTTAGCACCATTAAACCATTTTACTGTACCGTTGTTCATAACGCGTACCTCCTAATAAATAAAAAATAATTTGCTATATCGCCTGAAACAAAAAATCACATATTTTTGTAAACCATCATCCGAAAATAATGACTTACAAAAATATGTGAAATCATAACTCCATTCGATATTACACGTACATTCTACCCCGAAAATGCAAAAATGTCAAGACTAAACTAATATTTACATAAATCAAAAACAGGGTCCTGTCCCTGTTTAAAAAGGTATGGACCCTGTAAATATTGGCGGAATAATAAATTACTTTAAAGTAACTTTTGCGCCTTCTGCTTCTAAAGAAGCCTTGATCTGATCTGCTTCTTCTTTGGAAGCGCCAGACTTTAATACCTTAGGAGCGCCGTCAACTACGTCTTTTGCTTCCTTTAAGCCTAAGCCAGTAGCTTCACGAACAACTTTGATAACTTTAACCTTGTTAGGACCAACCTCTGTTAATTCTACGTCGAATTCAGTCTTCTCCTCAGCCTCTGCTGCAGGACCTGCTGCTGCAACCACTACGCCTGCTGCTGCAGATACACCAAATTCTTCCTCACATGCCTTTACTAATTCATTTAATTCTAATACAGATAACTCTTTGATCGCTTCGATAAATTCAGCTGTTGTTAACTTTGCCATGATAATATACCTCCGTAATTAATATGTTTTTTTTAATGGAAGTTCGGTTCGCCTTTGGCTCACCGAACGGCTGATTTACTAAATTCAGGCTGCACATTCGTTCGCCTTCATTAAGTAAATCATGCCTCTGCGCCCTGTCCGTCTGCAATCTGCTTGAGAACACGTACAAAGTTTGTAATAGGAGACTGGATGCTTCCCAGTAACTTTCCAAGAAGGATCTCTCTGGAAGGAATAACAGAAATCTTCTGCATACCTTGTGCATCATAGAATACGCCTTCTACAACACCGCCCTTGATTTCAAGAGCTGGAGCTGTCTTAGCGAATTCAGCCAGGATTCTTGCCGGAGCTGTCGCATCTGTCTTGGATACAGCAATTGCTGTAGGTCCTTCCAGAACTGGATCCAGACCTTCAAACGCTGTTCCCTTAGCAGCAAAACGGATCATGGTATTCTTATATACCTTGTAAGAAATTCCAGCCTCTCTTAATTTCTTACGAAGTTCTGTATCCTGAGCAACGGTGATACCACGGTAGTCTACAACAACTGCGGTCTCAGCGCCGTCCAGTAATTCCTTAATCTCGTTTACTACTGGCTGTTTTAATTCAACTTTTGCCATTATGGTTTACCTCCTGTTTAGTCTAAGCTCTGCAGCTGCCTGCAAAAGCCTGTTCGTATAAACTGCAAAGGAAGTCCGATTAGCCTGACGGCTAAAAGAAAAACCCCTCTGCCAAATAGACAGAGAGGTTTACAATTCATTTATTAAAAATGATTCTTGCATATTCCTCGGCAGGCGTTATCACCTTATGCCTTGCGGCACCTGCTGTCTTCGGCAGTTAATACTTGGTTAGTATAACATTATTTATAATGCATGTCAACCACAAAGCAAAATTAGCCCATTAACTTTGCTACATTCAGCTTTACGCCAGGTCCCATAGTGGAAGCAAGTGTAACGCTCTTTAAATAAGCACCTTTAACTGTACTTGGTTTTGCTTTGACGATTGCATCAACAAGCGTCTGGAAGTTGTCCGCTAACTGTTCTTCTGTAAAAGAAGCTTTTCCAACTGGCACGTGGATAATATTTGTTTTATCAAGTCTGTACTCAACCTTACCAGCTTTGATATCATTGATTGCTTTTGTTACATCCATGGTAACGGTACCAGCTTTTGGGTTTGGCATTAAGCCCTTAGGTCCAAGGACACGTCCTAAACGACCAACTACACCCATCATGTCTGGAGTAGCAACAACTACATCAAAATCCAGCCAGCCTTCGTTCTGGATCTTCGGAATTAATTCCTCTGCTCCAACGAAATCTGCTCCTGCAGCCTGTGCTTCATCAGCCTTTGCACCCTTAGCGAAAACTAAGATGCGAACAGTCTTACCTGTACCGTGAGGAAGTACTACGGCACCACGGATCTGCTGGTCTGCGTGACGTCCGTCACAACCGGTTCTGATATGAGCTTCAATGGTTTCATCAAATTTAGCACTTGCATTCGTCTTAACTAAAGAGATTGCTACTGGTGCATCGTAGAGAACAGCACGATCTACTGTCTTAGCTGCCTCTGCGTATCTTTTTCCTCTTTTCATTCTAAATAACCTCCTAGTGGTATTGTCGGGGATTTTCCCTCCCACGTTACAAAACGTCGATTGCTAAGAAACTTAAGCCTCAACCGTGATACCCATACTTCTTGCGGTACCAGCGATCATGCTCATAGCTGCTTCAACAGATGCTGCGTTTAAATCTGGCATCTTTAATTCAGCAATCTTCTGTAACTCAGCCTTGGAAATGGTAGCTACTTTTGTCTTGTTCGGAACTGCAGATCCTGATTTAAGCTTGCAGGCTTTCTTCAGTAATACAGCAGCTGGCGGAGTTTTGGTTATGAAGCTGAAGCTTCTGTCCGCATAAACAGTAATAACAACCGGAATGATTAAATCTCCCTGGTCAGCAGTTCTTGCATTGAATTCTTTCGTAAACTGTACGATGTTAACACCATGCTGTCCAAGTGCCGGACCTACAGGAGGAGCTGGTGTAGCCTTTCCTGCTGGAATCTGCAATTTGATATATCCCGTTACTTTCTTTGCCATAATTAGGCACCTCCTAATAAATGTGGTATTGTCGGGGATTTCCCTCCCACGAGCCTATACAACCGTATAAGCCGCTTTTACTTGTTACATCTTCTTTATCTCGCTGAAATTGAGTTCTACCGGAGTCTCCCGGCCAAACATCTCAACGTTAATGGTGATGGTCTTTTTACCTTCGTTGATGGACTTGATAGCACCAACGGTATCCTTCCATGCACCGGAAGTTACCACTACGGTATCTCCCACTTCAAAGCCAACAATTACTTCTTCATTCTTGAATCCAAGTTTTTGCATCTCTTCTTCTGTCAGAGGAACCGGTTTTGATCCAGGACCTACAAAGCCTGTTACACCACGGGTATTACGTACAACATACCATGTATCATCATTCATGACCATGTGAATCAGTACGTATCCGGGGAACATCTTTTTATCGGCCTTTTTTTCCACGCCATTTTTCAGTTCGATGACGGATTCAAGAGGAACCGATACTTCCAGAATCTGATCCTGCAAGTTTCTGTTTTCGATTGTTTTTTCAATGTCAACTTTTACTTTGTTTTCATAACCTGAATAGGTATGGACTACATACCAATTTGCTTCTGACATAAATTCACCTTAACCCTTACGAATTATAAGATAAAACTGAGACCAAACTTGATGATAAGATCAAGAAGCGCAGTAATCAGTCCTAGAGCAACCGCAGATGACATAACAGCGATTGTTTCTTTCGTTATGGTATCTTTGTCAGGCCAAACGATCTTGGAAAACTCGGCTTTCAAACCATCTACAAAACTTTTTTTCTGAGTTCCCTCGTTGTTCACTGTATCTCCCATAATCTGCCTCCTAAACTAATTACTTCGTTTCTTTGTGCATTGTATGGCTCTTACAGAATCGGCAATACTTCTTAGTTTCCATTCTGTCCGGATGAGTCTTCTTATCCTTGGTCATGTTGTAGTTACGCTGTTTACATTCAGTACATGCCAGTGTGATTTTTGTGCGCACGACTTCCACCTCCACTTAAATTATCGTTGTTGTGTTTTCAGTCCCTTTTTTCTGCTTCAAGAAATTTTGAGCATAAAAAAAAGACCTAAGCTCTTCCATTCGCCCAATTACTATAACACACAGGACTGGATTCGTCAATCTTTTTTTAGAAATACCTGCTAAATTGTAGGATTCAGCCATTATAACACGGGAAACCGGAAAAAGCAAGCCCAAAGTTTCCCGTGTGTGTGTCTAATTCTCGATTACTGTCAGATACCGCCTTAATGCATCCTGCCATGATGGAAGTGGCTGAAAACCATTTTCCTTCAGCTTATCCTTACTCATACGGCTGTTCATAGGACGCTTTGCCTTTACCGGAAACTGGTCGGAGGTCACTGGTTCAACCGCCACCTTCATGCCGGCCTGCTTAAAGATTTCACAGGCAAAATCATACCAGCTGCAAAGTCCCTCATTGGTAGCATGATAACGGCCGTATTTTTCCGTTTCAATCATATCCACCAGAAGGCGGGCAAGGTCAAAGGTATAAGTGGGAGAACCAATCTGATCGGCAACAACATTCAATTTATCCCTGGTTTTCCCCAGATTCAGCATTGTCTTTATAAAGTTCTTGCCATTTACACCGAATACCCAGGCTATTCGCACGATGAAATACTTCGCAAGTTTTTCTTCTACTTCCAGTTCTCCTTCATACTTCGTCTGCCCATAAACATTTAACGGCTCTCTGTGATCATCCGGCTCCCAGGGACGGGTTCCCTGACCGTTAAATACATAATCGGTGCTGATATACATCATTCGGATATCCAGTTCTTTGCACACTCTGGCGATGTTCCCGGTTCCTCTGGCATTGACCTTCCTGCAGATGTCCTCATTATCCTCTGCAGCATCTACTGCTGTATAAGCGGCACAGTGAATCACTGCATCCGGAGCAGCTTCCCGAATCACCCGGTTTACGCTTTCCCCATCTGTAATATCCATCTCTTCGATATCTACACCCACTGCCTCATGGTTCCGTTTTTTCAGCTCATTTACTACATCATATCCAAGCTGGCCCTTTACGCCAGTAACTAATACTTTCATCGCTGCCTCACTTTACGATTGGAATTTATAAACGTTTTCCGTACATGTTGTCGAAATAATTCTGATATTCTCCGTTTATAATATGTTTCCACCAGTCCTCATGATCCAGATACCACTGGATCGTCTGGCGGATTCCGGTGTCAAAGTTATATTTGGGCTTCCAGCCAAGTTCTGTCTCCAGTTTCTTCGGATCAATGGCATAACGCCTGTCATGTCCCGGACGGTCTGTTACGTACTTGATTAAGCTTTCCGGTTTGTTCAGTTCCTTTAAAATGGTCTTAACGACTTCTAAATTGGTCCGCTCATTATGTCCGCCTACATTATAAACTTCTCCCTCTCTTCCCTTGTGAATAATCAGATCAATGGCTTCACAGTGGTCAGATACATGGAGCCAGTCTCTTACATTCTCTCCGGTTCCGTATACAGGAAGTTCCTCATCCGCCAAAGCACGGCTGATGATAAGCGGAATCAGCTTCTCTGGAAAATGATATGGTCCGTAGTTGTTGGAGCATCTGGATATAGTAACAGGAAGCCCAAAGGTTCTCTGGTATGCCAGAACGAACAGATCGGCACTTGCTTTTGATGAAGAATAAGGGCTTGATGTATGAAGCGGAGTCTCTTCTGTAAAGAATAAATCCGGGCGGTCAAGAGGTAAATCACCGTATACCTCATCTGTGGAAACCTGATGATACCGCTTGATTCCATAGGTGCGGCATGCATCTAACAGCGTGGTGGTACCCATAACATTGGTTCTTACAAAGCTTTCCGGATCTGTAATGGAACGGTCCACGTGGCTTTCTGCCGCAAAGTTCACCACTACATCCGGTTTCTCTTTTTCGAACAACTCGAAAATAAAGGCTCTGTCTGCAATATCTCCCTTGATAAAGCGGTAATTGGATTTGTCTTCCACAGGCTTTAAAGTCTCTAAATTACCTGCATAGGTTAAAAGGTCCAGATTAATAATCTCATAGTCCGGGTATTTATTTACCATATGATGTACGAAGTTTCCGCCGATGAATCCGGCTCCTCCGGTAACGATGATTTTCATTGATTTACTCCTTTACTTATCGATATATTTTCCTGCAAGTACATCCATCAGATACTGGCCGTACTGGTTCTTCTTTAACGGTTCAATACTCTTTTCCAGCTGATCCTTTGTGATCCAGTGGTTTAAATAGGCGATTTCTTCCAGACAGGCAAGCTTTCTGTGCTGATGGGTTTCCATCGTCCGTACGAAATTAGTGGCATCAACCAGAGACTCATGTGTTCCTGTATCAAGCCAGGTAAAGCCCTGACCCAGAAGCTCCACATCCAGCTTTCCTTCTTCTAAATAGATGCGGTTTAAATCCGTAATCTCCAGTTCCCCGCGGGCGGAAGGCTGTAAGTTCTTTGCATATTCCACAACCTTATTATCGTAGAAGTAAAGACCGGTCACACAGTAATTGCTCTTGGGCGAAGACGGCTTCTCTTCAATGGAAACAGCCTTTCCTTCCGAATCAAACTCCACAATTCCAAAGCGTTCCGGATCATCCACATAGTAACCGAAAACAGTCGCTCCATCCTTCTTATTTGCAGCATGAAGAAGACGCTTTGTAAGACCATGGCCTGCAAAAATATTATCCCCTAGAATCATGGCAACGCTGTCGTCTCCGATAAATTCTTCTCCAATGACAAATGCCTGGGCAAGACCATCGGGAGAAGGCTGCACTGCGTAGGATAACCGGATACCAAACTGCGCACCACTGCCCAAAAGTGCCTCAAACCGAGGCGTATCGTCGGGAGTGGATATAATCAGAATATCCCGGATCCCTGCATTCATCAAAACAGACAGCGGATAGTAAATCATAGGTTTATCATAGATGGGCAGTAACTGTTTGGACGTTACCATGGTCAGCGGATACAGCCTTGTGCCGGACCCCCCGGCAAGTATAATTCCCTTCATTGTTTGTTTCCTCCATATTCATTCATACTGCTATCATAAAGGGTGACGTAAGGTCACGGTCAAGACTTTTTCTATTACGTTTTTCTTATTTTGTACAAATAAATACACCTGCACGCTTGGTAATATGAATATATCCCTTCTTTTCCATCTTCTTCTCTAAGTATTCACGAAACTCCTCATACCGGTCACTTAAAAACTCCTGCTGGTTTCCATGACAGGATAAAATATATTCCATCAGAGCACCTGCATCACTGACTTCCAGATGATCCTTGTATATTTCTTTTCTAACAGACTTAAAATGATGTTCTAAAATCTCTTCTCCATTCTCAAGGCCAAACACATCATAAAGGTTTACTTCAGAGAGAGAAATTCTGGAATCAAATTCCAGCACAAGCTGCCGGATCTCCTTCATATGCTCCCTGCCGTAGGTACTGCAGTAAAAAACTCCATCCTTTTTTAAGACCCTGTAAACCTGAGTCAGGACAGCATCCAGATTGGTTAAATAAAACAGAACATGATTGGCAGCCGCAGCATCATAGCACTCCTGAGGCTTATTTATCTGACGGCAGTCCAGAACTTCAAAGGCAATCTGCCCCGGGACCTGTTTTAAATTTTCCTGGGCATCCCGAACCATTCCCTTAGAAACATCTGTCAGGCAGAGGGCAGTATCTGACGGTATCCGTTCCTTATTTACACGCCAAAGCTCACCGTTTCCGCATCCCAGCTCCAGAATACGTTTTCCATTCATAGGTTCCATCTGCTTGAAAAGCCACTGAAACCAGCCTTCCGGATTGGTTGCGTATTTTTTATGAAGCCCAATCCGTATACCTACATTGGCTGCATCCTTGTACTGCTCAACCAGAGTCTTTTCCATATTTGTAATATGGATCAGGTGAAGGATTTTATTCCAGTCTACGGACTGATGATCCGACACCAGCTTTGAGGTCTCTGTTAATGTCTGCTCCACCAGCTTTAAATGCTCGATTCGCTTCCGGATCAAATTCAGCTGAAGCTTAATTGACTCACCTACATAATCATGGTCCTTATCATTAATCGTAATAGAACGGATCTCATCGAGAGAGAAACCGAGATATTTTAGAGAGAGTATCTTCTGCAGCTTTGCAAAATCGGAATCAGTATAAAGCCGGTATCCGCCAGCGCTCATACCCGCAGGCTTTAACAGCCCCTGTTTATCATAATACCTGATTGTCCGAATGGAAACACTGGCTTTTTTTGCAAATTCTCCTGAAGTATAGTACCCCTCTATATGGCTCATATCCTCTTCCTTTCTCTTTTATCTCTATCTTACAATATAATCTGGTAGTTTTCTATATCCAGAATCTGTCCAAATTTTTTTCCCACTTCGCGAATTGTTCCACAGTGAATAAATCCCAGCTGCTCATGCAGCTTAACACTGGCCTCATTGCCTCCTGTAATTACGGAAATAACCGTATGAATATCATCTCTTTCCCTTGCCATGTCAAGAATGACTTTTGCCAGTTTACCTGCGATCCCTTTTCTCCTGTAATCCTTATCAATGTATATGGAAAGTTCCACCGTTTCTTTATAAGCTTCTTTCGGCCGGTACGGAGAAAGGCTTGCATAGCCTACTGCTTTCCCATCTACCTCCGCAACAATCAGGGGATGATTTAATACATTGTGTTCCCGAAACCAGACCATGCGCTCCTCCATGGATTTTGGAGTAAAATCAAAGGTAGCAAGCCCATGCTCAACCTCATAATTGTAAATATTCAAAAGCTGCGGCATATCTTTTTCTTCTGCAGTCCTGATGTTCATTCCCATTCCTCCTGAGTCAGTCAATATTCGTTATTTATGTATCATACATCAAACTACTGCCCTCGTCCAATACAAATTGTTAATAAATACACCTTCTCTATTCCCGATTTTTTCAGCACACGGGTACATGCTTCTACTGTACTTCCTGTCGTATAAATATCGTCGATTAAAATCACATTCTTAAGTCCCGGAATCAGCTTACCAGGCAGAAAAGCTTCCTCCAGATTTTTTAAACGTTCTGTAGGATTCAGCGCTTTCTGCGGCATGGTTTTCTTATTTCGTACCAGCAGTTCGGGAAAAACCGGAATATTAAGATTTGCCTCAATTCTGCGTGCAAGAAGCTCTGCCTGGTTGAATCCTCTCTCCCTTTTTCTTGAAGGATGAACTGGTACCGGAACCAGACCATCAGCCTCCATACGCCTGATGATCTTCTCATAACGCAGACTTATGGCATCTCCGTAAAAATCCAGATATTCCCGTTTGTTTTTATATTTTATCTTAGCTATAGAATTTCTGGCATATTCCTCATAGTTAACCAGAGCTCTGCCAAATTCATAACTTCGTTTGTGTTTCATGCAGTCAAAGCAGTATTCTATATCGTTGCTTAAGACTTCCTTTCCACATTTTTTGCATACAGGATCTTTTACAAAAGAGAGATTTTTGATACAATCCGGGCAGATCAGTCTGCCCTTTGGGACGACGATGCTGTCGCAGACCGGACACCTTCTGGGAAACAGAAGGTCAATAAAAAAAGAGGATTGCATAAGATTTGAAACTCCTTTTAAGAATTATCAGACAGGCAGACGGGTAGAATTTCCATCTGCCCAAAGAATTTAAGGCAGCTTGTTTATTTCACAGATACGTTCCTTTAAGCCGGAGTATCTGCGCTGTTCCATTTCGTTATTTACCATATCCTGAAATGTACCCGGCATTCCCACCAGGCAGACACAGGTTTTTGCGCGTGTAACCGCTGTATAAATCAAATTTCTCGTCATCAGCATTCTTGGACCTGGGAAAACAGGAATTACCACTGCCGGATATTCACTTCCCTGGGATTTATGAATCGTTATGGCATAAGCCAGTTCCAGTTCCTCCAGCTGTTTATAGCTGTATTCCACCAGACGTCCCTCATCAAATTCCACAGTAACAAGCTCCGCAAATGAATTCATCTCACGAATGATACCGATGTCCCCATTATAAATACCAGTTCCCTTTTCCACCGGAATCCCGTACTTGTTTCGGACTTCCCATTCCATATTATAGTTATTCTTGATCTGCATCACCTTATCGCCGGTCCGGTAAATCACTCCTGCCGACTCCCGCTCCTGTTTTGATTCGGACGGGGGATTTAAATACTCCTGAAGAATGCTGTTCAACCGTTCCACTCCCATGACCCCTTTTCTCATCGGAGTCATAATCTGAATGTCATAGGGGTCCGCCTTCACATATGCGGGAAGCTTATTCTGAACCAGAGTAATCATGGCATTGATGATGGCATTAGGTTCATCCCTTCTGATAAACAAAAAGTCATTGCTCTTTTTACCGAGAGGGACTGCTTCCCCCCTGTTGATCATATGGGCATTGACTACGATATCGCTCTGGGTTGCCTGCCGGAAGATTTTCGTCAGCATCACTACATTAAAGCATTGGGAATCAATTAGATCTCTCAGTACATTGCCAGGCCCCACGCTTGGAAGCTGGTTTACATCACCCACCAGTATCAGCCTTGTTCCAGGGTTAATTGCCTTTAACAGGGACTGCATAAGATGAATATCTACCATGGATGTCTCATCAATAATTACAGCATCCGCATCCAGGGGATTCTCCTCATTCCTCTCAAAATGCATGGAAACAGAACGTTCGTCTCCAGGAACGCCTGTCAGTTCTAAAAGGCGGTGTATGGTCCGTGCTTCATAGCCTGTTGCTTCTGTCATTCGCTTTGCTGCTCTGCCGGTCGGGGCTGCCAGTAATATCTCCATCTCCTCGCTTTCAAAAAAGCGGATAATGGTATTAATGGTTGTGGTCTTTCCTGTTCCAGGTCCGCCCGTGATGATTAAAAGTCCGCTGTTTACAGCTTCCACCACTGCCATTACCTGTTTTTCATCCAGTTCAATCTGCTCCGTTTCCTGAAGCTTTATAAGCCTGGTTCTGATCTCTTCCTCAGGCATGGTTCCCCTGATATTCAGATCATGGAGCATCTTTCCAACATTTAATTCCATGTAATAATACTGGGCTGCATAAACGGTCCGTTTCCCGTCTGTCTCGCGGATAATCAGGCGCTTGTCCAGCTGCATATCCATCAGGTGTTTTTCGATGGATTCCTGCTCCACCTTTAACAGCTCAGAAGCAGCAGAAAGAAGCTCCTCTTCCGGCAGATAGGTATGACCGTTGGTTGTTGCCTGCAACAGGGTATAAAGAACTCCGCTTTTGATACGAAAATCCGAATCTGTAAAAATCCCTGCTTTTCTGGCAATCTCATCTGCCATTTTAAAACCGACTCCGGATATGTCATCTGCCATCTGATAGGGATTTTCCTTAATGATGCTGTAAAGCCTGGGACCATATTCCTGATAAATTTTCACAGCCAGATTCATGGAAATACCATATTCCTGAAGGAACATCATGGCCTGACGCATCTCTTTTTTCTGTTCTACCTGATTGGAGATGGACATGGCAAGCTTTTCGCTGACGCCCTTCACCTCGGACAGGCGTTCCGGCTCTTCTTCCATAATCCGGAAGGTATCCGCTTTAAAACGGCGGACAATCCTTGCTGCCAGTGCAGCACCCACACCTTTAATTGCTCCGGATCCCAGGTACCGTTCCATGGCTGCGGTATCTTCAGGAGCTTTGATTTCATAGCTTTCCACCGACAGCTGCTCTCCATATACCGGATGCTCCGTTAGGATCCCTACCGCTTCGATCCGTTCACCTTCGCTGACGTAATGGAAATTGCCCACCAGCGTATATTCTTCGCCATCCTCGGAAAGGCTCAGCACCGTATAACCGTTGTCTTCGTTCCTGTATTTAATTTTTTCTACAAATCCGCAGACTGTTGCCATGTTTCCTCCGTAAGTACAAAGAGACTGCCGTTAAATGAGCCCTGCCGGGATCTTTTGATACCGCCAGGGCCGTTAAGAGCAGTCTTGTTAATCACCAGGACTCAATACAAACGTTCCCTGATTAAAATTCTGTTTTACTGTTTCCGCCATGAGTAAACTCAATAAATTTACCGGTTCCAATTGCAACTGCAGTCAGCGGATCCTCTGCAATCATAGTAGTAATGCCTGTCTTCTCTTCGATCAGGGCGTCCAGACCGCTTAATAAAGAACCGCCTCCTGTTAAGACAATCCCTCTGTCAAAAATATCGGCAGCAAGTTCAGGCGGAGTTCTCTCCAGAACGTTATGAACCGCATCCACAATCTGCATTGCAGGCTCTTTTAACGCATCAAGGGTCTCGTCCGAAGTGACAACAATCGTCTTAGGAAGCCCTGTTACTAAGTTTCTTCCTCTTACTTCCATAGTTAAAACTTCTGGTCTGCGGTAAGCAGCTCCAATGTTAATCTTGATCTCTTCCGCTGTTCTTTCTCCGATAAGAAGATTGTGTTTCTTACGCATATAACGGACAAGCGCCTCGTCAAAATCATCACCAGCAACCTTAATGGAGGTGCTCACAACAGTACCGCCTAATGATATCACTGCAATATCGGAAGTTCCGCCGCCAATATCCACGATCATATTACCGCATGCCTTGGAAATATCAATACCGGCACCGATGGCAGCTGCCACCGGTTCCTCAATGATAGCCACTTCTCTGGCTCCTGCCTGATAGGTTGCATCCTCAACCGCTTTTTTTTCAACTTCAGTCGCTCCGCTTGGTATGCAGACACTGATTCTTGGTTTTCTTAATGTTTTCTTTCCTACTGCTTTGTTGATAAAATACTTCAGCATCTTTTCCGTTACTGTGTAATCGGAAATTACACCCTGGCGCAAAGGTCTGACTGCTACAATATTACCGGGAGTTCTTCCAATCATCAGTCTGGCTTCTTCTCCGATTGCCTTAATTTTATTGGTATCACGGTCTATCGCCACAACTGACGGCTCTTTTAAAACCACACCCTTGCCTTTGATATAAACCAGTATGCTCGCTGTACCCAAATCAATTCCAATGTCATTCGACATCATAATAATCTTCCTCCTGTTCGCTGTATCCTGTTCCCAGGGCTTCCTTTATCTTCAAATTTATGTTAATTAGTAAATGAAGTCATATTTTCCATCTTATTATATACAATAACCCCACGTTTTGAAAGGGTTTTTTTAATTTTTATTTTGTTTATGTTTTTTTAATGTGTGGTACACATTTTCTTCACATTTATATCATATACTGATAATACGTTATCCGAAAGGATGACGGGCCTTTTGTTTCAAGTAACTTACTTGAAATCACAAAGCTTTTTCATACTCATACCGGACGGTGCAAACCGTCCGGCCCCCCTAAAAGATTATAACCCGTTTCCAATTGATGGAGACGGATTTTTTTTATCCAAAAATGGGACCTGATTATCTTCAAGAATATCAAATCCCATTTTACTATTATCAGGATAACTTAAGTGCCCACTCTCTGCAGTCTATCACCTTCGTGGCAAGTCCATCATAAAATTCCGGCTCATGGCAGATTAATAGAATGCTTCCCTTGTATTCCTTCAGCGCCCTTTTCAGTTCTTCTTTTGCTTCCACATCAAGATGGTTGGTCGGCTCATCTAAAAGCAGAACATTCGTTTCTCTGTTTAACAGCTTGCATAAACGGACCTTCGCCTGCTCACCTCCGCTGAGCACCCGCACCTGGCTTTCAATGTGCTTGGTAGTCAGACCGCATTTGGCAAGTGCAGAACGGACCTGATACTGGGTATAGGAAGGGAACTCTTTCCAGATCTCTTCAATACAGGTAGTCGTATTACCAGGTGCCATCTCCTGTTCAAAATAACCAATGGAAAGATAATCTCCCAGCTCCACGCTTCCATTTAAGGAAGGGATCAGTCCCAGAATACTCTTTAAAAGAGTGGTTTTACCAATTCCGTTGGCCCCTGATAAAACCACCTTTTCCCCTCTTTCCAGGTTCAGATTCAATGGTCTGGACAATGGTTCTTCATATCCGATTACCAGGTCTCTGGTTTCAAAAATAATCTTTCCGGCTGTACGTGCTTCCATAAAATGAAACTCAGGCTTGGGCTTATCCTTAGACAGTTCAATCACTTCCATCTTATCTAACTTCTTTTGTCTGGACATTGCCATGTTCCTGGTGGAAACCCGGGCCTTGTTACGCGCCACAAAATCCTCCAGCTCTGCAATCTCCTGCTGCTGTCTCTTATACGCGGATTCCAGCTGCGCCCGTTTTACCGCATAAACCTCCTGGAACTTATCATAGTCTCCAACATAACGGTCCAATGCCTGATTTTCCATATGATAGATAATATTTACCACGCTGTTTAAGAACGGGATATCATGGGAAATCAGAATAAATGCATTTTCATATTCCACCAGATAACGTTTCAGCCATTCAATGTGCTGAACATCCAGGTAATTGGTAGGCTCGTCCAGAAGAAGAATATCCGGTTTCTCAAGCAGAAGCTTTCCTAACAGAACCTTGGTTCTCTGGCCTCCGCTTAATTCCGTTACGTCCTTATCAAGTCCCATATCACTTAATCCCAATGCTCTTGCTACTTCCTCCACCTTGGAATCAATTATATAAAAATCATGAGCCATTAAAAGATCCTGGATTGTCCCCAGTTCTTCCATCATGGAATTCATGGTTTCTTCGTCCGCTTCTCCCATCCGGTCACAGATATCATTCATCTGTTCCTCCATCTGAAACAGAAAGGCAAATGCACTTTTCAATACGTCGCGGATGGTCATTCCTTTTTCCAAAACCGTATGCTGGTCCAGATAGCCGACTCTTACTCTCTTAGCCCACTCAACTTTTCCTTCATCCGGCTGAAGCTTTGCCGTTATGATATTCATAAATGTGGATTTTCCCTCTCCATTCGCACCGATCAGACCGATGTGCTCTCCTTTTAATAACCGGAAGGATACGTCCTGAAAAATAGCGCGGTCTCCGAATCCATGTGTTAAATGTTCTACGTTTAATATACTCATTAAAAAACTCCTTTATCTATGCGGATACTTTTCATTTTTTCTTAGTGTATTTTATGGTTTGACACCATTTTTACACCATTTTTATTTGGAACATCATAATTTTACATGACAAAAGCAATTAAGGCAAGCAAAAAGCCCACGATTAAGTGAGCCTTATTTATTATGCTTGTCTTTCTAACTTCTTCATTTCTTCAACTTTTGTTTCTTCTGTAACATGAGTGTATAAATCCATTGTCATACTCAAACTGCTATGGCCTAATATTTCCTGCACAGTCTTTGGTTTCATTCCCTTTTCAAATGCTCTGGTTGCAAATGTGTGACGTAATGTATGAGGCGTTATCTTTTCAAATACAGCCGGCTCTCGCCCCTCTTCTTTGGCTTTCCTAATCTCCTGCTTATTAATATGTGAAACTATATATTTGAGATTTTCGTTTATATAACTCTCATATACAGGCTTTCCAAATTTCGTGGTAAATACAAGATTTTCAAATCCTTCCAACTCCTGATAGTTAATTCCCAGTTCAACCCTTTGCGTATTTTGCTGGAGCTTCTGCAACTTTAATACTCTGGTCATCTGAGTAAGCATTGGTATACTTCTTTTTCCGGCCTTTGTTTTTGGTTCCTGAAATTTAGGTAAGCATTTTTCACCTTTTCTTGATTGATAATACAGTAATGTCCTGTTTACAGATATAAGACTGTTTTCAAAATCTACGTCTGCCCAGGTAAGCCCCAGAATCTCGCCTATACGCATACCGGAACATAATGCAACCTTATATACATTTTCATAAGTAGAGCCCTGCATCGCTCCTTCAAAAATCTCCTGTTCTGCCGTTGTCATTACTCTCCGCTTCTTAACTCTTTGCTTCGGTAATGCTATACCAACGCATGGATTTTTAAGGATAATATCATTGTTGAGCGCATAATTCAAAATATCATAGATGATAGAATAAGTTTTCTTCATGGTATTTAAAGAAAGTTCCTTGTCTTTCATCGCATTAAATATCTTCTGAATATGCACATTTTTTATATCTTTAATTTTCAATCTTCCTATTTGAGGCTTGATATACCACTCATAATAATTCCTGTACAGCAAATATGTGGATTCTTTTACAGTATTAGCCTTATACTCTGTCAACCAGATTTCAACCCACTTATCCAACGTAACATTATTTACTTTTCCCCTAATTCCATGCTCTAACTCATATCGCATATCTTCCAGAGCTTTCTTTAGACGTTTTGGGTTATCATCATCATACAAGGTATACCGTTCACCAGCATAGGTAAAGCGCCCCATGTATCTGCCGTCTGAACGCAAGGTGATTCCTTTAGGTAACATTTTCCCGCTTTTATCTAATGCCATATTATTTACTCCTTATAAAGAGTGCAACACCAAAACTGCTATATGCCGCACTCTTTCAACTTTTTTCAACCTCATTGAATCAAAAGATTATTGTTTTCCTATAATTTATATGCCAGTCTTCTCTTTGCTTGAATAGCTATATCTATTATTCGGGTAGCGCAATGTTTTAACGCTTCCACATCCTCTTCATTCTCTAAATTTTTTAAAAGAATGGTTTTTACTACTTCCATATCATCAAGGCTATAATTAACGAATTCCATAGCCATATCTTTAATAAGCTGCTTATCCTCTTCATTCATTCTAAATTCTTCTTTATTCATTTTAAATTACCCTCCTTAGCTTTTGGTTGCAAAGTAATAATTCTATGATATAATCTAATTATCCTTATCGCATTGGTGTGTGATCGGGTATATTTTTTCATTATCCCTGTGCGTTTGCCGATGCACGGGGTTTTTATTTATGGTGCGTTTGGCAGCAGGATTATGTAATTGCCGTTATACGCCTGCTGCCGCAGTTTCATTTATTAATCGCTGTGCACCTACTGTACAGTGAATCTCATGGTCTGTGCAGGAGCCATATACTTTTTGTAAAGTATCGGGTGGTCTGCTGCAAAGGCTTTACTGTTAAACTTATTACTCATTACCGCCTTAAATCTCACGATCCAGTCACCTATTGCTGCCTCCTCTGATCCTCTGGCTTCCAACTCCTTCTTTATTTCTTCCTGCAGGACCGCCATCTGCTTTTCAATAGATTTCTTCTGGATCTCTAATTCTTTCAAGCTATTAACCTTTTTAAGTAACGTTTTCTCCGACATTGTGTGCGCTCCTTCCTCCTTGCCGATTCTTACCGGTCTATTGTTCGCCAGCTTTGGCACCTCCTCACCGGGATTGAATCCTTACACCGTTCCTGTAATCTTCCTGACTATTGGTTTTGCCATTGCTCACTCACAGGTATATTGACTGGAAGTTCATAACCTTTTCGGGGTTATCGGTGCTTTACTGTTTTGTTATCTTATGTACTTATTATACACAAAGTTAAGTGATTGTTCAAGTGGCGTTATGCACAAAATTAAGTGATTATTTCGTTACATTTGTACACTTGTTTTTGTGCACATCAAGTGCTATAATATGCTTAACATGGAAAAGATGCGCCTATTTTATAACGCCTAAATCGACCAGGGAAGGGAGGGAATACATTGGCAATCAGTTATAAGAAACTTTTTATTCTCCTTGAAGAACAAGGATGGACCACATACAGAATTAGAAAAGAAAAGCTAATAGGACAAGGAACTTTAACAGCTCTTAAAAATGGAACTGGCGGACTTGACAGCAAAACTATATCAAAATTATGTAAAGCATTAAGCTGTCAACCCGGTGATTTAATGGAATATGTACCTGACAAGGAAGAATAGGCTTGAAATACCATTGCGTATATGCTATATTAGAATTATAGAAGGAACAACCGCCCACAAGGGGTTGACCCGAATTAGGATAGAGAAGCCACCCGTACCGGTCAAGTATCAGGGTGGTTTTTCTTATGTATTGCTACTTACTAAACGTAAAAACGAATGTAAGTAATGCCAGAACGAAAAGACCAAAGGTCATAAGATCTTTAAAGTCAAACTTCATCAGCACCACCCCCATTCTATCATAGAATGAGGTCAACACACCCTGTAACACGATTGTTCCATGTCCCTATGGTAACATATCCCATTTCAATGTGCAATTACTTTTCCCGGCAGCAGGGCAACTCATTACAACGGAATATTCCGCTCCACTTGCTTTGGATCCTTCCCCAATAAGTTGGGGAAATCAACCAGGAGTAATAGTATTAAAACAGTATGGGTGGCTGTTATGTAATTACAGTGGGATTTCCCATGCTTCATAAAAAACAATATATCTCAGCCGAATTGTCGGCTCTGACCTGCTGCAGCCGTTACAGCGCCTCCGGTTCCCTCTTTAAGCTGGGCTTCCTGCTCCAGCGCTTTCAGAACCAGGTTTGCAGAATAAAAAATTGAATTCGCTTCCTTTGCCGTGATCTCCCCATTCAGTACCATGTTATTAATCTTTGCCAGGGACCGCCGTACTTCTGTCGCGGTATTCCAACGAAGCTTTTTCTTTTTACCGCCATTCTCCTTATCTTTCATTAATAGCGAAAGGCGGTATCTCTCTACAATATCACTCATTTCACAGACCTCCTGTAGCATCTATAACTTTTAAGTCTTGTTTTGGTGGGTACATCTCCGCAATCTGCCGCAGCTGCTTAAACGCAGTTTCCTTGCATTTTGATTGTATCTTGATATCACTTGCCCCATATCTCGCGTGTTCTTTTCCCTTCTCCTTTAACAGCAATATCCCCTCATAGTTCTTTGTCTCTTCCAAATAAAACACTGATGCCATGATTACAAAATATTGTTCTGTTACTCCTGCTTTAATTGTAATGTTTTGCATAATATCACCTCAATTTTTGCTATATTGTATTCTCTGATACCCAAGTAAAATAAAGATTCTCAGCACAGTCCCCCCCCCCATAAAAGCCTATATGTGCTATAACGGCATGCTAAGTTAAAACGACAAGTCTAAAATCATTCCTGCACTTATAAGGATACTCCAAAATGTGGTAACCCTGCAATATCTCAGCTATCGTAACAGCTGATGCATACTTGCTCTGAGTCGGTAAAGCGCCGTGTCAGCTTATTTAATAACAGTGGAATTTACCGCTACAAGATGCCGAACGTTCTATTGCAACATTCGTTTAAAGCGTTCGTTTTCCTTTACAATTATTTATTATTAAAAAAAGCCCTTATTACAAGCAATTACCTGTATACTTCCCATATTCTAAGGCTCATTTTACTCTAGCATTTTCCAGCATTTTGACTAGCATTTACTAGGATCATACAAGGATTTACAAGGGTTTTGTGTCCAGTCTTTTACATACATTTTCTTATCTTCTGTAGCTGTAATAGGAGATAATATAGGAGATCCAACCTTATCAAATGTTAGCGTTCGTTTTGAATTCTAACATTTTCTAACATCTATGTATTTATATAAGCTAAAGGCGTTGCCAATTTGGAAACACCTTTATGGGTTCCAGAAGTTTACTAAAATCTACCAGGAGACCTCGTAAAATACGACCTGTCATGCCTCAAAGCAAAGAGCCGCCCTTTCCGTTGCGCTGGTCCATGTCTGATTAAACCTTTCTACGCCGGTCCCCCTCATACCAATGCTATAGATTATTTCTGCTTCAGGTAAGAACGGACGAAGCTTTCTGTCATTCACAGGCTTACGTAGTTCACGCATTGCTTTTGCTTCATCTCGCCGGACTGCGCTTTTAGGTACTCCGCATTCTTTCCCTATCGCTTCCAGTGTCATATTGTCTTGATAACGTTTGCGAATTACTTCCGGCTGCATTCCTTCTAAGCTGTCTACACACTCCCATATCACCGTTTTAATCTGCTCCTGCTGCATTCCATCAATTATAACTTCTTCCATATCTTCATCAGATGGAATATTGTCACCGGTTGTGAATCCCTCCTCTTCAAATCCCTTTACAGGCGCGTCCAGGCTTACCAAATTAGCCTTATTGGCGTTTTTATGTATATCCCTGACTTGTTCTATACTTAACCCCATAAAGGCGGCAATCTCGTCCTCTGAGGGGTCCCGACCAAATTCTTTTGTAAATGAATCACAGATCTGCTTATATCTCCGTAATCTTCCCTGGATCTGTGATGGAAGGCGCAGGCAGCAGGAATTACGTTCTATGTACCGTTTAATCCCTTGGATAATCCAGTACTGCGCATAGGTGAGAAATTTATTTCCGGTGCTGGGATCATAGCCATTTATGGCATCGTATAAAGAAAGGAATCCCTCCTGCTCTAAATCCTCTATTTCTCCCAATCCACGATACCTTAAAGCGATTGAATAAATAAAGCCCTTAACCTGGTTATACAGAATAAGCATATTCTCTTCCGGGTTTATGCCGGCTTTAATCAAGTTCACAAGTTCTTCGTTGGTCATATCCTGCTGCCTCCCTACTTTCAATCAATTTTCACAGTAATTAACCTTTCCAAATGTATCCAGTATCTTCCCATAGCTTCTTAGGGGATATAAAAAAATCCTTTTGTTACCACTTCGCGTCATGTGTCCAATAGGCAACCACCCATCTTCAATACCCTGTCGTACCCATGTAGGATCTTTTCCGTAAACTTCTGCAGCTGTTACAATTGGAACACCACCAATGCCAAACTCCGGGTATTGAGCTGCGCTTAAAATTATTCGTGCCACTCTATCAGCTATATGTCGAGAGTCTTTTAGCATTACTACTTCTTCTAATACGTCCATTTATCCTCTTTTCTATGCAATATCAAGCCTTGCTTAAGCTATGGATTTAATTATAAGTTTCATAAATATATAAATGGATTTTATGAGATTACCTGGTTTTATTCCTCAGTGCTGCTTTCCATTATTTCTGGATTGTATGCCGGATATTTTTCAATAAATGCTTCAAGGTCAGTCCCCCTGATCTTTAATGCCCCAAGCTTTAAGCCTATAAGTTCTCCTTTACGTATAAAACCACGTACCGTATCTGAATTGACAAGTAATACCTCTGCTGCTTCTTTTACTGTATAAATTTTCTTATATGGCTCTATCATCTTTCGTTCCTCCGCATTTGTATTTGTTTTAGTTAATTATTAGCAATTATTATTGGGGTGGTCCCCTCCCCTTAACAATTGAATCACAATCCAATAAAATCACCCCCCGTTCGTTACCATTCTTACGCCTACGCGCTGTGTCTCGCTGTTGTTCGCCTTATAAACTGCCTGCCCAAACTTTGTACCGTCTAATTCCATTACAACTGTAATCGGACGATTACCGCCAACGCCGCCCATTTCTCCAATTGCATCCTTAAACGCCTGCTTCATGGTTTCAAGTGGGGATACAACCTCATAGTCTTTGTTGTTATCTCCAAGCATTGCAAGGAAGTTACCAGCCTTTGGAGGAACTACAGTGCCAGTTGCAAGCTGTGGGACATAAGAAGAATATGCAGCATAAGGTTTACTCTGATACGATGAAAATGTTCTCCCACCACCTCCATAACCACCGGTTGTACTGGATTTCGCTTTCTTTTCTCCATCATTGAAATAACCAATCACTTTCTCAATCGCTGTAGCAACAGTTTTAACAAGCCCCTCCACAATGTCAACAATGCTGTTAATGATTGTTTCAATAATTGCTTTAATTCCTTTCCATATACCACCAAATATCTCCTTAATTCCAAGCCATGCCTTTTCCCAATCTCCTGTGAAAACTCCAACGATAAAATCAATTAAGCCACTCAGAATATCAAATACAGCACTGACTATGTTTGCTATTCCGCCAAATACATTTAGAAAAACATTTCCTATTGTTTCTATTATGGGTGCTAATATCGGAACCAGTGTTTTAATTAACCATAAAACAAACGGCAGCAGGACTTCTTCCCATAAGAGTTGAATCGCTTTTACTAATTTTCCCAAAAACTTTAATGCGCTGTCAATAGCATCACCAACCGGTCCCTCCATGACTTCCTTGAATTTCTTTGCCAATTTATCCAAGATAGGAACTATGTACTCATTATAGGCCTCTAACAATAATTTTAATATTTTCGATAAACCTTCACGGATTGAAACAAAAAGAGGGTGAATATATTCGTCATATAATTTCATTATACCATCTACGAGCTGACGTACTGTAGATGCTATGGTCTCCACAACGACTTGTATTGGTTCCAATGTTTCACTGATTGACTGTTTGATCAGATCTTTGTTTTCTGTAAATGGAGTAAGCATCATATCAAGTATGTCTCTAGTGAATTTGGCGGCAAGTTCCAGTACACCTCCAAACACATCGGCGAATATCTGAATGACAGAACCGGTTATGTCCTGTGCCGTCTGAGTGGAGAATACGCTAAATACATCAGCGAATGCCACAAAGAAATCACCCAATATCGTGTTGATCTCAGTTCCAATATTAAACATTCTAACAATCCAGCCCTTAATACGCTCGGTATTCTGGGAAAGATAACTTTCCATTCCACCCACCAGATTAGTGGCAATAGTTAATCCTATGCTTGCAATAGATCCGACCAGCTTCCCTACCATGCCAGCAAAAGAGTTTACAAATCGTTCTGCAGCTGCCATCACATCGGCATCGGTAAATATTTCTCTTAAATGTGAACCAATGCTCTGCAAATCGCTAATTAACTCATTTATAATTGGCTTATAATTTCCAAATCCTTCCCAAAATCCAGATTTGAAAATATCACCAATTTCTAATAATCTGGCTTTAATATCATCCAATTTTTCTAAGACATTATTTAAGAATGGAGAATCACTCTGTTCACCTTCAATCGGAATCCCCGGTGTAGTAGTTTCACCATTGTTATTTGTTGTATCCTTAGATTCCTTCTGGATCTGTATTAAATTATCAAACGGAGCCAATGACTTTTTAACCTGCTTATTTGCATCTTTTACGCCATCGGCGAAATCCTCCGCTCCCTGTGCCGCTCCCTCATAACCACTTTGTATATCAGCAACGTTACTAGCTTCCTGTGATATTCCTGTGCTTACGGTAGTTTTTCCCATAATTGTTTCAGTAAAATTTTTAAATGCTGTGGTAGCCACTGACAATTTTTCAAGAAATACATTTATAGATTTGATTATGGGTGTAAACAGATTAATAAAGCCCTGACCAATAGTAGCCTTTAATGATTGTAATCTTAGTTGTAATACTCTGACTTGATTCGCCCACGAATCGGAAGTACGAGCAAAGTCGCCGCTGGCTGCAGATAGCTTTTCCTGCACAAATTGCAGCCGCAATGAGACTTTTTCTTGCTCTGTCATTTTGTCGGTTACTTTTCCAAATCCTTTCGCAAGCGCAAACTGATCCAGGGCATTCTGCGTCATTACTACGCCTAATTCTTTGAGGCTTTCCGTTTCCCCTGTAAATACGCTTTTCAGCTTAGTATAGGCTTCGTCCTGCGATATATTATAAAAAGACGCTACATCTCCGGTTAAGCCGGTCAGAGCCGTTGCCATGTCATAAGCTGCGCTTTCTGAATAGCCAAATGATTTAGACATGGCCCCAAACGTTCCTACATACTTTTTAGCCATTGTTTCAGATAATCCAAAAGAATCGGCTGCGGCCCTAGCAAATTCATCTACTCTTTTTGTCATACTCGGAAATGTCACATCAACTACGTTTTGAACCTCAGCCAGATCAGAACCTAGCTTTAAACACTCTTTTCCAAACTGTACAATCTGTTTTACGGCAAATGCTGTGAAAATAAGGGTCCCAATTCTTTTTACTGTACCGCCTAATTTTGATAGCGAAGACTTTATTTCCCCTACGCCCTTTTCTGCTCCGCTCGAGTTAATTCTTGTATCAATAATAATGCTTCCATCTGGTCTCACTGTTTTGAACCTTTCCCTTCTTGTGGACAGAAAAAGCCGGCAACCTGCATATCATTCACAAGTCACCGGCTCCGTTTAGCCTTTCATAGATACCATTTTATCTATCATTTTGATATTCTATTTTTTTTACTACTTCCAATATAATTACATCATTCCTTCTTCTCTTGATCTCAGCCGTGTTTCCCCTTTCCAGAATTGCTTTAATGGCTTCTATCATTTTCTTATCCGGATCCATATTACACCTGCCCCGCTGTGGAAGTTCTTTTCTTGCTTCCTCCTGCTGCCCTTTTATACTTATCAGTATACTTGCCAATACGCCGTTCACTATCTTTTATAGATTCCTCCAACTTCTCTTTTACGGCTTCCAGTGCCGCTTCCAGAAATACTTCAAACAGGAAACGATTGTCTGGACCAACCAGTGATAAGGGGGACTGCTTCCCGAATGCCGCTTCTGTGACATCCGCATTAAATATGTAATTCAATTTTTCATTGATTAACCGGTTAAAGTTGCGCAGCTTGTCGGCGCTTTCTCTAAGCGATGCTTCGTTGACTTCTCCCGGGGTACCGTCAGCCTTTACCTTAATATCCGTTAACTTCTCGCTTTCGCTGCTTAAGTCTCTCATGGCTTCTTCGAATCTGGTTAATATATTTCCATCTTTGGGGTTTATTCTAATAACTCGGTTCAGATCCTCATTGATTGTAAAAGTCTCAAATCCATCATTAAAATTAATACCTGCCATTTGTGTTCCGCCTTTCTAAACTCTTTTTCTTCTTTTCCTGCTTCTTTGATAACTCTTTTCTGGTCTGCTCCATTGATTCTGAAAGATTGTGCATTCCGGCCTTTATCGCCGCCTTATCCACTGGTTCAGTGGTTCCAATGTCTTGGACTATCTCTTTGCAGGAAGCAAGACAACTTCCCAATAAATTAATTCCCATCGTGTTTCTCCTCCATCTTTCCGTAAATCGCTGCCAATTCGCAAACAATAGTAAATAATAAAACACCTATTACAATCATAATAATTCCTTTCTTTTTTTATTTTCATGACTTGCGTCATTGATTTAGGTAGTTCTTGTCTTGTAGTTATTACACTCCCCAATCAGTTTTTAGTTGATTAAGGGCTTTCATCTCCTCAGACGTATCCTTTCCGGGATTACTATCCGGGTGATATATCTTGGACAGCGTCCTATAAAACTGCTTAAAGATAGCTTTGTTATCCTCTCCCACCTGGCTCCCCATTGGATTAAATCCTTTTGATCCGGTCTGATTGTAGTTACTGTACGAATTATCATAATAACTACGGCTGTTTTCTTGGCTTTTACGCTCATATTCCTGCTTTTGCCTATAACTCTCTTCAATTTCCTTTAAGCGATCTGGGCTTCTTAAGGTCCCGAATACATCAAAACACTGGTCATAATCATTCTCGCCTGCATCATACTTATTTTTAAAATCTTCTACTCTCTGACGATGCTCTTTTAATATACGGCTGTGTTCCTCTTGGGCCTTGTATTCCTCAGTCTGATGATATTCTGCTTCCGCTTGGTCAATAAGGGGCTGTAGCTTATCGTAAATCATTTTAACAAGTTCTTCTTCAGGCAGGCCTATAGTTTCAACTTTATCACTCCACCTGCCTCTTACATAGTCACCGATCCAAGAAAGATCAACAAGATCATAATAACCAATGGTGCATATTACCGTCTGTTTTTTACGGATCCTGCTGCCCTCCCGGAAACTTTCATGGATACTGATACGATAAGCCTTTCTGACTTTACGTTCATAGCGTTCCTGGCTATATTTATACCGGTATGTGGTGTTTTGCCACCCACCTGCTGACCAGTTGGATTCATATACTTCTATTTCTTTTGGCTCACCGGCTGGAATCTTTTTGATCGCAATTTCCTGTATGACACAGTACATCCGTTTTCCTTTCCTGTAGTTACTGCATTGCAAACCATAGTAACTACATTTAATTTTCTGCAGTAAGGAGTCCTTGGATAAATTTCCGGTTGGCTTCTTCTGCCTTTTTTCGGCGAATACTGCGTTCTGGCATCTTTACGTCAGTTGAGATTGAAACTATACGATCTACGGTTCTGTCGTCCATTTTTAACCGGTCAGAATCACAGTTGCTTGTGAATATAGTTGGGAGGAATTCCCGCTTGCGATAATCAACCAGACGGAATATAGCATTGTCAATCCACTCCTGTTTACCAGTTTGTGCTCCGATATCGTCTAAGACAAGAAGTCTCACCTGATACAAGCTATCAACCTTTTCTTTGCATTCGTCCCTCCTGTCCTTGATTAATTCCACAAAGTCAGGCACCGATATAAATTTCACTGGAATTCCGTATCTCTCAATTATCTCGTTACACAGGCAGCAGGCCAGCATTGTCTTACCGGATCCCTTCGTTTCGGAGTAGATATAAAGTCCCCGGCCCTGTTTTTCAAAATCAGCATAATTTACAATGAATGCATTTACCGTTTTCTTCTGCAACTCCATGTTCTCTCCGTAAATATCCCATTGGAAGTCCTTGGCTCTTTTATAAACATACTCCGCAGGTATCATACTCTGGCTTCGTCTTCCTTCTGTACCTTGTATGGTTCCATCTGATATCCAAAACGGTTGAGTTTCTCCATAGTTTGGTATATCATATATCACAAATGCTCCTCCCGCTATTTTGTCTACTGACTTGATCAATGCTGATACCGTATTTCCTGAGATAAAAATCTGCTGTTGATTCCCTGGCTTTAGTTCCGTTTTCTTCACTCTCCTTTCCTTGGTTGAGATAACCTTCAAACTTGTTGCCGAATAATGTTTCCGGCCTGAGATATTGCTCCATCTTATCGCCCTTCCACTCTGCCACCTTATTGTCAATTACCGTTTGAAAATCCTTTAAAGTGTATCCCTCTGCAAATCTGGCGTTAATATGGCTCTGTGTTGCCTTGCCTTGCCACCGGTACGCTTTTCCTGCTTTGCTGTTCAAGTAATCAATTATTTCACTGTAAGGAGGCTTCTCGACTATATCTTTCTTTATATCTTTCTTTATATTCTTTCTTTTTTGGGTACAGACGTCTGTACCTGTAGTAGTAGTGACGTCTGTACCTGTAGTAGTAGTGACGTCTGTACCCGGTGTAGACGTCTGCCACTGTGGTAGTATGGTAGACCACTCTTCTATGTGCTTATTCAACTTCACTTTCCTTGGACTACTAAAGGTTGATTGCTGTGTAATCTCGATTACTTTACCCTCTTGCAAGCTGCTCATTACTGCAATTATACTGCTCTTGCTAAGGCCGGTCCCTTTCGCTACAAAGCTGTTGGAAAAGTCGCACTCCTTACGTGCATATCCGTAGGTATTTCTTATCAAGCAAAATAATATTCTCATTTGCGCGCCATTAAAATCAGCTTTGAAGATGGCCTCTAATAACTCATTCGCTATCCGGGTATAACCGTCCTCCAACTGAGGATTGTTCATCTTCGGTCACCTCCTGCTGCCGTAAGAATCCCCTGGCTGAACGTAGCGCAACAAAAGTATTCTTAGCCCGGTTTTCCAAAGTCCTTATGAACTGCCTGACTTCACTGTCAGTACCTGGAAGGAAGTAACCTCCTCCCTCTTGGCAAGTGGATAATATAACAGCCCCTGCCTTTCTTTCTCTGGCGATTTCATGTTGCAGTTCCCGGACGCTCTCAAATCCAAGATATGTACATAGATCATGTGTACTGATAGCATTTTCTTTTCCTGCCTGTAGTGCCTCTATTACTATAAAATTTGAGGCTTCAGTTGCCGCCGCAGCCTTCATTGGGTGATTCTGTCTTTTTTTCATTATCCCTGTGCATTTTTTATCCTGCATAATCATGCCTCCGTTAATTCATTAAGGTATTGATCCAGTTTCACACGGTCATACAGGCATCTCCGCCCTACTTTAACCTCTGCACCGATAGACTTGGCAAACTCAATTCCTCGGTTTCTTCCCAAACTTAGGTAATAACATACCTCACTGGCGTCTAAAAGCCGCTTATCGTTCATACCGCCAGTTGTTAATTGACATTCTCTTTCTTTCATTTAGAATCCTCCTATTGACTTTTTATCACTCATTATATAAAATGTCTATATAGGTATGATACCACAAAACCCCATTTTTAGATAGACTTTCACTGAATATTTTATAGACAGTCTATTGCATGGATTCACAAAATACAGAATGTCTATTTTAATAAAGGAGGACTTTATGCAAACTTGTGTTAATTTAACAATTGATGATGAGCTTAAACAATATAGATTTCAGTATTATCCGATTAAATTATCTACTGAAATAGCTGATATAACTAACCATTTAAAAAAAACTGACCAGCCTGCTAAATATAGAACTGTAATGGGAACTAGAACTTACGGAAGTATCTTTGTTGAGCTTGCGAATATAGATAATAATTTATTAATCGGTGAACTTAGAAATAAAATACAGTTATATATAAATGGACATACTTCAGAGGAAATACTTTTTTACGATTTTGAAGATATTTTAGAAAGGCAATTTGGAATTGTCAATGGACCTACAATGCAAATTATGATGTTAGAACTTACAAAGGCCATAGAGCGAATCAGAGTTTTTTTAGATCAAATCGTAACCTTAAATTCCAAGTTAAATACAGATGATCTGTTACCTGATGAGCAGTTACGCATCAGAAGTAGTATTTGTGATGCTAAAACTCTTATAGATGAATGTATCATGTTAGATTCATTGGAAACTGCTTGTAATTATTGTCGCGATTATTGTAATCTAGTTGCTAAAAACTATAATGTTAATTTGGGTCATACAAGTATAAGTTTGAGATGCGACATAATGCTTAGTCGCGATAATACTATAACGATGAGTTATCGTATAGAAGATTTATTTGAAATAGCTGGTTTAGAGCATTTTAAGATTGCCAGTTATCATATTCCAATTAAAGAATGTGAGAACTGTGGTAAATACTTTATTCCTGGAGTTCGCTCTGATGAAAAATATTGTGATAATTATTATAAAGATGGAAAAACCTGCAAAGAACTTGGCTATGAAACGAAACTTAAAAAAGATAAATTTAAAACTGCATATCGTAGTGCCTATAAAACACAGCGAGCCAGAATTAAATATAACTCTCACATAACAAATTATGAGGAAGTCCATTTTAAGCCATGGGAACAAGCTGCCAAGCAAGCATTATCTGATTTTACTACCAAGAATGATATTGAAGGATTCAAGAAATGGTTAATAGACAATAAAGATTCTTTCTAAAATAAGAACCGGGGTTAAAATCCCCCCTCTCTGATTATTCAAAATATTAAGGCGTAGGAACAAAGAGAACCCAAAACTGGATTGTCCTATTTCCACGCCTTGATATGGCTTCCAGGCTGCGACCTGGGGTACTCGTCAATATTTTATTTGCTTATAGATATTATACCAGAAGGGGAGATGGAAAGCCAGGTTCCATGGGGATTATCGGCATTTTTATACTTTGTTTTTATAAACAATTTTATGGCTTTGCTTATAATAAATTATTAATAAGTAACTACTTTTTATTATCTTGGTTTTCCTCCGCGTTTGGCGAACTATAAAACCATAAATTTGTTTCTTGAGTGTATCCCCAATATTGATCTTTATTATTCATAAAATCATCACCACACTTAAGTATTAAAGGTTTTCCACCATTCCAGTTATCATCTTTTACTAATTCCCCATTTTTTAATTGAAACATAATATAGACATAATGGGAATTAAGAGAAGAATCAGCAGTTCCATCATTAGCCGATATTTCATAGCATAAATCAACTCCTCCAGATAACGGACTATTTGTAATATACACTCCACCATCATGCGATAAACCAAATGTTATATCTTCCTTATCGTCAATTGGGTTTTTAAAGACAAAGGTGTCATAAGATAGGCTATAGCCCTTTTTATTTAGTTCTTCTACTTCCGCTTCAAATAAGTCGGGCTGAGGGAGCACCATTTTCCATCGACCATCTTTTTTAGTTAACAATATCTCACTGTGAGTGATTCTTGTCGCAAAGTTTGTCTGAAGGCTTAGAAAGATATCATTATTACCATCCGAATCAATATCTTTTATATCAATGTTTGTATAATAAAGAATATTATTATCGGGGTATTCATCTACAAAATATCTTATATATGAGATATCATAAGCTGGACTGGAACCTATAATTTGATTGAGTAAACTTTCATTCTTTCTTTCAAATAAAGCAATAACTCTCCCCTTGTTTTTTTCAGTGGTGAACTCACTATAAGTCACTAATACATTGGAATCTGATACTGATTCATACCATCCATTGTAAGGTATAACAATCTTCATATCATTAATTGAAGTTTCTTTTATGTTAGCACATATTTTACTTTTCAAATATTTCTCCAACTCAGCCCCACTCTTATTCCCTGGCGAATATTGGCGCAAACAAAACAAAATGGTTATAGTCATAACTGAAACTATTGCACCTTTTATAAATTCTGCTAACCATTTAGTATTTCTTAGCTCTTCTTTATCTTCTTTTAGAACCTCTGCCGATGTTAAGCGAAGTTTTATTAGTTCTATATAATTTTTTCATTTGTACCTCCAAAGACACATTTATCATACACCAATTTTTTCCAAAAGAAAAGCACCCAGTTTCCCAGGTGCTCCCTCTCATTCCTTCACTTCAATATATGCCTTTTTAAACTCCCCCTCCTAGTTCTTGCAATCTTTACCGATAAATCAATATTTATATCCTTACATCTTGTTATAACAGTTTAAAGGGTTATATTTCATTCCAAGTCCGCATTTAACATTGAACTTATTCTCACATATTGTTTAATATCTTTTGTTTTCTTTCATTAAATTCGATTTCTGAAATTGCTCCCATATCAAGCAAATCTTTTAATGCTTTTATCTCCTCCAATGCTTTTACCGCCCCAGTGGCCGTTACATGCGTTTGTATTTTAAAGCATTTCAGTTTAGCATCTATATCAGTATTGCATTTCACAGATAACTTAAAAGATTCTCCTGTTTCAGGATTCTCCAGGGTTAAAAAAGCTATTGTATCGTTCTCTACCTGCCTTTCAACTGTAGTAGAGTTCGTGCTTGCGGCTCCCACAGTTTTGGATTTTCCTTTACTTCCTGCTCCCATAGCACCGCCAACAAGTGTTCCGACAGGTCCGAACGCGCTCCCAATAACTGCACCTAATCCGATCTTAAGTGCTTTGCCCTTTTTCTTTGTCTCACTATTACTTGATGTCTGTCCAGATGCATTAATAATTTTATTGTACTCAGGACCACTCCATTCATAATCAGTCATGGTATAATAGATCCGGTTATCGTCATTAAAATACACTCCGCCATCTGAACGCTGCTTTATAGTTACGCTTTGGGAGGAAAGGCCCAGTTCTTTATGACCATTAATTATGAATATCATCGCGCTATGCTCTTTCTCCAAATCTTCATTAGTCACGCTAATTATTGATAGTTCCGGGCATGCATTTGTTATGTAGTCAATTGCCTGACCTATTTTATCATTGGAGATCTTATTATACTTAAATCTTCTCTTTTTTTCTTTAGTTATAAAATCGATAAACCCAGGACTACGTGTTTCAGCATATTTGTAGTCGATCCGCTTCATATCCACATATTCCACCGCTTCTCTGCTTCCAAGTAAAGTAATGATGCTAATTCCCTTTTTACCTATAAACAAATCCTCTGTAATTCCTTTTATACTCATTTCCCCACCTCGTTTTATAATCATATAGAATATTTTACAATATAATTACTCAGAAGAAAATACCAATCATGCTGCACGTGTATTTTTTTCTTAGCAATTTATTTATGTAAAGGTAATCAAGCCATACAAACAGTAGGGTAAATCAGACGAATTATAGGCATCTAAATGTTATTCTAAGTCCACATGATGAAACGTCACGGTATTCCTGGAATTCATAACACCGTGACGAGATATAAAAGTACGTTATATTAAATTTGTGCCTGACACCATTTTTACACCATTTCACATAAATAGAGTTAACATGAGATAAACAGAAATCATCCGTTTAACTATACTTTTTGAGTTAGATAAAACACTATAAACATAGATAAATTGTTTCGAAACAATGTTCTACATTTAATATACTCATTAAAAAAACTCCTTTATCTATGGGGATATTTCACTTTTCCTTAGTGTATTTATGGTTCGGCACCATTTTACACCATTTTTATTTGGAACAACATAATTCTACATGACAAAAGCTATTAAGGCAAGCAAAAAGCCCACTATTTAGTGACCCATCCACGGTTTTCCATGTGCCTGCTGTAAACGGCAAGTACTTTCCAGCAAAAAATGGAAATTATTTTCCAGCACTTTTTGGCAAATAAAATCCAGCACTTATGCTTATATTCCCCTGCGGATAGTCCGCAGGGATTTTTTTAA
>NZ_OAOF01000009.1 GCF_900205965.1 Lacrimispora amygdalina
CATTTTTTTCATTTTCTTCAAAACTTTTCTCATCGGTCATCGATGTGTTTTTGGAAGAAGTTTGCCGCCGTTTTCAGCGGCGAGGTATATCATACCAAAGCTTTCGACAAAAGTCAACACTATTTGAGAATATTTTGTCGATAACTTTTTCCGGTTTCAAGCTATGTTTTTTACCGTTAAAGTAACCCAAAAGTCATCTTATGTGTTATATTATTGGTAGAAACTGTCGATATATATTTATAATTGTACAAAGAAGGAGGTGTTCCCTGTTACCGGTTTGTCTGGATGAAACATATGTATTCGTTATCCAGAAACTAATCCAGGCATAATACGAAACTGTTACAATCATTAAATATTATTTGGCCGGCAAATGTTATATAATGTAATGAAGGGACTGCATGCTTATGTAAGATGCTTTCCTTAATAAAAGCGCATTTATGGGGACTATACTATATTTTGCCGACACCGGACAAATTGACCGGTAGTCCATACGTTAGGGGAGAATAAAATGAAAGATAACAACAAAAAAGGATTCTTTGGCCTTTTTCATCATGCAAAACGAAATGTAGAAAATCTGGAAGAAAACGAAGCACCTCATTCCGAACCGGATGATTCATCACAAAGTGAAGGAAGTGAGGTCATCGATCATAATACAACACCAACCTCCAATTTCCCCCTCGATTCTGAGCAGGCTGACGAACCAGATGAAAAAGAAATTTCTTCGCTTGCTTCAATCTGGGAACCTTCTGATGATCCTTTGATTCTTCGGGTTAATGAAGAACTTCTGGAAATTGAACGAAGACAATTTGCCATGAAGATGAAAACACTCTCTAATATCTATAAAAAGAATGCAGAAGCTGTCGTTAAGACTACGGAAAAAACTACAGATGATACCACAAAGGAAACTACGGATAAACCGGAACCCAAAGCCGCACAGCCCCAATTATTTATCTCAAAAGACTGTATGGCAGCCTGGATATACGTAATTCCTCCAATGAATGGCGGTTCGGATATCAGTGAAGAAAACCTGCGGTCTGCCCTTGCCCATGACCGTATAAAAACCGGGATATTGGAAGAGACAGTGAAATCGATTGCAAAAGATCATATTTACGATCAGGTATTGCTGATTGCCAAAGGTGTTCTTGCCAGAAATGGTATCGACGGTACCATAAAAGATCATTTTGAACGAGTCGTACAATTAGAATTTGAAGAAGATGAAAACGGTTCTGTAGATTATAAAACTTTGAATAATATACAGTCTGTCAAAGAGGGAGAGGTCATATGCGAAATAACTCCTGCCATTCCCGGGGAAGACGGAATGACTGTAGAGGGTCAGAAGTATCCCTGTACGGTAAAAGGAATTTCCGTCTCAGTACCTTCAGGACGTAACACACAACTGACAGATGACGGTACTCTCCTGATCTCCCAGAAAACAGGACATGTTACCTTTAGCAATGGGAAATTCCAAGTCGATCCCTTGCTGAAGATAAACGGAAATATTGATAATAGTACAGGAAATCTGGATTATGATGGTGATATTTTTATTTCAGGTGATGTAAGAAATGGTTTTACTGTAAAGGCCACCGGAGGTATTGATATCCGCGGTTCTGTAGAAGGTGCTCAGATTACAGCACAGGGACCGATTACAATCGCCAGCGGAATGTCCGGGAACGGGCGGGGAACCCTTACCTCTGATTCATATATCAAATGCCGTTATCTGGAGCATTGTACTGTAAAGGCCGGAGGAAATGTTTACGCAGAAAGTATTATCAATTCCAAAGTACAAAGCGGAGATGAAATTATGGTGACATCTGGTATCGGTGTTATTATTGGAGGATCTCTGCTTGCAGCCAGCAATATTAATGCAAATGTCATCGGTTCAAAAGTACGCCGTCTGATTACGGAATTAATCATTGCAAATGTCCCCAAAAACGTTGAGGAATCTACCCGGCTTACCAGGGAATTAGATCAGCTTCATCATAACCTTTCGGAAATTACGAAAAATATCACTTATCTGGAATCCGCACAAAGACCTGATAAGCAGCACCTGCTTGAGAGTTTAAAACAGGCTGCGGATTGTCTCAATATCAGAGAACAGGAAATAAATAATCGTTTAAATGAAATCGCACCCGACGATGCAGAACAGATCGGTCTGATAAAATGCAGGCAGCTTTTACCGGTAGTCCGTGTTCGAATAGGTTCCTCCAGCCTTTTGATTCAGGATGAATGCTCCAGCAGCGTAATATATAAAAACAGTGAAGGCGAGATTACCATAGGAACTAATTAGTTCTTTGAAAGGGAAAGATTATGAAAAAAACGATTATGATTGTAGATGATTCCATTCTGATAAGGAATGAAATCGAAAAATTTATTGAAGGAACAGATTATGAAGTAATCTGTCAGTGCCGAAGCGGAGAAGAAGCTTTGGATACATATGAAAGAACGAATCCTGATATCATTACTATGGATATTATTTTACCGGGAATCGATGGATTGGAAACTTCCAAACGTATTCTTGAGAAATATCCAAAAGCAGGAATCGTCATTATAAGCTCTCTTGTGTATGACAAAACAATCCAGGTCGTTAAAGAACTGGGGCCGGCAATACCTTTTGTTTTTAAACCTATTAACCAATCATTTTTTATCGAGTCTCTAAAAAAAGTCAGTAATTATTCGAATGCGGACTCATAACGATTCAGCCAATGCATAACAAAACACGCCATCGATTGCGGACATACAATCGGTGGCGTGTTTTGTTCATCAATTTTAAGGTAGAAATGTTCCTCATAACTCCTACAATAAACTACCTTCACTGGAATCATTTACATCAAATTGACCAGATATACCGCCTGAGGCCATCTGCATTCTCAGCTTCATAAGTTCAATCAGATATAAGGAACTTGTTTTTTGCGATGTAAGATCAACATTGGTCCCGTCCGCTTTACCTGCGATTGATTTTAATAAATCAAACCATTGGGACCCATAGTTATTAAGTAAATCCTGGTAATTGCCGGAAGGATCAGAGACCGAATCGTTGGAATAGCCTAAGGCGTATAATTCTGCATTCTCCTGATTATCTGATTCTCCCATATCTTTCATTATTTTCTTGACATATTCCTGAGTCTCTTTAAAGGGAGGAATCCCTCCATATTTTTTTACGTTATTACTTCCTGCATTATATGCTGCAAGAGCAAGCTTTACATTTCCATTATAGTGATCCAGATGTTCTCTTAAGTATTTGGCGCCACCTAATATATTACTACGCGCATCATAAGGATCTGAAACCCCTAATGCTCTTGCTGTAGCCGGCATTAACTGCATTACTCCGGCTGCACCTTTGGGTGAAGTCGCTGCCGGATTAAAATTGGATTCAGCCTTGGCAACTGCTTTCAGCAGCTGCTTCGAAACTCCATAGGTTCGGGATGCCTCTGAAAAAATGGATTCCATATTTTGAGGAACTTCCTTTACAGACTTGAGAATCTTTTTAAAATTACCAGTGGATCCCCCTGTTGTCTGTCGTTTTTCCAATGCCTGTGCTCTGCCTAATGCCATCATCTGCAACTGATCGATCGTCGCCACTTTTTCATCCTCCTGTAACTATCGCCTCTACTTAATCCATTTTCCGTCAGCACCAACCTGATAGCCGTCAATGGTTGTACTGCTTGCCATGCTTCCATCTGAATACATGTAATACCACACTCCTGGCTGTGACTGAATCCAGCCTGTCAGCATCTCTCCGCCTGCAGGATTTAAGAAGTACCATTTTCCATTAACAAACTGCCAGCCAGTCAGCAGCTTGCCATCTGCAGGGTTTAAATAATACCACCTGACCCCTGTCTGTACCCAGCCCGTCTGGCGCACACCATTTCCATCAAAATAATACCAGTCATTTAAAATCTGCTTCCAGCTGTTTCTTGGTGTACCTCCATCTTCTTCTACATAGCTGCTGCCCTTCCATGTACCAGTCGTACTTCCTTCATACTCCATAGTAATGTCCTCTGAGGTAACATAATCTCCCGCTTTCATATACTTGCGGTCATCTGCTGTGTAGCCGATGGCACGGACTTCATAATAATAAACAGCGTTCTTATCCATACTATCGGACAGATCTACCGTGTTGGTATTCACTGAAACTCTCTTTTTTAATTTATCGTCCGCATAGAGAGCTACCTGATAACCTGTTGCAAATTCTACTTTATCCCATACTGCTTTCGTTTTTCTGCTGTCAGTCCAGCCGGCGCGTGCCGTATTGCCAAGCTTTACAACTGGGGTATAATCCACTTTTATTTCCAGGGTATGATTATCTAATGCTTTTGCAGAGACAAATTTTGCACCGGTTATTTTACATTCTGACCGGTTATAAGCTTCTTTGAAAATCGTATCTGCTGAGGTTAAAAATACACTTGCCCGTTCAGATTTGGCAGCCTTCCAATTGCTGATATCACGTTTCCAGACAGTATCGTCAACACTTACGCCTGAAGTTGTTGTAGTTATTTCCGGCATCAGAATCTCCTGGTCACCATACTGACTGGCAAATTTTAAATTCACACTGCGTATTACTATCGATTCTTCTGCATGGATTCTGACAGCTGTAATCCCTGACAGCACTGCTGCGATCAGAAAAGCTGAGATCATACAGAATAATCTTTTTCTTTTTAAACTTATCATTGTTTCCATACTCCATCTTCATCTACCTGATAGCCATCTATTACTGTGCTGACAGCCATCACTCCATCCTTCGGGTTAAAATAACGCCATAGTCCGTCCACTTTCTGCCAGCCGGTCTGCATAACGCCATCTTCCCCGGTATAGTATGTCTTTCCTTCCCGGGTGAAGAGTCCCTTCAGCATGGCCCCCTCCAGGTTAGCCTGTATCGTATTTAGGTAATACCATCTATCAACCTGATTAATCCAGCCGGTCTGCATGGCTCCTTTATTATTAAAAAAATAATGATAACCATCAATTACCTGCCAGCCCGTTGCAGCTGCACCCATAGGTGCTTCGTGCCCATTATCCGGATAGAAATAATACCAGGTGTTATTGATCTTATTCCAGCCTGTTACCATGGCCCCGCTGGCACTCATATAATAAATATCAGAATCTGTGAGAAACCAGCCTGTTATCATCTTTCCGCTTCCATCAAAGCAGTAATATACATCATCCAGCATAAGCCAGGAATTTGCCTGAACACTTCCGTCCGCATACCGGTAATACCAGACGCCCGACTGCTCTTCCCAGCCGGTCTTCTTTTCTGCATTGGATGTCTTGCCGGCAACTGTATCTGACTCTTTTCCGGTTCCATCAGAAACATCCCTGTCTCTGATGACCAGCTCATCCGACTCTACCCAACCGCTTTTCTTACCATTCTTAAGCTCATCTGTTTTAAATGGAACCGAGCGGATCTTAAAGGAATAAGTGCCTTCCTCTGTCATATACGGATAAAAATTATAGGTGGTTGCTTTCACCTGTTCTTTTTTCAAAATCACTTTTTTTCCGCGGTAAAGCCATAATTCATAGGCACCTGATGTATTATCTCCTTTTGACCATATCGCCTGGCCAAGCCTCGTATCCTTCCAGCCAATATCCTCCGGTTCCGCATACAGCCCTTTGATCGGCTTGGCTCTCAGCGTAACAACCAGATCACTGCCGTCCCGCCTGGCGCTTACGTATGTCCCGCCGCTCACTTTAACCTTAGTGGCTTCGTATGAGGATTTAAAGTAAGCATCATACTCATCGGACGGTGTCAGTGTGACACTCATCTTAGGTTCTTCTCCAATGGTCATATCCTTTGAAGTGGAAGTAACCCACTCCGCGTCTCGTATCGTATATTTTTTGTCACTGGCGGTTACATAACACTCTCCGTCTGTCTGATTAATCTTTATGTCCGGCAAACGGTCTCCAGCTTCAATATTCAGTGAGACTTTTACACTGACTGAGTTTATGGCCTCCGTAGCCGTTACCTTCTGAGCAGTAAGACACAGACAAAGTGCGCTTAGAATGCCCACTGCCAAAGCTTTCCTCTGTTGTTTCATTCAATCGCTCCTTTACTTATAACTTCATGCTGAATAAAGCCTATAAAGTATGTATCGGCACATAAAGCTAAAGTCATAAGCAATTACTGGATTTTTCTCCTTTTCAGCTGCTCCTGAAATGTGTATTTTCGAACCATGGACTCCTGATATTTGGATAAGTCGAAATAACGGCTTCCATAACGGTAAAAAGGTTCTTCTCCATTCTCGGCCACTTCTTTCACCCATAGAACACTTGCTTTTAGTCTGGTATCTCCTGCATCTGTCTCAAATGAAAAGGAAAAGATCTGATTTTCCTTAAGCTTCTCCGAAGATTCAAATCCAATCCCACCTGCACTGATGTCTTTGATCTTCGCCGGCAGATGGATTACGTTTCCCTGTTCATCACTGGTTTCCAGCATGGAAGAGATCGATACCCTTACCTTTAAATCTCTTCTTCTCTGCTCCACACCAATCAATTCGTCAATTCTGCAGGGAACCTTATAAATCGCTCTTCCTATGTCTCCGCTCTCTGTTCCAACAACTTTGACTCTGGCAGATAAGCTGCATTTGCACGTTACAAGCCCCTGAATGCCGTCGTAGAATACAATAACCGATTCCGTATTAACCTTATCCATATCTTCTTCCTCAAAGATCAGTGCCAGATTCTCCTTATCGGAATCGATCACTTTTACCTCTGCCAGAAAAACACCATCTAAAGAATAAATACAAGCCTTATCACATTCCCTTAACATAAATCATTCCACCGTTTCTTCTATATTTGTTTCTTCTTCCTCTGCTTCATTCACATCTTCTGCTGCTTCGATCTTTTGTTTTCCAGGTACATAATCCAGAAAATACAGGTATATATCTACAATTGTCTGATACAGTTCTTCCGGGATCTGACTCCCTAATTCAAGCTGAGTCAGCATGGTTGCCAGAGAATTATCCTCGTAAACCGGAATCCCGTTCTCATTTGCCATTTCCACAATCTTTTCTGCTGTATACCCCATTCCGGAAGCTACAATTACAGGCGATGTGTTTTTTGAATCATCATATTTTAAGGCAACCGCCTTTTTATTAAGTGTACTTTTAAATTCTGACATCGACTGAATTCATCCTTTCCTGGATTTTAGGAAATACCGCTAAAAGAGAAGAAGGTCCTTCTCCTGACTGCAGGATTATACGGTCCGCCCTGATATGATTTTTATCAAGAATACCCTTAATTCCCTTCTGGATACCTGCTTCGGATTTTCTAAGCTTCTCCGGATAGTAAAGCTGAAGAACCGGGCTGTTGTCTCCATAGAGCATTAACAGCTTGAACTGTCCAAGCTCTGCTATCTCAAACTTTATAAATATTCTGGCAACGCGCTCTGCTCCTGCCTGAGTGCTGCTGCCCTCTTCGTCCGGATCAATCCACATTTCAGTAAACAACTTCCTTCCATTAATATCCATAGGGAACGCAAGGTGGAGAAGCGGCATATAAACACTTTCGTTCACTACCAGTGACTGGATTATATTCAGAAACGTCTGTCTGTTTTCCAGACCGGTTCCGCCGTTTACTCCTGTTCTTAAAAAATCAAGTAATTTATCTGACCACTGGTTCTTTCCTGCTGCCTGTTCCATATCTACCTGTCCAAGCAGTTCTCCAAATTCTTCAGCAGTCGCCGAACCAAAATGTCTTCTGAATCCCTGGTATCCGGTCAGTTTTGTAAATGCCTGTAAAACTTCCTGCCTGTTTCCATTCTCATATCTGGCCATAAGCACAGTCAGAAGAGAGATTTTGTCGCGAACCGTCCCCATGTCATGATTGGCCGAAATATACCGTCCCATAAAAGGAAGAATTTTTTCTTTCAGGAGTGAACTGTTACCGTCCGTATCTCCTTCTGCCGCAGACAAGTCCAGTTCTTTTAACATCTCCTCAAGCTGCGCTGCCGTCTGCTTAAACACATACCCTTCCATATCTTTTACAGTATTAAATATATCATGAAGAATATGCTTTCCGGAAGACATATCGTTAAATTTTTTAATAAAATTTAAAATGTCCGATTTTAAATCCACAGAACCGGTTTCAGCCATGACCTGTCTTAACTGGTCAAAGATTCCCCCGTTGAAGCGGACAGACGATTCCGCCTGCTCTTTTAAGAATCCCAGCACATCTTCTTCCTGCATCTGGGTTGCTTTAAAAAAAGAAGCAATTTGTTTTGCTGCTTCTTCTCCCATTACACCACCAGTCAGCATCTCTTCCCCCTGGAAAAAAATATCGGAAAATATCCGCGTGATGTCTGGCGAATTTTTAATCATATTGAGAAATGTGCCAAAATTAGAACGATACTGAAATGCCAGCTGCTGTTCCTGGTTTCCTCCGGAATCAGTCCGGTTATCCCCCCGCATTACTTTTGACGGATCTACAGGATTTTGTACCTGTGGTCCCTGGCCTGCCTGGGGGTTGTTTTTAATCGTGGAATTATCATATCCGGACATTGGAGTTGTTACTTTCAGAATATCTGCCATACTGTGCCTCCATACAAGTGATGTTTCATATATTTTTTTCAAAAGGTTGTTTGATTTACTATTATTTTTTTTCCAGCCATACCGATAAATAATTATATACTATACTAGACAAGGCGGTGTAAATATTATGGATAACGGCATGGATAATATGCTTGATATGTATCTCTTTGAAACCAATTCTCTACTGGAGCAATTGGATGAACTCCTGATAGAAGCCGAAAAAGCAGGAGATTTTACGGTGGATGATGTGAATGAAATCTTTCGGATCATGCATACCGTTAAAGGTTCTTCTGCAATGATGGAGTTTAATTCTCTGATGCAGATCGCTCATCACATTGAAGATTTATTCTTTTTTATCCGTGAGAACGGCCTGGATTCACTCGATAGCTCTCACAAAAGCACCCTTTTTGATTTGATGTTTCGTTCCACTGATTTACTTCGTGCTGAAGTTTCAAAGATTCAGAATAATGAGCCACTTAGTGATAATGTCGACAATCTGACCGAGGAAATTAATAGTTTCCTCAAAAAAATCAGTAAGGATAATAAAGATACACCTCAGGAAACAAAGAAGCAGGAAACCCCCGCTGCAAAAGAAAGTGCCAAACCGGCTCCTGCTGCAGTTGCTGATCTGAACGAAGTCCGCATGGACCTTGCAGAATGCCCGTATGATAACGCTGCCTATTTTCTTCGTATCTTTTTTGATGAGGGCTGCGGAATGGAAAATCTTCGCGCATTTATGCTGATCAGCTCACTGAAAGAATCCGGACTGGAATTTAATTTCTACCCGGGTGATGTGGAAACTAATAGCCAGAGCAGTGTGTCTATTATTGAAAAGGGATTCTATATCGCTATTGATTCCCACGAGTCCGCCGATACTGCAATCGCTCAGATTAACAACATGAATAACATACGTTCTTATGAGTTGATTCAGAATGCACGGGCGAAGAACGCAGCTGAGGAAAAGACACCGGAGACAGCCGCTGCACCTGCTAACCGCGAAAACACTGCACCTGCCAATACACCTGCCGCCAGCACCGGACATCAGATGCCCAGCAAGCAGAATCTGATCAGTGTAAATTTAGCAAAACTCGATAATCTTGTTGCAATTGTAGGTGAAATAGTAATTACCGAATCCATGGTAACCTCTTCCCCCGAAATTCAGAATCTGAAGAATCTGGATAGTTTCTTAAAAGCAACCAGACAGCTCAGGAAGCTGACAGATGATCTGCAGGATATCGTTATGTCTCTGCGCATGGTGCCCATTTCCGGTGTATTCCAGAAGATGAACCGTATTGTCCGGGATATGAAGCAGAAGCTGAAAAAAGATGTGCGGCTGACCATTGTGGGAGAGAATACGGAAGTTGATAAATCCATTGTGGACAGCATCGGCGATCCGATCATGCATATTGTACGTAATTCCATGGATCATGGAATTGAAGAGACTGCCGAAGAACGTATCAGGGCAGGTAAGAATCCTCAGGGTGAAATTATCCTTTCTGCCAGCCATACCACCAATGAAGTCATTATTTCCATACGTGATGACGGACGGGGCGTGAATCCTGCCGGTGTCCTTGCCAAAGCAAAAAAGAACGGAATTCTTACGAAACCGGAAAGCGAATACACCCAGAAAGAGATCCTTTCTCTCCTGTTAGCCCCAGGCTTTTCTACCAACGAAACTGTTACTGAATTTTCAGGCCGTGGTGTGGGAATGGATGTTGTAAAGAAAAACGTGGAATCCATAGGAGGAACGATTACCATTACAAGCGAGCTTGGAAAAGGAATGTGCACCACTTTAAAGATCCCGCTTACCATGGCAATTGTTGACGGTATGGAAATATCAGTAGGTAAATCTGTATTTACCATTCCGATCGCCAATATCCGCCAGTCCTTTAAAGTGAAAAACGATGAAGTTATTTACGATACAGAAGGAAATGAAATTATCAGATGTATGAACCAGTTCTATCCGATTATCCGCATTCACAGACTTTATAATATTGAAACAGAAATAACCAGTATTGAAGACGGTATCCTGGTATGGGTTGAATCCGGAGACAAATCCTATTGTCTGTTCGTTGATGACCTGCTTGGGGAACAGCAGGTGGTAGTGAAGCCACTTCCTGTTTACTTAAACAGCTTTAATATCAAGGATTCCGGTATCAGCGGATGTACCATTCTTGGTGACGGTAATATCAGCATCATATTAGACGTTTTAAATCTGTATGCTGCAGCTCATAATTAATTTTAATTAGAAATGGAGGAATACAAATGTCAGCAGAAAGTACTAAAACAGCTATGAGTGGTGCGGATAATTTATCAAATGATAATATTGTTTCTGAGGCAACGGAAGCCATGGAGCGTTATCTCACCTTTCGCACCGATAATTTAATTTTTGGAGTAAGTACAAACTATATAATAGAAATCATTACCAATCATGTTATCACTGCCATGCCTATGATGCCAAACTACGTAAAAGGCATTATCAATTTAAGAGGTCAGATTGTTCCGATTATTGATATCAGGCTCAGGCTTGGAAAACCGGCAATCGAATACACAAGCACTACCTGCGTCATTGTTTTAAATGTTGATTCTGTATATATCGGAATTATCGTAGATGCAGTGGAGCAGGTTCTGGATATAGATTATTCCAGAATTTCATCTGTTCCAGCAAGCAACCGGGAAGAACTGGTCAGCGGCATGATATCCATGCCAGACAATAAAGTGGTTCTGCTTCTGGATTGCGTAACATTAGTTAATAACTCATAAAGGACGGGGCTCTATGTTAACACTCTCACAGCAAGACTTCACACGGCTGGTTCAGTTTGTGAAAAAAAATTACGGGATTGATCTTTCTAAAAAGATGCAGCTGATTATGGGCCGGTTATCCAATACGATTATCTCTATGGGATACACTTCCTTTACGGATTATATCGACCAGATAACTTCATCAAGAAATCCCGCCGACCTGGAAGTAATGCTGAATAAGCTTACAACAAATTATACTTATTTCATGAGGGAAGAAGCACATTTCAATTTTTTCCGTGAAACTATTCTCCCATATTTATTAGCAACTAAGAAAAACAAGGTTTTAAGTATATGGAGTGCTGGCTGTTCTTCCGGTGAGGAACCCTATACCATTTCAATGATCATTAAGGAAACCCTGGGGGCGCAGGCCGCCCTCTGGGATACCAGGGTTCTGGCTACCGACATATCCCAGAACGCCCTGCGGGCTGCAAAGGAAGCAGTATACGACGAAGACTCACTCAAGAATTTATCACCTGCATGGATATCCAAATATTTTGTTAAGACAGCGGAAAAAGGAATTTATTCAGTGGCTCCCTCCATTAAGTCCAATGTTATTTTCCAGACATTCAACCTAATGGATCCCATACGATTCCGGTTAAAATTTGATGTTATTTTCTGCAGAAATGTTATGATTTATTTTGACCAAAGCACCAAAGATGCTTTAATCCAGCGTTTCTACGATGCGACGTCTCCAGGAGGCTATTTAATGATTGGCCACTCGGAAACAATTAACAAAGAAAAAACACCTTACAAATATCTCATGCCAGCTACATACCGAAAAGAATAATCTGCCTAATATAAAATCTATTTACCGGTGTAAAATCCGGTAAATGGATTTTATATTACACAGATTTATTCATATAATAGGAATGACCATAAATCATTTTCTGACTGTATAAATTACAGCAACAAAGAATGGAGTATATTATGAATGAAAAAATTAAGGTTTTTATAGTAGATGATTCCATGCTTTTCCGTAAGGTATTAATTGATAATCTCTCACAGAATCCAAATATAGAAGTTGTTGGGTATGCCATTGATGCATTTGATGCAGAACGCAAGATCCCTTCCGTGAAGCCTGATGTCGTGACAGTTGATGTAGAAATGCCGCGGGTAAGCGGGATCGAATTTGTAAAAAAACTACTTCCGATTTATCCGGTTCCTGTGATACTGGTGTCTTCTCTGAATTTAAATGTATTTGAAGCTCTTTCTGCAGGAGCAGTTGACTTTGTACGAAAACCGGATATGTCCATGAGCATTACTGCTAATACATTTTTAAATACATTGATGAGCAAAATATTTATTGCATCCAGAGCTAAAATCAAAGTTCCTGTAAAAGTCATCCCTCCGGCAGCACCTGTCACAGCGTTAGGGGGCAATAGACCTTTCGGTCTCAATGCCTATAATACAGTCATCGCAATCGGAGCGTCAACCGGAGGGACAGAAGCCACGCTACAGGTTTTAAAAGATCTTCCTGCAGACACACCAGGAATCGTGGTCACCCAGCACATGCCCGAGGGATTTACCAAGATGTATGCAGACCGTTTAAACCGTCTCTGCCACATGAAAGTAAAGGAGGCACAAAGCGGTGATGCAATTGAACGGGGTCAGGTGCTGATCGCACCGGGAGATTATCAGATGAAAGTGGTTCGTATGGGAAGCCACTACAGTGTAAACTGCTATTCCGGTGAAAAGGTAAGCGGTCACCGGCCTTCTGTAGATGTATTGTTTCAGTCTGTTGCGGATACAGCAGGAGCTTCCTCTGTTGGTATCATTATGACCGGAATGGGGCGTGACGGTGCAGATGGTCTTCTCAGCATGAAAAAGAAAGGTGCTTTTACCATAGGGCAGGATGCAGAAAGCTGTGTGGTCTACGGTATGCCCATGGTTGCATTTAATATTGGAGCTGTTACCACCCAGGTTTCCTGTCCGAACATTTCCAACGTGCTTTTAAAGTATTTATACTCATTAAAATAAAGAAAAACCTGGATTAAAAGTTAATATTTCTTATAAAATGACGATAATATAACTGTGATATAAAAATATAAAGTTTCTCAAAGCTCTCAGAAAGGAGTAATTTCATGCGTATCTCATCGAATTATCTTAATACGCTGTATAATACATCCATGATACGACAAAATCAGGACTCAACCAGCAGCCCGGCTAATGAATCAGCAAAAACAAATTACGATGAAATCACCATACGTTCTGCTTCCCAGGAAGATATGGATTCAAAATTTGCTGCCACGCTAAAGAATATGCTCATGAATGAAATCAAGAATCCGGCGTCGGACGAAAAGCTGAATCTTCTAAAGGAACGAATGGAAAACGGTACCTATCAGGTAGATGCCAACAAGATCGCAGAGAAGATTCTCTGGTACAAAGGAGCAGATATTAATGAATGAGTTTACAACTATCATGGAAGATCTGGTTGAGCTCTTCAAAGAGCTGACTCAGATCGAACAGATAAAAATAGAAGCTGTAAAGAAGAACATGGTAACTTATGTGGAGGACTGCATGAACAAGGAACAGGCAGCCGTCTTAAAACTGAGAGGTCTTGATAAAAAACGTGAGACCTGCCAGAAGAACATGGGTTTCGAAGGGTACACCTTTCAGCAGATTCTTGAAAGTACAACGGGGGAGGAACAAAGCCGGCTTCGTCAGCTGTTTGACACACTCTCCTATCATGTGGGTATCTTTCAGGATACAAACGAAAGTGCCAGGGCTATGCTGGAAATAAGCTTACATAATATTAACAAAGCCATTTCGCGCACCCATCAGGAAAACTCAAAGGATAAAAAGAATTGGGAGGGTCTCATATGACACGATCTACATTTTCCGGTTTTACCATCGCTCAGCTTGCTATGACTGCCAGCCAGCGTGCCCTTGATGTTACCGGTCAGAATATTGCCAATATTAACACGAAGGGATATACAAGGCAGCGGGTTGATCTTGTAAGCCTGAATTTACGAGGCGCTGATCCAACCAGCACCGGTCCTGGTTCTAAAATCGGGTATGGTGTTGAAATTACTGGAATCTCCCAGATCAGAGATCCATTTCTTGATGTCCAATACCGTAACCAGATTGCAAAAGTAGGCACTGCAGATGCCAGACAGGCGGTTTTAGATCAGCTCGCTGATGTATTTGACGAGACAGATAAAGATGCATTAAAAAAGGCTCTCAGCGATTTAAGCAGCAGCTTAGACCAGTTATCTTCTAATGCAAACAACAGTGAATTTGACAGTATTGTCCGTTCCAGATGCCAGGTTCTTTTAAACTATATCCATCAGAAATCTGCGGATTTAAAGACCACCCGGGAGGAAACCATATATGGTCTGGAAAACACAGATATTAAAACTGTGAACAGCCTCCTTTCTGATATCGGAGAATTAAATGATACTATCTGGAAAGGGCAGATATTAGGCAATCCTTCCCTGGAGCTGATGGATCAGAGAAATAATAAACTGGATGAGCTGGCTGGTTATCTTCCGATTAGTGTAACCTACAAACAGGTTACCATCGGCTCAAGCGAAACATATAATTATCCTGTCGTAACATTAAATGGTTCCAACGGTATGAGTTATGATCTGACTGCTGGAGAACATGGTGAGAATTTTGCCTCCTTTGGGATGGAACAGCATAAGGGCACAGACGGGAATCCCGATGGAACAGTTCGTATTTCCATTATTCCCGCAACTGATTATCCCAAGGATGTGGATGTGTCTTCTTTTAAGACAGATATTACGGATTATTTAAAAGAAGGCTCTATTAAAGGCACTGTGGATATGTTAAATAAATCAGGAGAACTTGATGATCCTGCTACGGATTTCAGAGGTCTCGGGTATTACGAGAAGGTATTTGATGCCTTTGTGCAGAACTTTGCAAAGAACTTTAATGATTTAAATGGTAATATGCAACCCTATACAGGTGCCAATGTTATGCCATCTTCCGGCGCTGCTACGCCTATGACCACCACTGGAACAGAGCATGCTGAATTTGCATTTGGCTTCGCTAATACCACGGGGAATTTCTTAGCTGGTGAAACTATTAAGTTTAATGGTATAGAATACAAATTTGGAGATGGTACCGGAGGTACCATTGAAATAGGTGATACCCTGGATAAAACTCTGAAGAATCTGGAAGGTAAGCTGAATACAGACTTTGCAAGTTTAAATGTTGAAGGATCTCCTGTTGCCGGACAATGGAATTACGATGCCGCCAGTAAAAAGATGACCTGGACCAGCACTGCTCCCATGAGCGCCGGGATAAATATTACGAAAGACAGTATAAAGTATTCAGATGATACTGCTATTAATTTCACATACAAAGCAAATCCTAACAATATAAAAAACTTTGATTTATTTAGTACATCTGACGGCAGCAAGAAATTCACTGCTTCCAATATTAAAATAAACGATGACTGGATGAATAACTCCATTCATATTATCGCTTCCCACGACCCTGATGCAGGATCTACAGCCAATGATAATATTCTAAAGATGTTAAAATCATTAACTGATACAAGGGAATTTAAATATGAATATACCGTAGTAGACGGGACAGGCAATAAAACTTCCAAATCCATATCATTTTATACCGGCAATTATTCTCAATGTTATTCCACGCTTGAGAACAATCAGGGTATTGACAGTTCAAAAAATAAGGCAATACTGGACAATCATATATCAGTAGTACAACAGACTGCCAACAATAAGGATGCCGTTTCTGGTGTATCTTTGGATGAAGAGGGTATCAATCTGATGCATTTCCAGAAATCCTTCAGTGCAGCTGCACGTTTTATGACAACTCTGGATCAGGCTCTCGATACTCTGATCAATAACACTGGCGTAGTAGGCAGATAAAAGGAGGGAAAGAAATGAGAATTACAACAAATGCCATCATCAGAGATTACAAAGCTAATCTCTCTGCTTCAATCAATAATTTAAATGTATCTCGAACTCATGTTATGACTCAACGCAGTTTTAATAGTGTAGCTGAAGATCCTGCTTCTGCTGCCAGAGCCTCTCAGTTGCATCGTAAATATTACAAGAACCAGGATAACATAAAAATGCTTGAGAATGCACAGTCCAGGCAGGATGGGCAGGAAGATTCACTGAGACAAGTTTCAGATATGATTAAAAACATCAGTAAAAACTATAACGTCCAGGCAATGAACGGTACTAACCAGACTATGGAAGTAAGGCAGAGTTTTGCCTCCGCAATCCGTCAGCTTCAGAAATCAATGGTTCTTAGTATGAATTCATCCTATGAGGACACTTTTCTTTTTGCCGGATCTGATGGAAAAAATGCACCTTTTAATTTATCTGCAAATGGCACTCTTACCTATCGGGGAATAGACGTCAATGCAAGTAAAGGTTCTCCGGAATATGATAAATTAAAAGGAATGTCTCAGGAAAATCTGTATGTGGATCTTGGAATGGGATTAGAAATGGATGATTTCGATAAGGTTGTCTCTTCAACCGCCTTTAATATGTCGCTTCCAGGCATCAACGCAGTTGGATATGGAAGTGATGAAAATGGAATGAGTAATAACGTAATCATACTTGCCGGAAAACTTGCTGATGCTCTTGAATCAGAAAATTTCAATGCTGATGAATACGGAAAACTTATGAAGAAGTTTGATTCTTTAGGAACTAACATGATGAATCAAATCACTGAATTGGGTGTGAAATCAGAATTTCTTAATACTACAAAAGATCGACTTGGTGATGCTGAAATATCAATACAAGAACAAATGTCAGGTGTTGAAGGGGTTGATATGGCTGAGGCCATTACTAATTATTCGTGGGACCAATATGCTTATAATGCTGCTTTAAAAGTAGGTACAAGTATATTATCATCTTCTTTCATTGATTTCATGCGTTAATATTTACAGGAGGGACTTTATATGGAACAATTAATTCAGATTAAAACGATACCATTAAAGTATGAGTTGAGAATTCAAAAGGCTGAACTCAGATATAAAGGCTCCAAATCCGAAGTTGTAATGAATAGGGACAAAGGGAGCCTTGAAATAAATAGCAAGCCAATTAAGGTGAATATTGATACGTATGAAGCACGAAATTCAATTTGCCCTACAACCATGGAAAGCGTACGTCAAGCTGCTGCTGCCGGACTAAAAGCAGCATCTGACGCAACCGCTACATACGCAGAGGAGGCCGCTCTATTGTTAGATCCTAAAGTTCCAAATCCCCTTGACCAAATTATTCGCCAGCGTGCCCAGATGCCTACTGGAGAGTTTGGTTTAGCTTTTCTTCCAACTACTGGCCCTGATCTCGAGTGGTCTGCACCCGATCTGAATATTAAATATCAGATGGATAAACTAAGTTTTGATATTAAAGTTGCTAAAGGAGATTTTGAATTTATTCCTGGCAGTGTAGAATTTCTAATAACCCAAATGCCTGATGTAGAAATAGAGTATATTGGTAAACCGCTTTATGTTCCCCCCAGCGCTGGTGAAATGTTCGAACATACCGCCATTGACGTGCTGGCATAGACCTATACTTGGAGGTATATATGGAAATAAAAACACAATATTTTGGCTCTATCCCCTGTTCTGAAACGGAGATTATTCATTTCTCTGATGGATTATTTGGGTTTCAGGAGTTGAAAAACTATGTACCTTTATCATTTCAGGATAATAGTGATGCCCTGATTTCTCTTCAATCAATCGACGATTACAGAGTATCATTCATACTTATGAATCCGTTTCAGCTGTATTCAGAATATACCCCCGTTTTATCACCAGAAGACAGCAAATTATTAAAAGCATCCTATGATGAGGAAAATATATCTTATTATGTTATATGCGTAATTCATGATCAAATGGAGGAAAGCACAGTTAATTTTAAAGCGCCTATTGCTGTTAATACAGATACCAGAGAAGCAAAACAGGTAATTTTAGATAACCCTCTTTATAAATTTCGTCACCCTATTAAAGATTTTATCAGGAGGGAGAAATAATATGCTGATTCTTCAGAGAAAAAAGGAACAAGCCCTGAACATTGGAGATAATATTTCTATTACTGTACTGGAAATTGGAAATGATTGGGTAAAATTAGCAATTGACGCTCCCAGAGATGTATCTATACTAAGATCAGAGTTAGTTGAAGCTGCTTCAGCAAATCAGGAAGCTGTTTCTTTCCCTCTGAATGCCGGATCAATTTCTAAAATAAAAGAATTTATTTCTGATCAACGTAAAAACAACGGAAATACCTGATTTTACTTAGGTATCTCCGTTGTTTCATTTGAAACTTCATCAGTCTTTTGTTTTTTCTTTATAAATGGTATTCTTATGACTATTGGTCGCAGCAGATGTTTAACCTTTAGCAATATCTTCATCCGTAAATATCTTATGCAAAGCCTGCTAAAATATCTCCATAATCGAATTCCCCAAAAAAGCGGCAATAATATTGCCATTTTCCCTAAAAGCGGATAAATGGTTTCCATATATTTTCGATCTGGAAAAAGCCAGGAAGTCATTCTTTTTAATCCTTCAATACGACGATTTCTTGCATAACAATCTGCAACTGTTTTTATTAAAGGCAAAAGCTTAGAGCTGATCTCTCTTCCGTCACTCCCCTTTGTAAGGATATAAGCTTCCATTGCCTCATAAATTTCCATACTTTCCAGTACTGCTCCGGTACCAAACCATCTTAGTATCAAATGCTCCAGACGTTCTGCAAACTCTGCAATTTTTAACTTTTTAAGCTTACCATATATATATGGCCAGTTGAATTTCTCACTATAACTTTTATAAAATACCCAAAAATCCATTATCTGACTTAAACTAATATTTGCTTTGGCATAATTGTCGATTAATCTACACATTAAAAATATATATCTTTCATCTGGTGACAACTCCAGAACATACTTCTTTCTATTTTTCTGTGAGGATATTTTTAACAAATACTTAAAATATCTTCGCATAGAAGAACTAAAAAAAAGAGTATGATTAAAATTAAGCACCCTGATTCCAGGAACACGATAATACAACTGTCCTATTATTTCAGTCTTACGATTCTCAAAATCAATCTTTCTTAAAATCTCCCATATGGTCTTACTGTTTTTTCTATTAGAACCAAGCTCTATTGCTTCACGACAGCACATCTCTTCAATAGGATAACTTTTTACTGAGTCAGAATAGCTGAGATAGAAACAATTGACTTTCTCGTTCTCCAACAATGCTACTATCTGAGTTTCACTTTTTTGCAGACGTTCTACCCGATAAACGGATTCCAGATATTTATCAAAAAACTGCTGCCTTACAGATTGCTGTATATCCTGGTTTAGTCCTAAAATTCCATAATGAACAGCATGGGCAACACCATGATAATCAGCCAATCGAAACATCTTTTCCCAATCAAGTGGTCGTATAGGCTCTGGTGAAGGTTTTTGATTCATCACTGCAGATAGTAATATTAATAAATACCGTTCTTCATAACCTTTAATCATTCATTTTTCCATCCTTAATTAAATACAATGCATAATGCAAATATTATAAGATATATCAAACTTTTGATAACTATCTTAACTTTATAATATGATTGACCGATAAACATCATATAGACTAATTAATATTATAGATAAAAAGGTGAGCCATATGAACAGAATATTTAATAAACTACTCAAAGCCCTGTTCGTGATCGCTATTCCATTTGTAATTCTTTCTTCTAATTGTCAAATTGAAGGTGCAGCTGCTAATTATACTCAGACTAAACCGGTTATAGTGTCCCGGTCCGTAGAAGCAGAAATCCCACAGGAAGGGAAATATGATGTTATGTTGGACAGCAATTGCGGTCCCCTTACTTATTATAATCAATCCGATTCCAGATGGGGAAATTATCTATGGGGGGGGCGAGATCCTCTAATTACTTATGGTTGCGGACCTACGGTTATGGCTATGGTTATAACCAGTCTTACTGGAAATCAAGTATTGCCCACTGATGTCGCTAACTGGGCTGTATCTAATAAAAGCTGGTGTCCTGGTCAGGGATCCTATCATCGTCTCATTCCAGATAGTGCGGCAGCCTATGGTCTATCCTCCGCACCAATTAAAAATTATACAGTAGATGGGATTAAAAATGCGCTGGACTCCGGTCAATTGGTTGTTGCTCTAATGAGAAAAGGTCATTTTACTCAACAGGGGCATTTTATTATCATAACAAATTATACTGCCGATGGATCATTTCGTATTGCAGATTCTAACAATTATGATAATACAAAAAGCAATTGGAATCCTTCAGTAATACTTCGTGAGCTTAATTATAAAGCATCAAACGGAGGGCCACTCTGGGCTATTGCTCCACCAGTTTCAAATTAGCATTCAATTATAAAAGGATTGAGTACCTGCTATACGTGTATTGATACGTTTGTCAATTTCTATCGTACGTCTCAATAACAACTGGATACTCTTTCCTTTTTCTATGATTTTTCCTGATATCGGCCCGTTTGATTTTTCATCTTCCAAGCCTTTCAGCCAACTTTCCACCTGCACTGCTTCATCTGTTGACAGTACAGAGATAAGACATCTTATATTCCGATTAATTATATCTATCTTATCCATTTCTTCCTGTCGCATTCCCAGAAGCATCTGCACTGCTGTGTTATCATTACGTGAAAGAGATTCTCCGACCTCCCGTGTTATTCTTTCTATCTCTGCTATACTTTGATATTTTTTTTGCATCTCCTTTAGAATTTCTAATAGTATTGACTCTTCCATTTGTCACTTCTCTCCTGTAAAGGTGATTGTTAAATGGCTGGAGAGATAGTCTCTCCCCAGCCTTACATAAATTAGCTACTCATCCTTTGCGCTTCCTTGAAGGAATTTCGCAGCTCTATGACCAAAGGCCTTATCTCTGCAATCACTGCTGAATTCCTACCAGCCTTAACGCGGCTTAACTCATATAGAAAAAAGTCATAAATTCTTTTTAATTCATTACTAATCTCGTACTGAAAATTAAGAGTATTCTTTAAATATGTAACAATATCCATTGACCGTTGTATAGATTGTTCAAAAAGATCATAATCTTTATTTTCTAATGCTAATTCTGACCTGGTTAACCGCTTCAATAATTCATCAAACAGAAGATTGAGCATTTCACCTGAAGTCATCGTATTCACGGTTTGTTCCTTATAATGTTGATATCCATTTACTGCCATCTCACACCGCCGTTCCTTATGAATTAAAGGCTGAACTCAACCAGCTGCTTTGGGAATTCATTTGAGAAATCATTGTTTCCAAATTGGTAAACTGCTTAATATACCGATCTGTCTCTGACTTAAGCTGTCTATTAAGCCCTTCAATTATAGTATCAATGCTATCCATTGATTTCTGTAAAGAGTTCTGCAGTATACTGGTCGGTGCATAAACAGACCCCGCTCTTTCAATCAGGATACCTTTTGTGGCACCTGTAGTACTGGCATACTTATCGGTAATAGCGGTTAGTCTTGCCATAACACCGCCTTTGTCACCGGTTAAAGTATCTTCTTTTTTCGTAAAAAGCTTTTGAACATCTGCTGCTTTTGTTTCCAAAGCTGCTTTAAACTTTGTTTCATCAAATACAAGTTTTCCAGCATCACCATAGTTAGAACTTGTAGTTATTCCAAAGGAGGCTAGTGAGGCTTTGTCCGCAGATCCACTGTCAAAAATAAATCTCATACTATCAGAAAGAGCCCTTAAATCAGAATCATTAAAAAGCATACCAGCCTTGGCTTTCTCTTCCCATTTTTTTATCTGATCCTCTGTCATATCAGCCTTCTGCTCATCAGTTAGAGGCTCGTATTTACGGTCTGGCTTTGTAGAAACTTCTTTATTCACCATCTCCAGCATCTCATTATAATCTTTGACCATATCAGTTACGGCTTTTACAATACTCTCTGAGTCAGTTTTGGCATTAAATGTAATTGGTTCAGTTGGTATTGATTTATATAGTCCACCAGATGTTGAAACATAATTGTTATCAGTAGTTTGTACGAATGTTCCACTACTATCCTCTATATACCCAGTCCCATCTACATATTTATATCTGGTTCCAGGATTTGATATCTGTTTATATTCATTATCTGATGTCTTCACATAATTACCAGATGTATCGCTGGTAAACTCATATCCAAATGTACCATTAACAGTAATATTCATTCCATCTAAATCAAAAGAATTATTACCCCGGATTAACTCAATCGGATCAGCAGACTCGCCATATTTAACCTTCACAATAGCATCCTGACCCACTGTAGTGGTATAATCTTGAAATAATACACTGGATGCATCTAAAGGATCAGATGTATCAAATTCAATTTTCCCAGCTGAGCCATCAACTTTAGAAACAATTGAAAATTTATCAGCATTTTTCAAATAACTAACTGTGACACCTGCATCTGAAGCATTGATTTTATTGATAATTTCATTCATTGAACTTCCATAAGTAAGTCCAGTAATAGACACATTATTTATTTTAAGTTTAAGCTCAGTATCTGCAGTCTGAGTTGTAAGTCCAGTCAGGCCTGAATTTATCAGAGATGAGGTTAAATTTAACCGATTTGATTCTCCTGTCTCCACTTTTAATGCGCCATTCTTTCCGATAACCCCCATATCTGCCGAAGAAATTGCTAATACAGAAGAATCATCAACACTAGTGGTATTGGGAATCATTGTTTTAAACTCTAATTTCCCGCTATCCCCACTCACCGCAATTCTTCCATTACCAAATTGCTTATCTAGTTGTTTTTGCATATATTGGGCTAAGTCAGTTATATTATTATATTGCCCAGTCTCAGCTTCATCAAATGTAATCGACTTTGTAGTTCCATTATATGTAAAACTAATACTTTTACCAGCTACTCGTTGCAGAAAGGTTTTATCCTCATAAAACTTCTGTTCTCTATTTTTTAATTCAGATGAAAAACCAGCTCCGTTAATCGTCTTGTTTGCATCACTGATACTATCAATATCACTGATACCCAAAGCACTTAAAGCTCCTTTGCTACCACCGACTATCTGAAGTGTATTCCCTGCAGTGTCATGGGATATAAAATCTAGTTTTGCTAACTGAGGGTCCCCAGCATCTTTTGGTGTTGTCTTTGCTTCCAGAACATCTGCTAATGTTTTTCCATCTCCAATAGAAACATTCTTTAAAGCCCTTGTTATTGATTTCTGGGCACTTTCTGCTGTACTATAATCGTATGTAAAACCATCTGAGGCTGTACCACTACTTAACGATACAGCGTACGTTTTGCTGCCATATTTGAAGTACAATGCCTGTCCTTCCAAAGTACTTACAGGCTCTGGAGTCGTAAAATTAATTTCACCTGTCGTAAGCTTACCGTCTGAAACCTTATCATTGGACATTATAGATGCTTTACTGGCAAGCTGTTTTACTCCGACTATGGATATGTTATCTGAACCCGAAGAACTTCCCGATACACTGACATACTTACTATTAGCCCCCACAGGTGTAATACTGCTTCTGGCCCAAAAACTGGGACTGGATAAGTTAGTAGACGGATTCGTATAAGAGGTATATTTTTTAGAAAATTCCACAAGCTTTGAACTTATCGATCGATAAGCCTCCTGTTGCCATGCATACGTCTGTTTCTTCTTCTGCTGTTTTGCAATTTTAGCCCTCGTGGAAGCTGTCATTCCCTCAATCAGAGTATCTCTGTCCAGACCACTTGCCAGACCGCCGTATCCCCGTATCGTAGAGGCTGAACCGTTTTTAATGCTATTCAATGCTGATGCCATACAAATAACTCCTTTCTCAACTATCTAAATAATCCAATTTTCGCCAAAAATCGGTTTTTTTCATGTTTTTGCTATACTTATTTATCGTCATATTGTATACTAAAGATAATAGTATTATCTTAATTTACGAATGGAGGAATACAATTTGTCAACTGTAATTACTATTACAAATCAAAAGGGCGGCGTAGGCAAAACCACCACTTCCTGTTCTCTTGCCTGCGGTCTTGCCATGAACAATAAAAGAGTACTGGCAGTCGATTTAGATCCTCAGGGTAACCTAGGATTCAGCCTGGGACTGGAGATTGAAAACTGTGCGACGATTTATGAGGTTTTCCAGGGTACTGCCACTTTGCAGGAGGCAATCCGTCCTGCCAAATATTGCGACGTGATTTCATCCAATATTCTCTTAAGTGGTTCAGAGCTGGAGTTTACCGGAAAGCAGAGGGAAAGTATGTTGAAAAACTTACTCTCCACAGTTGCAGGATACTATGACTTTATTATCATTGATACGCCTCCTGCACTGAATATTTTGACTGTGAATGCCTATGCAGCAGCTGATTATCTGATTATTCCCATGGTACCGGAGATTTTAAGCCTCCTTGGAGTCTCCCAGATCAAAGATACCATTAATACAGTCCGCTCCTCTGTAAATCCAAATCTGGTTGTGCTGGGAATCCTTCTGAATAAATTTAACCCCAGAACGCTGTTATCCAGAGAGGTGAAGGAGATGGCTCAGAGCATAGCCTCCCAGATCGGAACACGTGTATTTGAAACTCATATAAGAGCCAGCGTCAGTGTCGCCGAAGCTCCGGCCCAGGGAGAAAGTCTGCTGGATTATGCTCCACGATCCAATCCTGCTCAGGATTATAAAGCTTTGGTAACGGAAGTTCTTGAATTAATTAAAAAATCAAAATAATATTATCTTGAGAGGAGCACATAAACAATGGCTAGGAAAAGCAGCAAAACAGCGCATGTCATGAATCTTCTGGCCGGAGGTGAGGCTGAATCTTCCAAAACGGAAGCTGCTAAGGAAAATCAAGCTGCCAGCCAGGCAGCAGAGTCAAAAGGAACAATCAATGAATTGACAGTGCTGGCTCAGCAGGCCTCCATACAAATGCAGGACGGACCTCTGTCACCCAGTCCTATTTCTATCATCGATCTATCCTCTTCCGTGCCGGATCCGGTGGCTGAACTGATCCGGCAGCAGCTTGAGGAAGATGAAAAAGGAGAAGAACCAAAAGAGATACTTCAGGATGAGAACAGTGCAATAGAGGAAACTGAAGAGATTCCCGTTTCTGACACTGAGGATACAGATTTAGAAGAAGTATTAACAGCAGGTACTGAAGAACCACAATTAACAGAGGAATTGGTTGAGCCGTCTGAACTCCCAGCCAATCTCGAAGTTAACACCGATATACAAAATCCGGAGGAAGAGAATGATTCCGATAGTCCGAATACTGAAGAACCGGTTCAATCTGATATAACGCCTGCGATAGATCCTGTTGCTCAAGTCCTGCCTGACTTTAAGTATTTGAATGTTATGGAACATGTTGTGGAGAATATTGCCAGAGAATATATGGAACGTCTGGGAGGCTGTACCTGCGAACACTGCCTTGCTGATGTCATTGCTTTGACGCTTAATAGTCTTTCTCCCAAATATGTGGTGGTAGAACCTCCTGCCGCATCTCCTATGCTGAATTTTTTTTCCAGTCGTTTTGCTCCCCAGGTAATTGTAGAGTTGACAAAATCCTGCCTTATAGTAAAAGAAAACCCACACCATTAGGTGTGGGTTTTCTTACTTAGAGGAACTTCGGATTCCTGCTCTGCAGTGCTGGTTAAACCATTCCAGATCTCGTTCACTGCTTCCACGCAATCCATATATGTCTGCGCCAGCTGTCCGGAAGGTATATTCAGTTTATCGGAAAGCTGCTTGACTTTCTTCCATTCCGCACTTTCATAGCTGAGAATTAATTCATACAGATCACCGCAAACCCCTTCCTTGCGTATCAATGCATCTTTTATTTCCTGGGCAACCGGAATCTCTTCAAGAATTTCCTCCAGAGGTGCATTGATCATGTATTGAAGAGTAGAAAACATACCCATCATATAGACTTCCGAACGTATAATTGGCAGGTCCTGTATATGATCGGAGATTGTCATTGCAAATGTCGCCCTGAGGAAAGATAGTTTCATCATCGCTTCTAAGGATTCTTCATTATCTATGTCATTGTTAAAGCTTAACAAATATACCCATTGCTTCAACTGACTGATTCCCATGGTAACCAGTGCCTGACGTATGGAGGAAACCCTGCGGCGAAGAGCAAAGTATGCGGAATTAACAATCTTAAGAAGAGCATAACTTAATGCTGCATCTCTGTTGATAATTTCTTCAATCTTTTCTATATCCGGTTCATCTTTGGATACCTCGACTACCAGCTGAAAGAAGTTTCCTTCCAAAAACTCCATACGGTTTACTTTTCCGGCCATTGCTTCCGCAACATAGCTTCCTTCCGCATAATCAGCCCCTACTTCGACTGCCAGATCGTAATCCTCCTTAGAGCTGACTCCCGTTACAATACACTTCTTGTCAAATCCCTTCATTGTATTAATCAGGTTATTGAGAGATATCCGCTCTTTTCCATCCTGCTTATTCCTGATATCAATTTTTATGTAAGTGACATAGTCAAGCATGGAAAAATATTTGGGTGAAAACTGGAAGTCATTAATCGCAAACACATACCCTTCCGCCCTGTATTTTCTTATAATAGTTGGAGACAAAGGATGAATCATGACATGATCTTCAATCTGGATCACCATCTTTTCCTTATCAAAAATCTTCGGTGTATTACGAAACAACAATGAAGGAGTAAATGTAACAAAAGTTAGTTTATCATGAAAAATGCTTTCTGTATTCTGCATCAGGAATCCTGCAATAGTATCAGCTGCTGCTACATCGGAGCTGCTGTATAGAGAATCATAATCCTTCTGAAATAATACTTCATAGCCGATAATCCTGTCCTCCTTCAGCGCCTTAATCGGCTGCCGGGTGACATACTTATCCATTCGTATTCCTCCTCTGAAGTAAATGATCGATCACTTCCACAAGATGGGTGATCTCCGGCTTACTCAGCTGTTCATCTGCACCCAGCTGTTTTCCCTTTATCATCAGTTCCTGATTAATCATGGAAGAGAATATTACCAAAGGAATATGTTTCAGCTTTTTATCTTCTTTTACCAGTTTTGTCAGACGATGTCCATCCATCTCCGGCATCTCTATATCTGTGATAATCAGGCTCACCTTTTCATCTAAGTCGGAATCATCCCGAATCTGGCTTAAATAATTCCATGCTTCCTGTCCGTTATTCTTAAAAGTAAGATTTTCATATCCCGCTTTTATCAGTGCAGCTTCTATCATTTTTGTTAAAAGAATGGAGTCTTCTGCAATCAGAATTGGTTTTGTAACAGACTCTCTCTTTCCAAGCTTATTAATGTCATCTACCTGGATTCCGGTCTCGGGAGCGATGTCAGCAACAATTTTTTCGAAGTCAAGGATTGTAACAAGATCTGTTCCGCACTGAGCGATTCCGGTCGCTACGCCTTCATCTCCACGGCTTATGGTATCATCCGGTTTCTGGATATTCTTCCATGAGATACGGCTGATACCAACTACACTGTGAACACGGAAAGCGATGTGCAGTTTGTTGAAATTGGTTATAATAAAAAGATCCTTGCCTTGTTTTTCGCCTTTACTGCCCGTTAAGTAGTAAGGAAGATCGATTACTGTAAGAAGAAGATCCCTCGGTTTAAAAATACCCTCTACGGAAGGATGGGCATGGGGGATTGGCTTCACCTTATCTGACATCATAATCTCACGTACTTTCGCAACGTTAATTCCATACAACTCACCGTAAATGGTAAATTCCATTATTTCAATTTCATTCGTCCCTGATTCTAATAAAATCTCTGTTTCTGCCATACTTTCTCTCCTTTATCCCAATATAATCCAGCAAAAACAACTGCCTGTTAATTTATCGGCATATTTCTGCCAGTTCATAATGTCTACAAAACAATTTCTGCTCTGCCGTAAGTTCTGATTTTAACCTGCCCTGTGCTGACATCCACAGACATGGTGCGGGCATAATTTTCGCCAACGTCCAAAGCAGCAAGCCGGATCCCCTCTTTTTGAAGAATCTGTTTCACGCTTACAATATTGCGGGCACCGATATTACCGAGCGTGCTGTTCCCCTGTAATTCGAACATCTTAGCCCCCCCTGCAATCTTTGCTATCAGTCTGGGCTTTCTGGCTCCAAGAATTTCTATTTTTCTGAATGTCTCAGCCAGTCCGGTGTCTGCATATTTAAATACGTTAACGTCTGCTGCTGATCCATATACTTCAGGCAGCATAATATGTACCAGAGCCCCCAGCTTTATCATGGGATCGTATAAACTGATACCAATGCAGGACCCCAGAGCATAGGTGATCAGTGTCCCCTCCTGCCTGGCAAATTTCATGTCCGCAATTCCTACTGTTATCTGTTTATCCATTTATAATCCCCAGCTTTTCCATTAAAAAGTTCAATGACATGATATCTGGCATCATCAGTAAGTCACTGTGAAGGACTTTCCCTCCTATTACAAACTGTCCGCTTATCATCATCATCTTATCTGTCTGATATCCGAATTCCACCATTGGGACGCTTAAGATTCCTCCCAGCATATTGACTGCAATATCCGGGACAGATAAATTGATTGTAACCTCACTGAGTGTTGACATGGCGTTTACATAAGATGAGATAATAATATTGCCAATTTCCTCCAGAGCCGAAGTCTCCAGGACATTAAGCTGGTAATAATCTTCAATTTCCTGCTGCATAACACTGGATAAAACTTCATTGATGAAATCCATTTTTAAAATAAACAGCATTAAACCATTGATTTCTCCAGTCATCTTCACCAGAACCGCAGCCACAATCTCCTCCGGATCTCCCAGGAATTTGATGGCTTCATTATATCCAAGAATCTGAACATCCGGAAGTGTCATCCGAACGGTCTTGTTCAGCATGGAAGAAAGTGCGGTAGCCGCATTGCCCGTACCAATACTGCCGATTTCCTTTATCAGATCCAGTCCAAGTCCATTCATTTCGTCATAACGTGTAATTTTCATATGCTCGCCCTCTTTCATCGAACTCTGCTATTTATCGCAGAGAGTTAATTGTCGACTCAACTTCATCAGAAGTCTGTACCATCTTAAGAGCATAGGAATATGCTCTCTGGGCCTCCATCATTCTTGTCATCTCCAATGCGAAATCAGTGCCGGACTGCTCCAGCGATCCACTCACCACTTTAGCCTTCTCTAACAGTATGGGGTCCCCATTATTAGCTGTAGCTGTAAAAACATTGTCTCCAATAGGTTGCATACCATTGGTGTTTGCAAAGGTATAGATACCTATCGCATGAGGATCATGTTCACCTTCCTGCAGTTCTTCCGGCTCTTCCTCTTCCTCCGCCTCTTCTGAAGGATAGGAAGTCGGCTTTACATCGTAAGAAATTTCTTCCTGATCCATATTGAGAACTCGCTTGCCGTCTACATTCACAAGGTAAAATTTGTCGGTTGTCTTTGCCAGCTGAAAACGTCCGTCTCTGGTATATGTAATGTCTCCTGAAACAGGATCCTTCAGCATGAAGAAACCATCGCCCTCCACCGCATAGTCATGCTCCAGACCTGTAGTCTGATAAGGCATAGCTGCCATATTTGTTTTTACCTCATCCACCTTGGATCCGCTTCCGGTTTTTACGTTAACATCTTCACTGGAGTTCCGTGTCTGCGCATATACAAGATCGGAAAATACACTGTATTCCGGTTTAAAACCGACGGTATTGACATTTGCAATGTTATTAGATACCACATTCAGTTTTGTCTGCTGATTTCTGGCACCCAGTGCGCCAATATAAAAGGACTGATTCATTTGCTGTACCTCCCTTATACTCTTCCAATATCAGAAACTATTTTTCCCATAAGCTGATCGTACATCTTAAGAACCTGTGCGGCACTCTGGGAAGCTCTCTGACTGGTCATCATGGATGTCATCTGTTCAATGGGATCGATATTGGATCGTTCCACAGATTTCCACATCACTCCTCCATCCACTTCCTTTGCTTCTGCCTGTGAGGAGAAAGTTCCATTATCTTCTTTTACCAGCTGAGTATAGTCATCGAAATTCACCACTCCAATTTTACCCAGGAGCGTTGGCTCTTTATCTTCCGTATCACCGCCGTCTTCTTCGGAACCGAGTCCTTTTAACGGCATTTCGTATATATTACCGGACTGATCAACCGTAATATGGTTCGATGTCATTTCAATTGGGTTGCCGTCTTCTCCCAGCACTCTTCCCAGCGAGGACAAACAAAGATATCCATCCTGATCAATATCAAAAGAACCGTTCCTAGTATAGAGACGGTTTCCATCAGCATCTTCAATCGTAAAAAATCCAGGTTTTGTTAAAGCAAAATCTAAGTTTCCCCCTGTTTCTTCTACATTCCCCTGATCAAAACTGGTCTTCACACCTGCAACTGTACGCATCATGGAAGAAGTGCCGACCTGCACAGGATTGCGTTTATTGATATTCCCGCTCCTGTAAAGCATCTCATCTTTAAATGTGGTGCTGGTCATACGGTCTGATTTAAAACCAGGTGTACTTACATTTACCATATTATTACTGATGGTATTTAAATTCCGGTTCTGATAAAGCATACCGGAAGCCAGATTATAAAATCCTTGAAACATCCCAATTTACCCCTTTCCTATTTCCCATTTATAAAATTAGTCAGATTCAGTCTCAGCTTTTGTATCGCATTGGAATGGATCTGTGAAATTCTTGGTTCACTGACATTCATGATCCTGGCAATCTCTTTCATATTTAATTCGTCCATATAATACAGGGAAATAACCTTTTGCTCATTTTCCTTTAAATTATTTATGGCAGATACCAGTATCTGCTTAAATTCTTCCTGAAGATAATGGGACTCCGGCTGGTCATTATCACTGATGGAAGGCAGCTGGACTGTTTTCTTGTTGTCATTGCTTCCTTCTAACACCATATCAAGAGAAACCACACTGTAAACATTGGTCTTTCCCAAAGCCTCCTGATATTTCTCCAGTGATACATTCATGTACTCGGCAGTTTCCTTTGAGGTTGGAAAACGCCCCAGGCGGTTGCATAATTCCATCACTGTATTATCCAGTTCCTTCGCATTCTTTCTGACGCTTCTGGGAATCCAATCCTGCTTTCTTGCCATATCAATAATCATACCACGAATCCGCTTGGAAATATATGTTTCAAACTTCACATTCATATCAGGATCAAATTTTTCAATCCCGCTCATGATCGTCAATACACCTTCATTAACGATATCCTCTATTTGAGCAAAGCTTAAATAGACATCACGCATCTGAATAGAAATGCTCTTCACCATATACATGTAACGCATCACCAGCTCGTGCTTGATTTTAATATCCTTCGTACGCTTATATTTAATTAGTAAATCTTCATTGGTATATTGGCTTAACTCCTGTTCCATTCCGATTAACACTGCCTTTCTGACATTTAATCCTGTCAAACGGTAATATTTCCGACTGCCTGGATCTGAATATTATTTGCAATTTCATTAAATGAAAGAACATAGACATTGGGATAGAACTGCTCGATCAGACGGTAAAAATACAGCCTGACTACCTGACTTGTAAGAATCACAGGTTTTTGTTCCAGGTCGTTGAACTTCTTTAACTGTTCCCCCAGCTGTCCGATCACAGACTGCATCACATCAGGGCTAAGTGCCAGATAGACACCCTGTTCCCCTTTTGCCATGCTGCTGATAATATTTTTCTCCAGATCCGAATCCAGAGTCAGAACTTTCATCTGACCTCCATCACAGAACATTCTGGTAATGGTCCTCTTTAACGCAATTCTGATATTCTCAGTAATGAGATCAATATCTCTGGTGGTTGAAATAGAATCCACAATGGTCTCCAGAATGGTCTCCATATCTTTAATGGGAACTCCCTCTTTCAACAGACTGTTGAGTATCTTCTGAAAGTTTCCATAGGATAACTGACCAGGAAACAATTCCTCTACAAGTTCAGGGGAATGTTTTTTAACATTATCTAACAGCTGCATAACCTCCTGCCTTCCAAGAAGCTCATATGCATGACGCTTAATGGTTTCAGACAAATGGGTCAGCATGACTGACAGAGGATCAATGACTGTATAGCCATAAATCTCCGCCATTTCTTTATTTTCAGGGCGAATCCACTTACTTGGGATTCCGTATGCCGGCTCCACAGTTTCAATACCATCCACCTCTCCGGAAAGAACCGGGGGCTCCAGTGCAAGATAATAATCTACAAGGATTTCACCCTTTGAAACTTCTTCGCCTCTGATTTTAATTACATATTGGTTTGTATTTAAACTGGAGCTGTCTCTCAGTCTGACGGATGGAATGACAAATCCCATGTCCTGTGCATACTGTCTTCTGAAAATGACGATGCGGTTAATCATCTTTCCTCCGCTGCCTTCGTCAATCAGAGGGATTAAACTGTAGCCAAATTCCAGTTCAATGGGTTCTACACTAATCAGTGAGTAAACATTGTTAACGTCCCGGTAAAAGGATTCTTCATCGGAAGGAGCCTGCTGGCTGTTATCTTCCATAAATGCATTCTGCTGCTGAACTACCTCCCGGATAGCCGCCTGCCTGACTTTGCGTTCCAGCTGAAAACCAATTCCTACCAGCAGGACCGCCATAAGACCAAGCTGGAATTTCGGCATTCCCGGAACCACCATCAGCACTGCCATAACAGCGCCTGTAAGCATTATGGCTCTCGGCTGAGCCAGAAACTGAGCGGATACATCCTCATTTAAGCTTCCGTCTGATACCGCTCTGGTTACAATCATACCAGTTGCAACCGCTATCATAAGGGAGGGAAGCTGGGATACCAGTCCGTCACCTACCGTTGCAATACTATATACAGTCAAAACCTCAGTGAAAGGCATATTGGACTGCACCATACCAATGATCGCACCGCCGATAAAGTTGATAGCGGTTATAATCAGAGAAACAATCGCGTCACCTTTTACAAATTTGGTGGCACCATCCATTGCACCGTAAAAGTCCGCTTCTTTCTGGATTTTATAACGTCTCAGCTTTGCTTCCTGCTCATTGATCAAACCGGAACTTAAATCCGCATCAATGGCCATCTGTTTACCCGGCATGGCGTCTAACGTAAATCTTGCTGCTACCTCGGATACACGCTCGGTACCTTTTGTAATAACCAGAAAGTTTACTAAAACAATAATCAGGAAGATAATAAAACCAACTACAACATTTCCCTGCAAAACGAAATCACCAAAGGCTTTAATTACAAGACCGGAAGATCCCATTCTGGTTAAGATGTTACGGGTGGAAGAAACGTTAAGTCCAAGACGTAACAGTGTGGTAACCAGCAGCAACGATGGAAATATGGAAAATTCCAGTGGCTCTTTAATGTTCATGGTTATTAAAAGAATAATCATGGAAAGGGAAATATTTATTATAATCATTACATCCATAAAAAACGGAGGCAATGGGATGATCAAGAGAAGTACAATTGTAATGACAAATACTACAACGGAATTCTTAAGTAAAGTCTTCATTCTTTTACACCATTTCTTTCAAGTATCTATGCAGCATTTTCTACTCTATGATCTTGTTATTCATACGGTATACGTATACCAGAATCTCAGCGACCATACCATAATATTCCGGAGGGATAGATTCTCCCACCTTGGTACCGGCAAAAATCCCTCTTGCAAGAGGCTTGTTTTCCAGCACGTAAACTCCATGTTCCTCGCCTATGGATACAATCCTTAAAGCGAGTTCATCCTGACCTTTGGCAAGCAGAACAGGCGCGCTGTCCTTTTCTATGTCATATCGCAGTGCTACTGCGTAGTGGGTCGGATTACGAATAATGACATCTGCAGTTGGAACTGACTGCATCATTCTGCTGCGGGCTCGTTCTCTTTGAATATTCCGGATCCGCCCTTTGATCTCCGGATTTCCTTCCGTCTGTTTGTATTCCTCTTTCATCTCCTGCTTTGACATCTTAATCTGACGTTCATAGTCCCACCACTGGTAGAAATAATCAAAGCCGGCTATTGCCAGGAATACAATCGATACCTTTATCACCATATCCATAATGGCATCCAGAACGTAAACTGCCGAATCCATTAAATTCTTATCAATGGTTCTGGCCACTGCCCTTAAATCACTTTTTATGATCTGATATAAAATCACAGAAAGAATTGTAATTTTAACCAGATTTTTAATAAGCTCCACCAGACTTTTTAATGACAGCATATTTTTAATCCCTTTAATCGGATTCAGTCTTTCAAATTTTGGAGCCATATTACTTTTAGTAAATAAAAAACCTGTCTGAATACCGGTTCCCACTATTGCCAGTGTAGTGGATACAAGGATAATCGGGATAGCTGCTTTGGAAACTGCTATCACTGTATCCCAAAATACACCAGTCGTGTAATCAGAAAGAGTATCTGCTGCCGGAGCCAGGCTAATATATTTGATCATATAATCCCGCATGGTACGGTACATGAGCGGAAATAATGCCTTCAGCATTATGAAAGACCCAAGAAGGGTAGCAATCATTACCACATCCTTACTTACAGCAACATGACCTTTTTTTCGTTCATCCCGCCGTTTTTTCGGTGTGGCCTTCTCGGTTTTTGAATCATCTGCCATTTCCGTTCATCACATCCTTTGCACTATAAAATCCTGATCATATTTTCGACTGCCAGAAGCATCTGACTGATAATAACCCCTACATAATCCGACATCGGAGAAAACAGGAAAATCAGCATCAATAAACCAATAAAAACTTTAGCCTGAATGTTAACTACAAATACATTGATCTGTGGGATAACCTTCATCAGAATCCCTACTGCAATTTCTGTTATAAACTCAATTGCTATGATTGGGAAAGCAAATTTTAGTGCCATAACAATGCACTGGGTAAATACTCCAAGAATTGCCCATGCAACTTTTGCCCCAATCACAACCTGCCCGTATGGTACAAGTTCCGACGATTGTATCAGAAGCTTAAATAAAGCAAGATGGCCATCTACAGCAAAAAACAACAATATGAAGTAGGCATGAAAAATACTGCCTGTTAAAGCAACCTGTGCATTGCTTTGCGGATCAAATACAGTAGACATGGAAAGTCCCATCTGAAAATCCATAACAGCACCAGCATATGTAATAACCAAAACAAACAGTTCCACAACAAAACCGATTACGTACCCCATAGCAAATTCCTTAATAAGAAGTACAGCATATTCAATTGAGGTAACTGGCTCCGGTACCTGTGCGGAAGAAAACGAATACAGCAGGAGGGTGAGTACCATAACCATACCGCCCTTTACATAACCGGGTATATTCCGTCTTCCTAAAATGGGATTCAGAAGTATAAAACCTGACATCCTCATGAGAATCAGAGAAAAAAGCATCGTCTGTTCTATATCCGGCATTTAATTCTTCCTTTCATCTGTCGAACTTACCCCAGCATGGTGTTGAATATACGTATTGTAAAATCGCTGAGTGTTTTCAACATATTACTGCCCATCATCAAAAGTATAAGTCCAATAACAAGAAGCTTTGGTACAAAAGTAATGGTCTGTTCATGTATCTGGGTCGCCGCCTGCAAAATAGAAATAAGAATACCAACGATCATACTGACCACCAGTATTGGTCCAGCCAGTTTAACGGCTGCTCCGAACATTTCATACATCAGACTGCTGAGTGCAACGTCTGTCATAAAAATTCCTCCTGTTCTTAGTGAAAGCTCTTAACCAGGTTTGTAAATAGTAACTCCCAGCCATTCACAGTAACAAACAAAAGCAGCTTAAACGGGAGTGATATCATGGCAGGAGGCAGCATTACCATACCCATAGACATCAGTGTACTGGAAACAATAATATCCACCAGCATAAATGGCAGAAATATCATAAAGCCTGCTGTAAACGCCCGTTTTAATTCCGATGTCATAAATGATGGTATAATGACTGTCATTGGCAGATCTTCAATATTTTCCATTTTCTCTGTATTGGATAAATCAATAAATAAATTCAGCGTATTTGTTTCAGTCTGCTTCAGCATAAAACGCTTCATGGGTATCTGTGCCCGTTTGAGAGCTTCAGACTGGTTTATCTCTTCTTTTATGTAAGGCTGGTAAGCCTGTGTATTGATGTCCTTTATAACCGGATCCATGATGAACAGCGTTAAAAACAACGCAATCCCAACCAGGACAATATTAGGCGGCGTCTGCTGAACCCCAAGGGCATTCCTTGTGAAAGAAAGGATAATGATGATTCTGGTGAAGGAAGTCATCATAACCAGAATAGAAGGCATCAGTGATATGATGGTCAGAATGAGGAAAAGTTCCAGGGTAGGCACCCTGCCTCCATTTATGTTAACTAAGGCATCTGTATTCATTCTGCTCCTCCTAACTGTCTTTCCGGTTTTTATCTGTATATTTTTTCAGTATGCTGATGAAATCAGGGTATCCCTCTCTGTTTTGAGGATTTGGGATATTCAGGCTATTTTGAATATCCTCCTCCGTCAGTTCTGCCAGAACTGTAATCTGTGAAGAAGCAATACCAATCAGAAAATAATGACTGCCTGCACGAACAACCGCAATCGCCTTATCCTGCCCAAGGGGAAGCCTGTCCAGCATCTGCATATAATTCCCCCCGCGTTTTAAGCCCATCCCTTTTCCAATACTTTTCGTAAAAATATAACTCAGGTACAGAATAAGAATGGTAACAATCAGTACCGACACCAGACTGATCACACTGTTCATCTACAGGCACTTCCTCTCTATTCTATGTTCTTTTTGATTATCTCCGTAACACGAATACCAAAATTATCATCAACAACTACTACATCACCTTTTGCAATACATCTGCCGTTTACATACAGATCGACCTGCTCTCCAGCCAGTTTATCCAATATGACAAGAGAACCTTTGGTAAATTCCAGTATTTCCTTTACCAGCTTTCTGGTTCTGCCGATTTCAACAGATACCTCCAGCGGTACTCCCATAATCAGCTCCCGGTTTTCTTCCTGCTCCTCAAAGCTTAACTGGCCTTCTGTCAGAATATTCTGAGGCACTGGTTTCACATTGATGGTTTTAGGTTCCGGAGCATCCTTCTTCGGTATATTCATCTGAGAATTCTGCATCTGCAGAATCATCTGCTGCATCTGGTTAATCATTTGCTGCTGCATCTGCATCTGGTTCATCATCTGCTGAATCGCAGAATTGTCTGTATTTTCCATCTGTCCTGCTGTTTTAGGTGCAGTTACTGCCGGCTGTGGTGCAGGTGCTGGCGCCGGTTCAGGTGCTGGCGCAGTATCCGCAGCCATACTTCCGTTTAAAAGCATCTCTATTTCCTCCTGAGACAAGATTCCTCCTGCGGACTCCTGTTTCGGCGGTGTCTTAGGTTCCGGTTTAAGTTCCGGCTGAGGCTGGGGATCGGGTTCTGAACTTCCGGCCAGCAGCTTTTCAATTTCTTCCTGAGATAAAAGACCGCCTGACGGTGCCGGAGAAGAATCAGGTTCTGGTGCCGCCTCCGGTATCGTTTCTTCTACCGGTTCACCGCTTTCCTGAGGAAAGAAACCTGCCACAAGCTCTTTCGCAAGAGCAGGCGGCATCACATTAATAAATTCACTGGCCATCTGATCCGCTATCTTTAAATTAAAGCCAACTACAACCATTAAATCTTCATCATGGTAATATTTTTCTTTAAAATCGCCCACGTCTTCAATCTCAAATGAAGTCGGAGTTGAGATATTAACCGTTTTGCTTAAAAATTCACTTAGAGCTGTCGCAGAAGCGCCCATCATCTGATTCATTACTTCACAGATTGCACTGATATTTAATTCATTTAATTCAAAATCCTCTTCCGGGGTTTCCGTTCCCATCAGCATATCTACAATAACCTTAACATCATGCTTTTTTAAGAGCATAATATTGCTTCCGCTAAGACCCGCAATGTAAGTAATCTCCACCCCCACTGCCGGTTCCAGGTTTGATATCTCAAACTCACTTTTCGTCAATACCCTTACTACAGGTGTGGTAATATCGACTCTGGCATTGAGCATGGTAGATACTGCAGTGGCTGAGGCTCCCAGGCTTATGTTTAGTATTTCACCTATGGCATCAATCTCAAATGCGCTAAAATTCTTCGAATCCATACAACTTTTCTCCCTTTATACTCATTTAGCCCTCTATGCCATATTTTCCCTTATTTCCCAATCTCCAATGCCTTGGAAGCCATCATTTTTATGGCATTAAATGCGGTTATATTGGCTTCATAGGACCTGGTTGCAGACATGCTGTCCACCGTTTCCTTTATCAGATCCACATTTGGCATCTGGACATAGCCGTTCTCATCTGCATCCGGATGTTCCGGATCATAAACGGATTTTAAAGGACTGGTATCTTCCACGATCTGAGATACCCTGACTCCGCCCACACTCTGCTGGCGGCTTTTTCCTGCTGCATTCATTAGAGTTCTGCGGAAATTGTTTTCATTCTGCGCTTCGAGAACCACCATTCTTCTGCGGTACGGGTCACCGGAAGCCGTTTTGGTGGTATCGATATTGGCGATATTTTGTGATGCAATATCAAGTCTGAGACGCTGCGCAGTCATAGCAGACGCACTGATATTCATCGAGCTTAAAAACGACATATGTACCCTCCTCAATGAATCAGCTTAACCGATAATGCCAGTTACTGTCTTTAAGATTCTGTCTGGTTTAAATGGCTTAACAATAAAATCCTTTGCTCCTGATTTAATCGCTTCAATTACCATGCTTTCCTGTCCCATTGCTGAACACATAACCACAACTGCGTTGGGATCTTTTGCCTTTATAGCTTTTAATGCTTCCAGTCCATCCATATTGGGCATGGTAATATCCATGATGATCAGATCTGGGTTTATCTCTGTAAACATCTGAACAGCCTGAGCGCCGTCAGCTGCTTCATACAGATCGGTATATCCGTTCTTTGTCAGCGTGTCCTTGATCATCATTCTCATAAATGCCGCATCATCTACCAATAATATTTTTGCCATTTTCTACATCTCCTTTATTATCCTATAATTCTTTATGTAATCCCTGACTCAGCTTTCACTGGTCTGGTAATTTCCATTCTCAGCCATATCATCAATTTTAACAGCCACATTCCGCTTATGAACACCCAGCTGGCCTTTAAACCATGGCTGACCTTCTACATAAAGCTTGACATCAGAGTCTTTGGGCGTATTTAAATTGATTACATCTCCAACATGAAGATTGTATACATCATCAAGTGAAATTATGGTATCACCCAGCTGGGCCTGGACAAGTAAGTCAGAGGATTTAATACTCTGCATAATCTCTCTCTTGTTATCCTGGCTGTTTGCCTCTTCACCCAGGGCGCTGTGTTTGCGCTTATCCATAATGTCAAATATATTCATAAGAAGGGAGCCGGGAATGCATACATTCAGTCTTCCTGAACACTCCTTCATTTCTACATCCATCACTACTATAACGATGGTTTCATCCACACCAATTTCCTGAAACATACTTGGATTCTCTTCCAGTCTGGTCAGTTCAAAGTTTAAGTTAATGTAGCTGGACCAGGAATCCCTTAAAGCACCGATGATATATTGAATGACTCTGTGGTACAACGCTATCTCAATTTCCGTATATGTATAGGATCCGTCAATATTTATATCATCCCCTATGCCTCCAAGCATGCGGTCAATTAAATTGAGCATCAGCGTCATACTTGCATTAATAAGGAGCGGAGGGTTTTTACTGTTATTAGGCAGCGTTACGTTGACAACTGTAAGAACGTCATTATCGCTAAGTGCATTGCCAAACTCATAATACCGTTGCTCTTCCACTGTAACTACGGACAATTCGCTGGTGGTCCGAAATAAACTGCTGATCTGGGAGCCTGCTATTCTGGAATAATTGTCGAATATACTTTTTAAAATTTTCAGTCTGTCCTTGGTAAATTTCTTCGGACTGTAAAAATCATATTTCCGGTATTTTGCTTCATTTTCCTTTTTCTCTATCTCTTCAATAGGCTCGTCATTTCCGCTCAGGGAATTGAGAAGCGCATCGATTTGACTTTGGGATAATACTTCAGCCATTTGTTTCACTCCCGCTTTTTATTTAATTGCCCGCATCAGTCTGATCGTTGTGATACACCTGATTGTAATATTCCTCCAGGGACTTTTCAACCGTATCATTTTTAGTTATTAGGATCTCCACACGGCGGTTTTTTGCACGTCCTTCATTTGTATTAAATGGTGCAATAGGTCGGAACTGTCCAAAACTCATTCCTACCAGTTTTTCCGGTGAAACAGCGTTCTTACTCTGCAGATAGATAATAACCTCTGCGGACCGCTGCGCAGACAGCATTCGGTCATTCCGGATATTATTCGGTCTTTCCGGACTGCCCTGAGAGGTATGTCCAAGTACCTGAACTTCCTTAATACTGTTATTCGCCTGTGCCATCACCACTGCAAACTCACCCAGAATATCTTTGCCTTCCTGCCTTAAAACCGAACTGTCTCCGTCAAAAAATACTTTATCACGAAATGAGATAAATGTGAAGCCATCTCCCCTTGTAATTTCGACATTATCCTGCATATTTCGATCTTCCACTATTTTTTTAAGCATCAGATACAAATCATCAAAATCTGTCGTCTCTCCGCTGTCAGCCGGAGGATTTCCCTGCAAGTCACTGTTATTTTCCGAGGCATTGGCATCCAACACAATCTGATCTGATGACTGAACAGCACTGGGGTTAAAACTCTGGACCAGAATCTTCCATTTCGTCTGGTCAATGGAGGACATTGAATACAGAAGAACAAAAAAGCACAGTAACAATGTAACCATGTCTCCATATGTATCCATCCAGCTTCCAAGCTCTTCCGGCTTTTTATTTTTCTTCATCGTTCACCACCTGTTTCCCTATAAAAATTACTGCTGGAATATTTATTGCATCATCAGGTTGCATCACTGCTTGTGCTGCCTCCGCCTGACCGTTTCTTTAAGATCTTATTCTGCTGTGCCTGAGAAAGGTAAGATAAAAGCTTTTCCTCCAGGTATTTGGGATTATCTCCTGCCTGGATCGATAAAACTCCTTCAATGATAATCTGCTTGTACAAAAGTTCCTCATCATTTCTAAGGCGAAGTTTTTTTGCCATAGGGACAAAAACCAGGTTTGATAAAACACTGCCGTAGAACGTGGTAATCAGGGCGACTGACATATCCGCTCCTATACTGCTGGATCCGTTGCCATCCATATTCATACCTTTCAGCATGTTTACAAGTCCCACCAGGGTACCAATCATACCGAATGCAGGTGCCAGTGCGCTTCCTTTTTCATACAAGCTGACGTCCTGATCATGACGCTCTGACATGGCTGAAACTTCACTTTCTAACATCTCTCTTATTTTTTCCGCATCCATCGCATCTACGATCAGCATAATACTCTGTTTTAAGAAGGGATCTTTAATGCCGTTGGCCTGTTCCTCCAGAACCAGTAATCCCTTTTTTCTGGCTGTTTTTGCCATGTCAACCATAGTATCAATAACTTTTTCAGCATCGTATCTTTTTGGATTGAGCATGATTGCAATGTGCTTAGGAATCTGCGCTAACGTTTTAAACGGGAAGCTTGCTACCAGTGCAGCAATTGTGCCTCCTATTACAATAATCACACTGTTAATATCAATAAAATTACCCAGCTTAGCCAAGCCAATTCCATTTATTATCAGAGCAAAACCAACTACCCAGCCTACAATCAACGATATGTCCATGAATAACCTCCAACCGTCCAGGCATGTCCCGGATTAATCTTTCATATTCTTCCCGCGGGCATAGATTCGGGCATTGTACTCAATTACCCGGTCTATAATCTCCTCAACACTTTCCTTTACCACATAATGCTTCCCGCTTACCAGGATAACATTGGATTCCGGTATGGTCTCCACCCGCTCAATCTGTCCGCAGTTTATAACGAATTCCTCATCATTCAGTCTTGTAAGACGAATCATATAATACCTCTCCTTAATGCCGGGGAGGCGGAGTCATGCCTCCCCGGATTACAATAAAACTAATTATCGTTTCATATTAACCAGTTCTTCCAGCATCTGATCGGTAACAGTGATGATTTTGGAGTTCGCCTGGAAACCTCTCTGGGTGGTAATCATATCTGTCATTTCTGTGGCGAGGTCTACCTTTGCCATCTCCAGGTAATTTCCCATGATACGGCCTTCCGTACCTCCGGCCTCATATACACTTACATTTCCAGCACTGGCACCTGGTTTGTAATAATAACCGGAATCTTTTTCAAGACCCCCTAAGTTCGGAACACTTCCAAGAGCTATTTTTCCAATTACCATTGTTATGCCATCAGCAGATGTACCCACAATTGTTCCATCCTGCTGGATCTTGTAGCTGGAGAATTCGCCCAGTGAATCATCTGCTTTGGAATTATCCTTTTCTGAATTAGATGCTGTTTTCTGAGCTGCATCTAATGATGCCTGCGCCTTATCAACAGCAACAGATGCTGCGGAAAGCTTTGCCTTTTGTGTATCAACTGAAATTTTAGCTGCATCACGTATACTTAGGGGGGAATCATCTTCCAGCTCTGAGAGTTTGTTCTGAGCGTTCTCCCATGTTGCTTTCGCTGTGTCCAAATCACCTTTCTTAGTCTCATAATCCGCTGGATCTGCAACTTTATCTGCCTGCCTGAAGTTAGTTAATGCAGTTAGATAATCTGTGTAATAAGTGTCAAGTACAGAAGCTGGTGTAAATCCAGCTAAAGCTTTAGGCGCCTGTAACTGAGCTTGTAATCGAATTAAATCATAATTCGCCTTCTCGTAATCATTTGATGCCGTATAATAGTCATCCCTTTTAGTTGCATTTGTAAGATCACTTTGCCATGCAGCATAGGCATCATCCATTACTTTCTTTTTATCTGTAACTATAGTTTTCTGAGTATCAATTCCTGCTGTAGTAGATATATTATCATAATCTTTCTGAGCGGCTATATACGCATCTTTAGCCGCAACGTAAGCGGAATTCTGTGTGTTATATGCATTTTTAGCATCGTTTAAAGCCTTTAAAGCTTTCGCTACATTTTCACCATTCTGTTTACTTGCAGAACTCGCCAAATCCGCTTTCGATGGTAATTTTAACGGTGTTAATGTTGCAGTATCATATGTATTATCATCCTGATTATAGCTAAAGCCATATACATAGTTACCGCTGTCATCAGTCAGATAACCATTTGGATCTACCTTAAACTTACCAACTCTTGATAAATAAAGACCACTTGATTTTACTGCATCTTCACCGCTCAAAGAAAGAGGTGAATCTAACATAGGCCCCACTATAAAGAATCCAGTTCCATCTATCATACAATCCAGACCATTTGCGGAAGGTGCCATACTTCCTTTAGAAAAATCATATGTAATCGCACCTGTTGTAACACCGTATCCAACCTGGTTGGCATTCACCGCACCAACTCCACCAGCTTCCGTATTTCCACCGGATCCGGAACTGCTATTCTGATACATTGCATCTTTAAAAGACATGCTTCCTGCCTTGTAGCCCCATGTATTTACGTTTGCTATATTATTACCGATAACATCCATCTTTGCCTGATGTGCTCTTAGACCTGCAACACCAGCGAACATTGATCTAACCATAAATTTTATCCTTTCTCTTTCGAAACTGCCGTCACCTGATGTCAGTCAGACATACAGGCTGCGCCTCCATAAATGGTCCGGCTATAATAAAACGGCACTGTCAATATTGGTAAAAATATTTTCTTTCATTTCATTTCCTGACATCGTTGTTACCACTGTGTTATTGGGTACATTGACAATAAATGCCCCTCGCTCACTGATAATAACAACATCTTTCGCACCTTTTAAACGAGCTTTTTCCACTGCAGACTGTAAATCATCCAGAAATGAAGGAGTGACATTAATCCCTCTTTGATTCACACGTTCTGTGGCATGCTTGGAAAAATGAAGTTTTTCTTCTCCGATCCGGTTGTTAAGAACATCACTGAAGCTGCTGCCACATTCTGATACTGTAGCCGCACTCCGCAGTTTTAACTGCCGGACATCTTCATACTGATTTATTTTTCCTATCATTCTCAATCACCAACCATATCATCTGTTTAAACAGTAGTTTTACCCTCTGTACTGTCAGAAGGAACTGTGTCCGCAGGCTAATCCTCGGTTCCCTTAGTACCATCTCCACCACTAGGCTTATCCTCAGTTCCCTTAGTACCATCTCCGCCACTAGGCTTATCCTCGGTTCCCTTAGTACCATCTCCGTCACCAGGCTTATCCTCGGTTCCCTTAGTACCATCAGCCGGAGCATGTCCCTTCTCATAAACTGACATTACTCCAGACACAGGATAACCAGTCTTCGTATCATCATCCAGATAAAGAGTTGGAATACCATTATAAATATCAACACGGGTTACCGTACCATTATGTTTTTCCATATTACCATTCTTGTCTAATGATCCGATTAATACTGTCTTTCCCATCATGGATGTACCATAATTGATTGTATTAACCTGGGCAAAGTCATCCATTGATGTGGAGAAATTATCCATTGCCTGCATCATGGCAATCTGAGTCATCTGAGTCATCATCTCAGAGTTATCCATTGGGCTGGACATATCCTGGTTCTCAAGCTGTGCAGCCAGAAGTTTAAAAAAACCTTCTATAGATACTTCGCTGTTTTTTTTCGTTTTTACATTAGAATCCGTATCAGTTGCAGCTGAGTTATATAACAGATTTCCAGCGCCGCCTATTGCATCCGTACTAGCCATTTTTATCTCCTTATCGTAAATCACTCATTCATATCATCAGAATCCGGGTCTGAAATACCAAGTCTCAGTTTCTGGATAAAGTCATCACCAACATCATCGGAATGATTTTGCCGATGCTCTTGCTGCTCTCTTCCATTCCCCTGTTGTTCCTGTCCGTTATCTAAGTAATCCGCCTGATGTTTATCTACGATTACATGGACCGGACGCTCCAGGTTGTTCTCCAGAATGTTGCCTAACTCTCCGGCTGACTGAGACAGCAGTTTTAAGGTTTTGCTCTCCGTACAGACAACGGATACACTCATCTGATCCTTTTCATAAGCAACCTTAATGAGGATTTTTCCCAGGTTATGAGGCTCCAGCTGAACTTCCAGGCTCTTTTGGTCTGTCTTAATCTGTGACATAATTTGTTCCGAAAGTTTTGCATTCAGCTCTTCCAGATTCTGAACCGGTAAGGTAACATCAGCAGACTGGGTTTTATGAGTACTCATTTCAGACATATGTCCCGGCTCGATCAGCTTATCCTGAAGCATACCAGGGAATTTTTCCTGTGCGGCATCTTCGTCTGTCAGATTGTCTTTCTCATCTGTTCTTAACCGGTATCCAGGACCATCTGCATATATTCCCTTTTTTGCTGTCAATACTCCTGGTCCCTTCTCAGAAAGTAACTCCTTTGATCCAGGTCCTTTCTGTTCGCTCATTTTCATAAGAGCTTCTCCAGGTCCCTTCACTTCCTTCTTTTCTCCATCTTTTGGAAGAGCAAGAAGATTGCCTTGAACCTCCAACCCTAATTGGGAATCAGGTACAGACTTTTTGGGCATCTGACTATTTAATGTATTGAAGTCTAACTTTTCCTGAATCAGAGTACTATCATCTTTCGGGTTCCAGTTCTTAAGGCGAAACTCCTTAAGCAGCTGAAAAGAATCCATTGCTTTTGCATCAGCAGCATCTTCCTTTGACTTCAATACATCTGGCATCTGACCGTTTAACGATTTCAGGCTCTGGATCATTGCATCTTTTTCCTGCTGATCCTTAGATTCTGCTGCATCAGACTTTTGATCCTGTGGTGCCTGGGGTACCCCTGTACTTGATGCTGCTGTTTCCAGTTCCTTATTTAAATCTCTCTTGTCTTTGCTTCCAGTGTCTTTTCTTAAATCTTTTTCTCTCAACATCTTCTTGAATCCGGATCTGTCACTTCCTGATGTTTCTTCCGTCTTCCGGGGCTTTGGCATCTGCCTGATTAAAAGATCCACACTGTTTGTTTTCATCTCCATTGTTTTCCCCCCTTTCTCTGTTCTGCCTTAAGGCATTGATTATATGGTAACTGCCGTATATGAATCCGGCAGGACTACCTGCTGCTGCGAACTGACATGGTATTGGAAACAAATTCCTCGATAAACAGTTCTTCACTTTTTAGCATGTCCTTGTTGTATTGGTCCATCTTCTTCTCTTTTAATTTATCAATGGACGCCTTTTCTTTTTTCGCCTCAATCACTTCTGTACGCTTTTGTTCCTCTTTTTTCTTCATTTTCAGAAGGACACCCTGTTCCGAAACAATTCTCTGCTGAACGAAAGTGATATAGCGCTCATATTCTCTCATAATATTAACAGTTACTCCACACAAGGTATCTTCTCTGTACCTCACAGTCGCGAGACGGCTCTTCTCCATCAGCTCTTCGATCCGCTTTTCCTGCTGTGCTATCCCCGCAAGAATTTGTGCATGTTCCGTTTTGAGATTTTCCAGTACCTGATCCTTATAATTTAGAACGGTATCAAGAGGGAAATTGAATTTTTTCATCTTCAGCCTTCTTTCACAAAGTTTACTTTAAAATTAATCTCATTTTCTCAAGCGTTTCTTCATAGCTGTCATTCTCATCGATCCCCTGACACAAAAACTGGTTGATCTTTTCTATCTTGGCAATGGCAACATCCAATTTGGGATTAGTCCCCGATTTGTACGCACCAATGGAAATTAAATCTTCATTTTTTTCATAAAGGCTTAAAATGTCTCTGATTTCGGAAGCCATCTTTCTGTGCTCATCCGATACAATGTTAGTCATAAGACGAGATATACTGGCGCTTACATCAATTGCCGGAAAATGGTTGGCATTGGCCAGTTTTCTGCTCAGTACGATATGACCGTCTACAATACCCCGTACCGTATCGGCAATGGGTTCATTGGTGTCATCACCCTCTACCAGAACGGTGTAGATTCCGGTAATGGATCCTTCTTTAAAATTACCGCTTCTTTCCAGAAGTTTTGGAAATTCCGCATAAATGGAAGGGGTGTACCCTCTGGCTACAGGCGGCTCTCCAATGGCAAGACCGATCTCTCTTTGTGCCATGGCGAAACGGGTCAGGGAGTCCATCATAAGGAGCACATCTTTTCCCTGGTTTTTAAAGTACTCTGCAATCGTAGTAGCAACAAGCGGACATTTCATGCGAAGCATGGCAGGCTGGTCTGAAGTGGCAACAATTAAAACCGAGCGTTTCATTCCTTCCGGACCTAAATCCTTTTCAATAAACTCTCTTACCTCCCGTCCACGCTCTCCCACCAGTGCAACAACGTTAATATCGGCTTTCACATTCCTGGCTATCATTCCAAGCAATGTACTTTTTCCAACACCGCTGCCTGCAAAGATACCGATACGCTGCCCTTTACCGATGGTATTCATACCATCAATAGCCTTGACGCCGAATTCCAATGTATCTGAAATAGGCGGGCGGGTCATAGGATTAATATAGGGATTCTCCACATAATAATATCTGGGGTTTTCAAAAGGTCCCTTTCCATCCATGGGCTCTCCCTTGGCATCAATAATCCGGCCTCTTAAAAAATCTCCTACAGGTATCTTCAAACGCCTTCTTGTATTTCTTACAAAGCTGCCTGCAGCTATTCCACTCATGTTCTCATAGGCCATAAGCTGAATCTTATCATCTTTGAATCCAACCACTTCCACTGGAATCTGTTCTTTTCTGTCCTCATTGTAAATATAAGCAATATCTCCAATGCTGGCCTTTCCACCGGAAGCTTCCATAGACATGCCAACAATATTCTCAATCTTGCCGATATGGTCTATGGTCTCTGTTTTCATGATTAAGTCCGATAAATCTTTGAACATACGGATTCCTCCTGCTACAGTCTTGCGTTATTAAGAATTCCCTTAATATTTTCGATCTGGGTATTTACGCTGACATCAATAATCTCTTCTGGAAGCTCGATAATGCATGTACCCTCTTCGGAATGTTCCATGGCAACAATCTTGATATTGCCTGATATATGGGAAAGCTCATTTAACAGTCCCACATCTCCCTGGATCATCATTCCTGCATCCTTTTGAGATACATAAATCTTCACCCACTGCGTTTTTTTCAGTTTACCTGCTGCAGCCACTATCATACGTTTGATGATCTCACCGCTTGATTTTAAGCTGGTCTGTATCACCTTTTCCGCTATGGTTAAAGTTACCCGTTTTAAATCATCAATGTACGTTTCAATAATCCTGTTTTTCTCATCTGTAACACTTTCTATGGTTGACCGGATGGATTCACGGAATTCGTTCATATGTAAATCCAGTTCTTCCTTATGCTCTTCGTACGCAGCCGTGCGTCCTTCCTGCAATCCGGTCTCATAGCCCTGCTGATAACCGCTTTCTCTGGCATCTGCCAGAATCTTTTCGGCTTCTTCCCTTGCCTGTTTCACAATGTCTTCTGCCCGGTTATACGCTTCTTCGTAAATCTCTTCAATCCTAAGATTATTTTCTTCGTGTTCCGGCCGGAACTGTTCTTCCTCCGGTTCAGCGGTTTCCTTTTTCAACACTACATCTTCAAATTTCTGCTGAAATCCATATTCCAGAACCAGATCTGCAGCCTGGGGACCTTTGATAATATTAGGCAATGATATCATCCTTTCCGCCCTTGCTGATTATCAGCTCGCCTTCTTCTTCCAGACGCCTGATAATACTAACAATTCTCTGCTGTGCCTCTTCGACATCCTTCAGACGGACATTAACTGTAACTTCCATGTCGGACTGAATGCTTTCCTTCATACGGGTTGACATATTGGAGAAAATAACATCTGTAATCTGTTTATTTGCATTCTTAAGCGCATAAACCATATCTTTCATATCGCATTCGCGGATAAAACGCTGAATGGATCTGTCGTCCATCGTAATAATATCTTCGAAAACGAACATCTTCTTGCGGATGGTATCTGCCAGTTCCGCATCTTTTCTTCCCAACTCGTCGAAGATAAGTTTTTCGTTTCCTCTGTCCATATGGTTCATTACGTTTGCTATGTAATCGATACCGCCAACTGTTGTGTAATCAGTTGTAAGAATGCCGGAGAATTTCTTCTTAATCTCATTCTCTACTATCTTAATAGCTTCCGGAGAAGCACTTTCCATTCTGGCAATAGATTCCACCACTTTAAGACGCTTCTCAGGAGGAAGCTCCGATATCAGCTGCGCTGTCATCTCCTCATTCGTATAGGATAAAACCAGTGCGATGGTCTGTGCTCTCTCATGCTGGAGAATTGAGAAAAGATTCTTGGAATCACTCTTCCGGATAAAGCCAAAGGATCTGGATTTAAGGGACTGGGTAACTTTCTGGAGCAGGCTGTTGGCAGTACTTTCCCCAAATGCCTTTTCCAGAACTGTTCTTGCATATTCCAGTCCACCGTCTGTTACCACCTTCTGAGTTAAACAGGTTTTATAAAACTCATCTAATACCGCCTGTGTGGTATCTGACTCAACATGTCCCAGCTTTGCAACTTCGACGGTTAATTTCTCTATCTCTTCTTCACTCAGATACTTATATATTTTGGAAGCCTTATCCACGCCGAGTGAAACAATAACTGTTGCCGCTTTCTGTTCCGGCGTAAGATTAGTCGTCATTATTGTTTCCTCCATTTAACCAGGTCTTTAATAGCTGTGCTGAAATTTCAGGATTCTGCTCTGCAAATTCACGGACGCTGTCTCGCAGTTCTGCAACTTTGTCCTCTTCCGGAACAAGAATCTCAATTTCCTGGTCTTCATCCCCAGGCACAGGAAGTATACCCGGTACATCTTCCTGACTGTCTTCCATCTCTTCTTCAAGAGCCCTTTTTCTTCTTCTGCGCCGAACAACGAGAATAATGATAAGGATAAACAGAAGTACCCCAGCCAGTGCTCCAATCAGAATCCACTGATTAATCAGTATACCGTTCGTACTTGCTTCTGCAGGTTTTTCCGGTTCTTTCGGAACATCAATTGTATAGAATGGTGCCGCCACAGCCGTGATCTTCTCCGCCCGGTCAGCCTGAGCAATTCCTGCTGCATTCCCAGTAAGATTGCGTATATCATCTATACTCAGTGAACCAAAATCGCTGCCATTTACCACCACTGAAACAGTAAGGTTCTCGATACTTCCAGGGCTAACCTGTCCCTGTTCCTTTATCTGATTTAATAAGTACTTTCTGTTTAAGCTGCTGGAGGCATATGCATTATCCTGGTTTTGTCCTCCCGCATTGTACTGGGGAATGTCCGCATTGGCTTCTGAACCGGCTACTCCGGAAGCTGTCTGGCCATCACCGGAATATTCCTTGGTAATGGATTCCTCAGAAGTAAGACCAGTCTTATCCTTTTCGTCGATCTTTTCCGGTGTATTGTAGACAATACTTTCCCTGATCAGTTTATCCATGTTAACGGTACCTTTTACAGATACCCGTACATTGCCATTGCCATAGACCGGACCCAGCACGTTCATTACTTTTGCTGAAATCTGATCTTCAATCAGTTTTTCTATCTCATCTGCCGCTTTACCGGAATCGGAATCACTATCTCCGGCTTTGGTTGATACTTCACGTCCGTTTCCGTCAAAGACGGATACATTATCGATAACCATTCCCGGAATACTTCTTGATATTAGAAGTTGTATGGAATTGGCCTGTTCTTCTGTTGGAGACCCGCCGTCCTTCATAACGACAACAGCCTGGGCACTTGCTTCCTCCGCGCTGTCTTCTGACAATGCATATTTAGAAGTATCTCCCAGGGCTATCGTAACATATGCTTCTTTTACTCCATCAAAAATCTGAATCGTAGATCCAATTCTTGTCTCCAGATCGTACAGCTTAAATGTCTGTCGATCGGAATCTGTAGTCATAAGATTGACATTGTTTTTAAAAACATCATATGTAAAACCGCTCTTGGGATATCCTTCTGACACCAGTTTCGCTCTCGTGGTGTCCATATTCTCAGTCGGAACCTTTATGTCACCGTCGTCAAACTGGTAATCAATCCCATCCTCCTGCAGTTTTCCAATAATCTGTTTTGCTTCTTCACTACTCACCCCGGTAAACATAACTTCATACGGCTTCTGACGCATGGACAGTGCCGCAACCACTGCACCGCTTATTACCAATACGCCAATTACTGCCGCAATAATAATCTTCTTCGTCTTATCACTCAGTTTACCTAATAAATCCTTAATTTTTTCCATCATCGCGTACGTCCGCCCTGCTATCTGTTTTAAATACTAATACGAATAATTTCCGTATAAGCTTCCAATGCCTTATTCCTAAGCGCCGATAAAAGTTCTACGGATAACTGGGCCTTTGCCGCTGCAGCAGGCACTGTATGTGCATCATCTATCTGTCCGGTAGACAAAAGATACTGCTGTCTGCTTAAGTCTGATTCTGTCGTTTTTACGTTCTCAACTGCTTCTTTAAAAATATCCTGAAATGCAGGACCTGCATTCTGTCCGGATCCCACCTTTTTTGCTGTTCCTAAATCCGCTATGGAGTCCAATGTGCGAATGGGTGTTATGAACATCTGTTCCATCTTATATGCCTCCCGTTTTAACCTTTAATAATCGTACGAAGTCTGCTGATATCACTGTTTAATGAATTCAGCTCATATTGATACTGCAGGGTAGTTCTTGCCAGTTCCACGTTCTCTACATCCATGTTGACATTATTACCATCAATCCTTGCAGATTCCTCATTGGTATTTCGCACATGATATCTGGAGCCATCAATCGCCTTACCGACATCTGCAGAGGTTCCCCTCCTCGCTGCCCAAAGCCTGCTGCGAAATTCATCTTCGAAAGTCACATATCTGGCTTTATAGCCGGGAGTTTCACCATTGGCGATATTATTAAGTGTCGTCTGCTGCTTTGCCCACAAATAATCCAGAGATTTTTCCGCCATGGAAATGCTGTTCCCAAAAATTGCATTCATCGGATTTGTTCCTCACTTTCATTTCTTCCGGCAATCTGCCATTATGTCGTTTTCAGACTGTTACAAAATGGTAAAAAATAGTTAAATTTTAACAGTCAAATGCAAAATCATTCATTTTTTGTAATTTTCTTACTCCATTTTACATTTTATTACAAATATTGTCAAGAAAGTTATAAGGATTCGACACAGTTTTTCGTAAGGAAAATTTATGAAATCGTAAAAAACCCCGTATTTACGGGGTTTTCTGGGGTTTGGAAAGCTAAATTTTACCATAATTTTTATTGGAGCTGGGTAAATATGGGTTAATTTTTTGGCAGATTTTGTGTACATTATTCTATTTTAGGTTACCATCTATTCTTTTAAATCATACTTTTATTGATGTATGTAACTATTTTACATTAATATTGCAAATTTTTTACGCAGTTTTAAAATAAATACAATTGAAATGAGCTATGCTAAGATTTTAAAATATTACACCCTATGATGGAAATATGATAATAACCCTATTCTAGGAAAAACTGTCATCCTGATGCTTAGTAAAACGTTAACTCTGTATCCCCTGTGGAAAAAGGTTTTTGGAGCACTATATCTTGCTTACCTTTTCTCTTAAGCGGCTTTTTTGTGGGGTTGTACCTCCAATCTTCAGACTTTTGGAAACCATCCATTATACTCACTTAAACTTCCTGAGGTTGTTTCCATTAATGAATTTAGAGGCAATGCCTCTACCGGAAATTTTAGTGTATTCTTGTTGATCCTCCAAAGTAACTAATTCTGAATTTAATGCCAGACCGCACTCAGAGCCATCTGGCTGATTACTGGAGAAACCTTTCGAGAAAGTTAATGCTGAAAGTTTCAACCGATCACATGGCAATTAAAAACGTTCGTAAACGTCTCCAAAAGCCCATGCCTGTTTCTCCTAGAAAATACTATAAACGGAGCAGAAAACTGATTCTGACCCGCTATAAAAAACTGAAAGATGAGAATAAACAAGTCTGTGATCTAATGTTCCAGTATATTGATAATCTGTGCCTGGCACTTATGAAGATAGAATGGTTTTATGACATCAACCAGTTAGAATCTTATAGTAAGCTACAGTAGGAATTGGATGATTGGATATTTAATGCAAGAGGATGCAGTATTAAAGAATAAAAAAAATGTGCAAATCCCAGTCTTGGAGAAAAGAAATCTCAAATGCCTTTAAATATATAATCAAAAACGGGGTCACAGGTTATTTGGCATGCCCATAAATAGCATATAGTAGAACGAACCATTGAAACAGCTCTAAACGTAAGTAGGGAGCGGGATTCATAGGAATCCTACCCCAACTATTGACAAAAAGCCAAAACTATAAGGCCTCCCAAACATCTTAGGAGACCTTATAGTATATATTTATTGATTATATATTAATTACTTTAATAACTGAAGAACACCCTGTGGAGTCTGATTTGCCTGAGCAAGCATAGACTGAGATGCCTGTACTAAGATATTGTTCTTGGTATAGTTCATCATTTCCTTAGCCATATCTACATCACGAATACGGCTTTCAGCTGCTGTCATGTTCTCTGACGTTACACTCAGGTTATTGATGGTATGCTCCAGACGGTTCTGAAGAGCACCGAGATCACCACGAGTTGAGGAAACAGTATTGATTGCATCCTTAATCAACTGTACTGCTGATTTTGCACCTGATTGTGTGGATAAATCAACACTACTGATACCAAGTGAAGAAGAACTCATACTTCCAACTTTTACGCTCAACTGATTGAAATCATCAGCTGTATCGCCAATCTGAAGGCTTAAACCATCTTTCATTGCAACATCTGTTTTAGTAAATACTAATGTATCTGTACCACTTACAGTTGTTGAGATGCCATATTTTTTTAACTGCTCAGACACAGCTTCTGGTTGTCCAGCGGCAGCAACCTGACCATTATCTGTGTAAAGCCCAATATAACCATCTGCAATTGTATCTCCCTGTTTTGCAATCTGGAAATTTTTACCATCAACAGTGAACTTTGCATCTGCTGCAGTAAATTGAAGTTCGATTTTTGCATCAGTACCAGCACTTGCCGCATCCATAGATTGATCAGCTCCACCAATCTTAAGACCTGTAATCTTAAAACCATTATCTCCAGTATTACCATCTGTAAATGTCAGCTTCCCACTATTGACAGTTACCTCAAAAGCTCCATTTGATGCCTTATTTAATGCATCAGCAATTGCCGGTGCAGACGTTGTCTCATCCGTACCAGTAGGATCAGTAGCCATTACTTTAATTGTCTTATTATTGCCATTTTTATCTAAATAACTTACTTCTACTTCCGTGGGGGTACCTGCAGTAAGTGTAGGAACAACGTTAGTAGTAGCCTGTGATCCTGATGTAGCTACCACATCAGTTTTTGTTATGTTAGAAGTATTAGTAATATTACCAACACCTTTACCACCAGCTAAAGAACCATCTAATAAGTTGATTCCGTTGAAGTTTGTGCTATCAGAGATACGATCAATCTCACTCTTTAATGAAGAAACTTCTTTCTGAAGATTTTCTCTATCAACAGCATCCTGATATGTTCCGTTAGCGGACTGATCAGCTAACTCAACCATACGATTTAACATAGAATGAACTTCTGTTAATGCACCCTCAGCTGTCTGAATCAGAGAAATACCGTCGTTCGCATTCTTGGTAGCTGTCTCAAGCCCTGTGATCTGTGCTCTCATCTTCTCAGATATAGCAAGACCAGCTGCGTCATCACCTGCGCGGTTGATTCTGTAACCAGAAGATAATTTCTCAAGGTTCTTAGATACGGATGAATTGTTGCTTCCTAACTGTCTGTAAGAGTTTAAAGCTGCGATATTGTGCTGAATTCTCATGTGTTTTTCCTCCTTGAATATGTATCAGGGAAATCCTTTTCCCTGCATGATAGTACGCTTTCTGGTTTACCAGATAAACGTTAAGATGTTTGAAACCTCTGCGGGGTACCGGCCGCGTGGCGGGTTTCATAAAAAATACTGACACTTGTGTCTGCAAGAAGCCTGTCCAATGAACTGCCGCCGCAAAATCAGGAAAAATCCGCTTTGCAGAAGATACTCACCAACATCTTCCTTTCACATACTTTATCGAAAGAATGATTAAAAAAGTTAAGTCGTTTTTTGTAAATTTTTAAATATTTTTTCATTCATTCAATGAATCAGGACAACAGCCATATAATAAAGTGATACCCCATACCAGGCAGCACCATCAGACCGTTTTTCGTGCATGATGCCGCCTTTCATTAAAGAAGGAACACATTATGACGCACAAATTTTTAAACTTAGATACTGCATCAGCCAATGACCCCTTAAATTCATGGAAGAAGATAATTCAAAACCAGAAATTCCTGCTGCATATAGCCACAACACTGCTCCCCACACTGCCCCATCAGGACTCCCGACTCCTGACCGGCCGGCTTCAGATAATCAAGTCCCTGCTGACTAATTTAGAGCCCGCATTAGAGGACCCTGCATTACAAAAAATTCCAATCTCTTTCCATGCCATGTATCACAACATAAGCTGGACAATTGACAAACTCACATCACTGATTCGAAACAACAACTGGGAGAAGGCCGCCGCACTAACTGAATATCAGCTGATCCCATTTCTTCAGGAATGGCTGGAAGACACCTACTTCTGGATGATCATCTATCCGGATAAAGCAAAAATGAATGAATATTATAAAACTGAATTTATTGAAAACCACCAAAACACCTACAGCAGCAGAGGGGAAAAATACCTTATTTCAATCATGATACCTGTTTATAACAAACTGGAATATACAAAGAAATGTCTGGACAGTCTTTTCCGGAATACAGACTTAACCAAATACCCCTGTGAACTAATCCTGTTAAACGACGGTTCTACCGACGGGACAGAGGAATACTTTGAAAGCCTTGGAATCACAAAAGTAATAACTCTTAAAGAGAATGTAAAAGCAATGATCTTTAATCTGTTATACCGCGTATGCGAAGGCAGATACGCAGCCTTTGTCAATAACGACACCATTCTTACAGACCGGTGGCTGAATAATCTCCTCACCTGCCTGCAGCATTATCCTAATGCCATCATGGCGGTCCCCAGCACTCCAAACACCAGCAACCGTCAGGGAATGATCGCAAATTTTACACCTGAAAATGCAGAAGAGACAGCCAGAAGCCATAATAATCCCTGCCCATATCTTTGGGAGGAAAAATGCAGACTGATGCCTGTGATCGCATTGTACGATGTAGAGAAAGTGAATAAAATTGGATTTGCAGACCGTTATTTCCATACCATGGAATTCTGGGATGATGATTTCAGTCTGCGTGCAAGAAGAGCGGGCTTCCAGCAGATTCTCTGCAAGGACACCTGGTGCTACCATTATGGCAGTGTTACCGGCAAAGAGGACCAGATTAACCATCAGTCTATTTTTAACGGGCGGGCTCTGTTTCAGTTAAAATACAATCTCGATCCATGGGGAAATAACTTCTGTTATGATCCTTACCAGCTGACTCATATAGAACCAACCATTGCGCAGCAGCCAGAGAATATATCCATGCTCGCCATTGATCCCGGTTATGGAGCAGATGTGCTGCAGCTTAAAACCCAGCTCAGGAGAATGAAAAAAGAAAGCTCCTTTGCCTTCCTTATCAATGATGCTGCTCTTGCAGATGATCTGCGTCCATTTCACAGCCCTGTTTACGTGTCTCCTTCCGTCTTTGAAACACATAAACAGATACCAAAAGGCAGATACAACTATATCAGCCTTGGCAGGGATTTAACTCTTTATCCGGATTATAAAGAGCTGCTTCGCGCATGCTCGGAGCAGTTAGAAACTGGCGGGGTCATATATTTCTATGTGGCAAATCCCTACGCCTACCATTTAAAACAGGAGCTGACAGAAGAACGGCTGATGAACGGGAAAGCTTCCCTGTTACTCATTAATCTTCAGGAGCTATTGTCTCTGCTTAACAGCCTCAGATTAAAGCCTCAGCTGAGTGCCATTCCGGACGACGCTACACCGCCAAAAGAGCAAAAAGGCGGTAATACGGAACATCCGGACCGCTATTTCCTAATCTGCGAAAAACAGGGGTAACCGCCCCCTCTATTCAACTAAAAAGCCGTTAAGGAGCCGGACCGGTTCATTGGTCCAACTCCTTAACGGTTGATACTTCTCTTACACTCTTACATCAACATACTGTCCTAAACCAGTTGCCTTGATCTGGTTTGGAGCTGCCGCATCCATCATCTTTAAAAGATCGGCTGCCTGCGCTTCCTGGTTATTCATTGCCTTTTTGGTAACGCTTAAGCTGGCACTCTGTTGAAGCTTAGCAGAACTTAGCTGCATACTCATTGCTGCAATATCCATATCATTCTCCTTTCAAATCACATGTCTTAAGAAATCATGGTTCAACACTATTTATATCGGCATTTTTCACCCAGCACATAAGTCATTATCCCTGTTCCTGATAACAGTCGAGGGTAAACCAGAATTCTACCCCTCCTTTTACATTTCTAACACCACAGGTTTTATTATGGGAATCAATAATGGCTTTTACAATGGAAAGCCCGATACCGCTGCCACCATATTCCCGGGTATGAGCCTTATCCACTTTGAAAAATTTCGTCCAGAGTTTCGAGATATCTTCTTCCGGAATGTTCTGTCCTGTGTTAAATACAGTTACCAGAGCCTCTTTTCCGTTCTCTTCTGCAGTAATAATAATCTCCCGCTCTCCGTCCAGATGATTAAGCGCATTATTTAAATAATTGGTGATCACTTCTTCTATTTTAAATTCATCAGCGTAAACACGGATCTTATCAAAGGTCTCCAGCTTCACCTTTGCCTCTTTCTGCTGAATCAATATTCCGGCAGAGCCAATGACTCCACGAATCAGTTCCGTTAAATCAAAGCATTCCAGCTGCAGATCATCATTACCGAATTCGAGAGCTGTGAGATTTAACAGCTGACGGACCATTTTATTCATCTTATTGGCCTCATCCATGATTACCTCACAGTAATAATCCCTGCTCTCCGGATCTTCTGCCATTCCCTCTGTTAAACCTTCCGCATATCCCTGAATAAGGGCAATTGGGGTTTTAAGCTCATGGGAGACATTGGCAATGAAATCCTTTCGCATCTCATCGATCTTTACCTTCTCTTCAATATCCTTCTGCAATTCCTCATTGGCGCTGCGAAGCTGTCCGATGGTATCTTTAAGCCGGTCGGACAACTGGTTCATACTGTTGCCCAGAATACCGATCTCATCTTTTTCATCACCGGTATATTTTGCCTCAAAGTCCAGACCAGACATCTTCTCGGATAAATTTGCCAGCTGCAGTATGGGGGTTGTGATACGCTTGGTCGTAAAATAGATAAACAAACTGCCTATAATCAAAGCCATAGAACCCACATATGCCAGGAACTGGTTTGACAAAGCCACACTGTCCCGGATGCTGGACAACGGTATGGAGATCAAAAAAATAGTTTTATTATCTGAAAAATACCCCCAGCTTTCCAGGTAATAGGAATCCGAACGTTTGTCGTAGGTTTTCTGAATAATATAATTTTCGTATTTTTTTAACACGCTGGCCTGGGGCATATCTTTGCCGAAAATGTAATCCTCTACCCTGTTCTTTAAGAACTGGGGGTCACCGCTTGTGAACATCAGATAGTCATCGGTGGTGCTGTCAATTAAGACCATCATTAAATTATATTTTTCACCCATTGTCCGGAACATCTTCTGGACGGGACCCTCATTTTTGTAATCAGGATTATAGGTATCATGGTAGTACCGGATAATCCCCTTCCCGCTTTCATTGGCCTGGGCGACCACCTGATCGATCTCTGTGTAGGCCATCTCCAGTATGCGGACCTTGGCTCTGGTATAAAAGCTCTCCAAAAACAGGTTATTCACGCACCAGGTGCACAGAAGGACAAACGCCATAAGACAGACAAACACGATGGCGAAACGCGCTTTTATGGAATGCTTCATTCACTCACCTCTACTGATTATGTTACCTCAAATTTATAGCCCATTCCCCAGATCGTCCTGATGTAATCTCCTTTATCTCCCATTTTACTTCTTAATTTCTTTACATGGGTATCAATGGTTCTTGCATCGCCAAAATAATCATAGTTCCATACATTATTTAAGATTTTCTCTCTGGATAGAGCAATTCCCTGATTTTCCAGGAAATATGCCAGAAGCTCAAATTCTTTATAGCTTAATTCAATGTCCTTTCCCTCGATTGTAACCTGATGTGCCACCTTATCAATGCAGATGCCGCCTATTTCCACAGAATCTGTATTAACGGCATTGCTGCGCCTTAATATGGCCTCTACACGGGCAACCAGGATCTTGGGGCTGAATGGCTTTGCAATGTATTCATCAACGCCTAATTCAAAGCCCTGAAGCTCATCCCGCTCCTCTGTTCTGGCTGTCAGCATGATGATCGGAACCTGGGAATATTTGCGGATGGTCTTGCAGGTCTCCCACCCATCCATTTTGGGCATCATCACATCCAGGATAATCAGCACAATATCCTTCTGTTCAAAAAATATGTCAACTGCTTCTTCTCCATTGGATGCTTCCACAACGGTAAATCCTTTTACACTGAGAAAATCCTTAACCAGTTTCCGCATTCTGGCTTCATCATCTACCACTAATATTTTTAACTGTTCCATAAAAAACCTCCCGAAATCAGATCTCAACTGTTTTCCAGTATTACTGAAACATATTGTACCAAATTGATAGCAGAATATCTACATTTTCACAGAGATTTCACACCATTTGCCAATTTACCTCCTGAAATGCAAAAAACAGGCAGATGCCCATATAAAAGCATCTGCCTGTCCAATCTTATCTTATCCTATCTTATCTTAATTCAGTTGTAGGAATGGTGTCCATATCATCAAATGCCTGGTTCTCACCGCCCATTGCCCATACGAAGGTATAATTGCTTGTACCTGCTCCGGAATGGATGCTCCAGGATGGGCTGATTACTGCCTGCTCATTCTGCATAACGATGTGTCTTGTCTCATTGCCTTCGCCCATCATGTGGAATACCACATTGTTCTCCGGAATCTCGAAGTACATATAAACTTCCATACGTCTTTCATGAGTATGAGACGGCATGGTGTTCCATACACTGCCCGGATCTAAAACGGTCATTCCCATGGATAACTGGCAGGTCTCAAGTACATCCGGATGGATGAACTGGTTGATCACACGCTTATTGGAAGTTTCCATTGCGCCCAGCGGCTTCTTGGCAGCCTTCTCAATCGGAATAAAGGTAGTCTTGCAGGACTTGTGGGCCGGAGCACTTACCATATAGAATTTAGCTGGGTTTGATGCGTCATCACTGGAGAATAATACTTCTTTGGTTCCCTTTGTGATGTATAAGCAGTCTTTATATCCCATGCTGAATTCTTCTCCATCTGCCTTGATCTTTCCGGATCCGCCGATGTTGAAGATACCGATCTCTCGTCTTTCAAGGAAAAAGCTTGTACCAAAGTTTTTCCAGATATCAATTCCCTTGTCAATGGAAACAGTTTCTGTTGTTGGCATACAGCCCAGTGTTACCATACGGTCCACATGGGAGTAAACAGCTACCACTTCATTGGCAACATATAAGTTCTCAATTAAAAATTCGTTTCTGGTTTCTTCTGTTGTATAACGTTTGAAATCTTTCTGATTTGCAGAGTAACGAATATCCATTTATTAAAAGCCTCCTTATTTGTATTTGAAATAACTGACCATCTCCATGGTATCATAAGGCAGTTTTTAATTCAACATCTTATTGGATTATTTTAAATTTATCCACTTCTTTCTGCAGCAGGCTGGCCTGAGCGGATAATTCCTCGCTGGAAGCGGAGCTTTCCTGGGCGGTTGCTGCATTGCTCTGGACGACTGCGGAGATTTCGTTGATTCCATCACTGACATTTACCATCGCAATAGCCTGTTCCCTGGAGGCCTGCTCTACAGATTCCATCAGTCCGCGGGCACGGTTTGCCTGTTCCATTACTTCTGCAAGAATTTTAGCATTTTCCTGGGCAGTTCCCATTCCTCCAGTCACTGCACGGGCTGCATTTTCAACCAGCGCAGCAGTCCGTTTTGCCGCTTCTGCAGATTTGGCTGCCAGACTTCGGACTTCGTCTGCTACCACTGCAAACCCCTGGCCTGCCTCTCCTGCACGGGCGGCTTCCACTGCTGCATTGAGAGCCAGAAGGTTTGTCTGGGCAGCAATTGCATCCACAGCTTTTGTGATTTTTCCAATTTCATCGGAAGCATTCTTAATCTCATCCATTGCCAGAAGCATCTGTTGCATCTTTTTGTTGCTGTCTTCCACCCGGGCTAATGTCTGTTCTGCATATCCAGCCGCCTCTCCGATATGGGCAGAGCTTTGTTCCGCCTTCTGTGTAATCTCATTTATGGCGAAAGAAAGCTGGTCAATGGTACCTGCCTGTTCGGTGGCTCCTGCTGCCAGCGCAGATGCCGCATCTGCTACCTGGGTTGAGCCTGCATTCACCTGCTGGGCCGACTCCCTGATGGCGCTTATGGTATGGTTTAACTGGCTGTAGATTAAAATGAGGGAATCGTGTATGGCAGCAAAGTCACCGGCATAGTCCCTGGTGACAGGAAGTGTCATATCACCCTCTGCCATATTCTTTAAGTGGACTGAAATATCCCCAACCACCTCTTTCATCTGACCGATCAGCTCATCTGTCGCCTGGGAGAGCACTTCCATCTCGTCGCCGGTTTTAACAACTTCAACAGGTGGGGTATGAACATCTCCCCGTGAGAGAAGTTTCAGCCTGTCGGCTATTGGGCTTAATGGCGCCGTAATCCGGTGTAAAAACCTGCCGAGGATCAATACCCCTGTTACACAGATAAATAAAGATACCACCGCCAGCAGTACAATATTCAGTATTTTTTCCCTTTGATAACCGGAAACTGCCTGGTCTATGTCGTCTATGTAATTTCCTGTACTGATATACCAGTCGTAAGGCTCAAACTTTATGGTGTAAGCACGTTTCGCATACGTTCCATCCTGACCTGGTTTTGTAAAGTAGAAATTAGTAAACCCGCCGCCTGGCTGGGATCCGTTCTTAATGAAACTGCGGATATAATAATCCCCTTTCAGATCCTGATCGTCATAACGCATTTTCCCTTCATATTCCGGATTCATATGAACGGCGCAGAGACCAGCAGAGGTATCTGCCCAGAAATATCCGCTGCCATCGTTATACCTCGTATTGCGGACAATCGCCTTAGCATTTTCAAGAGCCTCTTTCTCCGTAATCTCTCCGGACTGATAGCGCTCATAATTAACATTTAATACACTTACCAGACTTTCGGCCGCTGTCCTGATATTTGAATCATAGCTCTGATAGCTGGAATCAATCCAGTTTTGATAAGCCCGGTCCAGACTTGTATAAAAAATAGCTGTAAGAGTGAATATAATCAACATGACCAGAACACTCACAAACAGAATCAGCTTTCCTGTAACCTGCAATCTCTTACTCTTTTGTCTCTTCATGTAAATCCCCTTTCTGATTGCAAAATCATGCACTACGGATAGCATACATGGTATTCTTCCATCCTGCAACTAATGTTTACAGAAAGTTTATTAATTTTTTGTAAAGTATTTGTCAAAATTTAAACAATTAAAAAAATTCCAGAAAAAAGGCACAAATTCCTTGTTTTGAAACCTGTGTCTTCCTTCCGGAATGCTGTCTCTATTTCGTTTGTGCTGCCTGAATCAGTTTTAAATTGCTTTTCAGCCGTTCATTATCAGGGGCAGACAAAAGCGCTGCTTTTGCATGTTCCAGAGACTCAGCAAACAATCCCAGACGATAGGAAGCAATAGCGCAAAGATCTTCTGGAGTATAGTCCCAGGAATACCCCATATTTACAAAGGTTCTTGACTTTTCTTTTATTTTCAGAGCTTCCAGTGTCAAGAAGTACGCCATCGGCCAGTCTTTTAACTCATAGCATATCTTGGCAAATTCCACATAAGAATCCCGCATCTCCGGGACCTCTGCAATTGCTTTGAAATACCACCGGTATGCTTCCTTACTGCTTCCCAGTCTGTAATAGGATTTGGCAATCCATCGCATGGCTGCACACCGCTCATCACACCATCTGGCGGTTGGAAGCTGTAAATACTCCATCAGTGTTTTGATGCTTTCCTGCCATTTACTCTTATACATATATTCTCTGCCCAGATAGTACCGCATCCGCTCATCGTCCGGTGCCTCCTGTACTGCCAGTTCCAGAAGAGGCAGATAGGAACCTCTGGATTTGGTGGGATCCGGATGATGGTTTAATACCATTCCTTCGATATATACCGTTTCCAGGGGCTTTTTCCCGCAGTACTGGACAAACTCATGAACAGGACATTTCCAACGGAAATCCTTGCGCTCATGCACTTTAAAATAATAAAACTGTATGTCCGGTGTTCCGTCTTCCTTTAAGCTCCAGTTGTAAAGGTAACGGCCGGTTTTTGCCACTGCTCCTTTACTGCGCGGCTTATAATTCAGCCATGCTTCCTCCAGGCGTTTTCTCCAGCCTGGCTCAAACCTCTCATCAAGGTCTGTACAGACGCAGATATCTACATCCTCCGGCACATGATCCAGGGAAATGTTTCTTGCCACATCAAACCGCCACGGCTTCACCACATCGATATAAACCACAGCGCCCCGTTTTTTCAGCTTCTCTACCGTATCATCCTCTGAACCGGTATCAGTCACAACAATGAGATCAGCCTCGCTCATAGAGTCTATCCATTGGTCCACAAATGAGGCCTCATTTTTACAGATTGCATAAACACAGATTTTCAGTTTTTTCATGAGGTCTCCTCCTGAGCTTTCTGCTTTCTGCTTTTTTGCTGAATCAGCAAAAGATTGCTCTGAAGCCGTTTATTTTCCGGAGCAGTCTTTATTGCCCAGGCTGCATATTCCTCGGCTGTTTCATACATTCCCAGACGGTAAGCGCTGATTGCGGCATAATCATACAATGCATATCCCCAGCTTGCCGGATCCACCAGATAACTTCCCGTGCTTTCCTTAATGGTCAGACCCTTTGAAGCCATAGCAAAGCATAACGCCCAGTTGGATTCCAGATAACCGAATTTCGCCAGGGCCAGATAAGGCTCTCTCACCTCCGGGCATTCGGCAAGAGCCCGGTAAAGCCAGACGAGTTCTTCTCTTTTATTCCCTTTTTCACTGTAAGCATGAGCGATAAACCGCATGGAGGCACTTCGTTCCTCTGCCCATCTGGCTGTTGGAAGTGAAAGGTGTTTATTTAAGGTCTGTATGGCCTGATCTAATTTACCATGGAACACATACTCTCTTCCAAGCCAGAACATGGCTCTGTCATCTAAGGGGTTTTCCTGCACGGACAGCTCCAGAAGGGGCAGATACTGGCTTCTGGGCTTAGACTCATCCGGATAGTGATTTAACACAATTCCGTTCACCCATGCTATTTTTTCCGGCTCTGGTCCACTGTATTCCAATATTTCATGCACCGGATGGATCCAGCGGAAGCCATGGCGTTTGTGAATCTTCTCCATTGGATACTGCTTCTTTGGTGTACCGTCAGGATTAAATGAAAATGTGAAAAGATATCTGGCACGGGTCTGGTCCGGTTTCCAGGCAGACTCGAGTATATTTCTCCAACCCGGTACGAATACTTCATCTAAATCATTGGATACACAGATGTCCGCATCCTCCGGCACATGACTGAGAGCTACATTACGTGCAGTGTCAAATCTCCACGGGGAAATGGTCTCTTCATATACAATTGCTCCCCTGGCCCTGAGCTTTTCAACAGTACCGTCTGTAGAACCTGTGTCTGCTACAATTACTTCATCTGCCTCAGATACCGCATCCATCCACCGGTCCACAAACTGCTCTTCATTTTTGCTGATCGCATAAACGCATATCTTATATCGGTTCAATCAAACCAACTCCTTTAGAATATTCTGATTGCTAGATACAATATATGCAAAAAAAGCCTGTCCCGTGATAAAAATAAGACAAACCAGTGTGATTACGAAAGTTTCACTCCATATACCATTTGGTAAATCTCTTTTTTATAGGGGTAAAATTCCTCCTCAGAAACTGGTTTCCCATAGCTGGTAACCCACAGCTGCATTGGATTGTCTCCGGGCTTTAATGGCATCTGCTGGTAGAAAAAACGATTGATATAAAATCCCAGCCGCTCATAAAATACAGCACGCCTGCCTGTTATGGGATTGTCTTTTGTTACCGGTTCAATTTCCAGAAATATTGGTTTCTTTGTCTCCCTCACCGTTTCTTCCACCAGAAGTTTCCCATAGCCATTTCCCCTGGAGATCTCAGCCGTAGCCAGATGCTCAAAAAAGACGCAGCCAGGCAGATCCCAGTATCCAAGAAACGCCCTGATCTTACCGCATTCCTTTACAGCTCTGATATGATAGCGCGGATTGAAAAAGGTATCCCGCTGTCCTTCCTTCGTGCGCCGTTCCTGATCCGGGAATGATGCCTGGTAGATTGCATATATTTCTTCAAAATGGTTCTCTTGTTTCTCAATCAGCATTTCTTATCTCCTGTATTTTTTCTTTCTTAACCATTGTACCACGGTTTTATTTGTTTTGCAGACAAGAAAAAAGCCGCTGCTTCATAAGCGGTAGTTCACTTATAAAGCAGCGGCTCCTGTATTACTGAATGGTGATTCTTCCCTGTCCTGCTGGGTTTGCATAATCTGCGCCTACATTGCCGCCTAAGTTACTGCGGATAAAGGCAGACAGAATATCCACATCGGTCATAACATCATCACGGATCACCTTGCTGTTTTTAAACATTGTCATACCGTCACCAGCCATCTTTAACATGTAGTTGTGGGACGCTACGGTATATACTTTGGCAGGATCGAGAGGAGAATCTCCCACTATGATATCTGCTACCCGGTATGCACCGGCTACTTTTACAAAGTTACCTTTTTCATCTAACTGGACACTGGATGGAACTGAGGTTTTTATGGTGTATTTTAAACCGGAAACCTGTAAAAATCCGCCGTTTTCCTTCGGATAATTACGGGAAGCCATCTCCAATGCGTCCTTAATCTGCTGCCCGGTAGCTTCTACCACGCATCCCATGTTTCCAAATGGATGTACGGTAAGGGTATCGTTATATGTAATATTTCCAGGCTTGATCCCTGCGCGGACACCGCCTCCGTTTACAATACCGATATCTGCTCCAAGTACCTGACGATAAGCATCCGCACAAAGATCACCTAAATTGGTTTCACCGTTTCTGACAGCCCTCTCTCCGGTGGCAGGATTTATGATGGTCAGCTCCACATCCGTATGACCCAGCACTGCCTTTAAGGATTCCTGATACTGGGCCTTGATATTCTTAATAAACTGGTCTGTATCATAATCCAGGGCTTTTCCATCCTCTGATACTGCCGTTTTTCCAGGTATAATAAGCTGGCTTCCCAAATTAAGAACGTCCGGATCTTTCACCTTGTCCCGGTTTGCGTTGTAGATCTCTCTCCAGCGGTTATAGGAACCTAATTCTCTCTTTGCAATACGGCTGAGAGAATCGCCTTTTTTTACTGTGTAGGTGCTGGACACCGCAGTTACAGGAACCTGGGCAACCAGTTCATTGGCAAGAGAGCCATCTGTGTGTATGGTCAGTTTTCCGATTTTGTTTAATTTGGTTCCTGCCTGGGTAAGGAGTACATTCTTTCCGTCCTTATTCTTTAAGTCCTTCGTATATTCTTCATGTGAATGGCCGTCTATTACCACATCAATTCCATTTGTATTCTTAATCACGTTATCAGAGGTCCACCGGTCTGTTGTACCGTTTTCTCCTAAATGCCCAACTAAAATCACGAACTGGGCACCCTCTGCTCTTGCACTGTTAACAGACTGCTGAATCTGATCGTAAAGCTTTTTGCCGGTTTCATCTTCACAGAATCCGTAAATGTAATTGCCGCTTCCATCCTGGAAATAGGCAGGTGTTGATTTGGTGAAGCTTTCCGGTGTGGTGGCTCCTACCAGAGCGACCTTTGTGCTGCCGTATGTAAACATTTTGTAAGGAGCAAATACCGGGGTGTTGGTTTTTAAATCCATAAAGTTGCTGGAGTAGTAGCCACAGTTTAATTTGCCTGCCAGTTCTAAGAAACGGGGCATACCGTAATCATATTCATGATTCCCAGGCACAGCAAAGTCATAACCCACCTGATTCATGATGTCAATGATATACCCGCCGTCTGAAAGAGTTCCGATGGGGGCTCCCTGAATAGCATCTCCTGCATCAACAAGCGTCACGTAGGGTGTCTGCGCCTGCATCTCTTTTTTGTAAAGAGACAGACCTGCATACCCGATCTTGTCATCAATGCCGCAGTGAACGTCGTTGGTATAGAGAATCACGATGTCCTGATCTGCCGCACTGACCGGAAATGAGAAGCCGGTGACAAGGGATAAAACCATGAGCAAGGACAGAAAAAGAGACAGATACTTTCTTTTTGTACTTCCTTTCATTGCTTGAATCCTCCTTTAACATATGCTTTTTTCTATATTATAGCAGACCAATGTAAAATTTCCATATTATAATGTTAATATTTTCCTTTTATCTGAAACTTTTTCCCACAAAAAAACCTCTCTGCAGTCAATATTTCACTTTGCAGAGAGGTCTGTAAATTTATTATGATTCTTCTTCGCTTACCTGAATTCCCAGATCATCAAGCTGTTTGGGATCTACCGGAGCCGGTGCCTCAGACATTAAGCAGGAGGCATCCTTTACCTTAGGGAATGCGATAACGTCGCGGATGCTGTCAGCACCAACCATCAGCATAACCACACGGTCAAGACCATAAGCCAGTCCTGCGTGAGGAGGTACGCCATAACGGAATGCATCTAAAAGGAAGCCGAACTGTTCGCTTGCCTGCTCTTTGGTAAAGCCCAGAACCTCAAACATCTTGGACTGAATATCACCCTGGTGGATACGAACAGATCCGCCGCCCAGCTCCGTACCGTTTAACACGATATCATACGCTTTGGCACGTACTGCTCCCGGATCGGTATCGATCATAGCCCAGTCCTCTTCCATCGGCATGGTGAAGGGGTGATGCATGGCTGTAAAACGTCCCTGTTCCTCGTTATACTCAAGTAACGGGAATTCTGTTACCCATAAGAATTTAAATTCATCCTTTTTCAGAAGATCCAGCTGTCTTGCCAGCTCCAGACGAAGGTTTCCAAGTACATCGAAAACAACCGTATCCTTGTCTGCAGCAAATAAAAGAAGGTCTCCCGGCTGACCATCCATGGCTTTTGCCAGTGTTCCAAGCTCTTCTTCTGTCATGAATTTGGAGAAGGAACATTTGTAGCTTCCATCTTCATTCACTGCCAGATAAGCAAGTCCCTTTGCACCAAAGCCCTTTGCATATTCCACAAGTGCATCGATCTTTTTCCTCGGCATGGCAGCCTGTCCTTTTGCATTAATGCCTCGGACCGAACCGCCGTTTTCCAAAGCTCCCTTAAATACAACAAATTCTGTATCCTTTACTACGTCTGAAACATTCTTAAGCTCCATTCCAAAACGCATATCAGGTTTATCAGAGCCGAAGCGGTCCATAGCCTCTCTCCAGGTCATGCGTGTAATCGGAAGCTCCAGATCATAATTGCAGATTTCCTTAAACAGTTTCTTTAACAGCCTTTCATTGACTTCCAGTACATCTTCCACATCTACAAAGGACAGCTCCATATCGATCTGTGTAAATTCCGGCTGTCTGTCCGCACGTAAATCTTCGTCACGGTAGCATCTTGCCAGCTGGAAATAACGGTCATAACCGGAGCACATGAGAAGCTGCTTAAAAAGCTGGGGAGACTGGGGAAGCGCATAAAAGGATCCCGGATGAACCCGGCTTGGCACCAGATAATCCCTTGCGCCTTCCGGCGTGCTCTTAATGAGAGTCGGGGTTTCGATCTCCAAAAATCCCTCTTCAGCCAGAAATGCTCTTGTTAATGTGGCAACCTGGCTTCTGATCATGATATTCTTCTGAATGTCCGGTCTTCTTAAATCCAGATAACGGTATTTTAATCTCAGTTCTTCTTTTGTCTTGCTGTTTTCTTCAACAGGAAAAGGAGGTGTTTCAGATTCAGAAAGAATCCGCAGGCTCTTAGCCCGCACTTCAATAGCGCCGGTGGCCAGATTCTCATTCACACCGCCTGCTCTGTTCTCCACCACTCCGGTAACAGCGATAACAAACTCACTTCTCAGCTTCTCTGCTTTCGCAAAATTCTCTGATCCGCAGTCGCTTTCTTCAAAAATGATCTGTAAAATACCGGAACGGTCTCTTAAATCAACGAAAATAATTCCGCCCTTGTTTCTGCTTTTCTGAACCCAGCCCATAACTGTAACTTCTTTTCCTGCACAGGCTGCTGTAACTTCCGTACATCTATGGGATCTTTTTAAACCCAACATTGACTCTGACATAACTTCCTCCTAATTTGTTTCCTTCAGTGCTTCTTTATAAAATTCCTTAAACTGGGTATACCCTTCTTTTTGAAGGCTTTCCTTCTGGAACTTTTTATTTTTATTCATCTGGGATACTAAAACAGTCTTCCCTTTGGCGCGTTCACTCATGGCCTCTTTCACAGCCTCATTCATGACCGAATCGCTCACTCCCTTTTCAATCAGGAATGCAAGCTTTTCTTCACTTCCCGGTACGGTAAAGCCCTCTTCCATAAGGATCGTGATGATTCTCTCAAAACCAATGGAAAAACCACATGCGGGTGTATCCAGACCTGTGAATTTACCAATCATCTTATCGTAACGGCCGCCGCCGCCTACGGATCCCGGGAATCCGTCCACTAAAATCTCGAAGATGGTTCCTGTGTAATAAGACATTCCACGAACCAGAGTAGGATCGAATTCAATCTTAAACTGGCTGGTTGTAATCTGGCTTACACTGTCAATGATAGCTGCCAGATTCTCTGCCTTTTCCGGATCCATGGCATCTTCTAACGCTTCCTTTAAGCTTCTTACACCGGCTGCATCCCTTGTCACAGTTTCAAACAGGGACAGATATTTACTCACATTCTCCTCCGGATAACCTGCTTCCTTTAACTCCCGTGCCACGCCATCCATGCCGATCTTGTCCATCTTATCCAGAATAATAAATACCTGATCATAAGAATCTTCCGAAAAACCGCAATGGGCTGCCATTCCTTTTAAGATATTCCGGTCATTAACTCTTACGGTATACCCCTTAAATCCGATCTTGCCAAGGAGTGTGGTGGTCGCAAGGATCAGCTCGATCTCCGCCAGTCTGGTGGGATCTCCCAGAATGTCGATATCACACTGGACAAACTGTCTGAACCTTCCTCTCTGCGGGCGGTCAGCTCTCCAGACACTTCCCATCTGAAGGGACTTAAAGGGGGACGGTAAAACCGCCGCATTATTGGAATAATATCTGGATAAGGGAACTGTGAGATCATAGCGCAGTCCGCTGTCAACCAGATCATTCTCCGTCTGAGCCGTATCCAGATTCAGCTTCTCTCCCCGCTTCATAATCTTAAATATCAGCTTCTCATTGTCTCCGCCCTGCTTACTGGTCAGGTTCTCAATGTGTTCTACGCAGGGAGTCTCAATGGAATTAAATCCAAATCCGCCGTACGTCTCCCGAATCTGGTTCATCACATATTCCCGTACCTGCATCTCTGCGGGAAGTATGTCCTTCATTCCGGTAACCGGTTTCTTTTTTAATGACATTTTTTTCACTCCGTTTTTTTATTTTCTATCTATTATGGATATCGCAAATCATGCTTTCTATTTTAAATTACATTTCTGATTTTGCAAGCATTTTTTCTTTTCTTTCGATCATTTCATCGATTCTGGCGATGTACTGCTCCACATCCTTGACATTTTCCACCCGCTCCAGCCGGTTCTCAGCAGGAAATACCACCTTGGTGGAGGTTCCTGCCCCGCAGGCCGCTATGGTCTGTTTTTCCTCCATGATCAGGATGTTATAGATACAGGCTTTCCCAGGAGCCGAGTAACCAACATTTTCAAAGTTTCCAGCCATATTCTTCTGTCGGTAGAGATAATAAGGCTCCTGTCCCATGCTGCGGGCACAGGATGCTGTTAAATCAACCATCTCCTGGGTTCCTGTGATTTTTAAATCCCCGTATTGTTCCTTAAACATATTCAGACGGGCCGCACGTTTAATTGCCAGAGTGTGAACAGTAATTCCGTCAGGTCCCAGAGATTTGATTTCCTCCATGGTCCGTCTCACATCCTCTAAGTCCTCTCCGGGCAGTCCGATGATTAAATCCATGTTGATATTATCAAATCCCAAAGACCTGGCAAGGTGGAACCGGTCTTTTACCATCTCCACGGTATGGCGGCGTCCGATCACTTTAAGCGTCTCTTCCTTCATTGTCTGCGGATTAATGGAAATGCGGGTCACCCCGTATTTCTTTAATACCTGAAGCTTCTCTTCCGTAATACTGTCCGGTCTTCCGGCTTCTACAGTAAACTCCTTTACATTCGTAAAATCAAAGGTTTCCTTCAGCCTGCTCATCAGTATCTCCAGATGCCCGGCACTGAGTGAGGTTGGTGTTCCTCCGCCTACATAGACGGTATCCAGAATTCTCCCGGCCATTCGTCCGGCAGTAAATTTCATCTCTTTCCACAAGGCTTCCAGATAGTCATCCATACGTTTTTCCCACTGGCTGATGGAAAAGGAGGTAAAGGAGCAGTACAGACAGGTTGTGGGGCAGAATGGAATTCCGATATAAAGGCTGTAGCCCTTTTCATAATCAATGGAAGATAAAAGCTCCAACTCCCGTTTCGCAATTTCCAGACTTAGCTCCACCTTCTGATCACTGGTGAAATACGTATCCTTCATATAATCTGATACTTCCGCTTCTCCGCTTCCGGACAGCAGCTTTGTCATGGCAATTTTAACCGGGCGGATCCCCGTCAGTGTTCCCCATGGAAGCACTTTACCCGTAAGCTCTCCCGCCATGCCATAAAGCATCCGCTTGATCCGGTTTTTCGTTTCAAAGCGGTCGGAAAAGTCCACCTCTGTACTGGACGTTTTCGTAATTTTATGTTCCCTGTCTTCCAGACTCAGCTGGAAGAAGTCCTCTCCCGTCACGCTGCGTACCAGAAGGCGGAACTCTTCATCCGGATTCTCTTCATGGAGAAACCGTTCACCGGGATAGAATGCCATAAGCAGCTCCCTGATGTCCTGTTCAAAGGATTGATTATCCAATATTAAACCTATCATTTTTATTCCCTATCCTCTGTATGATGCCACCGGATTATACGATTTTTCATGACCGATGGTAGTTACGTCCCCGTGTCCCGGATAAACCATGGTATCACCAGGAAGGGGAAACAGCTTTTCTTTGATGGAACGGATGATCGTAAACTGGTCTCCTGTAGGCAGATCTGTCCGCCCAAGCGATTCCAAAAAGAGGGTATCTCCGCTGATTAAAACATCTTCTTTTTTAATATAATAACAGACACACCCCTGTGTATGACCCGGAGTGGCAATCACTTCGGCTTTAATACCTGCCGCTTCAACCGTCTCTTTGTCAGTCACGTACCGGTCTGCAGCTAATGAACAGAGTCTTCCCATATTGTCGGAAAGGTTCACAGACGGATCTGCAAGCAGCATTTTTTCCTCTTCTCCGGCATAGACAACCACTTCCGGAAACGCCTGCTTAATCTCCTTAACAGCCATAATATGGTCAAAATGACCGTGGGTTAAAAAAATAGCTTCCGGTGTGACAGACAGTTTCCTGCACTGTTCCAAAATATATGCACCCTCATCTCCGGGATCCACAATGACCGCTCTTTTTAACTGCTCCCGGAAAATGATATAACAATTAGTTCCGATCTGCCCTACCTGGTATGTTTTAATTCTGAAATCGCTCATATTAATTATCTCCTGTTTCTATCATTCATTCGTTTTAACTTGCTTAAATGGTGAATACCGGTATATCAGTCCCATACAAAAGCTTTGCCTGATAATAATCTGCATATTTAAATTATACCATAAAGATTTATTTACGCTACATTTTTTCCAATGGCAATTAACATAATTATAATATCATTACATTTTTAACATCTCTAATATCTATTCGCCAGGAGTCCGTTATACCCTGTTGAATAAATGAAATATAATTTAATTTATCATAAAAATAATTCCTCCAGAATATCTGCAATTCTCTTACAAGCAAATCCGTCCCCATAAGGATTGCTCGCATGGCTCATTTTATCATAAACTTCTTTGTTTTCCAAAAGCAGCTTGAAATTACTGTATATATTTTCTTCATTGGTTCCAACCAGTTTAAGTGTACCCGCAGCAATGCCTTCAGGCCTTTCCGTCGTATCACGCATCACTAATACCGGTTTTCCCAGTGAAGGTGCCTCTTCCTGAATTCCACCTGAATCCGTCAGGACTAAATAACTGCGATTAAGAAAATTGTGAAAATCCAGTACATCTAATGGCTCAATAATGTGAATTCTATCAGAATCACCCAGAATGCCTCTTGCAGTTTCTCTGACTATCGGGTTCATATGAATAGGGTATATTGCCTTCACATCCGGTCGCTCATCCAACACCCGGCGAATAGCCCGAAACATATGTTTCATCGTTTCTCCAAGATTTTCTCTCCGATGTGCGGTAATTAAGATTAATTTACTTCCTGCAGACCAGGTTAATTCGTTATGATTATAATCCTTCCTTACTGTGGTTTTAAGGGCATCAATCGCAGTATTACCCGTTACATAGACTGTGTCCGGATTTTTACCTTCTTTAATAAGATTATTTTTTGATAATATAGTGGGTGCAAAATTGTATTTACTTATAATCGAAACAGCCTGGCGATTAAATTCTTCAGGATATGGAGAGTATATATTATAAGTACGGAGTCCCGCTTCCACATGGCCTATCGGAATCTGCAGATAAAAACAAGCAAGTGCAGCAGCAAAGGTTGTCGAAGTATCTCCATGAACTAAAACAATTTCCGGCTTTACAGCCTCTAAAATATCTTTCATGCGATTGAGCACAATGGTAGTTATATCAAATAAGGTCTGTCTGTCTTTCATAACAGACAAATCATAATCGGGAACAACATTAAATGCTTCCAGCACTTGATCCAACATTTGCCTATGCTGGCCGGTAATACACACAATTGTATTACTGCCGATTCTGTTTTTAATTTCATTTACAAGGGGACACATTTTAATAGCTTCTGGTCTTGTGCCAAAGACCAACATAATCTTTTTCATCTTCCATCGACCTCACTAACTATTTGGAATAGATTAATAAACAATTCAATATAATGTGTTAAAAAGGAAATTAAAAGGAATTGTGAAATTGAAACTAATTCATACACTTTTATTTTTACTAAGACCAGAAAAAAAATCGGAAGATATTAAACTGGCGGAGAAAAATCTTAAATCACTGGAAAAAAGCAGTTTTAGGACATTGGTGGTGTATAATCAGGGGTCACTATCAAATGTGGAGCTTGAAGATTTCCTGCGACAGTTCGATTTAGAATGCATTGTTATTGGTAGTGCAGTCAATGTAGGAATAAATGTCAGCAGGCAGCAGTGTTTTCAATATATATGGGACAATTATCCGGATACTGAATTTATAAGTGAACTACACATGGATATGATATTTACTCATCACTGGGAAGATGCTATATTAGATTTTCTTAGCAATAATGATGAACCTATGATGAGCGTGGGTATAGTTAATAAAAGGGGGGAATTGCCTTATTTAGAAGATACAAAGTACGTAATCCCCAGTAGTTTGGAGGAATATGACAGCTTTTTATCAGGGCTGTGCTGCGATAAGATTGTCCACGGATTTACCCACCCCTGCATACATAAGGCTAAAATATTGAAAGAAATAGGTGGCTACGATGCCCGATTCCTTAATGGTAAACAATCCTTTGAAGATGACAGTCTGTTACTCGGGTATTTTTATTACTATGGAACAAAAAAGAATTGGTATCCTAAGATAAATTATAATTCGGTTGTCTATCATGCTATTGCATTGCAGCGACTTGATTTGCAGCGATACGATTTGCATGACAACTTCTCCATCAATCTTAACGGATTAATTAAACAATATGGGGCAATGGGGTTAAAAAATTTGATTCATCTGCGCAATAGCGCCTGGCATAAGGATTTTTTCCAAAGCAAAATTAATGAGATGCTAAAATAAAAGTTAATTATCAGAAAGCTGAAGAAAGGAGACTGTCGTAATATCTTTCATATTATGGCAGCACCTCTTTTCTAATTATTGTTATTTCTTATATCAAGAACAATTTTCGCCTATTGTTACCAACAAATATCCCTGACCGCAATTATCTCCGCAGATTTCCATTTCTGTAAACCACTTTTCTAATGCTAATCGCAGATAATGCGTCTTTGGCAAAAAGTTTACCGACTGCTTTTCACCAACCGTATATTCATCAATCACCTTATAACCTGCTTCTTCAAAATCCCTGACAAGCGAGTACTGCGGCAGTTCCTTTCCGTATCTCCATGTGCCATTCTTCTCCATAAGGCCTTTTCCCATACGATATCCCAGAGATGCCGCATTCGGTATTAAAGAAACCATTTTTTTACAGCATGGCTTCCATAATCTGAGCATTTCTATGCGTTCCATTCTTTCAAAATGCTCAAGCAACCCCGCCTGGAATGCTATATCGAATTCCCGTGCTTCAAACGGTAGTACAGTTCTTGCATCAGCTTTTGCCGTTCTTACGATACAGCCAAACCTTTCGCATAAAGTTCTGACCAGAATAAGGCTCTCTTCCTGAAAATCAAGCGCGGTACATATTCTTCCATTTTTAGAAAGATATGCCATCGTTTCTCCGCTTCCGCAGCCAATTTCCAGTATCTTATCGCCTGATTGACTGAGCTTAAGCATTTCCACACTCTGTGCGCTTAAGTTTCCGTTCATTATTTTTTTATAAATGTTATCAGCGTATGAATGATCATAAAGCCTGCTCCACTCAATATCGGAAAGTTTAGTATTCATTTTTTTCTCTTCCATTTTCAAAACTTCACTTTCTTTATGCATTTAATATCATCTTTTACTTTCTTCCATCTGCTTAGATAGGTATGCTCCATAAGGAACCTTTCATATGCCTTTTTTCGAATTGCTTCCCGTTCTTCTTCATGCTCAAGATAGTATTCTATTATACCGGGGAGCTCACTGTCATCCTTGTAACAGATTATTTCTTTGCCAATATCGAAATAATCGTTTAGTTCTTCTATATAACTGGTTATAACGACCTGATTACATGCTATCGCCTCAAAAAGTCCTACTTTGACGTTCATATAGCCTGCAATTGTTTTTGCAAATGACAGGTACATAAGCCCCCCATTTATTGCCTTTGTATGCTGGACGCCATGCACTTCTCCATGCACTTCCCCAAGTCCTGATTCCCATCCACAGCCATAGATTCCGACCTTAAATCTTTTGCTCAGCTCCCGCATTACGCCAAGTCTGTCTTCACGGGCATGACCAACTACTACCAGATCAAACTTTCTTTCGATTTCCGGCATATAGAAATGATGGTCTGTCGATGCCGCAAACGGTAATAGGTGTATATTCACCTTTTCTCTGTCATACTGATTTACCAATGAATACTTTGAGTTGGTATAGAACAGATCGAATTTATTCGCATAAAAAGCTCCGTTATATGGATACACATCCGGATCTGACAGTTCTATGCCAACACTGATGATTCCCATTTCCGAGAGCATTTTAAAGCCGCTGTCCTCCAGCACAAGTCCTCCTGAATTTAAAACAACAGCATCCGGCTTAAAATTTAAAACATCATTTCTGACTTTTTCGGTGTTAAGGATGCATATATGACCATTTGGCGTTGAAATCTTAGCTTTAACCCTGCTATCAGGCGTTCTTGTGTAAACCTTTAAATCTATCTCACGGGAATCGCATATCTTTGCCAGATCATCCGCCATTACCTTGACCACATCATTATCTTGCATCCAGTATGATCCGTACTGCAGAACCCGGACAGAGTTAAGCGCCTCGTCAACTGCGGCTTTTACATTGGTAAGATGCTTCTTAATTACAACAATCGCTTTATCCCTGTATAGGAACTGTTTCCTTCTGATTATCTCGCTTTCACTTTTTGCCTTGCAGATGAGTTCCTTCAATTTTTCTGTTTCATTGATCTTTATGCAGTATTCTTCAAGATCACATTCTTTCATAAGCGCGCGTATCTTCGGACAGATATCTATGGCAATGCACGGCAGTCCCTTCTGTATCGCCGCAACGATACCGTGATATCTTCCCGAGATCACAAATCCGCAGTTACCGATTCGCTTTTCAATATCGTCACAGGATGTTTGAAAATCATCGGCTGTTATTTCATCAAACTCCCCGGCTATGATCCGGTTATATTCATCTTTTTTATTTTCATAGCAGATATACTTACGAAATGATTCGTTCCATAAAAGCTCCAGACCTTCGCGCCATACAAAAAACAATTTATTCATATCAAAGTTTCCGCTGTCTGAAAAATTTAATGGTGATGCAAAAGTAATATCATATGATCTTTCAATATCACCTATTTTCATACAGTCTAGTGAATACTGATCACGAACATAAAAGAATTTCGCATTTCTGCTGAGTTTATATGCCTGATCTGTTATATGTGGAAATTCTGCTCCAAGACCAAGCATTCCATAAGGTGTTTTCTGCGAATAATTAAACCATGGCCTTATTGTATCATATATGAACAGTCCGCCTCCGCCACATATAACAAAATCATAAGCTGAAAAGTCTACGACCCTTGTATCAATAAATTCAGCTTCCGGAAATAAGCCTGCAACAGTACGTTTTATCCAATTATCTCCCAGGTTCCGCCCCTGCCACCAGCCCCATACTGCCAAACGTTTTTCCATATAATTATTACCCCTTAATATTATATGTAATTATAATATGAGGTTTAACCATTTGTGTGTCCGCCAACCTTTTTTGGAGTTCTTGCACCTGCGGCCCGAAGGAATATTTGTATTTCCCGGACAATAAAAACACCTCCAAAGTAGACTTGGCTATTTACCTTATCTACTTTGGAGGTATCATATCAGAATACCACCCCAACTATTGACAAAGAGCCAAAACTGCGTTATCCCGCAGTCCTCTCAATGTCAATTACACCTTCGATTTGTCTCAATTTATCAACCAGTTTTCCTAGCTCTTCCACTCCATGTGTCTCAAAAGTCATGGTAATGGTGGCTTTTCCCTGTTTGTTGGTTCTGGAATTCATGGAAGTGATATCAATCTGCCTCTCAGTAAACACCTTGGAAATGTCAACAAACATACCGATCCTGTTATTGGCAAAAATTTTGATTTCCGTAGAATAACGTTCTTTTGTGCTCTCTCCCTCCGGCTCCTGCCACTCTGCATCGATCAGCCGGTTTCTCTCATCTTCCGGAAGATTTAAAACATTGACACAGTCTGTTCTGTGTATGGAAATACCTCTTCCTCTGGTAACAAAGCCAACAATCTCATCACCAGGCACAGGAGAGCAGCATTTGGAGAAACGGACTGCAAGGTCGTGGATACCCTTTACGACGATTCCGCTGCCGGTACGTCTTTTAAGGGGAAGTCTGCTGCCAATATCCTCAATGTCATTCAATATGGTATTATCCGTTACATCCTTCTTTAACTTCTTATCCCTCTCATCCACCATCTTATTGATGACCTGGCCCTCTTTTAACCCGCCGTGCCCGATGGAGGCAAGCACAGAATCCCAGTCCCGGAAGGCGTAACGTTTCATAACCTTTCCCTGGTACTCCGGCTTGTTGATCTCAGAATAATTAATACCTTTGGTTTTACAGTAGCGGTCCACCATCTCCTTGCCCCGGAGAATATTGTCTTCCTTCAGCTCTGTCTTAAACCACTGGTTTATTTTATTCTTAGCCTGGGTGCTTTTGACCACATTCAGCCAGTCACGGCTGGGTCCTTTGCTGTTCTGGGAGGTGATAATCTCTACCTGGTCCCCATTCTCAATCACATACTCGATGTTTACCAGCTTCCCGTTGACTCTGGCACCCACCATTTTGTTGCCGACTGCACTGTGTATGGAGTATGCAAAGTCAATGGGAGTGGAACCGCTGGGAAGGTTCTTCACATCCCCTGACGGAGTAAAGCAGTAAACGCTGTCGGAAAACAGGTCTAAATCACCCTTGACCATATTTAAAAATTCCTTGTTATCGGACATGTCCTTCTGCCATTCCAGTATCTGGCGCAGCCAGCTTAACTTCTCCTGTTCCTTGCCTGCTGCAACCTGGCCGCTTCCGCTCTCCTTATACTTCCAGTGGGCTGCAATTCCGTATTCTGCAGTCCGGTGCATCTCATACGTACGGATCTGGATCTCAAAGGGCTGACCGTTGTTACCGATCAAAGTGGTATGAAGAGACTGGTACATGTTGGGTTTTGGCATGGCGATATAATCCTTAAAGCGGCCCGGGATTGGCTTATACATCTCATGAATTACGCCCAGGGCAGCGTAACAGTCCTTTACATTGTCAACGATAATGCGGACTGCAAACAAGTCATAAATCTGATCCAGTGTCTTATTCTGGTTAACCATTTTTTTATAAATACTGAAAAAATGTTTAACGCGGCCATCGATTCTGGCTTCGATCCCGGCTTCCTTCAAGTGTTCATCCACTTCATCTACAATGCTTTTTACAAAATATTCCCTGGCATCTTTTTTCAGTGATATTTTTTCAGCCAGCTCATAGTAGGTGTCCGGTTCTAAATATTTTAAAGACAGATCGTCAAGCTCAATCTTAATTTTGGAAATACCAAGACGATGGGCAATGGGAGCATAGATCTCCATGGTCTCCTTCGCCTTTTCCTTCTGTTTCTCAGGCTTCATATACTGAAGTGTCCGCATATTGTGAAGCCGGTCTGAAAGCTTGATGATAATGACACGGATGTCCTTAGCCATAGCCAGAAACATCTTTCTTAAATTTTCCGCCTGGATCTCCATCTTATCCATAGACCAGGAAATCTGGGTCAGCTTGGTAACCCCATCCACCAAAAGGGCTACCTCTTCCCCGAATTCTGCTTTCAGTTCATCTAAGGACATAATGGTATCTTCTACCACATCATGGAGAATTCCTGCAGCTATGGTTTCTTTGTCCATCTCTAAATCAGCCAGAATGATGGCAACACAAAGAGGATGAATGATATAGGGTTCTCCGGATTTGCGCACCTGGTCCTGATGCGCTTCTGCTGCAATATGATAGGCCTTCTCTATCATGGAGATATCATCGGATGGGTGATACCTCTTTATGCTTGCCACCAGCTCTTCATAAAGCGCCTGCGGGCTTGTAAAATCAGCGGGTGCCTCCAGATCAACATCTACTTTCTTCATCACTTTATGCTCTTTTTCTATTTCAGTCACCTTATTATTTTCCATCATTGGATTATCTGCCATATACCGTCACCTTTTTTTGTAACATTCCTGTTTTCACCGATTTTTAAACGTAGTTATCATACATTATACGTATGATTGTCGAAAAAAGCAATTATTTTTTCTTTCTCTTTAGCTCCGATAAAGGCAGCTTCCAGCGCATAACGGTTCATCTGCCTTAAGTCCGCTTCTGTAAATCCCATATGCTTCTTGATCAGTTCTGCCTCTTTTTCCAGAGTTGTATCTGATACAGTCATGTTATCCGTATTATAGGTGACCGGGATTCCCCAGTCATAAAAAGCTTTTAACGGGTGGGTCTCAATGGATGAAACCGCCTTCGTCTGAAGATTGCTGATTACGCACATCTCTAAGGTAATTTTTTCCTTTTTTAAGAGGTCCATACAGGATTTGGACTGAATTGCCGCACAGCCATGTCCGATTCTTTTTGCTCCATAGGAAACTGCTTTTATAATGTTTTCACAGTCTCCGCATTCTCCTGCATGTATGGTAAATGGGATATTCTTCTGTCCGGCTCTTTGAAAGAGAGGTTCAAAATGAGCCATGGGAACAAGACCTTCCGGTCCCGCAATATCTACACCAACCACACCTTTGCCAAGATAGGAAGAAGCCAGTTCAAAGGTCTCTTCATTCTCCTTATCCGATCCGTTCACCATGGAGCAGAGCAAAAGTCCTGCTTTTAGTGAGGTGCCTTCCATTCCCTTATTCATCCCTTTTATAACCGCTTCCAGAACCCGTTCCTTTGAAAGTCCTTTTCTCATATGAAGCTGAGGTGCAAAACGGATTTCACTGTAAATCAGTCCCTGGTCAGCCAGTCTTTTAACCAGGTCCTCACAGGCCAGTGTCAAAGCTTCTTCTGTCTGCAGAAGCTGCCCTGGTAAATCAAAACAATGAAGATAATCCACAAGGCTTTCACAATTTTCCCCCACTGATACACATTCCTTTATATCCTGTCCTTCAAAATCATATCCAATCTGCGCCGCTAAAAGCCTTACCACATCAATTGATAAGGACCCGTCAAGGTGCAGATGGAGGTCAGTTTCCAGTCGCTTCATAATTGATTCCTCCTTCATTCAATGGAAATATTTTAACATATAATAAGGAAAGCAACAATTATTTATTTTGGCGCTTATCTTCTTTTCTGATGCAGAAAAAAGAAGAACTGCCCCAAATACCGGACCAGTTCTTCTTTTATTAACGGTGCACCATCTCCTGATAAAATTCAAAGGCTTCTTTATCAGTAAAGCCTTCATGCACAATTTTTCTGACTGCCGCGCACATTTCAACGGGGTTTTGACTCTGGAATATATTTCTTCCCATGTCTACCCCCTTTGCACCGTGGCTGATAGACTGATAGGCAAGCAAAAGCGCCTCTTTCTCAGGAAGCTTCTTTCCTCCTGCTACTACAATGGGGACCGGACAGGCAGCAACCACCTCTTCAAAATTCTCACAGTAATAAGTTTTAATGATATTTGCTCCCAGCTCCGCAACAATTCGTGTCGCCAGTTTAAAGAACCGGTCTGTGCGTTCCATCTGTTTACCCACTGCCACAACTCCCATAACAGGAATGCTGTAGCGTAGGCCTGAATTAACTGCCTTTGAAAGGTTGTCAAGGCTGGACAGCTGCCCATCTGCTCCGATAAAAGTCTGGACCGCCAGACAGTCCGCATTCAGACGGACTGCATCTTCAATATCCACCGCCAGTATTTCGTGGGAAAGATCTTCATCAAGCATAGAGGAGCCTGAGGTTGTACGAAGAGCAATTCCTTTCTTTCCTGCAGCAGGTACACAGCTTCTTATCGCCCCTCTGGTTCCCATTAAAACGTCCACATATGGAAGAATCTTAGGAATAACCAGGTCAAGACGTTCCAGTCCTGCAGCAGCTCCCATAAAATATCCATGGTCAAATGCAAACATAACCGTATTATGGCTGGTTTCATCAAAGATATTAGACAGATGCTTTTTCATACCCCAGTCTAAATTATTGGCTCCTTTTACGTAAAACGGCTTATTATTTTCAAATGGAACTTCCGTATAATAATTGTGTGCAACTTTCACGCTATCAAGATCTGCCATTTTTATTTTCTCCTATTCATTTTATTTATTTCACCTCATACAGGGCAGGTAATTAAAAATCAAAATTGTTCATATTATCTTTGTTAAATATGGTCCGTTCCGGAAGAAGTACAACTCCGTTATTTACCTCACCGGTGGATGCTCCTTCTACCAGACAGTCATTGGGCAGTACTTCCACGGTACCTATTTTCGGAATATCTACTTTATCCCCTATCTTTAACTGATTTCCTGCAGATATGTATGCTGCCAGGTAGCAGCCGATCGCTCCCTGAACCTGGCAGTCCCAAAGTCCCCACTGCTCGATAATTCCTGCATTGCAGTAATCTTTAATGGACATGGGAGAAGCGAATCCTGTGATTGTAACGTCCTCTTTTGTAAGTCCTTTGTTCTGGGCTGCCTTGCACTGACCCGGCAGTGCTGTTGAATCATTGCAGATAATCAGATCAATGTCCGGATTGGCCTCCAGAATCGATGCGCCGATGGAAACAGCTTTTTCTGCATCCTGCTCCGAGTAATAATTATCAGGTGCTACATTCTCCCAGTTTGGATAATTTTCTTTAATGTACGCCTCTCCTGCTGCCTGCCAGGAATTCTGATCTGCAACGGTTGCCTGGGAATAATGCCAGCAATATTTAATCTTATCCGTTTTAATATCCTTTCCCCTCTTCGTCAGGGAATCCGCCCCCATATCAACCAGCATTTTTCCAAGTATATCCGGAGTGCCCTGGGAAACCATCAGGGTACGGGCTGTGCTTGATACGTCAGAATCCCAGGTAACTACAGTCACTCCTGCTGCTGACGCTTCTTTCAGTGCAGAATCAAGTCCGGTTGCATCTACAGAGGAAACACAGATCGCATCTACCCCGCTTGCAACTGCGTTATTAATTACCGAAACCTGATCTGCCACAGCTGCATTGGGACTCCCCTGGTAATCTACGTTTATTCCCCACTCTTTTCCGTATTTCAAAGCCCCTTTTCCTGCTGATTCAAAAAATGCATTACCTGTCAGTTTTGGTATGAATACCACCGTCTTTCCGGTGATATCAGATGCCTTACCATCGTCTTTGACTGCCTCTGCTTTGGGATCAGCAGCCTTTGCTGCTGCCTCAGTTGCCCCTCCGGATTTGCTGCACCCTGTCATTACAGTTACCGTCAGCATTCCTGCCATTACAAATGCGATTGCCTTTCTCATAAGAAAACCCTCCTTCTTTTATATAGCTCTTTATAAATGAGGCGTAACCCTCTAATTACCCCTTCCAATCCTTTTCATTTTCATAAGATACGTTTTAAATTGAGGACGGCCAAACAACGCCCGCCCAATTATAATAACCAGAAGTAAAATTCCAACCGGTATATCAAGATACTGCTGGCTCACCTTAAAGCAAAGAGGCAGACCAAATCTCAATGTCCCAATTGCAATTGCAGCCAGTGCTGTACCAAGGACGCTGCCTTTCCCGCCTGTACTTAATGTTCCCCCAAGAACTACTGCAGTAATAATTGGTAAAGTCAGTGTTGCCCCGATATCACTTTTGGCTGTTCCCAGATAAGAAGTCAGAATAATTCCTGCCACAGACGCACTGACTGCAGAAAGTACATAGGTACTCATAATAATCAATTTTGTGTGGATTCCCGAATATTCTGCTGCATTTTGATTGACACCAACTAAAAATACCTGTCTGCCATAGCGGGTTTTATGTAAAATGAAATATGCCAGAACCGCAAGAAACAAAAAAATAATGACCTGACTGGGTATAACCCCAAAGAGCCTGAATTTGGACAGCTTAAGAAAGCTTTCCGGAAATCCATTAATTCCTTTATAGCTTTCTGTTGCAGAAAGCTTTGAAACCAGAAGTGCGATTCCTGTATAAAGAAAGCTTCCGCCCAAAGTAACTACCATAGGCTGAACGTTGCAGTACGCTATAAAAAAGCCTGAAACTCCACCACATACTCCTGCTGCTGCCATTGCAAGTAATGAAGCTGCCCAGATATTAACTCCCCCATCCTGCCAGGCAACACCAAGGATAATGGAGGACAACCCGACAATGGAGCCCGCCTGAATATCAATTCCGCCCGTAATCATCACAAAGGTTACAAACAGAGAAATGATGCAAATGGAAATAATATCATTCATGCTGCCAAACAGGACTCTGGGCATTAAAAATTTGCTGTTTTTACCTGCAAAAATTACAATTTCAAGTACAATCACCAGAAACAGAACAAATTCCCACTTTTTTAAAATCTGTTTCATTTTCAGAAAAAAGGAAGTTTTCATGCTTTCTGCCCTCCTTTTCCGGCAGTTTTGGCAGCCAGTATTTCATGTCGGTTTTTTAGTGCCCCACGGTTTTGTACAGTCGTATTAATTACTACAATCGTTAACAGCAAAAAGCCTGTAATGGTATTGTCATAATCCGAAGAAAATCCCAAAAATACAAGAATTCTGCTAATGGATGACATGATAACAGCTCCAATGGCCGCCCCAGCCAGGCTTCCAATCCCACCAGTCAGGCTTAAGCCGCCTAATACACATGCTGCGATTGCCTTCATCTCATATCCACTCCCTGCGGTGGGCGTGATAAATCCAATTCTGGAGGCATAAATGATTCCTGCCATTGATGCAAACACTCCGCACAGCACATATGCCATAATCCTGGTTTTATCTGCCGGTATTCCTACCAGTGTGGCTCCTGCAGCATTATCTCCCACTGCCACAAAATATTTCCCTTTCCTGGTTTTCGTAAGAATTAAATGCCCAATTACTATAATTACAAGTGCTGCTCCATAAAAATATGTAACATTGCCTGCTAAAAAACGATTGGAGAATATGGTAAAATCAGCCGGCAGATTTTCTACCCAGGCACCTTTTGTGTATACATAAATAATGCCCCTCACAACTCCATTTACACCCAGTGTAAAGATCAGAGAAGGTATATTTAATACAGCAACTCCTATCCCATTCACCAGTCCCACAAGCGCTCCCACTAAAATCGCTGCAGACACTGCTGCTCCAATCCCATAACCATCTCGCAGCAGCGTGGCGCCCACAGCAGATGACAGCCCCAGCACTGCACCAATCGATACATCAATTTCACCGGTCAGAATAACAAATGCAATTCCTGCTGAAAGAAACGTGAATACTACACTGTCATTAAAACAATTGATGATCGTCTCTGGTTTCCAAAAGCTTTGATTGATCAGACCTACCAGGAAAATCAGCACTGTCAGGAACAGAAAGCTGTTAATTTCCCTGTTTTTTAAAAATTTTTTCATCCCTCCACCTGCTTTCCTTCCCCTACGCCAAAGGATGCTGCCATCAGTCCGGACTGGGTAATTTCCTGCTTTTTCAGTTCCCCTCTGATCCGCCCCTGGTAAACTACCACTGCCCGGTCTGACAACTCTACAATTTCTTCCATATCAGAAGAAATCAGCATAACAGCTACCCCCAGTTTTTTAAGTTTATGAATAATCCCGTATACATCCTTTCGGGCCGCTGCATCAATTCCTCTTGTAGGTTCATCCAAAATCACAAGTCTGGGACCAGTCGCCAGGGACCTTCCAATGACTATTTTCTGCTGGTTTCCGCCAGATAAGCTGCCTGCTGACTGATCCAGTCCTGTTATTTTAATTCTGAAATCGTTAACATATCTGCTGGTTATTTCATATTCCGCTTTTCTGTTAACAAATAGTTTCCCCATTGATTTTCCTGTAATAAGCGCGGATGTCATATTAGCAGCCACATCACTGATTGCAAACAATCCGTTCAGACGGCGGTCCTCCGGAACATAGTTAATACCCACTTTTAATATCTCCCTGGTTGAAAGACCTGTCACATCCTTTCCATCTAAAACTGCGGTTCCGGAAAGTACCTTGTCCTTGCCAAAAACAGTTACAGCCAGTTCTGTCCGGCCAGCACCAACCACTCCTGCCACTCCTAAAACTTCTCCAGGATAGATTTTTAAACTGATATCCCAAAATCCGTAACCTGAAAAATTTTTCAGTTCAAATACAGGCATCAGCCCGGTATAATCAAGTTCCTCTGCCTCCTGTCTTTCTGCTTCCTTGCAGTCATCAGGAAGCAGCCCCTTAACTAACATCTCCCTGGTGAATTCAGAAATCTTTCCATTCAGCGTAATCACACCGTCTCTCATGATTGCCACATGGGTTGCAATCTGAAATACCTCAGTCAGACGGTGGGTGATATAGATTATGCCAATTCCTTTTTTCTTTAAGTCTTCCACAATCTTAAAAAGGCTCTCTACCTCATCAAATGTGAGGGCACTTGTGGGTTCATCCAGGATCAGAACCCTTGCCTGTCTCATCAATCCTCTTAAAAGCTCTACCAGCTGCTGCTCTGCTATGGACAGGCTCATGGCTTTTCTTCCCAGATCCAGTTTCCAATTTATTTCAGCCATGGTCTCTTTCAGTCTCTTTTTTAAAATTCCCGGCTTTTCGCCTAAACCAATCAGGACATTTTCCTCCACTGTCATATTGGGAAACAGCAGAGGTTCCTGAGGCACCATATAGATTCCCCTGGCCAGAGATGAACTTGGCTTGAAAACAGTCATCTTCTCTCCAGCAATGGAAACACTCCCTTGATCCGGCTGATAGATACCCATGATTATTTTCATCAATGTACTCTTTCCAGCACCGTTTCCCCCGATCAGCGCCAGAACTTCCCCTTCCCCTAGGCTTAGATCAATTCCTTTTAAAACAGAATTGATACCAAACGTTTTTATAATTCCGCTTGCAGTAAACAGTTTTTGATCCACTGCTTCTGAATGTTTTATCATTATATCCACCCACTATCTTGATATATTTGTTCGCTCTCCAAACTTTTGTTACAGTCATCATCATACATGATAACATACAGCTTGTCAATAGGCTCCGAAGAAATCTATAGTGTATATTCACTAATATTTTAATTTTTATCTTCATTTTTTATGCATTTATTTTTATTTTCTCCATTTGTTTCGTTTTTTTTATTTTTAATTCAGCACTATTGACAGATGATATGCAAATTGTTATACTACATTTAGTTGCAAACATTTTATTGATATAACAACTTTTGTAACAATCTAAGAAACCGGAGAAGAACAGAATGAATTACGAAGAATCCCTTATTGTCAAGACCGCATGGTACTATTACATTGAGAATATGACACAGCAAAAGATTTCGGAACGGCTTGGTATCTCCCGTATGAAGGTAATAAAACTGCTGGACAAAGCACGGCAGAACGGAGTAATACAGTTTAAAATTTCACAGGAGCGCAGCCATCACCTGCAGGCCGAACAGGATCTGATTAAGAGATGGAATCTAAAAGATGCATTTGTAGTACCGGCTTCACCCGATGATTCCTGTGCAAATGATACAGTTGCCAAAGCTGCAGCCATGTACATCAATGATCGGATCACGGATAATACTTATATCAACATCGGTTATGGAGACACGTTAAGCCGGGTTTTAAACCATTTGGCTACAGTGACGGAAGCACCAGTTTCTGCCGTATCTCTGACCGGCGGAGTCAGCTATTATCTTCCTAATACATTCTCAAGTGTTTTTAATGCAAAGCTTTATTTGTATCCTGCGCCATTAATTGTATCAACGAAGGAACTTCGTGATGCGATGCAAAGCGAGCCCTCTATTCAGGAAATCTCCCGAATGGTAAATCTGGCTTCGATGACAGTAATCAGCATCGGAGGACTGAAAGAAGATGCAACAATTATAAAAAATGGAATTTTCACCAAAAATGATTTTCTTTATCTTTCCATGCAGGGAGCTGTGGGGGACCTCTTAAGTCATTTTATTGACAAAGATGGGAATCCAGTTGAGACAGATATTGAAGAACGGCTTTTAAGCACCCCTTTAACCACACTCCGCGCTCTTCCTAATGTAATTGGAGTAGCAGCAGGAAGCAGTAAGGTAAATGCAATCCGGGCTTCTTTAAATGGAGGATATTTAAATACGCTGATTACAGATGAAGCCACCGCTTTAAGCCTGCTGGCAAAAGATCCCGGCTGATAACAAATCAAAATGGAGGTATCTGCATGTCATCAAATTATCTTTTAGCTATTGACGCTGGAACCGGAAGTGTACGTGCCGTACTGTTTGACCAAAAAGGAAACCAGATTGCCTGTGTTCAGAAAGAATGGGAGCACAGAGTGAACCCTCTCTATCCTGGAAGCATGGATTTTGACTGGATACATAACTGGGAGCTTGCCTGTGGCTGTATTTCACAGGTCATAGCAGGCAGCGCTGCAAATCCCCGGGACATTGCCGCAATATCCACAACCTGCATGAGAGAAGGCATCGTCCTCTATGATAAAGAGGGCAGCGAACTCTGGGCCTGTGCCAACGTCGACGCAAGAAGCAATGATGAAGTAGAACAGCTGATCCTCCATGATCCGGAACTGGAACGTATCTTGTACCGGGAATCCGGGCAGTCCTTCGCTTTAGATGCCATTCCACGACTACTCTGGGTAAAGAATAAACTGCCTGAAGTCTACGAAAAAACCGCTTACATAGGGATGTTTAATGACTGGCTTATCTATAAATTAACTGGAATTCTTGCTGTTGAGCCAAGTAATGGTTCCACCTCAGGACTATTTCACTTAAAATCCCGGACATGGAATCCCGAAATTAACCAAAGATGCGGCCTGCGGACCGATTTGTTTCCTCCTGTAAAAGAATGCGGTACTGTAATTGGAAAAACCATTTCCGGACTGGAACAGTCTGCGGGACTTTCAGAGGGAATTCCCGTCGTTGCAGGAGGCGGAGATGCCCAGTTAGGCTGCATCGGGGTAGGGGTTGTTAATTCAGGAGATGCAGCAGTATTTGGCGGAAGCTTCTGGCAATATGAATATAATACGGACACTCCTGTTATGGACCCTGACTGCAGGGTGCGGGTCAACTGTCATGCAATTCCATCTCTCTGGCAGTACGAAGCTCTGGCATTTAAGCCAGGATTGGTATTGCGCTGGTTCAGGGACAGCTTCTGCCTTGCAGAAAAAGAGACCGCACTGAGATCCGGAAGATCTGTTTATGATCTGATGAATGAAGAAGCCGAAAAGATACCTCCAGGCTGTTACGGCATGATGTGTGCATTTTCAGATATCATGAATTTTATTAACTGGAAGCATGCAGCCCCTACCTTTTCTAATTTCCAACTTGATTCTGATAAATTTAATCATTATACCTTTTACCGGGCAATCCTGGAAAACACAGCCTTTATTACAAAAGGACATTTAGATCTTGTAAAAAACACCACCGGACATTTTCCCGAAGAGATTACCTTTGCAGGAGGTGCTGCAAACAGCCGTCTCTGGGCACAGATTTTATCCGATGTTCTGGGGATTCCGGTTAACATTCCAAAAGTCAGGGAAGCCACCGCCTTAGGTGCCGCAATTCTTGCAGGCTACGGGATTGGTTTGTATGAGGACATATCACAAACAGCAAAAGAGCTTGTTATTATAGAACAGCGCCTGACACCGGATATGAATAACAATAGAATCTACGAAAAAATGTTCAGAACATGGAAAGATTTTTACCATACACAGCTGACACTTTGTGACCGGAAGATTACCAAAAATATGTGGATTGCACCAGGCTTATAAAGAGAAGTGAATAAAAGGAGAAATCAAATATGTATATAATAAATGAATCAGAAAAAGAATACCGCTTTGGAGACAGCGGACCCAAATATCTGATGAAAGGTCCACGAATGAATTTTGCAGTGGTACAGTTTCAGCCCGGTGAGGATTTCATCGCACATTACCACAATGTAATGGAAGAGAATTTTTTCATCCTGGAAGGAGAAATAAAGATTGTTGTAGACGGAGTAACTTATCACTTAAAACAAGGAGATTTCATACATATTGAACCAACAGAGACCCATTACTGCTTTAATCCGTTTCAGACCAGTGTGAAAATGATCTCCACTCTGGCACCCTATCAGGAGTCTGATAAAGTGGAGCTGAAAGATGATACGTTTTAATTAAAATAAGCTAACATAACGGCATCTTCTCTCAATATGGGAAGGTGCCGTTTTTTCATTCTTATTATATTTATTAAATCACAGTACCAGGCACCACAACGGAATGGTCACAAGGGACAAGAGGGTTGTCACAACCACGCATTTGGTAGCAAAAATGTAGTCTCCGTCGTATTTTGCTGCCAGTATGGCTGTGGTGCTTCCTGCCGGCATTCCAGTCAGCAATACCGATACCCCTGATATCAGCTGGGTTACAGGAAACAGGCGGCAGAAGATAAAAACAAGAAAGGGGATAAAAAACAGACGGATCAACGTATATTTCATAATCCCTTTATCAAAGATACTTCCTGCTTTCACCTCTGCAAGAATGGTTCCGATCAGCACCATGGAAACAGTTGTGGTACAGCTGCCCACATTTCGAATGGTATTTTCTATAAATTCCGGCATTGACAGCTGGGTAATCATAAAAAACAAACCGATATATACCGCAACGATACAAGGGTGGGTAAGAACCTTTTTCACCACCGTCTTCCGGTCCGGACTTTCTGTAAAATAAGAGACACCTGCAGACCACATGACAATTCTCTGTGGAACGAGAAAAATGGAGGCATACATCAGACCTTCTGCTCCGTAGATCCCTTCTGCAATCGGATTTCCCATAAACCCGGCATTGGAGCAGACGGTTCCGTACTGCAACACCTTCTTTCGCCGTTCCGGTTCTTTTTTATAAAAGGTATTCGCGATAATCAGACAGCCAAACTGAATCAGCGTGGCAATGAACAGTATGACTGCAAACCCCTTTAAAATATCCAGATTAAATTCAATGAGAAAGGAACTGATTATGTTACATGGCAGGATCAGATCAATAACCAGATCTGTCAGCACCTGTTTTGCACTGTCCGGAAGAATTCCCAGTTTCCGTAAAACCACTCCGCACGCAACCAGTAAAAACAGCATACCCTGCAGGTTTAATAAACTGCTATTTATCATATTTATCACTCTTCTTTAGATTTCATATATTCATCCATGGCTTCTGCCACTGTCTTTGAGTAAGCCACAGCCTCCACAACCGTTCTGGCACCTAGTACCACATCTCCAGATGCGAAGATACCGGGAATGGTTGTCTGCCCCTTGTCATCCGTCATAAGAAGACCGTTCTGACTGGCTTTTAAGCCCTCGGTTGTATTAACCAGCTTGCTCTTTGGCCCCTGGCTGACTGAAATGATGGTGGAATCTGCAAAAATCTGCACCCGATCCTCCCCCAGTCCTGCCGGTTTCCCTTCTTCATCATGGAGAACCTTCCCAAAGACAGGGCCATCATCTGTAATTTCCATGATCTGCATACCAAACTGAAAGTCCGCACCATCCAGTCTGGCATAGGCCATTTCATGCTCACTGGCAGTGCCTGACGTTCCTCTTGCATAAAGAGTCACCTTTCTGGCACCATGGCGGATTGCTGTTCTGGCTACATCCATGGCTGAATTGCCCATTCCGATGATAGCTATTGTTTCTCCCAGATGATAGGCGTCGGGATTTGCCAGATAATCGATGGCATAATGGACATTGCCCAGGGATTCCCCTTTGACTCCCAGGGTTTTAGGTCTCCACACACCGGTTCCGATGAAGATGCTCTGATATCCATCACGGATTAAATCCTTAATTTCCAGTGCCGTTCCGATAGCTGTATTGGGACGTATCTTCACTCCGATCTCCAGAAGCTTTTTCTTATATCGTTCCAATATGGACTTTGGAAGACGGAATTCAGGAATTCCATACTGCAAAACGCCGCCCACCTTATCTCTGGCATCAAAAATCGTTACGCTGTATCCCTTCTTTGTCAGCAGGATTGCTATGGTGATCCCCGCCGGTCCTGCACCAATTACTGCTACCTTCTTTCCATTTTTCGGCATACAATCAATTTTTAACTGGTCGAAAACGGTATCGGAAATATAGTTCTCAATGCTGCTGATATGAACCGGCTGTCCTTTCTTTCCCAATATACAGTGGCCTTCACACTGCTTTTCGTGATTGCATACCAGGGAGCAGACTAAAGACAAGGGATTATTTTCAAAAACCATCTCCCCTGCTTTGTTTAAATCTCCCTCTTTGAACGCCTGAATCATCTGGGGAATTGCTGTTTGTATGGGACAGCCTTGCCTGCATAAAGGTTTTTTGCAGTTTAGACATCTGTTTGCTTCATCAATAACATGTACAGCCATAATTTATTTTCCTTTCTTTCGTGGTCTCTATCATTCGTTTCAGTATCCATTGTTTTTACATTGCACATTGTATACAATTCAATATGCTGAACTCATTCTATCACACTCAAAATCAGAAAAGCAATAGTCCGTGAACATGTATAAAAAAAATAAATTATGTCAAAAAAATATCGATTTTTATGGGCTTTCTATTGAAAAAAAGAGAATTCAAAGCCTTTGTTCACCCAGAAAACAGGCAGCAAAAAACCTTAAATTCTCTTATAAAGTGATTATTTACCCTCGTAGGTAATCATCGCTTCCACATCATAACCGGTCAGTCTGTCTCTGCCATTTAATCCCGCAAGTTCCATGATAAAACAGATTTTAACCACTTCACCGCCAAGCTCTTCCACCAGCTTAATGATGGCTTCAATGGTTCCTCCGGTAGCAATCAGGTCGTCAATGATAACCACCTTCTGTCCCGGTTTAATGGAGTCTTTATGGATCTCCACAGTTGCTTTGCCGTATTCCAGTTCATAATCAGCAGAAAGAACTTCTCTGGGAAGCTTTCCCTTCTTACGGACAGGTATAAAGCCCTTGTGTTCTGCATAGGCAACCGGAACTCCAAAAATAAAGCCTCTGGACTCAGGCCCTATTACAGAATCATATTCCACTCCTTTTAACATCTGACGAATACCGTCCACAGCCATAGTCAGTCCGTCCGGGTCTTCCAGAATGGTAGTCACATCACGGAATACAATTCCTGCCTCCGGAAAATCCGGAATGCTTGTGACATAATCTTCTAATTTCTTCATCTTCTATCCCTCATAATCATAAAATTTTCCCGCAGCTTATCACGCCGACCCACCTATTATAGCGCAAAGAGACTTCACAGGCAAATATTGTTTTATATTCTTATTATATTCCGTCTAGCTTCTTGGGTGCGCCCCGGCATAGGTACGGTGCACCGTATCCTTCTGGGCATAATTCATATACATCTGTGTGGTAGCCATATCAGAATGTCCAAGCATGGCCTGTACTGCGTGAATATCTGCGCCGTTGCGCAGCAGATGGGCAGCAAATGAATGTCTCAGTGTATGAGGAGTAATATCCGACTGAATACCTGCCTTATCTCCATAAAACTTAATGATCTTCCAAAAACCCTGACGGCTCATGGGTTTCCCGCTGCAATTGGTAAACAGCCAGTCCGATTCCTGTCCTTTTAAAAGAGCATGTCTGCCCCGTTCCATGTATGCAGACAGAGCCAGCTTTGCCACCTTTCCAAAAGGTATCATCCGTTCCTTATGCTCGTCCCTGCATGTGATATAGCCCACGGTCAGATTCACGTCTTTGCTGGTCAGATGAATCAGTTCTGACACCCGGATTCCCGTAGCATACAAAAGCTCCAGCATGGCGCGGTCTCTCAGCTCTTTGGGGGAATCCCCGCTTGGCTGGCTTAAGAGGCAGTTCACCTCATCTACGGTCAATATGGTAGGCGCTTTCTTTTCAACCTTAGGTGCCTTTAAAAGCTCAGCCGGATCTTTCGAAATCAGTCCTTCCCTGCATTCATAATGGAAAAATGCTTTCATGGAAGCCAGACAGCGTGAAATGGTAGTGGTAGCCCTGCCCTCTTTTTCCAGAAACAGGATATAGGAATTCAGACTGGTCTTCGTCACCTTATCCACTTCCTTAATTCCCTGCTCCCCCAAAAAAGAAGCCATCTGAATTAAATCTCTCTGGTATGACACCTCAGTGTTTTTTGATGTTTTTTTGATCTCTCTCAAATAAATTATAAAATGATTAATTTCGGCTACCATTTCAATATCCCCTGACCTTCCGGTTTCAAAAAATGCCCTAAAATGCGGCTTCTTCCTAACATTATATAGACTATTTTCGATAAAATCAAACACATTTTTTCAGCGAAAAAAGCACTTAACATAATATATACTAGATATTGGTAGCATGCTCCCTGATTTCGCAAGATATGGTAACTTTTGGTGAATCATTTTTCTTTATTTTTTTTGAGATTTCCCTGATTACAGGACGTATTTTAAGAAAATGGGATTAATCCAGGTTTCCAGAGCACTTCCCGCTACAGAAAAAAGCAGGATGAAAATCAGGGCAGCTGCACGAAATCGTTTTCCCTTCTGTGCCCCCCAATACAGGATAAGCACCCACAGCGGCAGATAGCAGAGCCATTGCGGCATCACTGTCATAAAGAAAAAAGGAAGTCCCATCAGGCCCTTTTGTACAGTAATGACAGACATGATAAATCCCATGGAAAATCCAAGTCCTGCCGTAAGAAGGCAATATAAAATAACGGCATATGCCGTCATGCCTATGAGCCATGCTATAAATATCTCAATCAGTCTCTGCCTTAAGACTGCTCCGAAAAGCCCGATACTCTCCTGTCCGCCGACACTTCTGCTTCCGTCTAAAAGTCCTAAATAGTAAACGGCTTCATTCTCAAAATAAGAGTACCAGAAATTGGCAATAACTGTTCCTGCCATTAATCCGATAAAAAAGCAGATCAGATAACGGTCATCTGCCCTGATTCCGGTTGATACAGGAATATAACGGCTGCTTCCTGCAGCTCTCCTCTTTAGTATGTATCTTAATTGCCGGATATAACCAGACATAAAAATCCCCCCTACAGGTCTTGTCATAATTTATGCCTGCAGAGGGTCTGTTTATTCCCTTAATTTACACAGTACTTTCTGGCATATGCCATAATCGCTGCAATGGTCTTTCCATCGGTAATCTCTCCCTGGTAGATCATATCCTCCAGATCCTTTACCGCCCATTCCTCAACTTCGATATACTCATCCTCATCTAAGTTCTGCCTGGAAGGCTCTAAATCCCGTGCCACAAAGATATCAATCACTTCATCACAGAATGCAACCGTGGTATTAACTCTTATAAGAAATTCCATCTTCTGTTTTTCTGTCTTATATCCTGTTTCCTCTTCCAGCTCCCTGTGGGCACAGTCAATCTTTGGTTCCTCAGGAGAATCAAGGGCTCCCGCCGGAATCTCCAGAGTATACATGTCCAGTGCATTGCGGTACTGTCTGACCATAAGAAGATTTCCATCTTTTGTAACCGGAACCACAGCTGCTGCCCCATTATGGTGAATGAAATCCCAGTGTGCCAGATGTCCGTTCGCATCTACTGTATCTTCATAAATTTTCAAAATGTTTCCCTTATATTTCAGGGTTCTCTCCAATCGTTTTACCGGAATCTGATCCATATCGGTTCTCCTTTCCTTTGTCCTACAGTTTCTCACATTTTTTATAACAGGCATCAGAGGCCTTGATCACCGCATTGCGGAATCCGTATTCCTCTAAGGCGGAGACCGCGGCAATGGTGGTTCCTCCCGGAGAGCAGACTTTATCCTTCAGTGCTCCGGGATGCTCCCCTGTTTCCAGCACCATTCTGGCACTTCCTGCCACTGCCTGTGCTGCCATCTCATAGGCTGCATCCCGTGGCAGACCATACTTTACTGCGCTGTCAGCCAGAGCTTCAATAAACATGTAGACATAAGCAGGAGAACTGCCGCTGACACAGACCACTGCATTCATCAGACGCTCTTCCACGATCCTCATCTTGCCCAGGGAACTGAAAATTCCGGCAATGGCAGTTTTCTCTTCCTCTGTGAAAGCCTTTTCTTCATAGCAGACTCCGGTCATGCCTTCGCCCAGCAGCGCAGGGGTATTGGGCATGGCACGAACCACTCGTTTTCCCTCTCCCAGCTTTTCCTTTAACTGGTCCGTGGTGATTCCGGGTGCAATGGATATCATAACATTCTTTTCTGTTACCACATCACGAAGTTCTGCCAAAACCGGATCCATATACTGAGGTTTCACCGCCAGAACAATATATTTTGCAAGACCTGCACATTCATGGTTAGATTCCACCCAGTCAATCCCCAGTTCTTCTGTTACTTCCCTGCAGCGGTCCTGATTTACATCAGTAAAGACAATATCCTCTTTCTCATATTGTTTCACCAAACCTTTTGCAATTGCATATCCCATATTTCCGATTCCTATGATTCCAATTTCCGCCATCTGATATCCTCCTGCTTTTTACTGCTATCAATTAGCACCATTCTAACACCATTTTTTTAAATGTCAATGACGTGGAAATTAAATTTTAAATACATCTGTGGAAACTCAATAAGATAATAATTGACAAAATTAAAACAATAATGTTATACTCAAACAGTTATAGTGTGTTACTGATTAATCAGGCATTAACTATGCATGAATATTTTTGGAATGTTTATGCTAGTTAATGCTTTTTTTGCGTCCGGAAACAAAAAGGCTTTATGATAAGCATTTCAAAATCAAAAATTATAAGAATAAAGAAGTTGAAAGGAGTATTATTAATGAAGGACAAGATTTTTGGAGTATTACAAAGAATTGGCAGATCATTTATGTTGCCTATAGCAATTTTACCGGTTGCTGGTCTGCTGCTTGGAATAGGTGGTTCTTTTACGAACAAAACCATGTTAGACGCCTATGGACTTACAGCGTTCATGGGCGAAGGTACCATTCTCAATGCATTGTTACAGATCATGAACAGTGCAGGTAATATTGTATTTTCGAATTTGCCAATTATTTTTGCTATTGGCGTTGCGATTGGTATGGCAAATAAAGAGAAGGAAGTTGCAGCTCTGGCTGCGACAATTGCATTTTTTATTATGCATGCTTCTATCAGCTCATTAATCAGTATTCATGATAATGGAGAAGGTCTTTTAGCAGGTGCTACAACTTCCGTTTGCGGTATTCCATCCTTGCAGATGGGTGTTTTCGGAGGCATTATTGTAGGTTTAGGAGTAGCAGCACTTCATAATAAATTTTATAAGATACAGCTTCCGCAGGTGCTGTCATTTTTTGGCGGTACGCGATTTGTACCGATTATTTCCGGAGTGGTATATGTATTTGTAGGTATTCTCATGTATTATGTCTGGCCGGTTGTTCAGATGGGAATATATGGAGTAGGAAACGTTGTTTTAAATAGTGGTTATGCCGGAACATGGGTTTATGGGTTTATGGAAAGGCTTCTGATACCATTTGGCCTTCATCATGTATTTTACCTGCCATTCTGGCAGACAAGCATTGGTGGAAGGTTAGAGGTTTCAGGTAAAATGATCGAAGGTGCGCAGAATATCTTCTTCGCCCAGCTTACAGATCCCACTGTAAAACATTTCGCAGTTTCGGCTACACGTTTTATGTCAGGAAAATTCCCTCTTATGATTTTTGGACTTCCAGGCGCAGCACTTGCCATGTACCATACTGCAAGACCCGAAAACAAAAAGGTTGTTGGTGGATTATTATTGTCAGCAGCACTTACCTCAATGCTTACAGGTATCACGGAGCCTCTTGAATTTACGTTCTTATTTGTTGCTCCGTTACTTTACGGGATTCATTGTGTTCTGGCAGGAGCCGCTTATATGATCATGCATATGTGTGGTGTTGGTGTAGGCATGACCTTTTCCGGCGGATTTATAGATATGTTCTTATTTGGTATCCTTCAGGGAAATGCAAAGACCAGCTGGATATGGATTGTAATAGTCGGTATCGGATATTTCATTTTTTATTATATTCTATTCTCATATTTAATCAGGAAATTTGATTTAAAAACACCAGGCCGTGATAAGCAGGAAGAAATAAAACTGTATACAAGAGCCGATGTAAATGCTCAAAAAAATGGAAACAATGGAACCCCGGAAGACGTTGTTTCAGCAGGCATCTTAAAAGGGCTTGGAGGAAAGAAGAATATTACTTCAGTGGATTGTTGTGCGACAAGACTCCGCTGTACAGTAACAGACGGAAGCCTTGTTAAAGATGATGTGTTAAAGGCAACTGGTGCCAGTGGAGTCGTGCATAAAGGAAACGGCGTACAGATTATATATGGCCCGAGAGTCACCATTATCAAGTCAAATTTTGAAGACTATTTAGAGACTGCACCAGAGGAGGCAGACTTTGATTATACAGTAAACCACGATTCGTCAGAAAGCGTAAAATCTGATAAAGATAAAAAGGTGATCAATTCCATCATCATTTCCAGCCCGTTTACAGGAGAGGCTGCAGATTTAACCACAGCACCCGATGAAGGATTTGCAAAAAAAATGATGGGAGATGGTGCAGTCGTTACACCAACAGAGGAAATAGTTACTGCACCCGAAGATGGAGAAATCTGCTTCGTTTTTGAGACTAAACATGCGATAGGTTATCAAACGGACCTTGGTGTCACAATGATTATTCATGTAGGAATCGATACGGTCAAACTTGCAGGAAAAGGATTTCAAGTATTTGTGGAAAATGGACAGAAGGTAAAGAAAGGGGATAAGCTCCTAAAAATTGATTTAGAGTACTTAAAAACAGCAGCACCTTCAATATGCTCTCCTGTCATCTGTACAGAACTTAAGGATAATCAGGAGATTAGACTAATTGCAAATGGTAAGGTTAAAGCAGGCGAACCATTATTTGCTGTGGATACTTTTGAATAAGTATTTATGAAATGCATATTGTAATTGTCTATTCTTTCGGTTTTATTCATGATAAAATGGAAAGACAATTGATACAGAGAGGATGGCGTTTACGATATGTACCGCATAAGTAAGATATTAAATCACAACAGTGTAATCGCAATTGATATGACTGATAATAAAGAATATATTTTATTGGGAAAAGGAATTGGATTTGGGAAAAAGGTATCGGAACGTATTGAGGCACCAGAGGATTGCGCTGTTTACTCATTACAGGAAAAGTCAGAACGAGGTACGAACAGAGAACTGGTTAAGAGCGTTTCACCTGAATACTTTGAATATGCCAATGCAATTTTAGATGAGGCAGAGAAAAGGGTTGGAAAGCTTGACCGGAGCATCCTGTTTCCAATAGCGGATCATATTTCATTTGCGGTACAGCGAATTCAGAATGGGGAGCAGATATATAATCCGCTCACAGAAGATATAAAGGCTTTATTCCATAGCGAATTTAAGGCAGCATTGGTTTTACGGGATATCTTAAAAAAAGAAAAGAACATTGATATAGATGATGATGAGATCGGATATGTTTCCCTGCATATTCATGCAGCTAAAGAGGATATCAGCACCTCAATCTCAATGAAGATGGCTGAGGCGGTAAGAAGATGTATCAACATCATTGAAAATGAAAAAAAATGTAAGATCGATGTGATGTCCCTGTCTTATAACAGACTTATGAACCATGTAAAATATATGGTAGCCAGAATCGTAAAGAACGAAGAATTAAAGTTGAATATCAATGACTATCTGGAATTTAAGATTCCGGAATCCTTTATGATAGCAACTACAATCTGTGACGAGTTAAGCATCGCATTAAAACTGGAAATAAAAGAAGTAGAAATCGGTTATTTAGCCATGCACATTGAACGGGTAATCATGAGTGATGAATAAACACTTGGGGATGGCCTTCCGGCGATTGATGTGTTGATTGGAACAAATTAAATTTTAAATTACGTATTGACATTTTCATTTTAATCTCATATACTGTAGCAAAGCAAAGTAATAAACTGTTGAGCAGGAGTAAGTAAGATCTCTTCATCATGCACAGAGAGCTTCCGGTTGGTGAAAGGAAGCGTTGATGTCTGGTCTGAATGGACCTGCGAGGGCGGCTTGAAACCGGTGTTTATCTCCGGTAGTAGATGCCGACGGGTTTCCTATCCGTTATCAAGGGGAGACACATGTTGGTGTGTTATAAGCGGGAGAAGTCTATCTTCTCCAATCAGGGTGGTACCGCGGAACGAGTCACTACAAGCTTCCGTCCCTCTTATCCATAGAATTATGGAAGAGGGACGGGAGCTTTTTTTATTAAAAATTTTTAATCAGGAAAGGAGCCAGTATTATGACTATCACACCGGATTGCAGGGAGATTGAAGCGCTTGGCGCTTCCTACCCTGTCATACCAGTCTGCAGGGAAATTTTCGCAGACATTGTAACCCCCATCACTCTGCTGAGAAAAATCGGGGCATTAAGCAGAAAACACTTTCTGTTAGAAAGCATTGAGGGCGGCGAAACCTGGGGACGCTACTCCTTTCTTGGTTATGACCCCGTCATGAAGGTCAGCTGCCAGGACCATGTGGTCACCATACGCCGTTACGACAGCATCACGGGAGCTGCTCAGGATGAGGTTTTTATATCGGACACTCCCTTTTTAGTTCTCCGGGAAATATTAAAGGATTACCGCTCTCCAAAAATCTCCGGACTTCCGCCATTTACCGGAGGGTTTGTCGGTTATTTCGCTTACAGCATGATTGGTTATGCAGAGCCTGTCCTGTCTATCAAAAAAGGGGACTGCAGCGACTTTGATCTGATGCTGTTTGACACAGTGATTGCCTATGATCATCTGAAGCAGAAAATAAGCATCGTGGTAAATATGAAAACCGACCGGATTATGGAAAACTATGGAGCGGCCTGCACAAAACTGGAAAGTATCGCACGGATGATCGGAGAAAATACTCCCCTGAAAAAATCAGCCGTACAGGAAAGACCTGATTTCCACTGTAACGTTTCCAAAGAGGAATACTGCCATATGGTGGAAAAAGCAAAGGAATACATTGTGGACGGAGATATTTTTCAGGCTGTTTTATCCAGACAGTTTAAAAGCGAATATCACGACAGCCTTTTAAATGCCTACCGGGTGCTCAGGACCACCAACCCTTCCCCTTACATGGTCTATCTTCACATGGATGAGACAGAGATTATCAGTACTTCTCCTGAGACCTTAGTCCGTTTAAAGGACGGAAGACTGACTACCTTCCCGGTTGCCGGCTCCAGACCCCGGGGAAGCGATGAGGAGGAAGACAGACAGCTGGAAGAAGAGCTGCTTGCCGATGAAAAGGAGCTGTCCGAACACAATATGCTTGTGGATTTAGGACGGAATGACTTAGGAAAAATCGCAAAATTTTCCACCGTGGAGGTCACCGGATATAAGATGATCCACCGGTTTTCCAGGATTATGCACATCTGTTCCCAGGTGGAGGCAGACATAAAACCAGACTGTGACGGACTCTCCGCAATTGAAGCGGTACTTCCCGCAGGCACTCTCTCCGGTGCGCCAAAGATCCGAGCCTGTGAGATTATAGAGGAACTGGAGCGGGAGCCACGGGGTATCTACGGAGGTGCACTGGGGTACATTGATTTCACCGGAAACATGGATACCTGCATTGCCATACGAATGGCTGTGAAGAAAAATGGAACGGTAACCGTTCAGGCCGGCGGAGGGATTGTGGCCGACAGTGTTCCGGAGCTGGAATATGAAGAATCAGGTAACAAGGCAAAGGCTGTAATCCACGCAATTGAAACGGCTGGGGAGGTGAATGACTGATGATACTGCTGATTGATAATTATGACAGCTTCTCCTATAATCTGGTCCAGCTGTTCGGTTCTATTGAACCGGATATTAAGGTCATAAGAAATGATGAACTGACTGTGGAGGAGATCCGGAACTTACATCCTTCCCACATCGTCCTCTCTCCAGGACCTGGATATCCAAAGGATGCCGGTGTATGCGAAGAAGTGGTAAAGGAGCTTGCCGGAACTGTTCCCATTCTTGGTGTCTGCCTGGGGCACCAGGGGATCTGTGAGGTTTACGGGGCAAATATCACCCACGCCAAAAAACTGATGCACGGAAAACAGAGCCTGATTGACATTGATACTTCTGATCCCATTTTTAAGGGGCTTGCAGAGACAATACCTGCTGCCAGATACCATTCTCTGATAGCCGAAAAGGATTCCCTTCCTGACTGCCTGTCAGTGATCGGGACTGATTCCATCGGTGAGATCATGGCTGTGAAGCATAAAGAGTATGCGGTCTACGGACTGCAGTTTCACCCGGAATCCATACTCACACCAGATGGAATGACCATATTAAGAAATTTTCTGACCATTATATAAAGGAGGCAAACCATATGATTCAAGAAGCAATCCACAATGTAATTGAAGGGCAGGACTTAAGTTTTCAGGCTGCAAGAGAGGTTATGAATGAAATTATGAGCGGGGAAACTACTCCGGCCCAGATGGCAGCATTTTTAACTGCCCTCCGTATGAAGGGCGAGACGATTGATGAGATAACGGCGTGTGCTACCGTTATGAGAGAAAAGGCAATGAAGCTGGAGCCGGATTTTCCAGTCATTGATATCGTAGGCACAGGCGGGGATGAGGTGGGAACCTTTAATATCTCCACCACCAGTGCTTTTGTAGTGGCTGCAGGAGGCGTCCCGGTTGCAAAGCACGGGAACAGAAGCGTTTCCAGCAAAAGCGGCGCTGCAGACGTTCTGGAGCAGCTGGGAGTCAACTTAAATCTTACGGCAGAACAGTCTGCCAGGGTTTTAAAAGAGACGGGAATGTGCTTTCTCTTTGCACAGGTCCATCATTCTTCCATGAAATATGCAGGTCCTGTCAGAAAAGAGCTGGGAGTACGTACCATCTTTAACATTCTCGGACCTTTATCAAACCCGGCAGGCGCCACCATGCAGCTGTTAGGTGTCTACGATAAAAAACTGGTGGAACCCCTTGCCCAGGTTTTAAGCAACTTAGGAGTAAAGCGGGGGCTTGTTGTCTGCGGATCAGACGGACTGGACGAAGCAACCGTAACGGGTCCCACCCATGTCTGTGAAATCCGTTTCGGGGAGCTGACTCCATATGAAATTACTCCGGAACAGTTTTCCTTAAGCCGCAGCAGCCTTTCTGACTTACTGGGCGGAACCCCTGCGGATAATGCCAGAATTACAAAGGAAATTTTAGCCGGAACACTACGCGGTCCAAAACGGGATATTGTAGTTTTAAATTCTGCCCTCAGTCTTTATCTTGGCATTGACAACTGCACCATATCCGACTGCATCAAAACTGCTTCCGACTTAATTGATTCCGGAAAAGCGGCTGCAAAACTGGAGGAATTTGTGAAAGCAGTGAATGAGGTGGCTCTATGATCCTTGATACGCTGGCCGCAGCCTCAAAAAAGCGGGCGGAGGAGGCCAAAATAACGATTCCACCCGGTAAGATGGAGGAAATGGCATTCACTGCTTTTGACGCGGGGCAGAGGGAATCTGATTTCTCTTTTGAACGGGCAGTCTCCTCTCCCGGAATTTCCTTTATCTGCGAAGTAAAGCGTGCTTCTCCCTCAAAAGGGATGATTGCACCGGATTTTCCTTACAGGGAGATTGCCATGGAGTATGAAGCAGCCGGTGCAGACGCCGTTTCCGTACTGACAGAACCGGAATATTTCCTGGGAAAAGGGGAATATTTAACGGAAATCAGCCGGTCTGTTTCCCTCCCTCTGTTAAGAAAGGATTTTACCGTAGATCCTTATCAGATACTGGAAGCAAAGGTGCTTGGCGCCTCGGCAGTTCTTCTTATCTGTGCACTTCTGGATACCGAAAAACTGAAAGAATACATCAGACTCTGTGACAGCCTTGGACTCAGTGCTCTTGTGGAAGCCCACGATGAGGAAGAAATCCACAGCGCACTTTCTGCAGGAGCCCGCCTGATCGGAGTCAATAACCGGAACTTAAAGACGTTCGAGGTAGACTTTGAAAATTCCATCCGTTTAAGAAACCTGGTACCAGCCGGGACAGCGTTCATTGCAGAAAGCGGAATACAGACCCCGGACGATGTAAAGCGGCTGTATCAGGCCGGTGTAAACGGAGTCTTAATCGGAGAAAGCCTGATGCGCTCTCCTGATAAAAAAAAGATTCTTTTGGAAATGAGGAAGGCTGCCAATGAGTAATTTTGAAAAGAAAATCAAAATCTGCGGTCTCACCAGAAAAGAAGATGTGCTGGCTGTCAACTGCTATAAGCCGGATTACGCAGGATTTGTTTTTGCTCCTGGAAAGCGGCAGCTTAATCACAGGCAGGCAGAACTTTTAAGAAATGATCTGCTTCCTGAAATTCCGGCTGTGGGAGTCTTCGTAAACAGCCCTGCAGACGAGATCATTTCCCTCGTAAAAAATAATGTGATCCAGCTGATTCAGCTTCACGGGGAGGAAAGTGAGGCGGATATTCTGGAGCTGAAAAACAGATTGGACCGACCGGTCCCCATTATCAAAGCAATCCGTGTCCAGTCCGCGGCGGAAATTAAAGAGGCAGAAAAGCTTTCTGCAGACTACCTTCTTCTGGACTCCTATGTCAAAGGAATTCAGGGAGGCAGCGGAACAAGTTTTGACTGGTCCATGATTCCAACGATTAATAAGCCCTGGTTTCTTGCAGGGGGAATCGGCATGGATAACATAGAAGAAGCGCTTAAAACGAAAGCGTTCTGCCTGGATGTCAGCAGTCTGGCTGAAACAGACGGCAGAAAAGACCCGGAAAAAATAAAAAAAATCATACAAAAAGTAAGGAGTGGAAAATCATGTCAAAAGGAAGATTTGGACAGCACGGCGGACAATTTATCCCAGAAACGCTGATGAATGCAGTGACGGAACTGGAGAAGGCTTACAATGCCTGTATGCAGGATGAAGAATTTCTGGCAGAGCTAAAGACACTGCATGAAACCTACACAGGAAGACCTTCTCTGCTTTACTACGCTAAGAAAATGACAGAGGATCTGGGCGGTGCAAAGATTTATTTAAAACGGGAGGATTTAAACCACACCGGATCTCACAAAATCAACAATGCCCTTGGCCAGGTTCTCCTGGCAAAGAAAATGGGAAAAACCCGTGTCATCGCAGAAACCGGTGCAGGACAGCACGGAGTTGCTACTGCAACTGCTGCAGCCTTAATGGGGATGGAATGTGAAATCTACATGGGAAAAGAAGATACGGACCGCCAGGCTTTAAATGTATTCCGCATGGAGCTTCTGGGCGCTAAGGTTCACCCGGTTACCAGCGGAACACAGACCTTAAAAGATGCGGTAAATGAGACACTTCGGGAATGGACCAACCGGGTGGAGGACACCCACTACGTTCTGGGTTCTGTCATGGGGCCTCACCCTTTTCCCACCATTGTGCGGGATTTTCAGAGCATTATTGGTAAAGAAGTAAGAGAACAGATCTTAAAAGCAGAAGGAAAACTTCCCGATATGCTGATCGCCTGTGTGGGCGGAGGCAGCAATGCCATGGGCCTGTTTTATGATTTTATTGGAGACAGCTCTGTAAAGCTGGTGGGCTGTGAAGCTGCCGGACACGGCATTGATACAGATAAAAATGCTGCCACCATCTCTACCGGAACCGTAGGAATCTTCCATGGCATGAAATCCTACTTCTGCCAGGATGAATACGGACAGATCGCTCCGGTTTACTCCATCTCAGCAGGACTTGACTATCCGGGAATCGGACCGGAGCACGCTGCACTGTTTGATACAAAAAGGGCAGATTATGTTCCTGTTACAGACGATGAGGCAGTGGATGCATTTGAATATTTGTCCCGCAAGGAAGGAATCATCCCTGCTATTGAAAGTGCCCATGCGGTAGCTTATGCCAGAAAGGCCGCACCTTCCATGGGGAAAGACCAGGTTATTGTCATCAACTTATCCGGCCGCGGAGACAAGGATGTGGCCGCAATTGCACGTTACAAGGGGGTAGAAATATATGAGTAGAATCAGCGAAGCATTTGCAAAAGGAAAAGCATTTATCCCGTTTATTACAGCCGGTGACCCGGACCTTGCAATTACAGAGCAGCTGGTTCCTGCCATGGCTAAGGCAGGTGCTGATATCATAGAGCTTGGAATTCCTTTTTCTGATCCGGTTGCAGAGGGAATCGTAATCCAGGAGGCAGACCAGCGTGCCCTTGCCGCCGGCACTACCGCAGATAAAATCTTTGAAACAGTCACCCGGATTCGGCAAAAAACAAATGTACCTTTGGCATTTATGACTTACATTAATCCTATATTTGTATATGGAAGCGAGCGTTTTATTAAAAATGCGGCTGAATGCGGGATTGATGCTCTTATCGTTCCAGATATGCCGTTTGAGGAAAAGGATGAACTTCATCCCATCTGCCAAAAGTACGGAATTGATTTAATCTCCCTGATCGCTCCCACTTCTAAGGAACGTATTACAGCCATCGCTTCAGAAGCAGAGGGATTTGTTTACTGCGTTTCTTCCATGGGCGTAACAGGTGTGAGAAAGGAAATCACCTCAGACATAAAAGATATGGTTTCTCTTGTAAAGGATTCCAAAGATATTCCCTGCGCCATCGGCTTTGGTATATCCACGCCGGAACAGGCGAAGGAGTTAAGTAAATATGCAGATGGTATTATCGTGGGAAGCGCCATAGTTAAGCTGGCTGCCATGCATGGAAAAGACTGTGTGGAACCAATCTGCAGCTACATAAGAGAGATGAAGGCTGCAATCACTGGGTGAATTTTCACTTGACATCCATTTGCACCGGTGCTACACTAGTGCCACAAGAGGGAGCTCGTATGCGGGCTGAGAGGAAGTTATCAACTTCGACCTTTATAACCTGATTTGGGTAATGCCAACGTAGGGATTTATACAAGACGGATGTATTTATCTGGGCCTGTACCTGTTGGTATGGGCTCTTTTTTTGTCCTGAGCCGTAAATCCCTTCAAATAATGAAGGAGGACTACAAAATGAACTACACCACACAGATGGATGCTGCAAGAAAAGGTATTCTGACGCGGGAAATGGAAATTACAGCTGAAAAAGAAGGAATCAAACCGGAGGAGCTTATAAAGCTGGTTGCCAAAGGCAAGGCAGTCATTCCTGCCAACAAACATCATACCTGTTTAGAGCCAAATGCCATTGGTTCCATGCTGAAAACAAAAATCAATGTAAATCTTGGAACTTCCAGAGATTTAAATGACATGGATCTGGAACTGAAAAAAGTAGAGGATGCCGTTTCACTGGGTGCTGAATCCATTATGGATTTAAGTTCCTTTGGAGACACAAGAAAATTCAGGAAAAGGCTGACAGGTGAATGTCCTGCCATGATAGGCACGGTTCCCATTTACGATGCCGTTGTTTATTATCATAAACCGCTTAAGGAAATAACTTCCGAGGAATGGATTCAGATTGTGGAAATGCATGCCCTTGACGGAGTGGATTTCATGACCATTCACGTAGGCATCAACAAACAGACGGCACACCGTTTTAAGGAGGCAAAACGCCTGACTAATATTGTATCCAGAGGCGGTTCCATCATCTTTGCATGGATGGAGATGACGGGAAATGAAAATCCCTTCTATGAGCATTTTGACCGTATTCTGGACATCTGCCGGGAGCACGATGTGACCTTAAGCCTTGGAGATGCCTGCCGTCCGGGCTGTATTGCTGATGCCTCTGATATCTCCCAGATTGAAGAACTGGTTACTCTTGGGGAACTGACCCGCAGGGCCTGGGAAAAGGATGTACAGGTAATTATTGAAGGACCAGGTCATATGCCTCTTGACCAGATCGCTGCCAATATGAAAATCCAGCAGACAATCTGCAAAGGTGCTCCGTTTTACGTACTGGGGCCTCTCGTAACCGACATTGCTCCTGGATATGATCACATTACAGCAGCCATCGGAGGGGCTATAGCCGCTGCCGCCGGAGCTTCCTTCCTCTGCTACGTAACGCCAGCAGAACATTTAAGACTTCCCGATGCCGATGATGTGAAGGAAGGCATTATTTCCGCCCGGATTGCCGCTCACGCTGCTGATCTGGCAAAAGGCATTAAGGGTGCAAAGGAATGGGATTACCAGATGAGTGATGCAAGAAAACGGCTGGACTGGGAAGCAATGTTTGCTCTTTCCATTGATCCGGAAAAAGCCAGAAGATACCGAGAATCTTCCAAACCGGAAAAGGAAGATACCTGTTCCATGTGCGGTAATTTCTGTGCCATGAAAAATATGAACCGGATTTTAGACGGGGAAATTGTCAACATCTATGATGAATGATATTGAATCTAGAGGAGAAAAAATCATGAATTCAAAGACAAATTTAGAAAAGGCATCGACCGCTCATACTCCTACAGTAGTCTACATTAAAAAGCTGACTATTGGTGGAATGCTGGTGGCACTCACCGTTTCACTTTCCGGCTTCTCCATTCCCATCGGAGCTTCCAAATGCTTTCCGATTCAGCACCTGGTAAATGTCCTGGCAGGAGTATTCTTAGGTCCTCTTTACGGCGTTGCCATGGCTTTTGTCTCCTCTCTCATCAGAAACTTGTCCGGTACCGGAACGCTTCTTGCGTTCCCCGGAAGTATGGTGGGAGCATACTTAAGTGGGCTTCTGTTTCAAAAGACTGGTAAGCTTCTCTGGGCTTATGCGGGGGAAATTACCGGAACCGGGATAATCGGCGCTCTTCTCAGCTATCCGGTTGCAGTGCTGATACTTGGAAAGGATGCTGCTGTTTTCTTCTTTGTAGTTCCTTTTCTGATGAGCACCTTATGCGGAACACTGTTTGCCGTCTTTTTACTAGAAACTTTCCGCAGGCTGGGTCTGCTTTCCTATATCCGTCAGCTGATTAACTGATTGTTTATCGTTGACAAAACGTGTCTCCTGCAATAAGATTAAAAGGTGATAATAATAAGAGGTGAAGAAAATCCGGTGTATCAGATGTTATAAATTCACTGACATGGGTATAGCTGGAAAAGAGTAAAAAATCAATGGAACAGACGAAAATTGTAAGCTGAATTGTCAGCCTTATTTTTGTGCCTGCTTTTTGATTTTATTTACTCTCAGTCTTTTCTTTATCGATTTAAGAACAGCCGCGGAGTAATGTCTGCGGCTATTATTTTACCAATTTATAAGGAGGCGCTCACTATGCTGTATGAAATCAATGATTTGTTAAAACTTCCTGAATTATATCAGGAAACCAGTATTCCTTTCTGGAATGATAATTACATTTCCAAACAAATGCTGAAAGCCCATCTTGATCCGGAATTTAACGGTGCTACCCGAAAGATGGATTTTATTCAAAAATCAGCGGAATGGATTGCCAGAACTGTTCCGCCCCAAAACTATCCCCTGCTGCTGGATTTAGGTTGCGGTCCCGGAATCTATGGGGAATTCTTTGCAAAATCCGGATTTTTGGTAACCGGGGTGGACTTTTCCTCACGTTCGATTGATTATTCCAAAAAATCAGCTGTTGAAAAAAAGTTAAACATCGATTATTTCTGCCAGAACTATCTTTCCCTTGAATTGAACTCTACGTTTGATTTTGCAGTAATGATTTACTGTGATTATGGTGCTCTTTCTCCTGAGAAAAGAAAAATTGTTTTAAAAAAGGTTTATGATCACTTAAAACCGGGAGGCAAATTTTTGTTTGATGTTTTTTCCTTAAATGAATATGACAGCTTCCAGGAAAAACAAATATGGGATATTCATGAAAGCAACGGTTTCTGGAGGGAGGATGAATATTCTGAATTAAAGAGATGCTGCAAGTATCCTGAACATGTAACACTGGAGCAATACGTTATTATTTCAAAAACAGAAGCTTCTGTTTACTATCTCTGGAATACCTGTTATACAGAAGAGGCTCTGATAAAAGAGGTGGAAGCATCCGGCTTTAAAGTCTGCGGAACATATGCAGATGTATCCGGCTCTCCATGGAAAAAGGAAAGCCCCACAATAGCAGTGATTTTAGAGAAATAGTTTGAGGGGAGGTGCTAATGCATCTCCCCTGTCCTCTATAGTTGGGTATATCGTATTTATTTCACGGAACCGTTTCGTTTACTTCCGGGCACCATTATAAACTCAAATGTAAACTCCTCTTCCTCAAACATATATTCTTTCCGAAGTTCTGGTCCGCAGCTTTCCGATCCGATTCCGTTCTGCCGGTAGTCCACACAGAATTCAGTAAAGCCTGAGGGAGTCAGTTCATAATTATGGGCTATCTCAGTCAGTTCCTCCTGTGTATATTCTGATGCATGGAAAGAAAAAGCCTTATCTGCTGCAACCGTGAGTGATAAATTGCTTCCCCCTATGGTTACAAAATCACAATCACTTCGGCTTCCGTTTTCCTGTGGTTTTAAATAGTCCTCATGCATCTCTTTGACACTGGAGGAAAACAGGCCATGATAGCTGGCATTTTTCTTATCAATGTAGTTTTCAACAGGGCCAAGTCCAAAATAAGTCACCTGGTCCATCTGTTTTGGAAGAAACATTCTAATGCCAAACCGGGGAAGTTCCGGAAACTCCATATCTCTCTTAACATCCAGCTTTCCGCTTAAAGAACCATTTGCGCCAATGGTCCATATCGCATCAATCATCAAAATCCGCTGAATAGGTGCTGCAACCATAGACATCACAGTGGATATTTCAAGACAGCCTTCTTTTTCTTCCCATCTGGTTTCATAACCTCTGGAAGAAGCGCGATGATAGTGAGCTTCCATCCATTTACCTTTAATATCACTGTCATTATCTGTAGGTGCTCTCCAGATATTAATTTCCATAGGACGTTCCAGAATGCAATTATTTTCAAAATTCATTTTCTGAAATGTTCCTGTCAATTTATTATAGGTGTAAAAAAAGCTTTTTCCATTAATATAAATATAACGGTCATCTTCGCATACTTCAAAAGCTCCGTCTTTTTCTTTTTTCTCTAAGATAGCTGCTGCAGTCTGGTTTCTCATATCTTCGTTCTTCAGCAGAATCTCATCAAAGCCAAGAAGGCTTCCTGCTTCCACAAGAGAGTTGCTTTCCTTCAGATAATAGCTTATTTTTAAATAGCATTTACCTGCTGCCGGAACCTCAAAATTCAGCGGCAGTCTGCACTCCTGCCGGGGCATCAGCTCAGGCATATCTGCATCTTTCACAACTCCATTCGCCTTTAACTCTCCATCACAGGTCACCTCATAGGCTATAAATCCATATTCTTTAAAATTAGTGAAATGAAGGTAATTATGAAGCGTCAGCTCTTTTTTCTCCTGATCAAAGGAAACAACCCGTAACGGGCGATTTACATTCTTAAACTCCATCAGACCTGTATGCGGTCTTCTGTCCGGATATACAAGACCATCCATACAGAAATTGCCGTCATGAGGATATTCCCCGTGATCTCCTCCATAAAGATACATGGGCTTTCCGTCAATCGTCCTTCCCTGATAAATTGCATGGTCACACCATTCCCATACAAAACCGCCGCAAACTCTGTCGTGCTGTTCAAACACCTGGAAGTAGCCCTCTAAATCCCCAGGTCCATTTCCCATGGCATGACTGTATTCGCAAAGAATGAAAGGCTTTGCTGTCTCCCGTTTGGTGTATTCGATAATTTCATCCAGGCTCGGATACATACGGCTGAATAAATCGATATTTGAGAAATCATAGGTTTTATCTACAGCGACGTATCTGGCACCTTCATAGTGGGTAAGCCTGGTGGGATCGTAAGACTTTGTCCAGGAAAGTGCAGCTTCAAAGGTGCAGCCATAAGCACATTCATTTCCCATAGACCAGATCACAACGCAGGGACGGTTCTTATCCCGCTCAACCAATAGCTTTGTTCTGTCAACGGTCGCTTCCGTAAATTCCGGATTATCTGCAATGGGGCGGTTCCACCGGTCACGCCATATCTCTGTGGTGCGGGTTTTCATATAGATGTACCCCGTTCCATGGCTTTCATTATCCGCCTCATCAATGACATAAAATCCATACTCATCACAAAGCTGGTAGAACTGTGGTGCATTGGGATAATGGCTGGTACGGATAGCATTGACATTATGCTGCTTCATCAGGCGCAAGTCACGCTTCATCTGATCCAGGCTGATGGTAAATCCAGTGACCGGATCGCTGTCGTGGCGGTTAACACCATGGAACTTAATTTTCTCACCATTGAAATATACCACGCCATCCCGAACGGTAATTTCCCTGATACCCAGACGGTCAACAATTACTTCCTGACCTGTCTCAAATATAACCGTATAAAGATATGGATTTTCTGCATTCCAGAGTACAGGATTATCTATATCAAATTCTATTTTTCCTTCTTCAGGAATTCCCTCTTTACTTGCAACCGTCTTCCCGTTTTTGTCTGTTACGGTTACTGTCACCGGAATCTCTTTTCCGCTAAAGGTAATCGCAGCCGCAACATGAGCCTGGCCATCCCTCAAAGATGTGGTGATGAAGTAATCAAAAATTCCTTCTTCCGGTCTTTTTAACAGATATACGTCCCGAAAGATACCGGTCATACGGAATTTGTCCTGATCTTCCAGATAGCTTCCGTCACACCATTTTAAAACGAGAACGGAAAGAGTATTGTCCCCGTCACGGATCACACCTGTTACATCAAATTCACTGGTTCCGTGTGAAACCTGGCTGTACCCCACATAACTGCCGTTTAACCATACATAAAAGCAGGAATCCACTCCTTCAAAGTTTAAGTAAGCTCTGGGAGCCTCATCCTCTCTCTTATAGACAAAATGATGGACATACGCGCCGCATGGGTTCTCAGCAGGAACATAGGGCGGGTCCATAGGGAACGGATAACGGGTATTGGTATACTGCTGCTTATCATAGCCGAAATTCTGAATGCAGCCAGGTACCGGAATCTCATCAAACTTAGAAGTATCAAAACCTTCCAGATAAAATTCTTCTTTTACATCATAAATGCTGTCATAATATTGAAACTTCCAGTTTCCGTTTAACAGGCAGAACCGGTCGGATTTCTCTCTTTTATCCGTCAGATCAAACTGTGCTGTGGAAGCTGGGATATAATAAGCTCTGTGCGGCATGGTGTTTTCATGTAGCAGATGCAGATTTTCATAATGTCTGGGTACGATCATGGTCGACTCCTCCTTTTTTCTTATCTTTCATTATAAAAGAACCGGGCGAAAAATCCATATCCTTGATTGGACAAAACATGCACAAAATGATACTGCTGATTTTATTTTTCCCTGTAAAATGGTAGCTTTGGGCTTTGGTGCCTTTATAGCCGTGGCAGCTTCCGCCCGAAGGACCTTTTCTCGTCTTGCCAGCTGCTCTCTATATTCTTATGATGATTTCAATTTATCACCCCTATTCATTCAAGTTTCAGTTTTGTTGAATAAATTACTGCATAAAAAAACCACTAACTTAATTACTGATAGTTAGTAGTCTTTAAAATTACAAATTGGTATATGTCAGTTTTGTATTTTGTTTATTTTCTACACAAGCAATGTAGTACGACTCCATCTTCTGTCTTATGTATTTTTCCACGTTCGCAAAGCACCACAGAAAATCCAGCATTTTCAACGTAACTTAAAAGCTCTTGGGGTAAAAATGCTTCCCAATAAATTTCAGTATAGGCATATGGATAAAACTTTCTGCCGCTTAGATATTGCTTATGGTGTTCCATTAAATAATCATAATCATGACTGGAAAAACTTAGTAAGCCATCTTTTTTAAGAACGCGCTTACACTCATTTAGGAAGTTACTCTTATACGTATCCCCATACAATAAGCCAAATGTTTGCGCCCATATAATGATTACTTCAAATGAAGCATCATCAAATGGTAATGTATACCCATCATATACCAAGAAATCAATATCATAACAGGTTTTTAAGGATAATTTTGCAACTTGTTTTATAACTTCTTCTGAAATGTCAATGCCTATAATAGAAAATCCCAAATCGAAAAGCGCAAATGCCTCTCTCCCCATTCCACATCCAATATCAAGAATTTTTGCTTCTTTCGGAAAAAAGTCAGCGACTGCCCGTTCCCATTTTTTAAGTTCTCCTTTGTTCCAATAGACCATTTCATCTACATTTTTCTTATCCTCATACCACTTGTGCACGATATCACTCATGACATATTTACCTCACTTATTACCAATAATTTTCTTACTTTATATTATATTACTGGAAAAGCTACTAACTATCAATATTAAGTTTTCAAAGTACTGTAATCCATCAAATTCTAATTTTGTAAAAAAACTTAATACTCGACCTTCTATTATTTTCAAACAATGTGCTGTATAAAATATTTAAAAAAATGACTTACTGACCAATACTATCTTACTGCAAAACACATATACTATAACGGAGGTTTAAAATGTTTAGCTTGCTCGATATAGTCGTAGATATAATTGGCTTTTTTGTTGATCTCTGGATAATGCTTGTCCCTACAAAGAAAAAATAAATATTATTATGTCAGTCTCATCTGTTCACCTGGTTATATGTATTCAGGATTTTCTGAATAATTGCAATATAAACACTTCTATTATATAATAAAATCGTAAATATTTAATTAAGGGGGATAATGTATGAAAAAACCGAAAATCTTAATAATGGTAACCTGCTTTTCTTTAATCTTCTCCATTCAATCTTTTGCCGGGTGGGTTCAGCAAGAAAGCGGACAATGGAAGTATGACCAAAACGGAACATTAGTAACTAACCAATGGGTTGAAGATCAAGGAAGCTGGTATTATTTAAATGAGAATGGAGAAATGCTCGCAAATACCACTCAAAGAATTGATGGTGAGATTTACACTTTTGACGTTTCTGGTAAGTGGATAGATCCTAACGCTTCAGCAGAAATAACTTATAGAACTTATACAAATAAAGAAATGGGTTATTCTCTCCAAATTCCGTCTAATGTGGCTACAACTGCTTTTGATGGAAATTCAGAGACTTTTGAAGTAAACTATAATAATATGGCAATCCAATTCATTAATGATATGTGCCCTGCATATCTGGACCCTAAAATATATGCAGATACCTTTGCAGCTGGTTTTATTAGTGGCTTTAAGGGAAAAATGTCCTACATTGACAAAATCAATACACAGCTTGGTGATTTTTCCGTATCTAAATCTAGTTATCTTTACAGTGATAGTATTAACATAGATCTTTACACTTGTATACGAGGTTATAAAATATTTTATATTAGTATCATGAGCATTCCAGACACTAATTCGAAAGCTTTTGATATTATAAATACATTAAAAGAATTACCATAAATATAGCCGCCCACCTATTATGGTGGGCTTTATTAATTTCTCTTTTCTTTAATTTTTCATAATTCCATATGCATTAAAATTATAAGTCACCCCATCTATCCGGCGTTCTGCTGTTACCATAACGCCTGAATCATCAGTATAGTACCATTTGTCTCCTATTTGAATCCAACCAATTTTCATATATCCTTTTTCATCAAAAAAATAACGTTTTCCGTTAATTCTAACCCAGCCATTCGTATAATAACTTCCATCTTCCAACTGATACCATTTTCCAGTATCATTACTCATCCAGCTTCCCGGCTTTGCTTTTGTATAAGTATCTTCATAATAACTTTCCGTATTCTCATCATATTCTATAGATGGCAAATTATCTAAATATTTCTGTTCTGCCTGATCTGCATTAATATCTTGTACATCTTCTTCTGTCAATGGTCCAATATGGGTTTCTGGATTATAACGATTTGCAAATGATGTAATGGTAAAACCAGTTGATAATATCGTTGTAATATAAAATATTTTTCTTATTTGATTCATACTATCCCCTCCATTTTTAACATAAAATATTTATTAAATCATAAACATCATACCATTATTTCTGATAAAATAATAGCCCCCTCTTATGACAAGTACTTTTGCCAAGTCTTTATTTTTTATTTCTTGTAAAATATTACTTATCAGTTATAATAATAAATGACAGCCCATGGCTGTTAATAAAATATTACCATTATAGAGGGGAATTATTGATTATGAAAAAATCAAAACTACTGACTACCGCAATCCTAATCTTATCATTGATTTTATCCACTGGTTGCAGCAAACATACTGATAAAGTATCTGCCACATCTGAAACAACCAGTATTGCAGATTCAAATAATACTGTAAGTGCAGAAACTAATAATGATTTAGAGGCTGTGGGAAAGGTAGATGTAGAAAAAGGCCTATTTAATGTTGAGCTGACCATTCCGGCTAATTTTGTCGGTGAGCAAACGCAAGAAGAACTAAATAAAATGTGTGAAGAAAAAGGGTATAATTCCATAACGTTAAACGATGATGGGAGTGCTACATATGTATTGACCAAACAGCAGCACAAAGAGATGATGGAGGAATTAAAAAATACCATCAACTCATCCATGTCAGAAATGGTGGATTCTGAGGATTACCCTAATTATACGAACGTTACAGCCAACGAAGACTTTACTGAATTCGAAATAACCACAAAATCTTCCGAATTAGCGATGGCAGAAACTTTCTCTGTATTAGCTTTTTATATGTATGGCGGTATGTATAATGTTTTTAACGGAACAGATATTGACAATATTACTGTGAAATTTATAAATGCTGATACTGGTGAAGTAATTTCAACTACTAATTCTAAAGATATGGAAAAATAATTTATTTCATGATGTGACAGATAGTATCAGCAGCTGAAAGGAGGATCCCTCCATGTACACAAACACAGGTTATATGGATTTAAAAGAAGATGAACTGGAAAATAATAAAATCCCCTTAAGAGTCAACAGCTGCGGCGTCTACCGTCTGGTTTCTCTCCCAGTTATGTCAACATTTCGCCCTCAGGGCCGTTCAGACTATCAGCTTCTTTATATTGCGGCAGGAAAAGCTTTTTTCACCATAGACGGTGCCCCCACTGAAGTTTCAGAGGGCAGCATGATTTTATATCCCCCCCATACCCCCCAGCAGTATTCCTATTATATCAATGATAAACCGGAAGTTTACTGGGTCCACTTCACCGGCAGTGAAGCAGACTCCCTTTCCAAAGAAGCCGGCTTTATTGCGAGCCGGATCTTGTATACCGGAATATCTTCAAGATACCAGGAATTGTTTCTCTCAATAATCCGTGAGATACAGCTTACCCGCCCTTCCTTCGGGGAATTGTCAGCCCTCTATCTAAAGCAGCTGTTTCTACTTCTGAAGCGGATCAGAGAAGAAGGCGGGGTTAAAAGAACAGAGCTCCAGAAACAAATGGAAAAAACAGTCCGGTATTTTCATGAGAATCTGGCAAAAAATATTGAAATCGAGGCGTATGCAAAAGAGCACCACATGAGCACCTGCTGGTTTATCCGAAGCTTCAAGGAATATGCCGGAATGCCTCCCGGAAAATATTTAACTGAAATACGTATCAAAAAAGCCAAGGAACTTTTAGAAAGTACAGATTACAGCATCGGTGAAATAGGCGGAATTATTGGATATGAAAATCCCCTCTATTTCAGCCGTATATTTAAAAAAACAGCCGGAGTCTCTCCGGCTGAATACAGAAAAGCGGCAAGGTAAGAACATTACCCTGCCGCCTTTCTTTACCGTTCGATTACACTATACGTCTGCCGGTATTCCTTAGCCGTCATTCCCATATACTTCTTAAATATTCTCCTGAAATAATCCACATCCTCATAACCGCACCGGTAAGCAATTTCACTTCCGGTTAAATTGGTTTCAATCAGCATTGCGCACGCCTTATTCAGCCGGGCTTCATGAATCCCCTCCGTCAGCGTCTTACCGTAAACGGCATGGTATGTACGCCCTAAATAATCCGGACTGCATTCCAGCTGCTCCGCCAAAATAGAAGCTGATAATGGTTCCTTTAAATGGTATTTGATGTACTGAGCAGCCTGATTGGCCAGAAGTACCTTCTGCCCGTTTATCTCCATGGGAGATAACGAATCGCTCAATTCACAGAGCAATTCCAACAGAACCAGATTTAATATGGTCCTGTCTTCCCTGCACACATTCTGTCTCTTAATAAACCGGCGGAACAGTTCTTCAAACTGCTGAGGTTTTCCGATCCGTATCAGCTGGGGAAGAGACATGATGTCTGTTCCCGTTTTTTCCGCCTTCTCCTCTAAATGAAAGTGAAGCCAGTAAAAATTCAAGTCTTTTGAAAACTCCCTGGTCCCCCAGTGATGTCTGCCTGGAAACAGAATCAGGGCTTCCCCCTCTTCCACTTCATATTCCACATCCTCCTCAGCAATTCCAAGTACTCCGGAATTCACATAGATGATTTCAAAAGAATCCATGACACGGTCTGCATGCCGCCCCTTTCCCCCCGTAACCAGATATCCTGCATTCAATGCCCTCACTGGAAGAACTGCCTTTAGATGTAAGTAATGTTCCATGTGCGCCCCCTTGTCGTCTTCAAGTCGGAATCATCCAGTTTTTCTCTTCTTTTTCCTCTTGTAACCTTTCAATGAAACTGGCAATATAGAGAAAGTATTTTTATTACTATTAAAAGCATAGCAGATCTATGAGTAAATGAAAAGGGGAATACGGCAGATTTGCCGTTTAGAAAATATGGTTATAGAATTGATGACAAAAAAGCACGCACTATTAAGCCACGAAACTGCACCTATGACAGCTGCAGACTTTTCAAAAGGAAGAAATCTCTTTATTGCGGAAGGCTGCTGCGCCAATGGAATCGTTACACTCACCACAGGTGCCTTTCTCTCCGGTTACGCCAGCTCATTGGGGGCTGATGACTCATTAAATGGCATTATTGGATCCATTCCAATCCTTCTTTGCAGCCTGCAGATGTTTTCTTCTATTCTTTTAGAAAACTTAAGGAGAAAGAAAGGGCTGATTATCAGCTTTTCCTTTATTCACAGACTGCTGCTCTCTTTGATGTTCTTTCTGCCGCTGTTTATCATACAGCCGGTAATCCGCCTGACAGCTGTGGTCATTCTCTATGGAATCGCCCACTTTTTCGGTGCATCCATTGGTACCGGAACCGGCAACTGGATCCTCCAGCTGGTCCCCCAGCATATCAGAGGAGATTATCTTGGAAAAAAGGATTCCTTTGCCTTTGCAGCCTCAACCGTCTTAAGTCTTATTATGGGAAGAATCATGGACTGGTTTCGAAACAGCAGCATGGAGCAAACCGGGTTTTACGTAGTGGGGGCTACGGTTCTTGTTATTGCATGCACGGACTACTGGTGCCTGTCATCCATACGGGAGCCGGAAAGCACTCCCCGCAAACAAAAACTGACAGATGCCCTCCTGGCCCCTATGGCTGACAGAAAATACAGGAAAGTCATGATCACCTACATATTCTGGAATCTGGCCCTGCAGATTGCCGGCCCGTTCTTCAGTGTATATATGGTCACCGGGCTGAAACTGGATTACACCTATATCACGTTCCTGGGATTGATTTCATCCACCGTCCGGATTCTTGCCGCCTGGCTTTGGGGAAAGCTGGCAGATGCCACCTCCTGGCTTCTTGCAGGCAGGCTCTCAATGGGACTTTTGGGATTCATCCATATCAGCTGGCTATTTATGACTCCTGATACCTGTTACGCCCTTCAGCCGGTTTTGCAGGCCTTATCAGGGGCCGCATGGGGCGGAATTGCAATATCCGTCTTTAACCTGCAGTATCATTATGCTCCTGAGGAAAAACGGGTTCTATACGTCAGCACCAACTCATCCTATGCAGGGCTGTGCGGCTTTTTCTCCACCCTCTTAGGCGCCAGTCTGCTGACCATACTCCCTTCCTTCCAACTGGGTAATCTGCCAGTCACCGGAATGCAGATTCTCTTTTTGCTTTCCGGATCCCTGATCTTAGGGTGTGTGCTTTACATGGGAAAACTGAAAAAGTACTGACCGGTTATCTGTTCTTTCTCCGGTCTTTACAGGATTCCCGAATTACAAGCTTGGGTTTTAATACCCTTTCCACCTGGCTTTCCTCGTCCGGAATTTCATTTATTTTTTCCAGTAGCAGTTCTGCCGCCATTGCTCCCAGCCGCTCCTGCGGGTGGGCAATGGTGGTCAGCTTCACCATGCCATTCTCTGCTATGAAGGAATTGTCATAACCGGTAACCGAAATCTCTTCCGGCACAGAAATCCCTTCTTTTTCTATGGTCTTAATAACCTCAAAGGCGATCTGGTCATTGTAGCAGACAATCCCATCCACGAAAGCCCCTTCCTCAAGCATGATTTTCAGCACTTGAGAAGGCTTGACAGACCGGTCTTCTGTGTGATACCAGATCACCATATCCGGATCATAGGAAAATCCGCCTTCCTGAAGCGCTTTTACAAAACCCTTGTGCCGGTCTCTTCCCTGGCTGTCATCTGCTTTAAAAATCCCCAGAATATGCTCATGCCCCAGATCAATCAGATACTTTGTCACCAGATATCCGCCCATACAGTCATCAAGCCTGATATGAGGCTTGCTCTTCATCTGGGTATAATACCCCTGTATAAAGACATAAGGTATTTTATAAAAATCCAGCTTGTCATAAAGCCCCCTGTGCCCGCAGAGAATCTCACTCTTGCTCGGTTCGATGATGAGCCCGTCCACATCTTTTTCCAGTATCTCTTCCAGACACCGGCTCTCTTTTAATCTGCTGTTCCCCGTGTTTTTCAGTATAATACTGTAACCGTTTTCTGTCAGCACACGGTCGATTCCCTGTATCAGCCGCGGGAAAATATAGTCGGACAAATAGGTGGTAATCACCGCTATATTGCCCGACCCTTTTTTTCTTCCCGCTTTTCTGGACACAAAGGTACCTCTGCCATGTTCCGCTTCAATATAGCCTTCCTGTTCCAGTATAGACAGGGCTTTTCTCACCGTATGACGGCTGATATGAAAGGCCTGGGAAAGCTGATTCTCCGAAGGAAGCCGGTCTCCCGGCTTTTTCTCTCCGGATATTATATCTTTTTTCAGTTCTTCCATTAATACGAAATACTTTGTTTTTCCGCTGTCCGACACTGGTAAGACTCCTTGCTATTTTTTTTGGCCATAATAGGCATCCGGTCCGTGCTTCCTCATAAAATGTTTATCCTGCATGGATTGGGGCGCCGGCTTCACTGCCGGATTCAACAGCTCTGTCATTAAATTCATTTTAGCAATCTCTTCTAACACAACTGCATTATGAACTGCATTGGCCGCATCTGTTCCCCAGGTGAACGGACCATGGTTTTTGCACAATACCGCCGGAACGTGCATGGGATCAAGTCCTTTAAAGGTCTCTATAATCACAGTTCCCGTATTTTTTTCATAGCCTTCGTCAATCTCTTCCTGAGTTAAATTTCTTGCGCATGGAATCTCACCATAGAAATAATCCGCATGGGTGGTGCCATAGCAGGGCAGAGCTCTGCCTGCCTGGGCCCAGGAAGTTGCCATTGGGGAATGGGTATGTACAATTCCGCCTATCTTATCAAATGCCCGGTACAGTTCCAGATGCGTGGCAGTATCAGAGGAGGGATTTAATTCCCCCTCCACCTGGTTGCCATCTAAATCCACAACTACCATATCCTCCGGTTTCAGCTTATCGTAATCCACCCCGCTGGGTTTAATGACAAACAGCCCCTTTTCCCTGTCAATGCCGCTGACATTACCCCAGGTATAAGTAATCAACCCTCTCCGCGGCAGTTCCATATTTGCTTCATATACACTTAATTTCAGTTCTTCCAGCATGATATCGACCAAATCCTTTCTCTATGCGTGTAAACAATCCACAGCTGCGCGTTCAATCTCCAGACCACCTTTATAACGTTCCATAAATGCAGCAAATCCTGTGATATCTTCCGGGTCCGGTTCCATGGTATCTCCCGCCATATCCTGAAATACATGGTCAGAAAGGTACTGGTCCAGGGACTCACCTTCCTTCTTGCGGAGAAGATAAGATGCAAGCAGTGCTGCTCCCCAGGCTCCGCCTTCTCCGGCCGTTTCCATTACGGAGACAGGAACGCCCACAGCTGCCGCCATGATCCTCTGACCAGTTTCTCTGGTCTTAAACAGACCACCGTGCCCCAGGAGTACATCAAGCTTCACTCCCTCTTTAAACAGTATCTCCATTCCCATATGTAAGGCTCCCAATGCAGTGTAAAGATGAACTCTCATGAAGTTTGCCAGATTAAATCTGCTGTTTGGAGTACGGACGAACAATGGCCTTCCCTCTTCAAAATGAGTGATGTGTTCTCCTGACAAATACCCGTAGGACAAAAGACCACCGCCATCCTTATCGCCCTCTAAAGCCTTTTTATAGAGTGCGGTAAAAAGCTCATTCTTATCCGGCTTCATGCCCATTGTTTCAGCAAATTCCTCAAACATAGAAACCCAGGAATTTAAATCAGAGGTACAGTTATTGCAGTGAACCATGGCAACCGGATCTCCTGCAGGAGTCGTGACAAGATCAAGCTCCTCATAAACTCTGGAAAGCTCCTTTTCCAGAACTACCATAGCAAATACACTGGTCCCTGCAGATACATTACCGGTTCTCTTCGCCACAGAATTGGTGGCTGTCATACCAGTTCCAGCATCCCCTTCCGGAGGGCAGAGAGGGATACCTGGCTTTAAATTCCCGCTTACATCCAAAAGTGCTGCTCCCTCTCTGGTCAGCGTACCTGCTTCCTCTCCTGCAGTCAGCACCTGGGGCATAATATCCCTCAGCTTCCACGGCAGTTTCTTTTCAGCAACAAGCTCATCAAACTGATGAATCATGCGCTCATTAAAATCTTTTGTATCACTGTCCACTGGAAACATTCCGGCGCAGTCACCGATACCTAAGACTCTCTTTCCGGTCAGTTTCCAGTGAACATACCCTTCCAAAGTGATCAGATAGTCAATCTTAGAAACATGGCTTTCTCCATTTAAAATCGCCTGGTATAAATGGGCGATACTCCATCTTTGAGGAATATGGAACGAAAACAGCTCTGTCAGACGGCCGGCGGCCTCTTCCGTCATGGTATTTCTCCATGTCCTGAAAGGCACCAGTAACTCCCCGCTCTTGTCAAATGCCATATATCCATGCATCATGGCAGAAAAGCAAATGGCCCCGATGGAGGTAAGAGTCACCCCATATTTCTCCTTCACCTCTTTGGCCATCTTCTGATAGCTGTCCTGAACACCTTCCCATATATCGGTTATGCCATAGGTCCAGATTCCGTTTTCGTAACGGTTTTCCCAGTCATGACCGCCGGAAGCGATAGGATTATGATTTTCATCCACCAGAACTGCTTTGATTCTTGTGGAACCAAGCTCGATCCCCAGTGCGGTATTTCCTTCCCGGATTGCTGCTATAATTTTTTCGTTATCCATAGAAACCCCCTCAAACTTTCTATCAGTATCAGCGGTATGCCGCCGAATTCCATCTCAGTTCATTCTTAAAATCCCGGATATTTGTATTCTCATCAATATAAACCGCTTCAATTCCCATGGCTTCCGCCCAGTCACCCAGCTGTTCTGCAGTCAGATCATAGGAAAATGCCGTATGATGGGCTCCACCGGCTAAGATCCAGCATTCTGCGCCGGTAATGAGATTTGGCTCCGGTGTCCAGAACGCGGTTGCAACCGGAAGCTTTGGCATGGGTCTGTCTATCTTTTTACAATGAACGGTATTGATAATCAGGCGGAACCGGGTTCCTAAATCGATAAGGGACGAAGCAACTCCTCTGCCCTCTTTTGCAGTGAATACAAGTCTTGCAGGATCTTCTCTGTCACCCATGGACAATGGATTTACTTTAATAGCTGCTCTTCCCTCTGCGATGGATGGGCAGACCTCCAGCATATGAGCCTGAAGAATTCCTTCCTTTCCAGGAACCAGATTATACGTATAATCCTCCATAAAAGAAGTTCCCCTGGCATCCTTTTTGCCCTCTGTCATCAGCTTCATTAAACGCACCATTGCAGCAGTCTTCCAGTCGCCTTCTCCTCCGAAGCCATACCCCTTTTCCATCAGGCGCTGGATTGCAAGACCAGGAAGCTGTTTTAAGGATCCCAAATCACCAAAATGGGTAACAATTGCCTGATAGTTTTTCTCTTTTAAAAATGTCTCAAATCCAAGCTCAATCTGAGCCTGAACTGCCACATGTTTTTTAAATTCCTCAGGGTCCCTTCCCTCCAGTAAGATGTCATAACGGTCATAGTACTCCTCTACAAGCGCAGATACATCTCCTGGTTTTACATCTCTGACGTAATCAGCAGCTTCATTAACAGGATATGCATCGATTTCCCAGCCGAATTTCATCTGGGCCTCTACCTTATCCCCTTCTGTTACCGCTACATTCCGCATATTGTCTGCAAAACGTACCACACGGATATGGCTGCTTTCCACGATTCCCACAGCCGTCCTCATCCAGGAGGCAATCCTTCTCTTTACCGAATCATCGTCCCAGAATCCCGCAATTACTTTTCTCACTATCCCCATTCGGGTCACCATATGTCCGAATTCCCGGTCACCATGAGCAGACTGGTTTTCATTCATAAAATCCATATCTATGGAGTCGTAAGGAATTTCCTGATTAAACTGGGTATGTAAATGAAGCAGAGGCTTTCTGTATTCCTGCAGTCCTAAGATCCAGGATTTTGCAGGAGAAAAGGTGTGCATCCAGGTAATTACACCTCCGCAGGTTTCATCGTCGTTCGCCTGACGGAACAGGGACCGTATGGATGCATTGTCAATCAGCACAGGTTTTAAAACCACTTCATAGGGCAGAATCCCTGATGCATTCAGCCTTTCCGTTATAATTCCCGCATGTTCCGCTACATCCCTTAAGCAGGCCTCTCCATACAGATCCTGAGAACCTGTTGCAAACCAGAACTGATACGCTTTTTGAATCATAATATAACCCCCTCCTGTTTGATTTATTTACCGAGACGGATCACGTTCCAGGATGCTTTGTGCAGCAAGCTGGTTACCATTCCTCCGTCAAGAGAAGACTGGCTGGTCTGTTTGGGTGCCACCTTTTCATTGAAAGGTCCGTTTTCTGCCAGCAGATCATCACTTTCTAACACGATATGCTCCAGAATGCGGTATCCTTCAAAGCTTCTGACATCAATGGTCATTTCTGCATCGTCCTTAATGGAACGGTTGACAGCAAAGACTGTCACTTCATCCTTTACCTCGTTATAAACAGAAACTGCATCTACTGCTGTCACGTCTACATGGGTGGCAGTGTCAAATTTCGGAGAGCTGATGACAGGAAGAAGTGCAGTTCCTCTTCCGAATGCAGAAGCATGCATAAATGGATAGAAAATTGTCTGCTTCCAGACTGCTCCGCCGCCTGCTTCCGTCATAATTGGCGCAATTACATTAACCAGCTGTGCAAGACATGCCATCTTTACCCGGTCTGCATGCTTTAACAAGGTGATCAGCATCAGTCCCACTAAAAGCGCATCCTCAAAATTATAGATATCCTCTAACATGGGAGGTGCTACCTGCCATGGATGGTTTTCTGTAATATCGTTATCAGCGGCATTGGAGTGATACCAGACATTCCACTCATCGAAGCTGATCTTAATGTCCTTTTTGCCTCTCTTTTTTGCCTTTACATAATCACAGGTGGCAATTACTGTGCGGATAAACTGATCCATGTCATCGGATCTGGCCAGAAAATCCTGACTGTCTCCCTTTCCATTGCCATAATACTGGTGCATGGAAACATAATCCACGTAATCATAGGTGTGCTGAAGAGTAACCGCTTCCCAATCAGGGAATGTAGGCATAGTCAGAGAAGAGCTACCGCAGGAAACCAATTCAATGGAAGGATCAATAATCTTCATGGCTCTTGCTGTCTCTTCAGCCAGCCGGCCGTATTCCTCCATGGTCTTATGTCCCAGCTGCCAGGGGCCATCCATCTCATTGCCCAGGCACCAGGTCTTGATATTATGAGGTTCTTTATATCCATGGCTGATTCTTAAATCACTGTATTTGGTATTGCCCGGATGGTTGCAGTATTCCAGTATGTTGCAGGCATCCGCAATTCCTCTTGTCCCTAAGTTTACCGCCATCATTACATCGGACCCTGCGCTTCTGGCCCATTTTGTAAACTCGTTCAATCCAACTTTATTCTCTTCTATGCTCTTCCATGCAAGCTCCAGCCTTCTTGGCCGCTCACTGACCGGTCCAACACTGTCTTCCCAGTTAAAGCTTGAAACAAAGTTCCCGCCCGGATACCGGATGATAGGAACGTTCAACTCTTTAATCATTTCCTTTACATCATTGCGAAAGCCCTGCTCATCTGCTGTAGGATGTTCCGGACAATAAATACCGTCATACACGGCTCTTCCAAGATGTTCAATAAATGAACCGTAGATCCTCTCATCAATCTCCGCGATACGAAATTCCTTGTCAATCACCATCTTTACTTTGTTACATGCCATTTGCCGTTCCCAACCTTTCTAAACGATAATTATTTTTATTCTCCGAATGCGTTTCGGTAGTCATCCTGAAATTTTTTAATACCCTGATCCGTTAAGGGATGTTTTGTCATCTGTTCCAACACCGGATAAGGTACAGTGGCAATATCTGCACCGGCTCTTGCACAGTCAATCACGTGGATCGGATTTCGTATGCTGGCGGCTATGATTTCAGTCTCAATCTCATGAATTGAAAATATTTCGGTTATCTCTCCTATGAGATCAATTCCAGGCATGGAGATGTCATCAAGTCTTCCCAGAAAGGGCGATACATAGGTGGCACCAGCCCTGGCAGCCAAAAGAGCCTGAGCTGCAGAAAATACCAGAGTCACATTGGTCTTAATTCCTTCCCCTGTCAGGACTTTCACCGCCTTTAAGCCCTCTGAAGTCATGGGAATCTTAACCACCATATTGGGATGAATGGCTGCAATCTGCCGTCCTTCTTTTATCATCCCCGCTGCATCCACTGTTGTCGCTTTTACTTCACCACTGATGGGACCATTAACGATTGACGCAATCTCTTCTATCACCTGATTAAAATCCCTTCCTTCTTTGGCAATCAAAGACGGATTGGTGGTCACACCGCAGATAATTCCCATCTCATTGGCTTTTCTGATTTCTTCAATGTTAGCTGTGTCTACAAAAAACCTCATTGATTTCTACCTCCTGATTTTTCCATGAGAGTGAACCAGTCATCCTCTTACTTACAATTTATAACTTGTACGCACCATTGCACAAGTTGTTTTTATATATTTTACCATATTTGTCCTGCAGCTTTCAAATAATTCATATTTTTATAGGATGGTATATAGCACAAGAGATCAGGGCATTCATATATAAATCTGTGTTTTTTCCACAATTCCATGAATAATTCAAGATAAAATGCACAATTTTAATTTTTAATTTTGTTAATGTTTGTTAACACTTTTAAAGAAAAATGGGGTATATTATTACATGTAACCCCCCCAATACATTATATAGTTTTTGCTACACCCCATAAGAAACGAAATACCTTCTCCGAAAAAAGACCAGCTTCCCCAGCTGGTCTTTTTCATTTTCTATTTATTCTTTTTCTTTTTGTTTCTTCGTTCATTTAAAATGCGTTCAAAATCAGCCGCATCGCCCTCTTTTTGCAAACGGCGTCTCCGTTCCTCTCTGCGGGCCGCAATTTCCCTGTTTTCTTTTCTTTTTTTCATAGCAAGCAATGCGGTACCTGCTGCCAAAAGCAACACCCCTGCAGTGATCCCAACGGTGCCAATTACTCCAATTCCCTTTTGTGAACTGGCATCTGCCTCCGCTTTCGTCTCTTCCTCATGTTCTTTTGAAGTTTCAGAAACAGACGTTTCACTCTGAGACTCCTCCTGGGCCTTTAAAAGCAGGTATGTCTGTCCCACTACCCTGTCATTATAAGTATATCGGATCAGGGCTACCGCACCTTTTGGACTGTCCGCCGGCAGATCCGTTACCAGCTCCTTGTCAACCTGGGAGAACTGTGCCCCCTTTGGAACAGTAATAACCGTATCCGGCTCCAGTTCAAGGTCTGAAGGCTGATAGCTTTTCGTTCCTATAGAAACAGGCTTATCTCCTGTAGTATACTCCGTATCATTGCCTGCCACCGGCAGATTTTCAAACTGGCTGAATCCAAATTCAAGAAGATCCTTCCCATCAACAAAATACTGCCTTGGACTTCCCTTTAAGATAACGGAAATCATTCTTCTTCCATCTTTTTGGGCATAAGTCACAAGGGTATTGCCTGCCTTAATCAGATATCCGGTTTTTCCTGCAACAGCTGCCGGATAATAGAACTGACTGGATTCATCTGTCGTCTTTACCAGCCTGTGCTCATTATAAATGGTCAAGCCCTCAGGATTGTTGGCAGTGGGTGGAATCTTATGGCTGATGGCGGAGCTGATCTCCACCAGTTTTTTATTATTATAAGCAGCACGGGCAATGAGTGCCATATCATATGCCGTTACATACTGGGTATCCCCATTTAAACCGGAAGGATTGTCAAAATGACTTTCTGTGCAGCCAAGTTCAGTTAATTTGTCATTCATCATACGGACAAATTCTTCTCTGCTTCCTGCTACATGTTCTGCTAAAGCATTGGCAGCCTGATTGCAGGAATGCAGAATGAGAGAATACAGACAATCCTCAACAGACAGTGTATCCCCATTGGTAACATTCAGTTTATTACCGCTTCCTTCTTCCACATTGTAAACAGAGTCCTTTGAAAACGTCACCATATCGCTCAGGTTACTGTTTTCCAGGACAATTAAAGCAGTCAGTATCTTCGTAATACTTGCCGGCGGATAAGCGGCGTGTATATTTTGCCCAAAGATAACGGTTCCTGAATCTGCATCAATCACAATTCCCGCCTCTGCCTGTATCCCTGTATCAGACGGCCAGTCCGGTTTTGCATAAACGGTCATAAGAAACAGCTGGCAAATCAGTATGCAGCTTAACAGTACTTTTATCCGACGTTTCACGTATCATCCTCCTGACATGAAATATGCCCTAAAGCCGCACAAGATTAAGTATACGGTTTTAGGGCATTATTTTACTTCGCGTAATCTGTAACTCTGGACTCCCGGATCACGTTAACCTTAATCTGTCCCGGATACTCTAAAGAATCTTCAATCTTCTTAGAGATATCACGTGCCAGAAGCACCATATCATCATCGTTGATCTGATCGGGAACTACCATAATCCGAACTTCGCGTCCTGCCTGAATGGCAAAGGACTTGTCCACTCCCTTAAAGGAGTTGGTGATATCTTCTAACTGTTTTAATCTGTTTGTATATGTTTCCAGAGTCTCTCTTCTTGCACCAGGTCTTGCAGCAGATATGGTATCTGCAGCCTGAACCACGCAGGCAATCAGACTCTGTGGTTCTACATCACCATGATGTGATTCCACGGTGTTCAATACGATTGCGGATTCCTTGTATTTCTTACACAACTCCAGACCCAGCTGAATATGAGAACCTTCCATCTCATGATCCACAGCTTTCCCAATATCATGTAATAAACCGGCACGTTTTGCCATACGGATATCAAGACCGATCTCACCGGCTAACAGCCCGGATAACTGAGCGACCTCGATAGAATGCTTTAACGCATTCTGTCCATAACTTGTTCTGTATTTCAGTTTACCAAGCAAACGGATGAGTTCCGGATGCAGTCCGTGAATCCCTACTTCAAGAGCGGCTGCTTCTCCCTCTTCACGCATGTTGGTCTCAACTTCTTTTTGCGCCTTCTCCACCATCTCCTCGATTCTGGCTGGGTGAATACGTCCATCCACAATGAGGCGTTCCAATGCGATTCTAGCTACTTCTCTACGAACCGGATCAAATCCGGATAAAACAACTGCCTCCGGGGTATCATCAATAATCAATTCAACCCCCGTCAGGGTCTCTAGCGTACGGATGTTGCGGCCTTCTCTACCAATTATACGACCCTTCATCTCGTCATTGGGAAGCTGAACAACCGAAACGGTTGTCTCTGCCACATGATCTGCTGCACATCGTTGAATGGCAGTAACCACGTATTCTTTTGCTTTCTTATCAGCTTCTTCTTTTGCTCTGTTTTCCAGTTCCTTAATTAATTTCGCAGTGTCATGTTTAACATCATCTTCAACAGATTTTAAAAGATATTCTTTTGCTTGTTCGGAGGTAAGTCCGGAAATTTTTTCCAGTTCCTGAATGCCTTTTTCATAAAGAGATTCTACTTCTGAATTTCTTTTATTCAGGGCTTCCTCTCGAGCAGCAAGACCTGCTTCTCGTTTTTCCATCGCCTCAGACTTCTTGTCCAAGTTTTCTTCCTTGTTTAGTACTCGTCTTTCATAACGTTGAAGCTCAGCTCTTCTTTCCCTGGTTTCCTTTTCCAGTTCGTTTTTAGTCTTTAAAGACTCTTCTTTCGCCTCAAGGAGAGCTTCACGCTTCTTTGTCTCAGCGGTCTTTAATGCTTCATCTATTATTTCCCGGGATTTTTCTTCTGCAGAGCCAATCTTGCTTTCGTAAGTGTTCTTACGGTATGCGGTCGCAGCAGACCAGGCAATAAAAGCAACTACTACTGATGCAATGATCGTAATCAATGCAGCCGTGAATACTGATACTGACACAGGAGCACCTCCTTATTTTATTTTCATTGTACAACAATACAACACTACAATTTTAAACTGTTTTATACATTATGTCAAGTATTTCGCTCCCGTTTCCGGTATACTTATACACATTTTCACTATTGTCAGTCATCGACAAAAATTTCACCTAAAACACGGCTTACCGCTTCATAAGAAAAACCTTTTCTGCCCAGGGATGCCATCACTTTGCTCTTCTCTCTGGCGTCCATTTGTTCCGGAAATAACCGCTTTTTCCTGATATAATCCCGTACTATGGCAGCCTCATCAACCGGCTGCTCCTTTAAAATATCACTGACCGTTTCCTTATCCAGACCTTTTCTCTGCAGTTCAAACTTAATCTGTCTTTCACTCTTTCTTCTGGAATTAAATTCCACATACCTTCTGGCATAATCCTCATCATTAATAAACCGGTGCTTCTTTAAAAAATCTATGGCATACTCAATGGCTTCCTGTGGATAATATCCCTCTTTCAGCTTCCTCCTTAACTCCTGCTCCGTCTTATCGGAGGATTTTAAAAGATATAAAACCCGTTCCCTGGCTCTCTTACACAGGATCTCCCTGATAATCTCTTCATATACTTCCCTGGTGATCTCGCTGCCTTCTTCCATGGAGTACCGTCTTAATTCCCCTCTATAAAGAACAAGAGTAAAGTCATCATCAAGAATGACTTTACTCCTGCGTTTATCGACGGGCACAATCTCTGTTACTGTCATATATGCCCCTTTTCCTATGAATCATTCTGTCCCTGCCTGGCCCCTTGTTATTCTGCTTCAGACAAATGGGAATCCAATGGTCTTATTCCTTCGAACCGGCCTTATTCTCTTCCGGCTTAATGCGCTTGCTTTCCTTTTCAGGAGTCCCTGCAACTGCTTTTTCCTCTGCAAGGTTATATTTTACCCGGACCTTGTTTTCAATCTCCAGACAAACTGCGGGGTTGTCCTGAAGATAGATCTTGGAATTTTCTCTTCCCTGACCAATCTTTACATTATTGTAAGCAAACCATGCTCCGCTTTTCTCAACGATGTTCTCTTTTACGGCCAGATCCAGAATATCGCCTTCTTTGGAAATCCCCTTACCGAACATGATGTCAAATTCAGCCTCTTTAAAGGGAGGGGCAATCTTGTTCTTCACTACCTTTACACGGGCTCTGTTGCCTACCACGTCGCCGCCCTGCTTCAAGGTCTCAATCTTACGGATATCCATGCGGACAGATGCATAAAACTTCAATGCGCGTCCGCCTGTAGTTGTCTCCGGGCTGCCAAACATAACTCCTACCTTTTCACGGAGCTGGTTAATGAATAAAACAATACAATTGGACTTGCTGATCACAGCGGTCAGTTTCCTAAGTGCCTGAGACATCAGCCTTGCCTGAAGACCTACATGAGAATCTCCCATATCGCCCTCGATCTCGGCTTTTGGTACCAGAGCAGCAACCGAGTCTACAATGATGATATCAACGGCACCGGACCGAACCATGGTCTCTGTTATCTCAAGAGCCTGTTCCCCGTTATCCGGCTGGGATATATATAAATTGTCTATATCGACTCCTATATTCTTCGCATAAACAGGATCAAGCGCGTGCTCCGCATCAATAAAGCCTGCGATTCCGCCACGCTTCTGAACTTCTGCCACCATATGAAGCGCAACTGTGGTTTTACCACTGGATTCCGGTCCATAGATCTCCACAACTCTTCCCTTAGGAATGCCGCCAAGGCCTAGTGCAATATCCAGACTTAACGCTCCGGTCGGTATGGTCTCCACATTCATATTGGTTCCTGAATCTCCCAGCTTCATGACAGATCCTTTTCCATATGCTTTCTCTATCTGGGTAAGTGCGGCATCCAGTGCTTTCAGCTTATCATCTTTATTCATCTTTTCCTCCAACACGAACAAACGTTCTTTTTCTATTTATTATCATAGTATACTTCGCTGCAAATGTCAACCTGAATTTTAAGCTTCTTCAATCAAACGCATCACACTCCTGCTTCTGTCTGTTCAAAATACACGGTTACTTTGGAAATTAGGGCGAAACGCCTGAATGGGAAACAAAAAGGCAGACTGCCTTAGACTTCTGTTTAACTATAGCACACAGAATCAGGCTCTGCAAGTTTTTTCTGTCTGAAGCATAGAACGGACCGCCTTAAGTAACAGGCGGTCCATGTTCCGTTCCTAAAGTAAAAGCCGTTCCACATCAAGCATTCCCCATCCCTGCTGGTTCATGGGAAGCCCGGCATCCACAGCCCGTTCTCTCAGCATCAGTTTTACATCCCGGTTACTCATATACGGATATTTCTGCAGTAAAAGCGCAATAGCTCCTGAAACCAGAGGCGTGGACATAGATGTTCCGCTTTTTGTCTGATACTGTCCCGCTTCATTGGAACAGCTTATGATCCCGGCTCCGGGCGCAATAATTTCCGGCTTACAGATGCAGGCTCCGGTAGGACCCCTGCCAGAGTAGTCAATCATCCGGTTTCCCATTACATTTACTTCTTTATAATCATCAGAGCACCCTACCGTGATTACCTTCCGGCTGATTCCCGGAGTTGTAATGGTATTGGTTCCCGGCCCCATATTTCCTGCTGCCACACACACCACAAGACCATCATCCCAGGCTGCATTCACCCCTCTTACCAGAACGGAATTTTCTGTCATCCCTTTTCTCGAAAAGGAACCAACGGAAATATTTACAATCCTGATTCCATACCGTTCCCTGTTATCACGGATCCATTTTAGTCCGGAAAGCACATCCGATGCATATCCGTTTCCTTTTTTATCCAATACTTTCAGCATAATAATATGGCACTCCGGGGCGATCCCCATATAAAGGCCGTCGGATGCTTTGCCGCTTCCCGCTATAATCCCGGATATATGGGTGCCATGACCGTTGTCATCGTAGGGTTCCCGCCTGCGGTGAACAATATCCACAAAAGCTGCCAATCTATGTTCAAGATCCTCATGAAGGTAAATTCCCGTATCAAGAACTGCAACACCGATGCCGCGCCCGGTTAAACCCATGCGTATGGCACTGTCGCAGTGTATCACTTCTCTCACCTGATTCACAGTCCGCTACCTGATTCCTTTTTTTATTAGGATATTCCGGTACGCTCCTCATGGTTTCATTTCCAGGCTAAAATGGTGGATGGAATTTGCCGTAAACATGTTTAACTTTCAAATTTGCTTCAAATATATTATGAAAATCTTCTTATAAGAACAACGGGTTTATAGGAGACAAGTGGGTTTTGTCGCTAATGTTGTCACTAGTTCTTCATATTATGTATGTAATTGAAAGGCAGGTCCATAATGTAGGATACCTGTCTTTTGCATTATCTGGGATTCTTATCTTGGTAATATATGTAAGCGCTTGGCGAGCCAAATATACGTTCTTGTAATTATCTTCAGTAGGTGGTTAGAAATGGAAGCAAAATGTGAACTTGAGTCAGATATCAATAAAATGTCCCCTCTATGATCCAGTGGAACCGGAATGCAATTCAGATAATAGCTGTTGCGGATTTTACAGAATGCCCAGCACAGAAAGATGACGTATAATTAATTTCGCAAATTCAATTTCATAAAGATAGACATGGTCTATAGCCGTTTGGTAGAATTAAGTTACCACACAAAATACTCTCAAAGGAGGCTATAGAACATGTCTGATAACATTATACAGTTAAATCAGGAACTTATCCATAACGAATTGAAAGATTTAGTACGCAACAGCGTTGAGGAAACCCTCAACGCGTTGCTGGATCATGAAGCAGATGAACTCGTTAATGCCGATAAATATGAGCGTTCCGGTGAACGTAAAGGATATCGTTCCGGACATTACAGCAGAAACTTTCAAACCACAGCTGGTGAGGTCAAATTGAAAATGCCAAAGTTAAAGGGCGTTCCATTTGAAACTGCCATTATTGAGCGATATCGCCGCAGAGAATGCTCTGTAGAAGAAGCTCTCATTGAAATGTATCTCGCAGGTGTTTCTGTTCGCCGTGTTGAGTATATTACTGAGGCATTATGGGGAACCAAAGTTTCACCTGGAACAATAAGCAATCTAAATAAAAAGGCCTATGAACACATTGAAACGTGGAGAAGCCGCAAACTTACCGGTTCTTATCCATATGTCTTTATAGATGGTGTTTACTTAAAGCGCAGCTGGGGCGGCGAAATTCAAAATGTATCTATCCTTGTTGCCATTGGAGTCAACGAGGATGGGTGTCGTGAAATTATTGGCGCGGCCGAAGGCATGAAGGAAGACCGTGAAAGCTGGAGAACATTCTTTGTGTGGCTAAAAGAACGTGGCCTGGCCGGAGTGCGCTTGATTATTGGTGATAAATGTCTTGGAATGCTCGAATCCATTCCAGAAGTATTTCCGGATGCAAAGTATCAAAGATGTACCGTTCATTTCTATCGGAATATATTCTCAGCAACTCCTCGTAATAAGATGAAAGAAGTCTCTATGCTGCTGAAGGCTATCCATGCTCAAGAATGCAAAACATCTGCAAAGGAAAAGGCGAAACAAGTAGCGGATAAACTTTGCGAGATGAAATTAACTTCGGCAGCTAAAAAGGTGGAAGATGGAATCGAGGAAACCCTAACATATATGGATTTTCCCAGCCAACACTGGACCAGAATCCGCACTAACAATACCATTGAACGTCTGAACCGGGAAATCAAACGTAGGACCCGTGCTATTGGCGCTTTTCCTGATGGGCAAAGTGCTTTAATGCTAGTATGTGCCAGACTGCGACACGTAGCTGGAACCCAATGGGGTACAAAGCGCTACATGAATATGGAGCATCTGAAAGAATTGGATCTCCAGAACCAGTCTGATATCATAGCCGGCTGACTACCGGCTACCTAACGGCTGAAATACAATTTGCGAAAAAATCTTGACACTATCCACAGAAAGTTATCCCGCAATATTTCAGGCAGTCAAGATGAGATGAGCAGTACTATAAAAAGCGATAATTTAAGGCGGGTCCGAAATTCCGGATACCCGCCTTTCAAAAATTAAGAATGATTCTATTTCGTACCCACTCTAATTCATGACAACTCCTAGACAACAATCACATATAAGTTAGTTTTTTTAAGACATTTTATATAGTATTAAATTCACCTAATAAATTTCTTTCTATAATATTTGTGTTTTCCAAATAATTTATATAATTCTTTATATCTTTTTCTGTAAACCTATTTGCCTTATCATCTGACCATTCCTTAAAATGTTTAATAAGCTTATATTCATCACTTTCTTTTCCATTTTGTATTAAGTACAATACCGTAGCAATCCCTTCTAAATCCTTATTTGAAGATATATTATTTACATAATCAGCAGATTTTTTTATAGCAGAATTCATCTTATCCAACTTTTTATCCAATTTTTCGCTACATATAATTTTATAAACCATATTATAGGTTTCATCTGTAGAACTTAAATTATAATATTTTTGATATGCTCCAATATCTTTAGCAATTATACTTATTGCATAATCATAAGGTCCATATTTATACTTATCAAATTTAAAATAATTTTCTCCTAAAAAGTAATTTAAAAAATATGCTGATTTTTGAAGTCTTAATTCAGATACCTTCTTCAAGTTCATTTTTAAATCCATAATAACAAGACTAGATAAATGCAACTCAGGTGCTACTTTAGGTTTCTGCTTAAAATTATATGATGGCTCATATATTAAAAAATCATAAGAATCTTTTAAATTGTCTAAACTTTCTAATATAATCCTTTTTACTACAATCCAATCCAACCCTCCATTACCGCATCCTAAAGGTGGGACAGCTATAGTCTTTACTCTTAATTTGGGCAATAGTTGTACAAAATCCTTTAAACCATCTTCTATATAATTAATTTTTGAAGAAGCTCTCCATTTATCTTTTGTTGGAAAATTAATTATGGTTATGCCATCTTCAATAAAGTAATGAACTTTACCTACTTTTAATTGCCCGGATTTACAAGCTTGTATATAGCTTTTGTTATTCTCAGGGAAACGCATTTTAAATTGATAAGCTACACCTTTTCCCATAAATCCTTCACAATTCACTGTATTTAATAGGCAATCAGCTCCAGAAGCGAACATATCACCAGTAACTAACTTTATCACTAAACCCCTTCTTTCTATTTTTTTGAAATAAAATAATTAGAACTTAAATTTATATACGGTGGTTTTCTTATTTTATACTTATTAAACAGGTTTTCCATTACTGCTTTATCTTTTTCTGTCCTAACATTAATGCTAAATAAATCATCAATAGCTAAATCACCATCATATATACATTCAGCCAAGCAAACTTCCTTGCACTCATGATCAGAATAGCAACGCTGTTCCATTATGTCCCAGTCTATTACCTCCATGCCCTCATCATATGTATAAATCCTAAATGGCATCATATTTAATGGATGTCTGGGAATAATTTCAAAGCCCATTTCTCTCGCCACCGTTCTTTTAACACACAGATAAACAAAATCATCTTCAGGATGGGTCTTTTGCACATCTCCATCAAACGGATTGCTTGAAAAGAAATGAAATGGAACATAATTATCTAAGTCATGTAGAGACCTGAATGATAAAATATCCGGATTAGCAACATCTTCAAATACAAGATTTTCTTCTAGCAACCTATTCCTAGATAACAAACCATATTTAAGTATGTTTTCCATGTTCTTTAACTCTGTTAAATGATATAATAGTTGACCATCTCGTATTCCCATATTTTTCCCCCTATTTTAGCTTTTGTATGCACTCATATCCTTATTATTACATTTACAATGGAAATTGGCAATATTATAATTTGAATTTTCACATACAAAAGTACTTTTCTTTTTTATTTAGATATTTTTGATCACTTTAGCGCCCATCTTGACCCGGCGCGAGCGTTATAGGTTTTGTGACCATCTTTCCGTCAGTCATAGATCTTTCCGGAATACTCCACAAGCTGTGACTGACACATAGCGCTCTCAAATAACGCACGCTGCCATACTGCTGTAATTGCCAGTAACTATGGATTAAGGGCAAGCTAAAAGGAATGAGTCCTGTTCAGTAAAGAACTCATTCCTTAAATGTCGCCTAGTAATTATTTGTCTAACTTTTTTGGTCAGATCATTCCCAGGGCTATTTCATTATTCATTATATTCATTAACCTAGTGGGTTCAAGACTGATTCTGAAAAAGGGGCCCTGTCCCTATACATCCGCGAATTCAACCTCTTGTTAGAGAGTTATATAAGAAATGTACTGCTTGCTTACTTATATTCCATGGAAGCTAGCAAAAGAATGGGATACAAGGAATATTCGGCCATGTTCGCTGATGCGCTTATACAGATCGGAATCCACGATCATACTCCCCATGATTGCCGGCATACCTTTACCAGCCTGCTCGACCGATATGGGGCAAGTGAGATATGCTCGAGAAAGCTTCTGGGGCATACAGCAAGAGATGCGCATGAACGCTATATTCATAAATCAATCGAAGACCTGCGAGAAGCTAACTGCATGATTCCATAGTGTTACTAATACGTCATCCTTATGTCACTAATTGTAATAAATCCGTTATTATTCAAAAATTTTATTTTTTTAGAAATACTGATATATGCAAAGTTTCAATCATATCCGATCTTTCTGTAAATCTTCAAAGTTAAGAAAATCTTCATAATCTATTCAAACAATATACAAACTTTTCCAGAAGTGGTGTGTTATACTAAGTACATAAGAAATGCACAACGTAACAAATATCCTTTCACCCTTTTTGAAAATCCGAAAATCCTAAGAAAATCCCCCTGTGTCGCAGACACAGGGATTTTTCTGTGTTATGGAACAAAATCCCGCTCTCAGATGACTGAAAACGGGATTTTATACTTTTTATTTTAAACAGATTCATATTTTACATTTTTTAGCACATCAAAACAGTCAAACGTTGCAAAATAATCCTTTGCTGTCTCTGCCCTGCGTATCAGCTGCACAGATCCATCCTCTTTCAACAGCAGCTCTGCAGATTTTAATTTCCCATTATAATTGTAACCCATAGCATAACCGTGAGCTCCGGTGTCGTGAATAAAAAGCAGATCTCCGGCAGATATCTCAGGCAGCATCCGGTCAATGGCAAATTTATCGTTATTCTCACAGAGTGATCCTACCACATCGTACTTATGGCTGCAGGGAGCCTCTTCTTTTCCCATAACCGTAATATGATGGTAAGCGCCGTACATGGCTGGTCTCATAAGATTCACGGCACAGGCATCTACTCCAACATACTCCTTATGGGTATGTTTTTCATGTATTGCTCTGGTAACCAGTGCGCCGTAAGGTCCTAACATAAAGCGGCCAAGCTCCGTATAGATCGCCACATCTCCCATTCCTTCCGGAACCATCACTTCCTCATATACCTTTCTTACCCCTTCTCCAATGGCCATGATGTCATTAGGCTCCTGACCAGGGTGATAGGGAATTCCGATTCCACCGGAAAGATTAATAAAGGTTATCTCAGCTCCTGTTTCCTTTTTTAACTTAACTGCAAGCTCAAAAAGAACTTTGGAAAGAAGGGGATAGTACTCTGTAGTCACCGTATTGCTTGCAAGGAATGCATGTATGCCAAATTTCTTTGCTCCCTTGCTTTTTAAAATACGAAACGCCTCAAAGATCTGTTCTGTGGTCATACCATACTTGGAATCTCCCGGATTATCCATAATATCATTGCTGATCTTAAAAATTCCGCCAGGATTATAACGGCAGCTGATGGTTTCGGGAATATGGCCGATGGCTTTTTCCAGAAAATCAATATGCGTGATGTCATCCAGATTAATGATGCCTCCGATACGGTCTGCAAACTGGAATTCCTCAGCAGGGGTATCATTGGAGGAAAACATAATATCAGAACCGGAAAATCCAATGGCATCGGACATCATAAGCTCCGTCATAGAAGAACAGTCTGCTCCGCATCCATACTCTTTTAATATATTTAAAATAAAGGGGTTGGGGGTAGCCTTTACTGCAAAATATTCCCGGAATCCCTGATTCCAGGCAAATGCTTCTTTTAATTTCTGTGCATTCTCCCTGATGCCCTTTTCATCGTATAAATGGAAGGGAGTTGGATAATCTTTCACAATTTCTTCTAATTGTTCTCTGGTTACAAATGGTCGTTTCTCCATTGCTTTCCTCTCCTCTCATATCGTTACCATATGCAGAAAAGAGCCCTCTCCGGCACATCTGCTGGTAAGCTACATTGTACCGGGGATAGACTCTTTTGTCTACACTTTTTTGTATAAATATTCAGAAATACTGTAATAAGCGATTAATCCACAGTTACAACACGCATGATATTGGTGTGGGCTGCAGGTTCATGCTTTCTTGCAGGGCTTACTACACCGGCGGTTACAACTACCACATCGTCCTCTTTCACAACCTCTTTCGCTTTTAAAAGTTCCAGAGAAGAATAAATTAAAACGTCTGTGGATTCCGCACGTCTTGCCTGGAATGGCACAACTCCCCAATACAGCTGCATCTGGCGAAGTGCAGACGCACTTGGAGATAAACCGATAATTAAGCTTTCCGGTCTCCATTTGGATAACAGTCTTGTGGTAAAGCCGGTAATACTTGGAGCCACAATTACCTTTGCTCCCAGGTCGTGAGCTGTGGCTACAGAAGAGTAACATACTGCGTTTGATACATTTTGTGTATTCACTGCAGATACCTTACGCTGTCTGTATCCGGTATAATCTAAGTGTTTCTCTGTTTCCTCCACGATGGAAGCCATCATGGAAAGTGCTTCTACCGGATATTTTCCCATAGCGGTCTCACCGGAAAGCATCACTGCATCGGTTCCGTCATATACCGCATTGGCAACGTCAGTTACTTCCGCTCTGGTCGGGCGTGGGTTACGGATCATGGAATCTAACATCTGTGTTGCAGTAATAACCGGTTTGCAGGCTTCATTACATTTATCAATAATACTCTTCTGGATAAATGGTACTTCCTGTGCCGGAATTTCAACTCCCATATCACCACGGGCAACCATGATTCCATCACTGACTTCAATGATCTCATCCAGATTTTCAATACCTTCCGCATTCTCAATCTTTGCAATAACTGCAATATCAGAACCATGCTCTGCCAGAATATCCTTAATTTCACGTACCGCATCAGCCGTACGTACAAAGGAAGCAGCAATAAAATCAAAGCCCTGTTCGATACCAAAACGGATATCTGCTTTGTCCTTATCGGTAAGAGCAGGAAGTTTAATCTTCACATTGGGAACATTGACTCCCTTTCTCTCTCCCAGTTCACCGCCGTTTACAATTCTGCATTTGATTTCGCTGCCGTTTACTTCTAAAACTTCCAGTTCAATCAGACCATCATCAATCAAAATACGGTTGCCGGCAGCTACATCATCGTTTAAGCCGCCGTAGTTGATATGACCCCTGGTCTCATCTCCTACAATCTCTTCTGTTGTGAGAACATAGGTATCACCTTCTTTTAAGGTGACTTTTTTGCCATCTTTTAAAAGTCCGGTACGGATCTCCGGTCCTTTTGTGTCAAGAAGTGCTGCGATCGGAAGACCTAACTCCTCACGAATGCTTTTAAGCATTTCAAGACGTGCTTTCTGTTCCTCATAGTCTCCATGTGAGAAGTTAAATCTGGCGATATCCATTCCGTGCTCAGCAAGTGATTTCATCAGTGCGCGGTCATTCGTGTTTGGTCCCATCGTGCATATAATTTTGGTTCTCTTCATTATTATCCTCCGTAGCTAGTTAGTCGTATCACCGGTTGTGGGGTTGTCCGATGTTACATGTTTATGTGTATATAAATGCTCGGAACAGTATTCTAAGCTGCCTTCACATTTTGAACAATAACGGAATTCCAGGTTTGGGGAATCTTTTTCGGTCCTGCCGCAGACGGCGCACTTATGATGGGTTCCTCCCTGGGGCATAATCTTCATCTGTCGGTGAAAATTCTGCTTTCTTTTTATTTCCCTCGGATTAAACCGGTTCAAATCCCGGGTCAGAAGGAAAAATACAAAGAAGTTAATTAACGACATTACTATTGTAATTCTGATTGCCATATCTCCCATAATAAATTCATAGAGGAAATAGATTCCATTAAATAAAGCCATCCATTTGGCCTTAATAGGAATTACAAAAAACAGAAGAAATTCAAGATCAGGAAATGTCGCAGCAAATGCAAAAAACAGGGAATAATTTAAAAATTCCGTGGTCAGATAGATATTCTGTTTAAAAACGATATATACAACCAATGCAGCTGCCACATGACCAATTACTCCCATAAAGAAGTAAACATTAAACCGGAAAGCCCCCCAGATTCTCTCTAAGTTAACTCCCAGCATGTAATAGAGATACATGCCGATCAGACTTCCGAAAAGACTTCCTCCGCCTGGTGGATAAATCATAAAGGTAACAACTCTCCACACCTGACCGCTTAAAATCTTCTGTGCATCGAGCGCTAAATACTGTAGATAAAACCCCGGTGTAAAAAGCTGTAAAAAGAGCCCGGTCCCATACATGCCAATAATATAGTACATAAGATTCGGAATGGCATATTTTCTGAATCTGCGTTCCAGATTATAAAAAAATTTCATGCGTTCAACCTTCCTAAGCTAAAACAAATCCTTTTTGGAAAAAATCCAGGCAACACTCAGTGTCAGAATCAATGTAAGACCAAGTACAATCCAAAAACCATATGGACTGTCCGCAAAAGGAACTCCGGCAGGGTTAACATTCATTCCATAAAAGCTAGCTACCATAGTCGGTATAGACATTACAATGGTGATAGTTGCCAGAAATTTCATAACAATATTTAAGTTGTTGGAAATAACGGAAGCAAACGCGTCCATAGTGCCGCTTAAAATTCCGCTGTAAATATTGGCCATCTCAATCGCCTGCTTGTTCTCGACGATAACATCCTCAAGAAGCTCGGTATCCTCCGGATATTTCTTGATTTTTTCATTCCTCATGAGCTTTTCTAACACTACTTCATTGGAACGAAGGGAGGTGGTAAAATACACCAGACTCTTTTCCAGTTCCAGCAGCTCAATCAGTTCCCGGTTCTTTGTGGACTTATGAAGTTTCTCTTCTACAACTGCACTTTTTTTATCAATTACTCTTAAATACTGTAAGTATAACGATGCGTTCTTATAAAGAATCTGGAGAATAAAACGGGTCTTCATATAAGTATGAAAATCCCTGACTCTTCCATCCATAAAGGCATTTAACACTGTGGTTTCTTCCAGGCATACCGTTATGATAGCCTCGTCGGTTGTTATGATTCCCATGGGGATTGTCACATACCAGTCTTTGCCGCCCCTTTCCTCAATGGTAGGAACGTCAACAAGAATCAAAGTGTAATTATTCTCAGTCTCAATACGGGAACGCTCTTCCTCATCAAGAGGAGCCCTTAAATCATCGGGATCGATACGATAGGTATCAGCGATCTCCAATATCTCCGTAGCTGTGGGATTGGTAAGTGCTACCCAGCACCCCGGAGAAAGCTCATCCTTTTGATGAATCAGGCCGTCTTCTGTTTTATAAATCTGAATCATGGCTTTTCCCCCTTCTACGGAATTAATCCTGCATACTTTGGCGGACTTTGACTTATACATTATAGATTCCCAGACCATTTTTGTCAAACGAAATGCTACCGCAATTTGTGAACTTACACAAATTTTACTAAGATTAACATTATTTTAGCATGAACAGGCAATTGTTTTATTTCTTATTTTATGTTAAACTGATGTCCGGTGAGTCAGTAACTTACTTTTACGTAAAAGGAGGCAGGGGTTACCCCGCACATATGAATACATACAATACTTTAGGAATTGATATCGGTTCCACTACCGTAAAGATTGCTATTTTAGACAAAAATCAACAGCTTTTATTTGCTGATTACGAGCGGCATTATGCTAACATACAGGAAACACTTGCAGGCCTTTTAAAGAAGGCCTATGAACAGTTAGGTCCAATGGATCTTGTCCCTTCTATAACCGGATCCGGCGGGCTTACTCTGTCCAGGCATTTAAAGACTCCCTTTGTACAGGAAGTAGTTGCAGTCGCCGCTTCCCTTAAGGATTATGCCCCGCAGACCGACGTGGCAATCGAACTGGGCGGTGAAGATGCAAAAATTATTTATTTTACCGGCGGCATTGACCAGAGAATGAACGGAATCTGTGCCGGAGGTACCGGTTCCTTTATCGACCAGATGGCTGCACTGCTGCAGACGGATGCCAAAGGACTTGATGAATATGCTGCCAGTTATAAAGCCATATATCCAATCGCTGCACGGTGCGGTGTATTTGCCAAAACTGATATTCAGCCGCTTATTAATGAAGGAGCTACCAGAGAGGATCTGGCCGCCTCTATATTTCAGGCAGTGGTAAACCAGACGATCAGCGGACTGGCATGCGGAAAACCCGTTCGTGGCAATGTTGCGTTCTTAGGAGGACCGCTTCATTTTCTTCCTGAACTGAGAAAGGCCTTTATCCGCACATTAAACCTGACAGGAGATGCCATTATTGCTCCGGACCATTCCCATCTTTTCGCTGCCATTGGTGCTGCCATGTGCACAGAAGGAAAGACGGATGTAATCACCTCTCTTGAGAATATGATTTCCAGATTATCAAATGGTATTCGGATGGAATTTGAAGTAAAGCGTATGGAACCGCTGTTTAACGGTCAGGAGGATTACGATGCATTCATCCGCCGTCACAACGGCCACTGCGTGAAAAAAGGAGAATTGTCCTCCTATCACGGCAAATGCTTTTTAGGAATCGATGCAGGGTCCACCACCACAAAGGTTGCCGTGGTTGGAGAAGACGGTACCCTTCTTTACAGTTTTTACAGCAGCAACAATGGCTCTCCCCTGTCAACCGCCATCCGTGCCATAAAAGAAATTAAGGAACAGATGCCAGCAGACAGCCAGATTGTATGGTCCTGCTCAACTGGTTACGGCGAGGCCTTATTAAAGGCAGCTTTTCTCCTGGATGAGGGAGAAGTTGAGACGATTTCCCACTATTATGCGGCAGCATTTTTTGAGCCGGAAGTGGATTGTATCTTAGATATTGGCGGACAGGACATGAAGTGCATCCGCATTAAGAACAATACGGTAGACAGTGTCCAGTTAAATGAGGCCTGTTCCTCCGGCTGCGGTTCCTTTATTGAAACCTTTGCCCATTCCCTGAATTATAAAGTGGAGGATTTTGCTTCTGAAGCACTGTTTGCCAAAAACCCCACAGATCTTGGAACCAGATGTACTGTTTTTATGAATTCCAATGTAAAGCAGGCTCAGAAAGAAGGCGCAGAGGTTTCCGACATTTCCGCAGGGCTTGCGTACTCCGTTATTAAAAACGCCTTATTCAAGGTAATTAAAATAACAAATGCCTCTGATTTAGGAGAGCATGTGGTTGTCCAGGGCGGTACCTTCTACAATAATGCGGTACTGCGCAGTTTTGAAAAAATAGCAGGGTGTGAAGCTGTCAGACCGGATATTGCCGGAATTATGGGCGCATTTGGAGCCGCACTGATTGCAAGAGAGCGTTATGATGGATCTGCAAAGACATCTATGCTGGATCTTGATAAGATCCTCACTCTTCACTATGAGACTTCCATGAGCCGGTGCAAGGGTTGTACCAACAACTGTGTACTTACTGTTAACCGGTTCGACGGCGGACGCCAGTTTATCTCCGGGAACCGCTGTGAGCGTGGACTCGGGAAGGAAAAAACAAGGCGGGAAATTCCCAACCTGTTTGATTACAAAAACCACCGCATGTTTGATTATGAGCCGTTAAGCGCTGATCTGGCAACCCGGGGAGTCATCGGAATTCCGCGAGTTTTAAATCTGTATGAGAATTACCCCTTCTGGGCTGTCTTTTTCCATACATTAAAATTCCGCACCATGCTGTCCCCCCAGTCCACCAGGAAGATCTATGAACTGGGAATTGAATCCATTCCCAGTGAATCAGAATGCTATCCTGCAAAAATTGCACACGGGCATGTAGAATGGCTGATAAAGCAGGGAATTAAAACTATTTTTTATCCCTGTATTCCATACGAACGGAACGAAAGTCCCGATGCAGGCAATCACTTTAACTGCCCGATTGTAACTTCATACGCAGAGAATATTAAAAATAACGTAGAAGGCATTAAAACAGAATCAATCCGTTTTTTAAATCCTTTTATCGCTTTCACCAATGAAGAAATAGTAACACGACGTTTAACAGAAGTATTTACGAAGGAATTTGGAATCCCTGCATCAGAGATCGCAGACGCTTCCCATAAAGCATGGGTGGAACTTTTAGCTTCCCGCACAGATATGGAGAAAAAGGGAGAAGAAACCTTACAGTGGTTAAAGGAAAACAACAGACACGGCATCGTACTTGCAGGAAGGCCTTACCACGTTGATCCGGAAATCAATCACGGTATTCCGGAACTGATCACCTCCTATGGCTTTGCGGTATTAACTGAAGATTCTGTTTCACATCTTGCTGAGATCGAACGCCCGCTGGTAGTTACAGATCAGTGGATGTATCACACCAGGCTTTACCGGGCCGCCAGTCTGGTAAAAAAAGAAAATAACTTAGATTTAATCCAGCTCAATTCCTTTGGATGCGGTCTGGATGCGGTTACAACCGACCAGGTTAATGATATCCTGACCGGTTCCGGTAAAATTTATACAGTATTAAAAATAGACGAAGTGAATAACTTAGGAGCTGCCAGAATCCGTGTTCGTTCGCTCATAGCAGCCTTAAAAGTCCGGGACAAACGGCATTTTGAGCACAAAGTGGTTTCCAGCGCTTACAACCGGGTCCTGTTTACCAAGGAGATGAAAAAGGAATACACCATTTTATGTCCTCAGATGTCTCCTTTGCATTTTGATCTTATACAACCAGCCCTTAGGGCATTCGGCTACCGCGTGGAGGTTCTGCAGAATGATAACCGTTCTGCCATTGATACCGGTTTAAAATATGTGAATAACGATGCCTGCTATCCCTCACTGATTGTCGTAGGACAGATCATGGACGCTCTTCTCTCCGGAAAATATGATCTAAACCGGACGGCTGTATTTATGAGTCAGACAGGGGGCGGCTGCCGTGCTTCCAACTATATCGGCTTTATCCGCAGAGCCCTGGAAAAATCAGGAATGAGCCAGGTACCGGTAATTTCAGTCAATGCAGGCAATATGGAGAGCAATCCAGGCTTTACCATCTCCCTTCCCATGCTGACGAAAGCCATGCAGGCCGTGGTTTACGGAGATGTATTTATGAGAGTGTTGTATGCCACACGGCCCTACGAGAAAATACCCGGTTCCGCCAACTCTCTGCATGACAAATGGAAGGAACGCTGCATTGTGTCTCTTTCTAAGAAGTCCGCTGATATGCTGGAATTCTCCCGCAATATTAAGGGTATCATCAGAGATTTTGACAGCCTGCCAAGAAACTCCCTCAAAAAGCCAAAGGTAGGTATCGTAGGCGAAATTCTGGTGAAGTTCTCTCCTCTTGCCAATAACCGGATTGTAGAACTTCTGGAAGCGGAAGGTGCTGAAGCTGTAATGCCTGATTTAATGGACTTTTTACTGTACTGCTTCTATAATACCAACTTTAAGGCAGATTTCCTGGGTGGAAAAAAATCCACTGCATTCTTTGCAAATATGGGGATCTCACTTCTGGAATTTTTCCGGAAAACAGCCAAACGGGAGCTGGAGAAGAGCGAACACTTTACTGCTCCGGCTCATATCGGTAACCTTGCTGATATGGCAGACCAGTTTGTCTCCATCGGCAATCAGACCGGAGAGGGCTGGTTTTTAACGGGTGAGATGCTGGAGCTGATCCATTCAGGCACCAATAACATCGTCTGTACACAGCCATTTGGATGCCTCCCCAATCATATTGTGGGAAAAGGTGTAATCAAAGAGTTAAGAAAGGCATATCCTGATTCCAACATTATCGCTGTGGACTATGATCCTGGTGCCAGTGAGGTCAATCAGTTAAACCGTATTAAACTTATGCTTTCAACTGCGCAGAAGAATCTTCTGAAAGAACAAGATATTGCTCACGAATAAGAATAATGCTCCGATTGTACAAAAATACCGGAAGCCTGTTATAGGGCTTTCCGGTATATTTTTAACTGATTTCCACTGCCAGCACTGTATTAAGACAGTGATAGTTCAGTGCATGCTTTAATTCAAAGCTGAAATTTCTCATATCCTCTTTTAAATAATTTCCCAGCTCTTTATTTCCCTCATATGCAAAGTCCATCAGTTCATCCACATATTTCTTTAAATGCTCCTCTAAATCCTCTCTTGTGTTACCATTGATAAAATGCTCAAGACGTGTCATCTCTTCATGGGTATATCCATTTAAATCAATGGTTTTTCCCGCGATCCGGCAGCCTAATACATTTCTTAATGCAATAGATGCCAGATTAATAATGAGTTCTCCATAATCATCGGAATAGGCATTCAGCACATAATGGATATACTCTTCAGGCAGTCTCTGCAAAAACTTCTGCTCCAGATATGCGCAGTTTACATAGCTTTCCATTAGATCGGCTCCGCACTGTGCTTCAAATGTAACGAGCACAGGATAATCCAGCGTAAGTATATGGTTCATAGGATCAAAAAGCGGATCGTAATACAGGAAAAAAACCGGTAACCCCTTTTGAAAAGTATCATAACAGCACCGGTTATCATAATGGGAAAACCCTTTCATCATGAGGTTGTAATTCCGGCGGATTTCAGCGACTTTTCCTATGAGAATTTCATATCCACGTCTGTAGACCGTATCCGTGTGCAGGGCAGCATCCACTGCAACAAGTCCCTCAGAGCCAGCACCTGCTTTTTCATATTCTTCAATACAATAAATTACAGCTCCCATCAGCTGTTTAGCCTTTTCATAGGAAATCGACGTACTTTCATTCCCCGTAAATCGTGCTGCCAGCTTTGCCACAACAGGCATAAGTTCCTCTTTGCTATATCTCATCATCATCTTCTTCCCTGCTGCCATGCAGACCAAATCTGGAGTTCCGTGCAAATAGTTCCAAAGAGGTATCCTCAAGATAATCGACAGATCCCTGACAAGGACCATCGAACTGCTCTTTCATATACTCAATCAGTTCATCGTCAGGTATTTCGTCCAGAGTTTCATTTTTATACAAATAAAAAACTTCCTGAAGACGTCCCAGGGTATCCGTATAGTTATCCTGATAAATATACGGCGAATCACAGAATGCAAAAATAAGTTTTGGAAGAATTCCTTCCCCAAATTCCAGCCTCTCCTGTTTTTTTAAAATATTTTTTCTCTCTGTTAAAAGCAGCGCTGCATCTTCCTCTGACAGCTTAAGACCAAACTGTCCGGTATAATCATTTGCAGCATGTAATTTCGTAAGGTATGTCCTGTCATCATTTAGCACCAGCCATTTTTCAACGTCCATAGTCATACTCCTTTCTGATAAATCCACAGTTTACGCCTGTTTCAGAAGAATTACAAGACTTGAAAAAAAGTTGTTTTTGTGGTATTATATTACCATCAGATAAAGCAATTATTCTTATTTTACCGGAAATTTTATTTTCATCATATAGCTGCTGTCGTAGCTGTTCACTTCACATTCCCCACCCATTTTCTCCATCATTGATTTGATATTATTAACTCCAATTTTTGTGCTTTCCCCATTATTTCTGCAAGAAGATATTCCATTTATAAACCATAATTCCACCTGATTTTTCTGGTATTTCATTTCAATTATAACCGGCTTATCTATGTCAGCATATTTTAGGATATTTGAGCTGATATTGTTGACAATTCTTATGATATAATCTATGGATACCGCTATTTTGACCGGCTCCCATATAACCCGGCAATCCGTATAAAATCCCTGGCTTTCCAGAAACATAATCATGTCAGAAATTACATCTTCCATGATATACTGCACCATCTGAGGATCTTCCAGTTCAGCTTCCTTTTCTTCTGTAACCAATACACTTTCAAACAGCTGATCCGACAACACCTTCATCTGCTTTGCTTTTTCCATGCATTTTTTCACATACTGTCTCTGCTTCTCCTCATCAGGAACCTTTCCGTTAGACAGAAGTTCCAGATAGATCATCAAAGTTGTGAGAGGTGTCCGCAAATCATGGGATAAGCCGGTTACCAGGCTTTTGTTGGCAGAACGCAGTTTCTCCTTCATTTCCATATTCTCTTTTAAAGACAGCCTCATCTCATTTAATCCCTGGGCAAGTGAAGTGAGCTCATCCGCCCCACTGATAGAAATTGCCTTATCCAGGGAACCGCCCTTTAAAACCTTTACTTCCCTCTCCAGGAGAGTGATTTATGTGATCTTTTTAATCCCCTATATTAGCATTCTTTTCTATTTTAACTGCAACCGTATAAGGAATCCAGACAAAATCATCTTCTCCTCCGCTTTCTGAATACTGTTTGTTTTTTATTTCATATACACCCACTATGTCAAATGTGTTTTCTCCTATTTTTATTTTTTTACCTACCCCATTTTCCTCAGCTCCATATAACTTTTTTGCCACATATCCCCCAATCACACAAATCCTCTGTCTGGATTCAATGTCGGAATAAAGTATGGAACGTCCTGCTTTAATCTTCAGCCCTTTCATATCTCCATACTGCTCACTGCACCCTGAAACCGCTGTATAATTAAGCGATTCTTCTCCGTTTCGTACTTTTCCGGAAACATTCACAACCGGACTCATACGTTCAAATATATTGGTATTCTCTTCATAAAACCCATACATCTGCCCACTGTTTACTGCCCTTGATGAAAGGTTAGTCACATTGACCTGTATCTGATTAGCACCCATATCGGAGAAACTTTTCATTACACTATTCATGTAACCGTTAATCAGGCTCACCAGGACAATCACAGCGGCTACTCCGATTATGATTCCCAGCATTGTAAGAAAAGAGCGCATTTTATTGCCCCATATACTTCTTAGTGCAAGCTTAAAGGATTGTCGCATAATCTCCTGCCTTTCCGTCAAAATTGATTTTTCCATCCGCAATACGGATAATCCGTTTTGCTTCCAATGCAATCGTATTGTCATGAGTAATCATCACAATGGTATTGCCTTCCTCATTGATCTGCTTTAAAAAATCCAGAACCTCCCTGCTGGTTTTGGAATCAAGGGCTCCCGTAGGTTCATCTGCCAGAATCAGTGACGGATTTCCGGAAAGTGCCCGGGCAATGGAAACTCTCTGCTGCTGCCCTCCTGAGAGCTGACCAGGAAGATTTCTCCATTTTTCTTCCAGCCCCACTTTCTTTAATGCCTGGTACGTACGCTCTTTTCGTTCTCCAGCCTCTACTCCTGCATAGAGAAGGGGAAGTTCCACATTTTCGGCTATATTTAACTTTGGGAGTAAATTGTATTGCTGAAATATAAACCCGATCATCTCATTCCTGATACGGGCCAGCTGTTTGTCTCCCATCTCCCGTACCGGCTCTCCCCCTAAGTAATATTCCCCTTTGGATGGGACATCTAAGGCTCCTATGATATTCATAAGAGTTGATTTTCCGCTTCCCGACTTACCTACAATTGCAGCAAATTCTCCTTTTGTGATTGCAAGACTTACATCGTCGTTGGCATAGATTACCTCTCCCCCAAGGTTATAGATCTTATAGATATGATCCAGCTTAATTAATTCGCAGTCCCCACAGGTTCCCAAAGATTTTCTGCTGACTTTTCTTTTATTCCCCAGCTTCACCATCAGGCCCACCTCCCATGTCATCCATAAGGTTACCCATTGGCAATTCGGTTTCTTTCTGGGCAGCATAAACCAGATCCCCTTCTGCCAGTCCGCTCTTTATCTCCACAGCTTCTGCACTGATCAGTCCGGTCTCTACCTTTACCGCCCGAAAACCGGCAGGCACATCTCCCTGACTCTCCAGTGCTTTATCATCCTTTATATAAACAAAATTTCCCCGCATTAGAGCAGCTGCCGGTATCAGAAGTACATCCTCTGCACTGCCGGTGGAAATCACTCCCTGCACATTAATACCTGGAATCAAATCCTCTTTATTATCCAGAGTGACAATGACCGGATAGGTGCTGACTCCATTGGTTACCGTACTTTCCAGGCTTACATTTGTGACAGTCGCAGAATACGTTTTTCCAGGGTAAGCATCTGCAGTCACAGCCACTTTCTGACCTGTTTTTACCTTATGTATATCAAGTTCATCTACCGGAAGCTTAAAAGTCAGTTGGGAAAGATCATAGATGACAGCAAGATCCGGATCAGTATTTGTATTTTTGCTTATGGTATCTCCGGTTTTATATTTTTTCGCAACTACTGTTCCGGATATTGGAGCCTTAATCGTATAATTTTCGTAATTTTTCCTTGTAATGTCTAATTTATTTTTTGCTGATTCTGCATTTTCCTCTGCCTGATTCATGGGATCTGTGTAATTTTTCTTCAGATCATCTGCACTTATCTCTGTGATACGAAACAATGGAGTCCCTTTTTGCACATAATCTCCTTCATTTACAAGAAGTGCTTCTACTTCAACAGAAACCGGGAGATCTGCCTCCAGAGCACTGTTAATCTCCGGCTCGAAAGTTCCGTCTTCTGCACCGGATACCCCTCCTACAGATACAGTCGCTTTTATCCCGCTGGTTAAACCTCCGGGATTTTGCACAGAGACAGTCACCCTGCGAACCAATCTGCCTCCGGTCAGAGCAGTTTCCTGACTGGAAACTGTTTCTACCGTTCCCGGAATCTGCTCTCCCGTGTCAGAAAGAGTGATGACTGCTGCAGCGCCTGCTGCAAAAGCGGCGGCATCTCCGGAAAGAAAGGGTACCTTCAGTTTTACCACATGATCATCATAAAGATCTGCAATTTTCGTTCCGCTATCCACTTTAGAACCGGCTTTAATATATAATTCCTTAATATATCCGGATTTTTTTGCTTTATAGGTATTACCACTGTATTTTAAAACAGCATCTTCATAAAGTTTTTTTGCCTGTTCCAGAGAGCTGTTTGCCCTGGATAATGCATTTTCAGAGCCTGACAGTTCAGAATCCATGGCGGATTTATTAATCTCATACAGGACCTGTCCCTTCTCTACCTGGTCTCCCTCCGAAAAATCGGCTGTTAAGATCTCTCCTTCCACCATAGATGTGATTTTGTATGTATTTTTTGCAGCCAGAGTTCCGGAAGCCTTTAATTCAGTAACAATATTTCCCTTTGAAACGACAGCAGTATTTAACGTAATACTGTCGTCAGGCATGCTCGTTTTTCCAATTTGCTTTATCACAATAAATACTGCTGATATGGCAGCTGCAGCTGTAGCAATAAGCAGAATGTTTCTTTTATTTTTATTCATAAACTCTCGCCTCATTTTCAATAGTCAATGGCATCCACTGCCGTATAGCTGGTGCCATTTTTGCTGCATACCATCACTACCTTATCCCCGACCGTCACTTTTCCATAGATCGAAAACAGATACTGCAGCTTGGAAGACTCTAAATTAATGGACAGATATCCATTGCTGTCTACATTCTCACTATTGTTTATTTCGCTGTCTGAATTGCTGCTGTCAATCTCAAGGCGAATAGAGGTGGGAGTAATCACATCGGTGGATTTATAATAAATATTTTTAACTTCACCCAGTATCAGAACATAAGCGTTCTCACCAGTCAGAGTATCTTTATCCCAACCATCCGTGGTATATGCCCATATGGTTTTTGATTTCACATTATAATAGATTACTGCAAAACCGTTGGCTTTTTGAGATTGCTTCACAGCCGCTAACGTACTGGCAGCTCCGTTTAAAAAAACGTTTGCCTTTTCTGACCCAAAAGGTACAGACTGAATCACACTAAATCCCCTCCGTACCAGAAGCGGACCTTTTCTTTCATCTTTAAGAATAGAGATCGGATTGATTTCCCCATCCGAATTAAGCTCACAATTTAAGAGCTTGCCATAGATTTCACCAGTATCCTTTTTCTTTGTTTTGAGGAGATTATAAAAAAGATTTACACAGTCTGTCTGAGTCATGCACTCATCGGCTGTCCGGCTTAAGTTTTCGTTCAGCTCCAGAAATTGAAATTTTGATATGCGGGAAGAAGTTATATCTCCTGTAAAATCCTCATCTTTATATCCCAGCAGTGAAAGCACTGCTTTTACGCCTTCTCTGTATGTAACCTTTTCTTCTGGTTTAAAGACTCCGCCAAGATAACCTGCCATCCACTCCTGAGAAGCTGCTATTTTAATATATTCAGCCATGGGATGATTTGCAGGAACGTCTTTAAAAACAGAAGAACCGGATTTTGGAAGATTCTCCCTGTAGCTGGAAGCGTTTACCAGCATCTGGGCAAATTCTCCCCTTGTTACGATCCCCATATTATTTGTAAGTTGCATAATTCCTGTTAAATTGATAACTTTATCCCGCATATTAAAATCAGAAGAACTTATATTAGCATAAGAAGTTTCCGGACACAGGCCGGAAATAACGACAGCTGCTGTCAAAAAGCTTCCTAAGTTTCGATACAGACCATTTTTAATACTCATATGATATCTCTCTCCTTTTTTACTTGATGATTCTATTATGAGCAAAAAATCTTAATGGTTTCTAAATGGCTTCTGAACAATTCTAAAACCACAAATTACATTTTGGTATATAACCATCAAATCTGCGTTTTTTTATATCTTTCTCACAGACAATCTGATAAGATAGTAAAAAGTAAAGAGACAGGTGGATATTATGAAATTATTAATTATTATAATCAGCTTACATTTAATATTATATATCCTGCGGTTTATAATGGCTAAAAACTATTATTACAGTCAGCAGATGACAGGAACAGTAATAGAGAACGGTGATAAGTTTTCTGTTATTCAGCCCATTGTATCTGGTGATTGCAATCTGGAACATTGCCTGAAATCAAATGTAAAAAATGGAGGAAAAGCAAATTTTATCTGGATAATTAATGAGACCGATCATGAAGCGTGCAGAATTGTTAACAAAGTAAAAGAAGAAACAGGAAAAGATATCAAAATCATTACAGCAGCAGTTATTCCCAAAGAAAAAAATGAGAAAGTATATAAACAAAAATTAGCACTGCCTTATGCCAGGGAATTTTTTATTGCAGCAGATGATGATGTAATTCTTTCATTCGACCAGCTTTATGTATTAAAACATAAACTAAACAGGCAGGATTGTGTAATTACCGGACTGCCGTATTACCGTATGGGATCTGATTTTCTGACGAATTTAGTTGTGGGATTTGTTAATGGAAATACGTTATTAACGTATCTGGTAATAGCAAGGCTGGGTACAGTAGGCAGTTTAAATGGCATGTGTTATATGGCTAAAAAAGATACATTTACTCGTTTAAATATTTTTGAAAAAACAGAGGAAAAACTATCAGATGAATATGAAATTGCAAAGATATTGCAAAACGAGAATATTGAAATTATTCAGAGCACATGTCCCTGCTCCGTTGGAACTACCATTAATAATTTCAGTCATTACACGAATCTGATGAGACGATGGATGGTATTTGCAAATGTATATATGGCGGATAAACTCCAGTTATCCACCTTATTGACTATTGTGGTACCTGTTGCTCTACCCTTTCTTATTTTCATAAATGTCTTAATAATCAATAATATTAAGATACTTCCAATTATTCTTCTCATCCAGACAGCAATCGCTTTTATGAATTATAATCAAAGGCGTCAATACTTTAAAATAAAGGAACCATTAATAATATTATTATTCGAAGTAATAAGTGCATATTTGCAGCCCATCCATTACATAAGAAGTTTGATTAATCCAGGATTGGTTATTTGGAGAAATAATAAGGTCATCATTAATAAAGATGGCACAGTCAGGTATGAAAAAGTTGGAGGTACACCATCATGAGAGTTTGTGTTACAGGCGCTACTGGATTTTTAGGAAAATATGTTGTGGAGTTATTAACAGAAAAAGGCTGCAAAGTAACAGCCTTTGGAAGAAATGCAGATAAAGGAGCACAACTTAAAAATGATAACGTAACATTTATAAAAGGCAACTTAGAAAGCCTGCGTGATGTTTCATTAGCAGTAAGGGACTGTGAATATGTTATTCATGCAGGTGCCTTATCTTCTTCATGGGGACCAGAAAAAGACTTTTATAATACAAATGTGAAAGGGACGGAAAATGTATTAAAATCGTGTGAAAAGTATAAAATAAAGCGATTAGTTTTTATTTCTTCACCAAGTATTTATACAAGAAATAAAGACCAGCATTTTATTAAAGAATCACAGGTTGCATGGAATAGTAAGTTAAATTATTATATTCAGTCGAAAATTCTTGCAGAAAAAGCTATCAATAATTTTAAGACCAATACGTTTGAAAAAGTCATTATACGCCCACGTGGGTTATTTGGCATAGGCGATACCAGTATAATTCCCAGACTAATGCGTGCAAATAAAGTAACAGGCATTCCTGTCTTTAATAATGGGGATAATTCCGTAGATATTACCTGCGTTGAAAACGTTGCTCATAGTATCTGGCTGGCAATGACTGTCACTGGCCTTGACGGGTCAGTTTATAATATAACCAATGGTCAGCCTATGGCATTCAAAAAAATTTTATCGCTGTTCTTAAAAGAAACCGGACAAAAACCCAGATTTGTAAAATTAAATTATCCCGTTATGTCTAAAGTGGTAGGAGGCATTGAATGGCTCTGCAAAATAATGGCCATAAAGCGAGAACCGGTTTTTACAAGGTATACATTAATGACATTGGGCTTTAGTCAGACCTTAAGTATAGAAAAAGCAAAAAATGAACTGGGGTATGAACCGGTTTATTCCATTGAGGAAGGTATTAAAAATTATGCAAAATGGTATCGAGAACAAAATTACAAACATTAAGTTCTATAACTGCGGATATTGTATGAATGACTTGAAGCGTATGTATAAAGAGATAAAAAAGCATGAAAAAATGATCTTTCAGGCCAGGGTTATGTTAATAGAACATAAGACATATGGAAAGATTCTTGTAGATACAGGATACAGTCATAGAATATATGAAAATGGACTGACTTCTAAACTATATCATTTGATAAATCCAACTACTTATAGGAAGAAAGACCATATTTTATATCAGTTAAGGAAAGATGGTATTAAACATAATGATATATCCATGATTATTTTAACTCATCTCCATCCCGATCATATTGGCGGGCTGGGTGATATGAAAAACACAAAAATAATTATGAGCCATAAATGCCGGGAAAGAATCACTGGTGCCAGATATAAAGAACTGGTATTTCCTAATCAGATTGGAAAGAGCATGGAGAATCAAATTATACCAGTGCATGTGAATCATAAATCTCCGTTAAAGGATTTCAATGGGATGGATCTATTGGGAGACGGTTCAGTCTGGCTTATGGACTTAGAAGGACATGCATATGGTCAGATCGGTGTGTATATTCCGGAAAAAAAGATTTTTTATGTGGCAGATGCTGTGTGGGGAATTAATTATTTAAAATACAGGCTGCGTTTGATTCCCAGACTCATACAGAATGATTACAATGCTTATGTAAAAACGGTAAAAAAATTGTCAGCTTTAAAGGGGGTTGCAATTATCTCCACACATGGAGAAGAGGTATATAAAGATGCACAAAAAATTTAGAATTATTTTAAGTTACATAAAATACAGGAATTCAAAAAAATTAAAAAGCAGAGATGCAATTCAGAAATATCAAAAAAAAGGGATAAAAAAATTATTAAAGCATATTAAAAAATATTCAATCTACTACAGAAAAAAACTGCAGAATCATGATGATTTGTTTTCTTTACCCATTATGAATAAGGCTGTTATGATGGAAAATTTTGATGAACTGGTATGTGCAGATATAAAAAAAGAAGAAGCCTTAAATTTTGCGGTTTCTGCTGAAAAAGGCAGAAATTTTAATAATAAGTTAAATGGTCTTACCGTGGGGTTATCTTCAGGGACTTCAGGACATCAGGGAATATTTATTGCAAGTCAAAAGGAAGCGGATATCTGGACAGGAGCCATTTTAGCCCGATTATTACCGGATACCATAGGTAAACAGGAAATTGCTTTTTTCCTAAGGGCAAACAGTACGCTGTACGAAAATGTGAAAACAGGAAAAATAAGTTTTACCTATTATGATATTTATAAACCGTTTGATGAACATATCAATAAACTTAATCAGACAAACACCAGTATTTTAATCGCCCCTCCATCGGTTTTATTCCTATTAGCCGAAGCTGTACAGGAAGACAAGCTTCATATGAATTTAACAAAAGTCATATCTGTTGCTGAAGTTCTGGAGAAATCCGATGAGGAATACTTCAGAAGCGTATTTAAGCAAAAAGTCATTCATCAGGTATATCAATGTACCGAAGGTTTTTTGGGATACACTTGTGAATATGGCACACTGCATATGAATGAAGATATTGTATTCATAGAAGAAGAACAAATTGATGAAGACCGGTTTATTCCAGTTATTACTGATTTTACCAGAAGATCCCAGCCGGTTGTAAGATATCGCTTAAATGATGTTTTATTGCATAAAAAAGATAAGTGTCCCTGTGGAAGTCATTTTATGGCTCTTGAAAAGATTGAAGGCCGTGAAGATGATGTTTTTATTTTGGAAAATAAAAATGGCAATGATACGAAAGTATTTTCTGATATTATCAGCCGCTGTATCTTATATGTCAGGGGTATAAAGCAATATCAGGTAATACAGGAAAATAAAAAGTCTATACGGATTTTATTAGAATATGAAAAGAATGCTGATCCGCAAACAGTACAAAAACAACTTAAGGCAGAGTTTTCAAATACATTATCACGATTAGACTGCACGGATATAGGCATTATATTTGATAAATATCAGCACACAACAGATAAAAAGCTAAAGAGGGTTATCAGATTATGAAAAACTTAAAAATCATCGGGTATGGAAAAGACAAAGGAAATAAAATAATACAATTTGACAATAATATTCGTCATAGAATGGATGAAACACAAAGCCATTACACTATGTCGGTCAATGCTGTTGAACAGGCGCTTCTGGTTGCAGAATGTACCATAGATGATATGGATTTAATTGTTTATGCAAGTGCCGTCGGCTATCAGCCTATCCCCTGCTCAGCATCACTTATTTTAGAAAAGTTTGAACCAAAAAAGCCAATCCCATGCATGGACATTAATACAACCTGTACCAGCTTCATAACCGCGCTTGATACAATTTCTTACATGGTACATGATGGACGATATAACAGAGTATTGATCCTGTCGGCAGAAACAGCTTCCCTTGGTATTAATCCGGACCAAAAGGAGAGCTATGAATTATTTAGTGATGGGGCCGCCGCAATTATTGTTGAAAAAGATGAGACTGCTGAATCAGGAGTGATGTTTGGCATGTGGCAGACATGGACCCAGGGTGCCCATAATACGGAAATACGGGGTGGACTCAGCAGCCTTCACCCACGGCACTATACAAAAGAAAACAAAGCTGAATATTTATTTGATATGAATGGTCCAAAGATATTGAGACTGGTAGCGAAAAAGATTCCTGAGTTTGTGCAACAATTGGAAAAAGAGATTGGTATGACCTTAGGAGATATCGATTTAATCATACCACATCAGGCAAGCCGCGCGCTTCCTGTAATTATGAAAAAATTAGGGGTAAAGGAAGGGAAATATATGAATCATGTTGAAGAATACGGCAATATGATTGCTGCTTCTGTTCCCTATCTATTGTGTTTAGCCTTAGAAGAGAATCGAATCAAAAAAGGAAATACAGTACTTCTGTTTGGAACAGCAGCCGGACTGACAATCAGCGGATTATTGATAAAAATATAGTCATTGGTAAAATATGGATAACGGCAGGAAACATAAAACGAGATTTAAAAATTGACAATATAAATTGTATTATATATAATATTGCTTATATTGCGATACCATAACTTGTTATTGTTTATTAAAAAATGAAATAATAGAGGAGATTAACTATGAAAAAAATGTTGGCTTTGGTTTTATGTACACTTTTATCCAGTGCTGTATTATTGACTGGGTGCGGTTCTCAGGAGAAGGCGGATACTGCTAAGGAAACCACTTTACAAGCAGATGGCGGCTCAGCAGATGATAAAACCTGGATCATTGCTACGGATACTGTATTTAAACCATTTGAATATACCAACGAAAAGAACGAATTTGTTGGTATTGATGTTGATTTGCTTGCTGCCATTGCAGAAGATCAGGGATTTAAGTATGAATTGCAGAGCCTTGGCTGGGATGCAGCCGTTGCTGCTGTTCAGTCAGGTCAGGCAGACGGTCTTATTGCAGGTGCCACAATTAAACAGGAGCGTATTGATTCCGGCTGGATTTTTTCCGACGGATATTATAATGCCTCCCAGACATTTGTAGTGAGCAAGGGAAGCGACATTAAGACCTTTGAAGATCTTAAGGGTAAAAATGTTGCAGTTAAAAACGCTACAGCTGGTGCCGATTTTGCAAACAGCCTGAAAGACAAGTATGGTTTTACAGTAACTGTTTTTGATGATTCACCAACCATGTATCAGGATGTAATACTGGGAAACAGCGCAGCATGTGTGGAAGATTTACCGATTATGAAAGCTTCTATTAAAGAAGGCGGACTTGATCTTATGATTCCGGAAGGTATGGAAAGTGAAGGAGCTCCTTACGGATTTGCCATTCTGAATAAAGATAAGCAGGAATTACTGGATATGTTCAATGCAGGACTTGCAAATATCAAAGCAAATGGAAAATACGATGAAATTATCGATAAATATTTAAAATAGCTATAAGTATAAAAGTTGATTACGAACGTGAGAGACTGTAACAGGAATCTCACGTTCTTGTTATCATCCTATATAAATAAAAATACGGAGGTTAAGTTATGATTACGATCATTCAAACCTATGGCCCTATGCTGCTTCAGGCATTGGGCAAAACGTTACTGCTTACGTTGTTATCATTGGTTTTCGCCATGATAATCGGATTGGTTTTTTCATTGATGAACGTCGGGAAAAATCGCTTTTTTAATTTTATCGGGATTGCATATGTTGATGGCGTTCGTGGTGTTCCGCTGATTGTTTTGGCCTATTTTATATATTTTGGTATCCCCACCGGAATTAAAATGATGGGAATACAGGATTTCAGACTGACCGCTCTTCAGGCAGGTACAATCGCCCTTGCCATGAATTGCGGTGCTTATATGGCTGAGATAATCCGGGCAGGTATTGAAAGTGTTGATAAGGGACAGATGGAAGCCAGCAGGAGTCTTGGTTTAAACTATGCGAAAAGTATGCGGCTGGTTGTGCTGCCTCAGGCGGTCCGCACAATGATCCCGTCTATTATCAATCAGTTCATCATTACACTAAAAGACACGTCCATTCTTTCTGTTATTGGATTCCCGGAGCTTACTAATATGGGAAAAACAATTAGTGGAAATACTTTAAAAAGTCTGCAAACCTGGGCAATTGTAGGTATCATGTACATGGTTGTTATTATTACTCTCAGTAAAGTTGCAAAGAGGGTTGAAAGGAGGGTTAACCGTGGAAGATAAAACGATTAAGATTCATGTTGAAAAATTAAAGAAAAATTTTGGAACATTAGAAGTTTTAAAAGACATGAGTATTGATATTTTCGAAGGAGAAGTCGTGGTCTTATTAGGACCTTCCGGAAGCGGTAAGTCTACTTTTCTTAGGTGTCTCAATCAGCTTGAGGAAGCCACCGCCGGCATCATCGTCGTAGATGGTATGAATATCACAGATAAACACACCGATATAAATAAAGTACGTGAAAATATTGGTATGGTGTTCCAGCACTTTAATCTTTTTCCTCATAAAACTGTTTTAGAAAATATCATGCTTGCTCCGGTGGAGCTAAAGCTTATGACTAAGGCAGAGGCGAAAGAAAAGGGCATGCAGTTATTGAACCGTGTAGGACTGGATACAAAAGCAGATGCGTACCCATCCCAGCTTTCCGGAGGTCAGAAGCAGCGTATTGCAATTGCAAGATCATTGGCCATGAATCCTGACATTATGCTTTTTGATGAACCCACCTCTGCACTGGATCCTGAAATGGTAGGGGAAGTACTGGCCGTTATGAAAGAGCTTGCATCCGAAGGTATGACCATGGTTGTAGTAACACATGAAATAGGTTTTGCAAAAGAAGTAGCGGACCGGATTGTATTCATGGACGATGGTTATATAGTAGAGCAGGGTTCAGCCCAGGAAGTTATTATGAACCCGAAAGAAAGCAGAACCATCGATTTTTTAAATAAAGTGTTATAGTCTGTTTTGGAGGAGTGACCTATGAAAAAGATTATTACAATCAGTCGTGAGTTTGGTGCTGGCGGAGGAGAAATCGGAAGAAAAGTAGCCAGTATTATGAACTATGAATTTTATGATAAAGAGTTGATTTTAAAAGCTGCAAGGGAATCCAATGTAGATGTTGAAAGTTTGTTGAAATGGGATGATAAAATTCCGGTCAATTTCGGATTTGCCCAGAGCCTCTTTGATTTTTACAATAAGCCTCTGAGTGAAAAACTTTTTAATGCCCAGAGTCATATTATTAGAGAAGTGGCGGAAAAAGGAAATTGCGTGATTGTTGGCCGAAATGCAAATACCATACTGAAGGAATATGATTATACGTTACACGTATTTGTACATGCAGATCCTCACTGGCGTTTCGAGCGTATGAAGAGTCAGATGCCTGATGCATCTGCAGCTAAAACAAAAGAGCAGATTTCTACTATTGATAGAATGAGAAGAAAAAATTGTGCTTATTATACTAATACAGAATTTGGCGGAGCTGATTATTATGATATCAGTTTCAATACATCCAAGTTAGGGATCGATACCTGTGTGGAGACCATCTGTAATTTAGCAAAGAAGTAAATGGGAACTTTTAATAGGAAAGGTGTGATAAAATACCATGAACAGGAACAAAATTTTTATTCTGGCCGCCATCCTTATGCTGCTTACCGGATGTGAAAGATCTGCCGTTCTCCCAGTATCCTCAAACTATGTGACCGGGCAGGATAAGGCTTCCTCTCCTTCCCAGCTCCCAGCGGTTCCACAGGAAACAAGGTTTGATGCGGACAGGCTCCCGGAAGGAATCAGTGATAATTTTATGTATTATATTAAATCAACATACGGAACCGAAGTCTATGAAAAACTCATAGCTTCTTTTGAATCCGGCTCCACTGAGAGCGAGCTGTGGCATAAACTGACCGGTTGTTCACTACTTGTGTTAAAGGATCTCTATTCGGGTGTTCTTAGCACCTCTGACATCGCACGCTCCCACCGGATCTGGCGGAAGGAATCTTTAAATCCCAATCAGGTGGTATTATCCTTTGCCGGAGATATCAGTTTTGCAGATGGATACGCCAACATGTCCGCATACCACGCAAGAGGCGGCATTGATTCCTGTATTCTCTCCAGTGTAAAAGCACGGATGTCTGCCGCAGATATCATGATGATAAACAATGAATTCTGTTACAGCAGGAGGGGGAATCCGCTGCCGGGGAAGACTTTTACGTTCCGGGCGGATCCCGCCATGGTACAAAACTTACATACCCTGTCGGTAGATCTGGTATCTCTGGCTAATAACCACGTTTACGATTACGGGCCGGATGCTCTTCTTGATACACTTGACACCTTATCTGCTGCTGGTATCCCCTATGCCGGTGCCGGAAGAAACATTGATGAAGCAAAAGAGCCCGTTTATTTCATATCAGGCGGTATGAAACTATCCTTTATATGTGCTACACAGATCGAACGTTCCACGTTATTTACAAAAGAAGCAGGCACTGACAGCCCAGGAGTTCTAAGAACCGATGATCCCGCTCTCTACTTAGATGTTGTTAAAAAAGCAAAAGCAGCCAGCGACTTTGTAGTGGTTTTTATCCACTGGGGAACGGAAGGAACCAATTATTTTGAAGAAGACCAGCGAGCTCTCGCCCATCAGCTGATTGACCATGGAGCAGGACTAATCATCGGATGCCACCCTCATGTTCTTCAGGGAATTGAATATTACAAGAGTGTTCCTATTGTATACAGCCTCGGAAATTTCTGGTTCAACAGCAGAACGATTCCTACCGGACTTGTGGAAGCAACGGTTACTCCCTATGGACTTGATAAACTGCAGTTTATCCCATGTATTCAGAAAAATTGCACCACCGATCTGATTGTCTCCCCTGATAAAAAACAAAGTGCTATACAGTTTATGCAGCAACTCTCTCCGTCTGTTAACATCGATGAGGAAGGAATTATACAGCCTCTATTGAACTAAAACAAGAAAATATTACGATTTTTTTAACAATTCGTTATCTTCTTACGGAATCTTACGCCTTTTTAACATTCCTTGACCCTGTACCTACTCCATGGTTTAAAGTCACCTTATCAGCAGATGCAAGCTGAAATTGCCCAACAATCATAAGCGAGAGCCCAATGATAGCGGGCGGGAGATATGAAAGGAGACTTTTTATGAAAAAACAGAAACTGAAATGGCTGATTCCCTGCGCTGCAGCGATCTTTACCATAGGTGCCTCCATGACATCATTTGCAGCTCAAGGCTGGGCCGAGGAAAACGGAAGCTGGGTTTACTACGATAACAACGGGGACGTTACTACAGATTCCTGGAGAAAATCCGGGGATAGCTGGTTCTACTTAGACTATGACGGTCAGCTTGCAACCAGCCAGCTTGTCGAAACAGATGGCAATTACTACTATGTAAATTCCGTAGGCGCCATGGTTACCAGCGAATGGAGAGAGGTTCCTTCCGACTATGAAGAAGAGGACTCACCGGATACCTACTGGTATTATTTTGGAAGCAACGGAAGGGCTTATAAAGCACCCTCTTCCGGTAGAACATCTTTTAAATCAATAAAAATTTCAAATGGTCAGACGAATGAATACGCATTTAATTACGAAGGAAAAATGCTGTTTGGCTGGATCGATGATTCCTCTACCCGTGTTACAGGAGATGACGCATGGAAAGAAGGCACCTATTACTGCGGATCACCTTCTGATGGGGCCCGTGCAGATGGCTGGAGATCACTAGAAGTTATGGATGAACCTGAGAATGATGATTTCTTTGATGGTTCCTACTGGTTCTACTTCCGTTCAAACGGGAAAAAGTTGACCGATACCACAAAGACCATCAACGGTAAAAAGTACCGTTTTGATGAATATGGAGCGGCTCAGTATGATTGGTATGAGGATGCACCAAATGCATCTACCTCCACTGCAAGCTCATCTAACCAGTACTACAATCTTCCTGAGCAATGCTGGCAGGCAAAGGGATGGTTTAAAACCGTACCTAGCGAGGAACTTGATGAAGAGGGTTACGATGATGGTACTGAATACTGGTTCTATGCAAGCAACAACGGCGACCTTGTAAAGAGCCGCATTAAATCCATTAACGGAATCAGATATGGTTTCAATGAAAAAGGTGAGATGCTTCACGGACTTTACAAACTCACATTCGACTCTGAAAGAAACATTGAAACTTATGAAGAGGTCGAAACCGAAAGCGAGCTTCCTGAAGTAGATGACGCCAGCCGGGTTTACTACTTCGGCAATTCCCCGAAGGAAGGCGCTATGGAAACCGGAAAAACCAGAATTGATTTAGACGGAGAAAACTACACCTTTAACTTCCGTAAATCTGGCAGCAAAAAGGGTGAAGGATATAACGGCATCTATGACGACAGTATTTATATTCAGGGACGTCTTTTAGAAGCAGACAGATATGAAAGATACAAAGTAGTGGAATTCGAAGGAAAAGAATACTTAGTCAGCACCTCCGGACGTCTGGTTAAGAACAGATTCAACGTAAAAGACGGCGATGATAAATACTACGTCACCAACAGCGATGGTACAATCAAAGATTCCAGCTATGACAAATTAAGCAAATAAACTAAAAACATGCTGAATAAAGCTTATCTGCTACACTACCGTAAAGAGGACAATCACAAATACTTTCTGATGGGACTGCCGCACTAATTACTTAGTGCGGCAGCCTCATTATTATACTGCAGGGTTACTTCCCTTTAAAATATATTTTATAACCCATTGATTCGAGAAGCTCTTTATCACCTGAGGAAGCAAGAATCATTTTCCCAGCCTCCTTATTCCATTTCTGACTGATTTCTGATATATTCAGACTAACGAATAATCTTCCTTTACTCCCTTCTCTCGCGAAAGAGAGTACTTGTTCATTCGTATTATCCCATTGCACTTCATAAGAAGTATTATTCTCTATATACTCCTTCCTGATCTCTATCATATTTTGCACAAATTTACATAATGACGGATTTTTACCCCATACCATGGAATTCCTGTACTCATGTTCTTTTATTCCGCCTATTGCCTGTTCATCCCCGTAAAATAAGCTGGGAACTCCCGGGAACAGCATTAGTAAAATACAGGCCAGCCTCCATTTTCTTTCATCTCCCTTGCAAAGCGATAGGAATCTGGGTACATCGTGGCTATCTAAAAGATTGAGCTGTCCTTCTACAAGATTGGTAGGATATCGCAGTCTCATACGTTCCAGCTGTTTTGCAGCAGTTAACGCATTTTTATGATCACCGATTATATAATCACGGCAAATTCTCCGGAATTCATAATTCATTGTTGAATCAAAGGCATCTCCCCGAAGCCAGCTTTCAGAATTCTCCCACACTTCACCAATAAGTATTGCTTCCTTATTCTCTTTTTTCACTGCCTCCCGGAACTTCCTCCAAAAATTACGGTCAATTTCATTCGCTACATCCAATCGCCACCCGTCCACTTTATAATTACGTATCCAATACGTACCAACGTCTGCGAAATATTTTTGCACCTCTTCATTGGAAGTATTTAGTTTTGGCATCCTGGCTTCATAAGCAAAGCAGGCATAATCTGGCTTCTCCTTTTCTGACTGAGGTCTGCGGACAGGGATATTTAATTTATAAAACCAGTTAACATACTTTGATTCCTCCCCCTTTTTCATTACATCTTCAAAAGCAAAAAACTCCCAGCTGGAATGGTTAAATACTCCATCCAGAATGATCCTCATCTCCCGCTTGTGAATTTCTTCCACTAAGTGCTTCAATTCTTCATTGGTTCCGAAACACGGATCAATATGATAGTAATCAATCGTATCATACTTGTGGTACTCTCCTGCTGCAAATATGGGGTTAAGGTAAATACAGTTAAAACCTAGTGTCTGGATATAATCCAGATTTTCTAAAATTCCTCTCAGTGTACCTCCTAATCTGGATTTACATACCTTCCCATCTTCTAAAACCACATTCTTAGGATTGAAAGGGGAGGTAAATTTTCCACATGCAAAACTATCCGGAAATATATTATACACAACTGCCTTTTTAAACCAATCCGGGACATCTGGTATCTCATCTTTTAATATGTAAGGGTATTGATAATACTCACTTCTCTCTTCCATAATATTTTGATCTAAAAAAGTAATCGCAAGTTCATTTGTAAAGCGGTCAGAGTAATAATAGGTCCATTCCACCTCATTTTGCAGCTTAAAATAATAGCAGACCCGCAAAAATGGCGTTTCAAATGTTGCTTCATAATAGTCAAATAATTCATCCCTTGCTTTTATTTCCATTTTAATTTCTTTAAAAACCACTGGTGTGTCCGCACAAGCACGATCACCATAATATAAGGTACAGGCAGAAACATTGCCCCTTTGTGTACGTATTCTTATTGTCAATCTATTTTCAGAATTGGCAAATGCATAATTTGATAACGGAATATGCAAAACTGCCTCACGATTTAATCTCATATTACTCTTCATTATCCTTTCACTCCTCCAGTTACCAGCCCTGATACCATATATTTTTGTATGGAAAAAAACAGGATCAGAATAGGTACTGAAACTAAGATTGCAGCTGCTGAAAATAAGGACCAGTTTCTGCTGTAGTCATTGGCCTGAAGCTGATAAAGTCCGCCTGCAAGATTGTAGTTTTCCTCATTCATTAAAAAGGTAGTAGCAAATAAGTACTCATTCCATACAAAAATCAAAACCATGACTGCTGTTACAATAATGGCAGGTCTGGCAAGGGGCAATATAATTCTCCAGATGATCTGCCCCGAGCCTGCGCCATCAATTCTTGCAGATTCCTCAATTTCAATTGGAATGGTATCAAAATAACCTTTCATGTTCCAAATACTGAATATACACATGCTTCCTGCATAAATCAGGATTAATCCGATGTAATTATTCAGAAGGTTCATATTTTTAAATAATCTGAAAATGGCAAACATCGATAATATTTGCGGAAATGCATTTAGCAATAATAAAAGCTTTAACATCCCATTTCTTCCACGAAAACGAAAACGTGAAAATGCATACGATGCTGTCACCGAAGTACTCATTGCAAGTATCATTGTTCCCAGACTAAGAACCACAGAATTTTTAAACCATATAAGAAAAGGTTCCTCTACAAGAATGGCTTTATAATTTTTCAGGGTGGGATTCTCAGGAAACAGGAATCCGCTTCCAAATGCAGAGCTTCCACTGCTTATTGAAAGCAGAAATGCATATATAATAGGAATTAATGTAATAAAACACAGGATTATAAACAATATATTCAGGATGCTTAAACGTACGATACGATCTGTTGTTTTTTTGTTCATTCACTTTCCTCCCGAATACCACGATTGACAAATATAGAAAAAAATATAATAAATCCAAATATCACAATGGAAACGGCAGATGAAAGCCCATAATTATTTGATACAAACGCGTTTTGGTGTGCATATGTAATAACAGTCTGAATAGTAGAGCCTGTAAGGGAACCTTTTTGCATTGTCAATAAATAGATAATATCAAACTGCTTAAAGGTAGTAAATGTTGTCATAATGATTGAGGGTGCTAAAACAGGTCTGATCAATGGTATTGTAATATATAAATTTTGAGTCCACCAGCCTCCTCCATCCAATCTTGCACTTTCATAATAACTGATATCAACACTCTGCAATGCCCCATCCATCATCATAATAAGAAATGGAAGCGCCATCCACAAATTTAATACCATACAGGAAAGAAAAGCCGGAATATTCTCAGATAAAAAATTCATGCTGGATAACCCTAACGCTGTACGTATTTTATTTAATAAACCGTACTGTGGATTGTAGATGCCTACTCTCCACAGTAAAATTGATATATAAGCCGGCATTGCCCAGGGAAACATAAGCAATGTCTTATATAGTCTTGCCAGTTTTAAGCCCTTGGCATTTAACCCCAGTGCGATGATATAAGCAGCCAGAATCTGTATTACCATATTGATTACAGTCCAAACGATTGTAGTCAATAATGCGGACATAAAACCTGAATCCAGTTTCGTTAATGCACGTATATAATTGCCAAATCCTATAAAATCGTAATTCGTCCAATGATACAGATTCATATTTGTAAATGAAATATATATGGTATATATAATCGGAAAAACTACAATTAAACCAATTAATAAAATTGAGGAAATACTATATTGCCAGGGAAGAATTTTGTTTTTCTTGTTCATAAATTGCCTGCTCCTGTCAGCTATTGCATATCCGCGATAGCAGTTTCTGCTTCTTTCTGATAATCATCAGCAGCAGCATCTAATTCTTTGCCTGATTTATTAACCGCTGCAAGTAGTGATTCTGCTGGTCCCCACATTACGCTCATCTGGGGAATATTTGGCATTGGCTGAGCAATATCAGCAGTCCTTCTCATGGCTGCTATCATCTCATCATTTGCAACAGATTCCGTATTATAAGATTTTTGATTTGAAGGAGCGCATCCGGAATTCTGGGCCAGATCGATTCCAAGCTGTGGATTTGCAATTTCATTCAGTACCTTTTCCACTGCATCCTTTTTGGATCTGGCTGCATGTTTCATAACACCAATTCCCTGTACGCCCGAATATGGTATCAGTGTATTTCCATTTGGAAGCTTGAAATCACATAAGGATTTTATACCATAATTAATTTTGGCTTCTTTTACTCCTGATATCAGCCATGGTCCTCCAATGATTGCGGCAGCTTTTCCATCCTTAAAAAGAGCATTTACCGTATTATAATCCCCGTCCGCTTCTAATTGCGCAAACTTTTTATTATATTCAATTGCCTCCTTAGTCTTTCTGTTATTTAATCCTGGCTCAGCCTGCTCATTTAAAATAAATCCTCCAAATCCATTAATAATGGGAGCTACATTATAAGCAGTCGAATGTTGGTTGACCAAAGCGTAAGTTCCTGCGGCGGCATCCGTATGACTTTTCATGTACGAATAGAGATCTTCTGTGGCAGAAGGCACTTCTCCCTCCCACAAATCCTTATTATAAATAAAAAGCAGTGTTTCAAAATAGACAGGCATCAGGTATTGATCATTCTTATAATTCCCCGCCTTTAGTGTCATGGGAAGCATATCCGCATAAACGTTTTTGTCGATTACATCAGTTAATGGTGCCAGAGCTCCCATCTCAACAAACATCCCAAGAGAGTCATGAGCATACATATACATATCCGGACCATTTACCTCATCATTTCCATATAATTTAATCTGGTCTGTCAATCCACTTTTTTGCTCAAACTTTACTGTGATTCCATCATCAATCAGAGCCTCATTCAGATAATTTTCCATCAACTGTATGAGCGCCTTATCTCCATCATGCCAGATACGGATTGTATTCAAAGCTTCCTTATTTTTCTGCTTTGCTGCAACGCTTTGTGAGCTTCTGCTGCAACCTGTAAAAATTGATACAGCCATCACAATACACAAAACCAATACCATTTTCCTCACTTTGCATATCCTCCTTCTACCAGTCAATGCTAACTTCTCCTAAACCTGATAATGGTACCGTATAGCTGCGGTTTTCCCCGCTTTGCCATATGAGATTCCCTGCAGCATCTTTCTTGACCGCTTTAAACTCAATTTCCTGGCCTGCCGGAAGATATACAGTTAAATCCCAATCAGGATAATTGGGGCATACGGCTGGCCCTGCTGCTTTGTCCGGATCCCAGTTTCCCAGTTCCACACAGTTTCCTGATATATAAACGTTCTGTCCCCAGTCGGTAGACGCATTACGGATATGAATGGTCACTGGAATTGTCTCACCTGCGTCTTCATCTGCCACATATATTTTAGAAGTATCTCCTGTAAGTGTTATAGTGACTTTTCTATCTGAGGATACAGTAATCTTATCATTTGGATTCATGACATTAACTAACGTAGATCCTGGCTTAATGGTGCTTTCGGCACGTATGGACATGGTCTGCGTATCTGTTCCTTTGGTATTATGGAACGCACAAATTAATTCCTGCCCTGCATTGTTACCGCTGTCCATTCTTCTTGAAAAAGCATAGGTATGCATAGACGTCCACATTTCACGCTGTGTGCCATAGCTCAAAGCTTCATATTCCCCACGAAGATCATTTAAAGTCCGGATAAGCTTATATGTATTTGTTGATGTATTAAAATAATCTTTTAAAATATTTCCGTTACTATCTCTGGTCACCATGGACCAGCGATTCCAGGTATCTGCAATCCCGTTGATACCCTGACCATTCGCATTTCCTCTGTTTTGCTCCGTTCCCTGAAAGACTACAGGAATTCCTCTTGCCGTAAATATAAAGGTTAATGCATTATGAAGTTTATCAACATCACCTCCTGCTTCAGTTAAGAAACGATTTCTATCGTGATTGTCAATAAATGTTACCATATCGTTAAGATGAGTACCATAAAAGTGATCTTGTGCTAAAATGGATTGAAGTGATATTTCCGACGTGTTATTAAAGTTCTTTCCATATGCAAAATCATTTACAATAGCCTGAAACAACGGAAAATCCAGCATGCCGGTTTCAGCATTATCTCCTACCCAGTCTTTTATAAAGTCCACATCCATATCAAAGTTTTCGCCAAAGGTTGCAACGCCTAAATAATCCTGTAATTCATGAATATCAGCAGGTTTCATGCATTTAGCCGCATCTACTCTGGCAGCGTCTGCCCCTGTATAAGTGAACCAGTTCTTTATTGAATCAAACATTGCACGCCTGGCAGCCATATTATCTAAATCAATATCGTCCAGACCACCCAGGTCATGATCCTCCAGCATCTGTGTACTTGTTGGGGTATGGGGATGCTCTATGTCAAAATTAATATCACCTTTATTATGATACCATAACACATGATTAAACGGCTCCGCCGGCTGTAATTGTGTACCCTCTTTTAACCCTGTGCCATTGGTATAATGAGCATTACTTCCTATTCCCTGCAGGTAATCTCCAACGTGATTGGGTACAACATCGAAAATAACCTTAATTCCATTATTATGGCAAACCTCTACCAGTTCCTTTAGCTTATCCTTGCTGGCCTGTGGATCTTTTGACCCAAAATAACGGTTGGCACGATTTGGATCGAATACATTATACCCATGATAGGCAGTCGGCCACTGTTTGCCATTGGCATCAGGTATTCCCCAAAGCTGTGGGTCGGAAACCGGCGAAATCCAGATAGCGGTATATCCCATATCCTTTATGTAAGAAATTTTATCTATGATTCCCTGCCAGTCACCACCATGCATATAACGAAAATCATCTTGTGAGTTCTCTGCATAGCGAAAAGCTTCACCTGTTGCGTTATTCGTCTTATCCCCATCATAAAAACGGTCAACCATAATCTGATAAACAGACTCTCCCCGAAGACTTTCTGCCGCATAAACCTTTATTTGCGGTAAGAGCGCAATTATCATACTGAAACATAGTACAAAGCCAGAAATACGTTTTAACATCTTTTTCATTACTTTTCCCCTTCCTTCTTCACCAACGTTATGTTGTTTACTATTTTCATAAAATACTAGTATTTATAAGTAAATTATAACAATATGTTTCCAAATAACAACGTTTTTTTATGTATATTGCTTGATTTTTCTAGGTAAACGTTATACTATTCTAATACAAGCCAAAGAAAGGAGAGTCCTATGTCTGTAACAATAATCGATGTTGCAAAGGAAGCCGGTGTCTCCACGGCTACTGTTTCTAAAGTGCTTAACAATAAGCCTTATATTTCAGAAAGCACTACCAAGCGCGTGATGGAAGTAATAAAACGTCTTAATTATCATCCAAACGCACAAGGCAGTAATTTTAAAAAGAAACGGACCGGCAACATTATCTTTCTTGCTGTTACGCAATTACATACAGCATTCCATAACCCCCACATGTTTGAAATACTATGCGGTGCACAAAATGTAATTGGGAATAAAAACTACAATATGCCTTTCATGGGGGTTACTGACATATCAGATGCTTATGAATCAGTGAAAAAAATTGTAGGCTGCAATACTGCTGACGGTATTTTGGTACATGGCTCAGCCACTTCAAGATTATTGGTTGATTTTTTAGTCAGGAACAATTTCCCACACATTCTTATCGGAAGGCCCCCTTTTGCCAGTTCCTCCTGCTGGATTGATACAAACAACCGTGTGTCCGGTCAAATGGCTATGGAATATCTGCAGACATGCGGCTATTTTAAAATCGCATTTATTGGAGGTCCTAAAAGCGATGAAATTTCAAGGCACCGCCTTCAGGGTTTCGTATCATATATGAATATTAATGGTCTTGCGATACAGGAAGATTTTATAAAATACGGTACATATACAAAAGAAAGCGGTTTTTCAATGATGGAAGAGCTGCTAAGTCACCCCATACTCCCTGATGCCGTTATCTGTGAAAATAATCAGATTGCTATGGGGGCGGTTCATGCAATAGAAAAACATCACTTATCAATTCCAAAGGATATGGGAATCATTACGTTTGACGACTACCCACTATCACAGCTTATTGATCCTCCTCTGACTGTTGTCGACATTAATGTACATGAAATGGGAAAACAGGCAGCTTCCATATTGTTGCAGAGAATTAAAAATCCGGCTCTTCAGGTTCAATCTTTTGTAACCCTTCCTAATCTTATTATCCGCTCATCAACGCGCAGTACAAGTGGCTGATTACGTTCCTCCATTGGAAGCTTACTAGATTTTCCCTTTGATACAGGAAGTTTTATAGTAACTGCCTTTTTCACTTTTCATAGTCTGGCAATTGTGTTTTTACAAGACAAGGAGCTGCGCACTAATAATTACTTAGCGCGACAGCTCCTTGTTTATTTCTTATATTTACTCCGGTATATCTTTTCTGCCGTAATGGGCAGCTCCCTCACTCTCGCCCCTGCCGCATTGGCAATAGCATCTGCAATGGCTGGGGATGGGGTATTAATTACAATCTCACCAATTGATTTCGCACCAAAAGGTCCGGTAGGTTCATAGCTGCTTTCAAATTCCACCCGTATATTGCCCACATCAAGCCTTGTGGGCAGCTTATACTGCATAAATGAATTCTGCTTCATCTGTCCCTTTTCCGTATACGTAATATCCTCACTAAGAGCCATGCCGATTCCCTGGGCAAGTCCTCCTTCTGTCTGGATTCTTGCCAGATTGGGATTGATGGTTGTACCGCAGTCCACGACTGCCACATAATCAAGAAGCTCCGTCTCACCGGTTTCTATATCCACCTCAACCTCTGCCATTCCTACCATAAATGGAGGAGGTGATACGGGAGAGGTGTGGGAAGCCCCGGCTGAAAGCATTTTTTCATTAAAGCACATTACCTTATTGCCTATATCCTTTAACGATAGTTCCTTGCCGCTTTCCGGCTGCCACACTCTGATACCGTCGAATTCCAGTGAATTCTTTTCACAGGATAAATATTCCGCTCCTTTATCCAGTATTTTATCCCGCATCTCCCCGCAGGCTTTCATCACTGCCATTCCGGTCAGATACATGGTGCTGGAGGCATATGATCCGGAATCATAGGGTGATACATCCGTATCCGTTCCATGTACAACGATCTGATCCAGATCGCACTCCAGACAATCTGCCGCAACCTGAGCCAGAGTGGTATCACAGCCTGTTCCCATATCAGAGGCTCCGATCATAAGTGTATAAAATCCGTCATCATTCAGGCGCAGTTCCACAGAAGCCACATCAACACCTGATATGGCAGAGCCCTGCATCGCCATGGCAACACCAACTCCCCGTACCTTTCCATTTCCCATATCAACAGCCGGATATTTCTTATCCCAGTCCATCATTTCCTTTGCCCTGGACATACAGCGGTCCAGCGCACAGCTTTTTAGCGTTTCCCCATAGTAAGCAGGCATGATATCTCCTTCTCTTACCATATTCAATTCTCGTATCTTTACTTTATCCATTCCTATTTTTTCCGCAAGCTCATTGATTGCAGACTCCACTGCAAATTGCCCCTGGGTGGCTCCGTATCCCCGGTAAGCGCCTGCCGACATACAGTTGGTATAAACCACATCATAAGCAAACCGGTAGGCCTTTGGTGTTCTGTAAAGGGGTATGGACTTATGTCCGGATAAACCGACAGTTGTAGGTCCGTGCTCTCCATATGCCCCAGTATTGGATAAAGTATAGACATCTATGGCCTGAAGAATTCCATTCTTATCAGCCCCCACCCGGACACGTATCTCCATCTCATGACGGGGCGAAGAAGCTATCTGGGATTCATATCTGCTGTAAATGATCTTAGCTGCTCTTCCGGTTTTCATGGTAACGATTGCCGGATAAACCTCTGCTACTACGGTCTGCTTGGCTCCAAAACCGCCTCCGATTCTGGGCTTTATAACCCGAACCCTGGATTTGGGAATATCCAGCGCATGAGCCAGAATTCTTCTCACATGAAACGTAACCTGGGTCGAAGCAACCATATTCAGTCTGCCGTATGCATCCAGATAAGAGTAAGCGCGGAAGGTTTCCATCATAGCCTGCTGGTTGGCCTTTGTATGATATACCTGGTCCACCACATAATCACACTGACTGAGCAATCCATCCACATCACCATGGGCTTCTCCTCCACTGGCACATAAGTTGCGGTGGTTATCCGCTCCTACCGGACAGAGACTTTCCCAGTTATCCTCCGGATGAATCAATATCGTATTATCCTTTGCCTTTCTGAAATCCAGAACCGGCTTAAGGACCTCATAATCCACTTTAATCAGGCGCAGGGCATGATCCACCGCCTCTTCTGTCTCTCCTGCCACAATTGCCGCAGCATCTCCCACAAACCGCATTCTCTCCTCTAAGATCAGCCTGTCATAGGGGCTTGGTTCCGGATACGTCTGCCCAGCCATGGTAAACCGTCTTTTCGGCACATCCAGGTATGTAAGAATGCAGGCGATTCCATCCACCTTTTTTGCTTTTTCTGTATCAATCCTGCGGATTAAGGCATGAGCATGTGGACTTCTTAAAACCTTTACGATCAGACAGTCTTTTGGTGCTAAATCGTCCGTAAAAACAGGCTTTCCAGTCACCAATGCTTTTGAATCCTTCTTTTTGACAGAAGTATTGACGGTACGCATCTTAACATTCATTCCTGTTTACTCCTCTGCTTAAGTATTTTTTCACAGCCCGAAGCTGTCCCATATATCCGCTGCAGCGGCATAGGTTGCCGGCAAGATACTCTTTTACCTCTTCCTCATCATAAGAATCCAGTTCTTTTTCCATAGCAAGCACATTCATGATCAGTCCCGGACTGCAAAAACCGCACTGCTCCGCCCCTTCCGCTGCAAGATAAGCACCGAATTCCTCCGCTTCCTCCTGAACACCTTCCAGTGTCACCACCTCACAGCCATCTGCCCTTGCCGCAAGATAAGAACAGGAAAGCCGCGAAATTCCATTGACCAGTACGGTACACAGCCCGCAGTTTTCCGTCTCACACCCGCATTTCACACTGTAACAGCCTTTCCTGCGCAGTAAGTGAAACAGTGTTTCATCCTCTGCTGTCTCCTCATAGATGAGTCTCCCGTTTAATGTAAATTCAATCTGCATTACCCTTCCTCCCGGTCCAGTGCCATGAACAGCCGTCTTATGTATACTTCTGCAAGATGCTTCCTGTATTCCCCGCTGCCTCTCATATTGGTGCCATATTGAAACCGGTCTGCAGCAATTCCTGCCAGTTCCTCATATCCTGCTGCCTCTTTACTGCTAATTACATAAAGCTCAGCCCGCGCCGGCCTTGCTCCCACAGATACATAGTAAGTTCCATTCTTTTGAGAGACGCAGCATGCAATCAGAGGAAAATCAGTTTTTGAAAGCCTGGAAGAAGTATAGGCCGCTCTCCTTCCATCCTTTTTAATCCGGATATTCACAAGAATATCCCGGTTCAGTTCCTGTCTGCAAAACTGCTCAAGGGGTATGATCCCTCCCTGATAAAGCTCGACATAGCTGTCCAGTGCCAGCATACAGGTTAAAATGTCAGAAAAACCAAACCTGCCGTATATACTGCCTCCTGCCGTTGCCCCGTTGCGGAACTGGACTCCTACGATGGAACGGGTGCATTCTTTAAATAAACCCGGAAAATACCGGTCAAGCCCCTTATGAACTTCCAGCTGCCGCAAAGTACACATGGCACCAATAATGAACTCATCTTCTGTCTCCTCAATACCGTCAAGACCAAGACCGGACAAATCAATAAGAGTCATTTTTACCCGGCTCTGAACCTTCAGCCACATCATTCCAGCACCGATCACGCTGCTTTTTTTCTGGTTGAGGCTATAAGCCTCTTTAAGACTTTCTGCCTTAACGTAGTTCTTAAATCTGATCACTAAATTTTCCTCCCGCGTAGAACTGGATCTATCAGTAAATAGCGCCTTTATTAATAAGTACCACTTATAATATGCAATATATTTATTAAAATCACCAAAAAAGTATACCATACTCCGTCAGGGTTTGACAATATTATTTTCAGAATCAACAACTTGTTCCACTGCTCAGCAAGTGGTAAGATGGAAAAAAAGAAAGGATCAATGAAGATGCAGGCATATTTATTTGTACATTTTAAAGAAAAGACAGATCCGGATGGAGAAGCCGTTTATTTCTCCATCAGTGAAGATGGATTTCACTGGCAGGAGATAAATAATGGCCGTCCCATTCTTACCAGTACCATCGGAGAACAGGGCGTACGTGATTTTACCATCTGCCGGACGAAAGAAGGAATTTATTACATACTTGCAACTGACTTGAGTCTTGCAAGAAACTTTAAGACAAAATATGAAGGAAGCTGGGACAAAATAAGCCGGGAAGGCAGCAGAAACTTAGTGCTCTGGGAATCAAAAGACTTAATTCACTGGTCCGATCCCCGCCTTATTCAGATGGGAGAGGAACCCTTTGGCTGTGTCTGGGCTCCCGATATCATCTATGATGATAAGACAGAGGAGTATCTCATCCACTGGTCCTCTTCCCACCCTTTGAACCAATACGGACCGAAAAAAATTTATTACAGCAGAACCAGGGATTTTTTAAACTTTACCAGCCCGGAAGTCTTATATGAGAAGGATGGCAGTGATATCATTGATTCCGCTCTCTATAAAGATGACAACCGCTTTTATCTCTTTGTAAAAAGTGATAAAAATCCGGCCTCTATATTACTGCTTGAGTCTCAGACCATTACGGGACCATTTACCATCATCCCACAATTCAGTGAAGAAATGAAAAAACTGGAACAGGGGCAATACGAAGCCCCTACTGCAATCCGCCTGGAAGATGGCCGCTGGTGTCTGTTCCTTGATTACTATGGCACAAAGATCAAAAAAGAGCAGGGATACGTTCCCTTTATTGCTGAAACAATCTCCTCCGGACGTTTTATCCGGTCAGATCAATCCTTTTCATTTCCTTACGGATTTAAACACGGCACGGTCTTTGCACTGAACCAGGAGGAATACTGCAGACTGAAAAATGCTGATTTTAAGTAAGAAAAAATTGGTATAATAAATCAGCTAAAAACGTTTACAATAATAGATGCAACAACCAATAAAGGAGGGTTCATCGATGTTAGTAAACGGAAAAAACGAATGTATCCAATGTACTATTGATAATTGCGCCTATCATGCCAAAAGTGAAGACTACTGCACACTGGATCGAATCAAAGTAGGGACTCATGAGCAGAATCCTACAAAGAAAGAGTGCACAGACTGCGAATCATTTAAAAACCAGGCATAAAAGCCAGTTCTAATTTCCTCCTGACATGCAGAAAGAAATTCACATTTTTTCTGCATATGAAAAAAGCTGTTGCACCCCACGTGCAGCAGCTTTCTATGATTAATTATTGTAAAGCGGATATTTATCACAGATCTTTGTCACTTCGCTTCTGATGCTATCGGCCTTATTTTCAAAGTCGGTTGCCGCAAGCCAGATGCACTCTGCAATCTTATCCATATCTTCTTCTTTTAATCCCCTTGAAGTAACAGCAGGAGTACCTACACGAACACCGGAAGTGACAAATGGACTTCTTGGGTCATTGGGCACCGCATTCTTATTCAGGGTAATAAATACTTCATCGCAGCGGTTCTGGAGTTCTTTTCCGGTAACTTCCATGCCTCTTAAGTCAATCAGCATCAGATGATTGTCTGTTCCCTCCGTGAGAATATGAAATCCCTGCTTCACCAGTGCAGCAGCAAGTGCCTTTGCATTCTTAACCACCTGCTCCTGATATACCTTAAACTCAGGCTTTAAGGCTTCTCCAAAGCATACTGCCTTTCCGGCAATTACATGCTCCAGGGGTCCGCCCTGGGTTCCCGGGAATATTGCTTTATTAAAGTTAAACTTATCAGCAGCTTCCTGGTTAGCCAGAATCATACCGCCTCTGGGTCCTCTTAATGTTTTATGAGTAGTCGTTGTAACCACATCTGCATAAGGAATGGGACTCTGATGAAGTCCTGCTGCAACCAGACCTGCAATGTGAGCCATATCCACCATTAAATAAGCTCCTGCTTTATCTGCAACCTCTCTGAACCGCTTAAAGTCAATGGTTCTGCCATACGCACTTGCTCCCGCTACGATCAGTTTTGGTTTATGCTCCATAGCAAGACGCTCCATCTCATCGTAATCAAGGAATCCATCATCCTTAACTCCGTAAGGAACAATATTAAAATACAGACCGGAAAAGTTTACAGGGCTTCCATGAGTTAAATGACCGCCGTGATTTAAGTTCATACCCATAACTGTATCGCCAGGATTTAACATGGCAAGAAAAACTGCCATATTGGCCTGGGCTCCTGAATGGGGCTGAACATTTGCATAATCACAGCCAAACAGTTTTTTGGCACGCTCGATGGCAATGCTTTCCACAACATCCACCTCTTCACATCCGCCGTAATAACGCTTACCAGGATAACCTTCTGCATATTTATTTGTAAGTACAGTACCCATCGCCATCATAACCGGTTCTGAAACAATGTTCTCGGATGCGATTAATTCTAAGTTTCTTCTCTGTCGTGCGCACTCCTTTTCTATGGCTTCTCCTACTTCTTTATCAAAGCCGGTGATAAACTTCATTACATCATTTACCATGTCCATTCCCTCACTTTTCCTCTTGAATCGTTACTCTTTAGCATTTTGGTAGATTATATAGCAAACTTCCTTAAAATGTCAAGGCTTTCTCATCCTCTTCCTTCTGCGTCAGCAGCTTTTCATAAAGGTCTTCATCGATGGGATAGGAAATTTTCTTTTCCAGCCAGGAGGAAAGATACGCCCCGTTAGCCATCATAAGTGTCCGGAGTCCATCTTCACCCGGAGTCATTAATTTTGCACCAAAACGGAGATGATCGGAAAAATTCTGAAAAATCAGGCGGTATTCCTCTCCGTTATGATCTTCTGTTTCCAGTGAGCTGCAAACAGAAGATAGCTTTCCAAACGGATCCTGATTCGTCCGTGCAAATTCCTCCGTAGAGACTACGTTTTCGTCAAAAATCAATTCCACTCCGTCTGAAACGGTCAGTCTGCCCTTTGAACCCCAGATCTCAAGGCGGTTGGTTCCAGGATTTTCTCCTGTAGAACTAATCAAGGTCCCACGCAATCCATTCTTATAAAAGAATTGAAGATCAAAACTGTCATCCACTGCAATGGGATTATATTTTCCATAATCAATGGAAGCATATACCTCATCAGGCATTCCAAAAAGCCACTGCCAGACATCCAGAAAATGCTGGCACTGGTTGATTAAAAGACCGCCGTGCTCTCCCCTCCAGGTACTTCTCCATGGAGCACTGTTATGGTAAGCAGGGGTACGGTACCAGGTATTGCATACCCACACAGCCCTGGTTATTCTCCCCAGACCGCCACTTCTCAGGAACTCTCCGGCTGACAGATAACCGCCTTTCATCCGGGTGTTAAATATCATCCCAAGACTTATCCCACAATTTTGGGCTTCTCTTACCATCACGCCTGCCTCTTTTGCCGAAACTCCCAGAGGCTTGTCCATAAGAATATGCTTCCCTGTCTCCGCCGCCATCAGTCCGATGGGTACATGGGTATCGTGAGGAGTTACGATCACTACAGCATCAAACGTATCTTTGGCTGCAAATACCGCATCTGTATCAGAAAAGATGTTTACATCCGGATACTGATTCTTAATCTCCTCCTGACCCTTTAAGTTCCGGCAGCAGATTCCCGCCAGAACCATTCCGGTGACCTTCCCATCTGCCAGCATCCGTGCATATTTCTTTCCCATTCCCCCAAAGCCGATTATAACAGTTCTTATAGTCTCCATGCCACTCTCCTTATTACATCTGTTTAACTTATGATCCTGTAATTCCTGATCACGATCTGCAGCGATTTATTTCCATTGTATTCATTGACTGCAGGGTAATAGATCACATCAAGCTGGCGGCTGTTTCCAAGTTCATTTACAAATCTGTCTCCATCCTCAAACAAAAGACCATCCATGGGTGTTCCATTCTCTGTAGCCAGAGAAAATTTCACCACATTCCGGTTCTTGCCAAGAACACGTACACTGCGTATGTATAGATCCTTCTGGGCAAAGAGAGGTTTTTCATTTCCCTGTCCATAAGGCTCCAGCAAATCCAGTTCCTCAATCAAAGGCTCACTTATGTATTCAAGAGGCATCGGTACATCAATCCACACCTTCTTTACAAAATCATCTTCCGTCAGGTCTGCATGCTGGTTCAGCGCTCTGCGCAGCTTATCCACATTCTCCTTAAGCAGAGACAGTCCTGCTGCCATGGGATGTCCTCCGAATTTCAGGAGAAGTTCCTTTACCTCCATCAGCGCATCGAACATATGATAGGACTCAATGGAACGGCCGGATCCCTTTACCTGCTCTTCTCCATCAGTCAGCACAAAAGCAGGCTTCTGATACCGCTCCCGTAATCTGCCTGCTATGATTCCGGCAAGTGACTCATGACAGTCCGGCAGATACACCACCAAAACCTTATCCTTTAAGAATTGCTCTTCCACCAGCTTTACCGCCTCATCTGTACCCTCTTTTGTCATATCCTTTCTCTGGTCGTTGAGATCCTTTAATTCAACAGCCATTCGGTCCGCTTCTTCCTCATCCTGGCACAAAAGCAGAGAAAGCGCCAGTTTGGCTGTCATCAGACGACCGCCTGCATTCAGACAGGGACCGATGACAAAGCCAATCTGATACGCCGTAATATGATCCTTATCCAGGTTATTCTTCTCTATAAGTTTTAACAGCCCCAGGCTTTGCGTGGTTCCAATGCGCTTTAAGCCTTCCTTCACAATAATCCGGTTTTCATCCTGAAGCTTCATCACATCTCCGACCGTAGCGATGGCCGCAAACTCCACCATATTAAGCCATTTCTCTTCCGATATATTAAAAGCCTCATACAAGGCCTGTATCAGCTTAAATGCCACCATAGCGCCGCAGATCTCAGGAAACGGATAACTGCAGGACTCCTGCTTTGGATTTACAATGGCGTCTCCCGGAGGCAGAACTTCCTTTCCCTCCTCTTTTCTGATATCATGATGATCGGTTACAATTACAGTCATTCCAAGCTCTTTGGCAAGGGTTATCTGTTCAACTGCAGCAATTCCGTTATCACAGGTTATAATCGTATCAATACCATCATCATAAGCCGCCCTGATTATGGATTCATTAATTCCATACCCATCCTTAATCCTGTCTGGAATCTCATAATCCACTACTGCTCCTGTTTCTTTCAATGCCTGATATAACAGATACGTAGAGCAGACTCCGTCTATATCATAATCTCCCACGATTCTGACCGGTTTTTTCTGACCGATCTTCTCTTTTAAGATCCGGACTGCCAGTTCCATATCCTTTAGCAGGTGCGGACTGTATAGATCATTCAGTCCCCCTCTTAAATACTTCTCCACTGCTTCCGGTCCTAATACCTCCCTGTTCCTGATGATCCTTGCGGTTACGGGAGATATATGATGAAGTTTCGACATTTCATTAAAATCAGCCCTTTTCGTCTGAAGCATCCATTTTTCTGCCGCCATCTTTTTTAATCTCCTTAACTACACACACTTCTGCTGCCCTTCCTTTTAATACCTTCATCTCTCTTAACTTTCTGATCCCTTTGATTTCCCGAATGCCCTTGTTCTCAATCAGGCCACTCTTCTGCGGCTCTTCCTTGCGCTTCTTCGCAGCAGACAGGCGGTTCATCAGGCTGGTTATAGAATAAAGTATGGGAGCAAAATCTCCCCGATAGGCTTTTTCACATGTGGATTTCACTTCAAAATTCTCACTGCCAATCTCCTGAAACAGATATTTCTCATCATCGATGATGCTTTTTAACCGGTCAATCAGCTCATTGACCGAATTTGTGAGTATGCCAATCTCATCCATGGACCGGTAGGTCAGATATACATCAAGATTTCCATCTGCCATTCTCCTGGTTCCTTCCACAAGATCCTTTACCGGTTTATCAATCGCTATAATGATATAAATGACAAGAAGTGAAATCAAAAATCCCACCACACCCACGCTGATGACTTTCATTCTGGCAAGACGCCCATATAAATGATCTGCCTCAATACTGGCTGCCTCTGATCCTTTTCTGTTATAATCCACTACCTCTAAAAATCCGCTTCTTGCTCGGTTATACAGCTTGCTGGATTCACCCGTAATAATTTTGAAGGCATCTGATGAATCATTATCCCGGCTGGTCAAAAGAAGGCTGTCACTGCATTCTATATATTCCTTCCAGTTTTCTTTTGCCTGCGCCATCAGCTTCCGGTCCTCTTCATCAGCGGTATAATTCTGATACCGGGTAAATGACTGTTCCATATCAGTCCTTATATCAGCCATCTCCTTCTCAAGCTGAGATTTGTTTTCCCAATTGGTGGTAATAACATGGTTGTATTCCTTAAGACGGTAATCTGAAGTCTTGGTATTTAATTCCTCAGCAATAATGATGGCCGGCACCCAGGACTGGGAAATCAACGTACTGGCCTGATTGATTTTGCTTGCCGTAATTACAGATTCTGTACCGATAAATAACAGACCCAGAATGCTGATTCCCCCCAATAAAAGCAGTTTTGTTTTTATTTTAATATTTCTGATAGATTTCATTTTCATATTCCCTTAATTTCTTCCTCCTGAACCGGTAATCCGGTATTTCTTGTTCCACAACTGACCAAAATTCCTTCGAATGATTCATATAAAACCGATGGGCCAGCTCATGTACTACCACATAATCTGCCAGATCTTCCGGCAGCAGAACCAGCCTCCAGTTGAAATTTAAATTTCCTTTTCCACTGCAGCTTCCCCACCTGGTCGCCTGGTCCCGAATAGCAATCCTGCCATAATCCGTGTTCATAATCCGCGACCACACAGCCGTTTTCTCTTCTAAGTACTGCCTCGCCCGCTGCCGGTACCAGTGCTTTATCACAGCTTTAACCGTATCCTCCCCCTCCTTAGTTTCTTCAAGGCTTACAGAACCGGTGAGCAGTAAGCCATCGGGTGCCTCTTTTACCAGAATTCCCTTTCGCTTAAAATCAGGCAGAATATGAAGCGTAAGCATTTCCCCAAAAAGCAGCAGAGCACTCCCATCTGTCCAGGAGAGCTGCTGCTGCCGGTCCGACAAGACCTTCACCTTCTGCACTGCCTGATACACCCAGCTGCTGTTTTTTGCAATCAGCTGGTGTCCGAGGCGGTAAGGTGCAGACAAAGGAAGTCTTACTATTACTTCACCAGTTTTTAAAATCTGCAAAGCCATGGATTTCCTGTTGGATTTCACAATCCGGTAGCTGCAAAAAGTACCATCTTCCATGGGCAGAGTTCCAGTACTCCTTCTATCTTCATTATGTTCCTCTTCCATATATACAATTCCAATCTTTTTTCTTTTCTTTCCCGGGCTTAAACCTGTATTATTAATTATAGCGAAAAATGGAAAAGGAAACAATAGGAAATTAACAGCCGTCATCCTGCAATACTATTCGGATCGTTCCGCAATTTCTCTCAGTTTCCCGAAATCAGCAATAATATACCCTTTCTCCTTTTTCATAATTCCCTCATCACAGAATTTTTTCATAACAAACAGAATATGGCGGTAGCTGACATTCATGTACTCTGAAACATCTGTATGTGATATCCCATATACCCCTCCTTTGTGGTGGGAAAGTATAAAAGAAGCAAACCTTTTTTCCAGAGAATAATTTAAATATTCACTAAGCCGGAAACTTCTGGCCATCAGTTTGCTGGAAATATAGGAGGCAAAATAGAAGGATATGCTTCCATCCTTTTTGCACATCTGCCTGATCTTACTTATATCAAACTCCAGACAGGATATCTCATCTACCACCCTGTTCTCTTTTGTAAAATCCTCATTGCAGAATACGGAAAGCTCGCCCAGCCAGTCTTGCCTTCCTGCGAAATCCAGAATCGACCGCCGCCCGTTTTCGTGATCGATATATATTTTTACCACTCCGGACCGGATATAATAACAGTGGGTAATGGACTCCCCCGCCTTAAATATATTGCTGCCTTTTAAAAACCGTCTTTCCTGCCCCATTCTTAATAAGCCTTCAGGGATCTCACACGTTACAAATTGTTTCATTTTAAATACCTCTGATATGATAATTCTCATAGTAGGTTATCCAGTAACTATGGTATCATAATCCCGAGGTGAAAACAATGACGAAGAAAAACACAGTATTAACTGCCTGGTCTGTCCTGGCCTTTGTATTCTTTGGTTTCGGGATATCCCTGCAGTTAAAAGCAGCCATCGGCCAGAGCGTTTTAAATGCCCTGGCAGTTACACTTTCCTTCCTGATTCCATGGAAGGTCGGTACGATACTAAACATAATCAATACCATTTTTTTTGTAAGCTATTTACTTTTTAAACGTTCCAGATTAAACTATAAGGACATCATTCAGATTATTGCTACCATAGCCAACGGGATTATTATAAACTTCTTTTTATATCAGATCCTGTCCGGTTTTACGGCTGAAAGCTATCTTTTCCGGCTGATACTTTACATAGCCGGCCTGATTATCGCTAACGTAAGCCTGGGCGCAGTCCTTGCAATTGGAATTATAAACTTCCCGTTAGAAAGTCTCTGCCTGACCATATCGGAAGTGTACCACAGGAAATTCACGGCTGTCCGTATGAGCTTTGACGTAATCTTTCTTGCCGTTACAATTGGCCTTACTCTATGGGCACATACCCCTTTACAGATCCGGGAAGGAACCATAATCAGCGTTCTGCTCCTTTCCCCTCTGCTGGGCATCTGTTACGGCTTTTTCAAAAAACACTGGAATATGGAGGACTAGATACATGTACCAAACATACCTAATCGATATTGACAACACAATCCTGGATTTTGATGCTGCAGAAGAACGGAGCTTCCAGAATGTTTTAGAATCCTACAACATTCCATTTGAACACAGCATGCTGGGTGAATATAAGAAGATAAACAGGCACCTCTGGGATCTGCTGGAACAGGCGAAAATCAGCAGGGAAGAAGTGTTTCAAACACGGTTTTCCCTGTATTTTAAAACTCTGAACCAGGAGATAGACGGAATCGAGGCTGAATCCCGCTACCGCAGCTTTCTTGGCAGCAGTCCAAAGCTGATCCCTCATGCGAAAGATACACTGATACAATTAAAAAATATGGGAAAAAGGCTCTACACCGCTTCCAATGGAGTCTATTCCACTCAGATCACCAGACTGAAGCAGGCTGGGATCCACGACCTGTTTGACGGCATGTTTATCTCTGAACAGGTAGGAAGCGAAAAACCTTCTCTCCACTTTTTCAAACACTGCTTCGACCATATTCCGGATTTTCATCAGGAAGAGACCATCATGGTGGGTGACAGTTTAAGTTCTGACATCCAGGGTGCTGTGAATGCAGGAATCGACTCCTGTCTCTTTATCCGTACAGATTCCTTCGTGGAATCCGCCGCAACTCACACCATTCATGACCTTTCAAAGCTTTTAAGCCTGTAGTTTTTTACAAGCAGAATCTTCCTTCCAGTGCAAGGAACTGATCCAATACCATCCGGCTTACCCTGGCACCGAACACCGTAGCCGGATGCGCCGGATAATACATGGCATCAGAGAATTCCTTATGAAACATTACAATCACATAAGGTCCGTACGGAGTAAATACGATACCACCATCATTGCGGCAGGCATCCATGCTACCGCTTTTGGAAGCGACGGTAATCAATATCTCATCCGTATTGTCACTGTCCATATAAACCGGAGGAAAATCCTTTGTAATCATGCTGTTGTAATGCTGTTTTTTTAATATTTCCAGCATTGCAGCATCAGCCTCAGGACTGATCAGCTCTCCTTTTACCAGTCTTGTAAAAATACTCCCATAATCCCTGGGCGTAGTGGTTCCCAATCTCCGGTACTGGTCAAAATGAATGGGATTGTAAAGAACCGTATCGCTGCACCCCAGCTCTTTTATGCAGCGGTTAATGGTATCCAGCCCCAGATAATCAATCATCATATTTGTGGCAACGTTATCACTGACGATAATCATAAAAACAGCCGCATCCTTTACCCGCAAGACAGCCCCAGGCTCAAGAGCTGCCAGCACTCCGCTCCCATCCACCACATGCTCTTCCTTATATTTTATCAGGTCTTCCAGGCTTTTGTTTCCTTTTTCCACTTCATCAAACAGGCAGGCGAGAATAAAGGGTTTTATAGTACTGGCAGTCTCATACTTTTCATCCTGTCCCAAAGCGATTTCATTACCATGAAAATCATTTAAATAGACTCCCATCCTGCCATCGTAGCTCATTATCTCCGCCTTTATTCTTTTTTCTAATGTAAATCTTAAATCCATACCTTCCTCCGTTTCATTCCCTCAGAATATACTGCCCGAAGCATACCAGCTCCTTGTAAGATCATCCCGGTAATCCGCTGCATCCGTATTTAAACTGTTAATCACCACTCCGCTGTTTCCGATCTTTCCCGTAGAATGAATATACCTTCCATCTCCTATATACATGGCGATATGTCCGGGAAAATACATCAGGTCTCCAGGAAGCATTTCTTCCTTTGGAATTTCCCGGACCGGAAATCCCGGCTGGATCTTCGCATCCCGGAATATAATGATCCCGCTTAGCAGATAGCTTTCCGAAGCCAGTCCGGAACAGTCAATCCCCAGCGATGTTCTTCCTCCCCAACGGTACTGTGTCCCTAAATACTGCATTGCATTCTCCACAACTGCCTTACGAAATTCCCTTTCATCCACAATTTCTTTCTGTGGAAGCTCTCCCGTCCACAATCCGCTCTGAGAATATTCTTTCGGGCGCAGGTACTGATTTCTCATAAATCCCCTCTGCCCGTCAAATAACTCCACCAGTGCCCATCCAGGTTCCATGGATTCAAACTCTATGACCTTTATAAGTGCGCCCCTGGGGACACTCATAATTCTTACGCCCTGAATCTTTGGAATCGACATGAGGTCCACGAATTCTCCATTAGTCACCATAAGGCCCCCTTCTTCCCATTTCATCAGCGAAGAAAGACTGGTCAGCTCCACATCCTCTTTTCTTACATAGCCCGGATATTGATAGGCTGTCATAACCGGATAAAACCCCATTTCTTCTTCCCCACTGATCCGGAGCCCCATTCCATAGATTCCTTCATCTGCAATGGAAGAAATTATTTTTCTGTCCCTGTTTTCTTTTATTTCCTCCGGCCGGTCCCATATGGAAATTACCGGCTTTCTGATCACTGCAAACTGTTTCATCGCTGCCTCCTTTCATTATAAAGAACCGGACATGGAAGACAAAAGCAGCGGACATTTCCGCTGCCTTTTATCCGTTTTGTCTCGACTTGTATAATCTCTTATATTCTTCTGCCTCTTTTTTATTCGCCAGCACAAAATGATCCTTTCTGATTTCCTGCCAGAAAGGCTGATCTGTCGTATAATCATGCATAGAAGGATCATAAACCATCAGTTTCTTATTCCGTTCATGTTTTGGATCCGGCATGGGAATGGCTGAGAGCAGCGCCCTGGTATACGGGTGAATGGCATGGGTGATTAGTTCTTCCGTCTCAGCCATCTCCACGATCTCACCTTTCCGGATCACAGCAATCCGATCTGTAATAAAACGCATGACCGATATATCATGGGCAATAAACAAATAGGTGATCTGACGCTCCTTCTGCATTCTTGCAAGAAGGTTAAGAACCTGCGCCCGTACGGACACATCAAGAGCAGAGATTGGTTCATCTGCAATAATAAACTCAGGTTTCATAATCAGAGATCTGGCAATACCAATCCGCTGTCTCTGGCCTCCTGAAAATTCATGAGGGAACCGGTTTGCAAACTCCGGGAGAAGTCCCACATCAAGCAGCGCCTGATTCACCCTTTTTTTTCTCTCCTGCTCCGAAAAATTTTTTTCAATATTCATTAAACCTTCACTGACAATATAATCCACCTTGGCTCTCTCATTCAGTGATGCCTGGGGATCCTGAAAAATCATCTGAATTTCCTGTATTACCTTACGGTCCAGTTCTCCTGATATTTCTCCGTTTATCTTTTGACCCTTATAGAGAATTTCTCCCCCTGAAGTTTTAATAATTCGCATGACAGCCCTGCCAATGGTGGTTTTTCCAGAACCGGATTCCCCCACCAGTCCAAAGGTCTCCCCTTTATAAATCTTAAAATTCACTCCTTTAACCGCCTGATATTTCTTTCTCCGTTCGCCGAAGGTCACATTAAGATCCTTTACTTCCAATAATACTTCCCGCTTCATCAGAACAGACCTCCCTCTCTGATTATTTTTAATACCTGGGGCGGATCCACCTTCGGTGCTCTTTCATCAAGCAGCCATGTTTTCGCCTTATGAGTAGGGGAAATACTGAAATATGGAGGACTCTTCACAAAATCTATTTTAAGCGCCTGTGGATTTCTGGGAGCAAATGCATCCCCTTTTATTTCTGTATAAAGGTTGGGCGGCGTCCCGGCTATAGAGAATAAATCTTCTCCTTTTATCCCTATCTGAGGCAAAGAAGAAAGAAGCGCCCAGGTATAAGGGTGCCGTGCATCATAAAAGATTTCTTCACAGGTTCCAATCTCCACAATATCCCCGGCATACATCACAGCAACTCTGTCAGCTATATTGGCTACCACTCCCAGATCGTGGGTAATCAGTATAACAGAAAGCTTATATTTAAACCGCAGTTCCTTTATCAGCGCAAGAATCTGTGCCTGTATGGTCACATCAAGAGCCGTTGTGGGCTCATCGCAGATAAGAATCTGTGGATTGCAGGCAATTGCTATGGCAATTACCACACGCTGGCGCATTCCCCCAGAAAATTCATGGGGATACTGGTTAAAACGTTTCTCTGGATCCTGAATTCCCACATCAGTAAGATACTGAAGCATCCGCTTTTTTGCCTCAGCCCGGCTTCCCTTCTGATGGAGGAGGACAGCCTCCATAATCTGCGCTCCAATGGTTTTTAACGGATTTAAACTGGTCATGGGATCCTGCATAATCATGGCAATTTCGTGCCCTCGAAGCTTTAACCAGTCTTTTTCTTTCTTAATTCCCGTAAGCTCTACCGCAGTTTTGTTGTCAGAACCATAATAAACCGCCGTTCCGCCGCTGACACAGCCATTTTTATCCAGAAGTCCCATAAATGATTTTGTAAAAACCGATTTACCACTGCCCGATTCCCCTACAACTGCCAGGATCTCCCCTTTATAAAGCTCCAGCGAAACTCCCCGGATGGCACGAAGCTCTTTGCCGCTCAATTCAAAGGTAATATTAAGATCTCTAACCTCTAATATCGTCTCACGTTTCATAGACCGCCTCCCTATATGTGATTCTTCGGATCGGCGGCATCAGAAAACGCATTGCCGATGATATAGAATGAAATAGTTACAAAGGAAAGAATAATCGTAGGATAAATCAGCTGATAGCGGAGAGCCGGACTGGTAATGAGCACCCTGCCTTCATTGATTAAGTTGCCAAGGCTTGGAATATTAACCGGAAGTCCCAGACCGATATAGGTAATAAACACTTCATTTCCAATGGCAGCAGGAATAGTAAGTGCCATACGAAGCATAATCACAGAAACCAGATAAGGCAGAAGATTTTTTACAATAATTCTGGCTGCCGGTGTCCCAAGACAACGGCTTGCCACATTATAATCCCTGTCTCTGATTATCAGTATCTGATTACGTATAAATCTTGCCATCTGAATCCATCCCGTAAGACACATAGCAAAGATCAGCGTCTTTACGCTGGGCTTTAATATGTAAGAAATCAAAATTAATATGATGGTATTGGGGATATTATCAATAATATTATAAATCTCAGTCAGAATAAAGTCTGCCTTCCTGACATAGCCCCAGATAACTCCTACTGTAATTCCAATCACAGCCTCCGCCAGAGCCACCGATAAGCCGATCAGCAAAGACGTCCTTGTACCTGACCAGATCCGTGCCCATAAATCCTGGCCGATGGAATTGGTTCCCAGAATGAACTGTTTCCCCGGCGGAACATTGCGAAACTGAATACCGCTGGCATCATTGATGATCAGGTTGGGATCATACTGCCCCGGAAGATACGGCTGAACAAACGTAAATGCCAGAAGCAGCATTAACACCACAAGTAACGCAAAGGCCATGCGGTTTTTCAAAAAAGCATGAAGGGTACTGTTCCAGTAAGAATAATTACTAAAGCCCGTTTTCTCAGTCTCGTCCTCATTATATCCCCCAAATGTAAACAGCTCCGCTTCCTGCATATTGTGGATGAGTTCCGTTTCTTTTGTATGCCGGTAAGAAAATTGCTTCATCATCTGTCACCTGCTTTCCTGCCAAGACTGATTCTGGGATCCAGCATCACCATCATAAGATCCCCAAGAAGCAGTCCCAGTACACCCACACAGGCATACAAAAGGACAATTCCCTGTACCATAGCATTGTCATGCTTCTTAATCACTGTCACCAGCAGGCCTCCCATCCCTGGAATGCTGTACAGAGATTCTATATAAATCGACCCGATCACAGTATTTAAAAATGCAGTAGGAATATATTGGACAAGGGGAACAAATGCATTGCGGAAAATATGTCTGAACATGACCTTTCCCTCAGACAGTCCCTTTGCCTTAGCTAATTTCACATAATCTTTATTACTTTCATCAATCATATACCTTCTCAGCCACATCCCATAAAATGCAATATTCCCCAGAGACATTGAGATTACCGGCAGAATCCAGTATTTGGGATCATCAATTTCAAACAGCAGACTAACATGAAAAAGCTGAGTCCCATACAGCTGAATATAAAGGAAATAGACTGCAGCCGGAACCGCCTGAATGCAAACGATAAAAAATGTGCTGATTTTGTCAAACAAACGGTGTTGATACCTCGCCATGAAAGCTCCCATGGGAAGTCCTGCAAAAAGCGACACGATCATAGACCAGATCCCCAGTTTAATGGATACAGGAACCTTATCCGCCAGAATATCAGATACCGGAACATTGGACCGGTAGATACGGGAAATACCCAGATCTCCACGAATCAGGTCCTTAAAGAAGTGGACAATCTGAAGGGGAAGGGGATCGGATAATCCCATTTCCTTCAGACCCACTTCAATCTGCTGAGGTGTCATTTTATCAAAGTTCTGAAAATAACCTTCTATAGGCATGAGTCGGAGAAGACAGAAAACAGCGGTCAGAATAATGAGCAGCGTAAGAAATGAGCGTGCTATTCTTTTACTTAAGTATTGTAACATCAGTTGTCAGACTCCTTTATTTTTCACTTGCATCCCTGTTTGCCTTATACTCATCCATGGAGATAAAATGATCCTTTAAATGCTGTCCTTTATACCGGAGATTGGACACTCCAAAAGGTGCATACTGCCCTTCAAATACATCCAGTTTATTGGCCAGATACTTACTGACTGAAATACTGAACGGAACCACAAATGCATGATCAACCAGACTTGCCTCTGCCTTTGCAAATGCCTCATATCTGGCATTAATATCCACTTTTATTTCTTTCGCCTGATCTACAAGCGTAAAATACTCCAGAGCCGCATTGGAAGAAGGAGTTCCATCTTCGATTGCTTTTGCAATATTCCCATATTTATAGCCCAGTTCATATCCGCTTTCTCCCTTTTTCTGATAAAACGGATCTGTCCAGGTCTCCGGATCTGCATAATCCGCACCCCAGTTGCATTTCATAAATGCAAACTTACCGTTTCTGCGGACCTCGGTTAAAAATGCATCTGCAGGACCTGCTTCCACAATAATATCAATAAAATCATTGCCAAGAAGGCTTTCCATCTGCTGTTCCACTACCTGGCACTCTTTATCCCAGTTTACTTCAGAAGGATTATATGGCATCAGAACTTTAACAGGAAATGTAACACCGGAGGCTGACAGCTCTTTCTTTGCCAGATCCCTGTATTCTTTAGCCTTCTTCTCGTCAAACGTCTGCGTTAAGTCTGCCATATCTCCAACTTTTGTATAATCTGTACCTTCTGCATTAAACGTAAATTCCGGCGGAGTAATGGAGTTAATGACAAAATCATCGGGAGAAGACGACTCTAAAACTGCAACTTCTTTGGTCTTGTTAAGAGCAGATGACAACGCTTTGCGGAAGTTTACATTATTCACTGCCTTCTTCCAGTTCTCCGGCTCATACTGGGCATCAAACTGGGGATTAAAATTAAAGCAGTAGAAATAGGAATAGCTGGTTTTCGGTCTTTCCCTGCTGATTAAATTCTTTGTATCTTCACTGCTCAGCCAATCATCCAGAATATCAGAAGAGAGTTCTGCGTAATCCACCTCGCCTCTTTTTACCATTTCAGGCCCGATTGTATTGTATTCCGCATTATAAATCTCCTGAATCTCATCAATATAAACCAGAGACGCATCATAGTTCAATGAATTTTTCTTAAAAACATGTTTCTCCTGAGGTGAAAATTCCTCCAGATAGTAAGCGCCATTATAATACATCTTATCTGCTGCTGTTGCAAAATCCTTCCCCAATTCTTCCAGCTGGGGACCATAAGCCGGCATATAAACCACATAAACCAGAGAAGATAAAAAATAAGGAACCTCCTTCTCCAGCGTATAGGTAAGGGTATGTTCATCAACTGCCTTCACACCAACCTGGGAAAAATCAACCGGCTGCCATACCGTTCCATCCTTATCCGCACCACCGTTATACACCAGTCCGTTATAGTAACTCTCAGCATTGGCAATGATACCAAATAAATTCTGTACATTAGCACTTTCGTTTTCAGGCGTCAGCTGATATTTCATTGCATCCACAAAATCCTGGGCAGTCACATCTCCAGCCTCTTTGCCAGTATTGTCAACCCATTTGGCATCTCTTAAATGAAAGGTCCAGGTAAGTGAAGCCTCGTCATAAGTCCATTCTGTTGCCAGTCCCGGTTTAATCTGCCCCTTATTATCATATTCCACCAGAGTATCAACGACATTTGCTCCGATTTTATGACTCACTTCTGCTGAAGAAGTGAGATAGTTCAGCGTTTCTGCTTCTGCTCCATAAAGCTTTTTATAAACTGCCGGCTCTGAACTTCCTTCTGTCTTTGTTCCATCTTTTGTATTTCCTGTACTGTTCTCAGAAGTTTTTTTGCCTCCACAGCCACTGAGTACAGTTGCTGTTGCAAGAACCACACAGAGAATACTGGCTGTTACTCTTTTTTTCTTCATAATTTTCCTCCATTATTTTATTTCTACATCAGGGTGAAGTATACTCACTGGTTCATTCCTATAATCCCCAGTCCAGGCTCCCTATTCATTATAATTCTTGGGCCCAAAAAGGATGGACCTCCAGTATACGGGTCCACACTGCATAAAGATGGACCGTCTAAATCCGCCCTGGTAATAATACCTTTTGCAGCTGCCAGATGAGCTGCAGCACTGACCGCAATCTTACTTTCCAACATACATCCTACCATACACTCCACTCCCCAGCATTCTGCTATAGCGCAGATTTTTAAAGCTTCATAAATCCCCCCTGATTTCATCAGTTTTATGTTAATTAAATCTGCCGCCCGCTCTCGGATAATATGTATGGCATCCAATGCAGAAAACACGCTCTCATCTGCCAGAATGGGAGTATCTACCTGACTGGTTACCTGCCTCATCCCTTCAAAATCATGCGCATTTACAGGCTGTTCCACCAGATCCATATCAATCCCCATATCCTCCAGCTTTCGTATGATTCTCACCGCATCTTTTGCTGTCCAGCCCTGATTTGCATCAATTCTAAGCTTGATATGGGGGCCTACAGCCTGACGAATGGCTTTGATCCGCTCCACATCCTTTTGTCCTTCCTTACCAACCTTAATCTTTAGTATCCGAAACCCCTGCTGAATAGCGAGAAGACTGTCTTTTACCATTTCCTCTGTCTCGTTAACGCTGATGGTTAAATCCGTTTCAATCTCTCCTTTACTTCCTCCCAGTACTTTATAAAGCGGTTTCCCACAGGACTTTGCAAACAGATCATAAACGGCCATATCCACCGCCGCTTTTGCTGATGTATTCTTAACCATGGATGTCTGAATTTTTCCCATTATCCCTTCCAGATTCTCTATCTCCATCCCAATTAATCCCGGAGCTATAAACTCCTCAATGGCACAGCGGACTGAGTCTTTTGTCTCTCCCGTAATTACTGCCGTAGGCGGCGCTTCCCCATATCCGATCTGACCATCATCTGTGGTGATTCTGATCACAATATCATTCACACTGTTTACAGTCCTAAGGGCTGTTTTAAATGGAGTTACAAGAGGAATGTTCACTTCTGCTGTTTCTATCTTTGCAATTTTCATTCCCAATTCCTTTCTACAATGTCAATCCATTTACCTCACTGTATAATTGCAGCGACAATTCTCCCATGATTCGCTCAAATGCAGGAGTATCTGTTTCATTCCCGCAGAAGCACAACAGAAGCGGTACCTTTCCATAAACAATACCGACATCATGTGTTATTCCCCGGTCCTCTCCTGTCTTATGGGCTATTTCCGGTTTTTCTTCCAAAGCCTGAAGGTAAAATGGAATCTTACTGCGAAGCTGCTGATTCTTTAAAATCGAGATCATCTGTCTGCTTGCCGTATCGCTGACCAGTTCTCCCCGATGCATCATCTTAAGTAAACGTCCTGCCTCGGACGCCGTTATATAATTCTGAATCCCCTGTCTCGATTTTTCCAGATCAAACATCTTTCTGTTAAGGCAGGTCCTTTCAAATCCAAGAGAAGCAATATACTGATTAATTTCCTCTATCCCAAACAAGTCAATCAGAACATTCGTAGCCGTGTTATCACTGAATATAATCATAAGTGTTACCAAATCCAAAGCCGTTACACGGATTTCTTCGTGAAGATAGGTAAGTGCACCACAGGATGGAACACAATCTTTTTTGTGTATGGACAACGAAAAATCCTTCATCAGCTTCCCCGTATCAAACTGATGAAATGCAAATGCCATAACAAACAGCTTTATCACACTGGCTGCCATCTGCGGCTGGTCTTCTCTGTATCCAATGTGCTCACCTGTTTCCAGATTTTCATAAAGAAAGCTTATTTTTCCAGAAAGCTGGTTCAATTTTCTGGTTATTACCTCCTGTGTCATTGTGTAAAACTCCTGTCTGCCTGAACAGTTTATATAAAAAAAGAGGCACTGCACCCATTGTTGCCAGCTACCTCGTTGCACCTGATTCAGACTTTGATATTAAATTTTCTAATCATCATTTACTATTTAGTATAATAAATTCTGGAAAAAAATCAAGCAATAAATAAATTTTATGGTAGAACATGCCAAAAAAGGCATCTACACTTTCGTGTAGATGCCTTTTCCTTACGTGCGTGAGAAGATTCGAACTCCCGACACCTTGGTCCGTAGCTACTTATATCGATTATTAATGAAATATATAATATAGGTAAGAACTCGACACCTTTGTTAAATTTTCTATCTATGACGGTTTTTTTTAACCAGTTCGAGAGGGTGATGACTTTTCCTGTTCTATCTCAACGGCTATTTCTACATCCAATATTTTTTTTATAGCTATTTGAATCCCTGGGTCAGCTTTTCTGTATGCAAGAACAATTTTTTCTTCATCTTTGTTTATGCTTATATTATTTTCTTTGTCTATGCCTAATAAATAATCAGCTGATACTTCAAGATAATGTACTATTTCTGTTAATTTTTCAATAGATGGTGTTTTATTCTGCTTCCATGCTGTAAACGTAGAGGTTCCATAGCCCAAATCTTTGCATAGCTTATACGCTGTTATGTTCTTTTCTTTCATGACTTCTTGTAATCTATCAATAAATTCCATTTTTATCTCCATATTTTGAGTTGTTTTCATTGACTATTCCACTATATTGAGCTATAATTAAAAAAGTAGAAACCCGACATATTTGCACTCTTAAAATTGCAAGTGTGTCCGTTCTACAGAAACACCATAAAAGGTGCCATTCTACACCGGGTGTTAATGGCAGGAACCGGAAACTTGCTTATAAAATATGTATCTCACCAGTTCATATTTTAGCATGTTTCTCGGCTCCTGTAAACACAGTAACTTATTAATGATGTGTTTGCGACAGGCTTTTATACCCGTCGCGGATAGGAGGTCAAATGAGTTATCGGCTCAATCTAAGCAAATCTAAGATGTACGCACTTATGAGTGCAGTCAACAGCAATCTTCCAGAGTTGCAAAAATGCGATTTTAGTTATCATAGTTTCCGCTACTGGATGTCATATCAGCACCCGGCTACTGGCAACTATATCCGTGTATCCGTTACCCCCCTCTTAGGGGACACAATCATCTGTTTTCGGAATGAATCAAAAGGCACCGATTATCAGATTGAACATTTCAGCATTCAGTACTTGATGGATCATGGAATGCTTCGGGAGGTGTCCGCATGAGTGTTCCAAAAAGTGTAAGGGTTCCGGAAGAGATTTATGATTACATCAACAGTTATTCAGGGGAAGGGTTCAACCAAAAGTTTGTTAATATTATTCGGGATGCCAGAGATACTGAACCAGAAAGAAATGAAACGCTTGATCGACTTAACAAGCAAATTTCCCAACGGGAGAAGTATCTTAAGGATACTGCAAAACGGTTAGATAAATTAGCATCTGAATTAAGATCATTATCCTTTGACATAACGTATATCCGAAGTCACCATATCGTTTAAATCTGTATCTCAAAACCGCTTCATTAACCAGGCTGCAGCTACGGTAAGTGAGATACATAGAAAGGGGGGATTCATCAGTGGAACGATACACGGAAGATATGAAGATCTGGTTACTCGCTCTGGCACAAAGGGATTTAAGTGACAAAGAGATCTTAAAAGGATTTATTAAATACTATGTTTTATATGACTTTGGTATTGATCAGGTCGTTAGTGATATTGTTTACCATACCATGTATGGAACGGCTGGTGTTATGAATGCTAAAGAAAGCATTACCAGAGTTTTAAACCAAACGATTCAAGGGTAAATAAAACGCACCTTGAAAACCCGGGCCGGGTTTTGGTTTAAGCCTGGCCCAAATTACTGACCTGGCGGTAAGACCTCCCCCCTCGCCGCCAGGCCAGGCTCCCAGCGCAGGCGTAGCCATTGCGCTGGGAGCTTACAACAGCTTACGCAAGCCAGTACTTCAACTTACACCAGGTTGACACAATCTCCCCTTTTTTCCTTGATTACCGCCCCGCCTGGCTCTGTATCGGGTATCCGATACGGTAGCTTGGCAATTTGGGGGCATCGCCGGGGGGCCCAAATTGCTCGGTCAATACCTAACTATCAGGCTTTGGCCCGGTTACTCTCCCGGATTTGAAACTTTGCAATATATTAAATATGTCATATTAATTGCGGATCGCCTTTTAAGGCTGTCTAAGACGAAAGGAAGGTATATTTTTATGAAAATGCAGATTATTTTACTCTATGCTGGTCAGTATGATATGACCGACGATTCAGGAAAACGTGTTCAAGGTACCTCTGTCAATTATTACTTTAATACAGATTTGGTGGCTGAGGATAATGTAAACGGCACCAAAGGAACTCGCCCCGCTAAATCCTCCTGTGATTTTCAGGTAATGGGGAAAATCAAGAGGGCCCCTGCTCTCTATGATGCAGAATTTAGCATGTCCATCGGTAGTGATGGAAAGCCAGTCCTTAAGATCATTGATCTTGATTATATTTCCGACGTACAGATCACTCCGGTTCCTGACAGTCAGTTTAACGCAAAACAGGAACCAGATCAGAAGCCTGATAAGAAGGTGAGCTGATGATTCTTTCTACATCATCGGAAGCTGATTTTGATACAGAGATTGGGGAAGCCTATACCCTTGAAGATGGGGAAGAGAACATTTCAGCAGTTTCCCCTGACCATGATTTTGCAATCGTTGTTTTATTGTTTTTAGGCGTTCTGATCGGTGTTTGTCTGATAGGCAGGAGGCGCTGGCATGATTGAAACCTACATAGCAGTATGTTCCGGTGGTATTTGTATCGGAATCATTTTAAAACTGATTGTCGAACTGATTTTCTATGTAATTAGCTCCCTACTGGGGTTAATGATAAAATCTTAAAGGAGGATATTTTATGACTAACAAAATTCAGGAAAATGCACGAAGGATTGGACTTGTTGCTCTCCCGGTTGCGGTATCAATGGCTTCTGCCGTTCCAGCTTATGCAGCGGAAGGTACTGTTGATATCACCGGAATTATGACAACTGCATTTACCAGTGTGCAAGGTGACATGCTAGCTACGATTGCCGCAGCTCTCCCGATTGCTTTAGTTGTTGTGGGTGCTGGAATGGCAGTCAGATTCGGAATTAAGTTTTTCCGGCAGATCGCAAAATAAAGATCAATGTCACGGCAGATCAGGAAGGGCACGCCCTGCCCTTCCTTTTTTGTACAAATTTTTATTGTATCTCACTTCCTTTCCCGATCGAAGCTGCTCCGGTTCTCTTTTGGGAAAATTTGAGATATTAGAAAGGAGCTTTTATGTGTAAGATAAAACGGTTTTTCTGTTTAAGCCTTGCTGTTTTCCTACTGGTCTTTACTCCTGCTACTGATTATCTTGGTGCCAGATATGTCTATGGCTCCGGTGTTTTAACTGCTGTTGATTATGTATGGACGATCTTAATGTCCGCTGTTGGTGTTGATGTCTCCACGAAAAATCTAGATTCCGTTATTTCTGATATTGGAGACTTTGTGAAAGTAGATACCAAATACCTTACTGCTTATAAAGCTATGGCTGAATTCTCTTATGGGTCTGTCGTTAAGTTGGGACAGGAAACCATTGATATGGTTAAGGACTATTTTAAAACCAAAAGCGGTTATGGAACCAATACCGGAATCAGCAAACTACAGATCGGAGCTGATAATTCATTTGAAAACTCCTACTCTTACAATATGGGAGTTGACTTAGCAAAGTTTAACCCTGCTTTGTCGGCAGATGATTTCTATTTTTCCTATGACCATTCAAGCGACACTGTGATTCGCCATAC
>NZ_OAOF01000006.1 GCF_900205965.1 Lacrimispora amygdalina
AAAATGGTTTGTAAGATATTCATAAAAGAATTTTACAATAAAGTTACACAAAGAAAAACCCCAAACCCCTCATGAGTGAGGGGCAGGGGAGTTGAGAGTGTCGAAGACACTTTTTTATTTTTACACAATGCGGGGAATGTGATAAGATAATAGCTGCATGTAAAAAAGAAGGAGCTTAATCATGAAAAAAAAGAAATCGGCACACATGGCCGCACTCTATGGAATGCTGATTGCACTTGCCTTTGTTCTCAGCTTTGTTGAAAGTCTTATACCTATTTCCCTGGGAATACCGGGTGTTAAGCTGGGGCTGGCAAACCTTGTGACTGTTGTCGGACTTTATACGGTGGGAACAGCTGGAACGGTAGTTGTTTCTCTTCTTCGAATTGTACTGACAGGTTTTACATTCGGGAACTTATTTGCCATGCTGTACAGTCTGGCCGGATGGGGACTTAGTATTGCGCTTATGGTTATATGCAAAAAGAAAAACTGGTTTGGAACTTCAGGAATCAGCATTCTGGGCGGAATCGGTCATAACATCGGGCAGATCACAGTCGCTGCATTTGTGGTTAGGCAGGCGGGAGTATTTTTTTATCTTCCGATGCTGCTGATTGCAGGCACCGCGGCAGGGCTTGTTATAGGAATACTGGGTTCCATGATTATTAACAGAATCAAAGAGGTTATAAAAAAATTGTATTAAATAAAAAAATATTGTATTGTGTTACTCTTTTGTCAAAGGTATAATGGGAAAGACAATAGGTGGAATGAAATCCAGGAGGAATAGCAGAATGATTGATATGGCAATTAAGAAACTGGTAACTTATGGACTGGAAACAGGGCTGATCAGTGAGGCAGACCGATATTATGCAGTGAATCAGCTTCTCGATGTGTTGTGGCTGGACGAGTATGAAGAGCCTGAGGAAGAGCCGGGGAAGACAGATCTGCAGGAGGTGCTTGGACAACTGCTTGATTATGCATTTGAGACTGGTATCATTCCCGAAAACAGTATTACATACAGGGATCTGCTGGATACGAAGCTGATGAACTGTCTGATGCCCAGACCGAGTGAAGTGGAAACCAGATTCTGGGGGCTTTACAATCATCAGTCACCCCAGGCAGCCACCGAATATTATTATAAACTAAGTCAGGACTCTGATTACATCAGGCGTTATCGGATAAAGAAGGATATGAGATGGGTGACGCCATCCAAATACGGAGATCTGGATATCACTATTAATTTATCCAAGCCTGAGAAAGATCCCAAAGCCATAGCAGCAGCAAAGCTTGCGAAGCAGAGCGGTTATCCCAAATGCATGCTTTGCATGGAAAATGAAGGGTATGCTGGAAGAATGGATCATCCTGCCAGAAACAATCACAGAATTATACGGTTAACGATCAATGACAGCCAGTGGGGATTTCAGTACTCTCCCTATGTTTATTATAATGAACACTGTATCGTGTTTAATGGAACCCATACTCCTATGAAAATCGAAAGGGAAACCTTTGTAAAATTATTTGATTTTGTTAAACAGTTTCCTCATTATTTCCTGGGATCCAATGCAGACCTTCCCATTGTAGGGGGATCTATTTTATCCCATGATCATTTTCAGGGAGGTAATTATGAATTTGCAATGGCAAAGGCTCCCGTTAAAGAGCAGTTTTGTATCGATGGTTTTGATGGTGTGACAGCCGGCATAGTAAATTGGCCAATGTCTGTATTACGTACAAAAAGCAGGAACCCGGAGGATTTAATTGAGCTTGGTTCCAGAGTGCTGAAAGCCTGGAGAGCCTATACCGATGAATCTGCCTTTATTTTTGCAAGTACAGACGGACAACCTCATAATACCATTACTCCCATCGCAAGAAAGAGGGGGGATGAATATGAACTGGATCTTGTATTGAGAAATAACATTACAACAGAAAAATTTCCATACGGTGTTTATCATCCACACGAAGAGCTTCACCATATTAAGAAAGAAAACATCGGTTTAATTGAAGTGATGGGTCTTGCGGTTCTTCCTTCCAGACTGAAGAATGAACTGAATCTGATATCGGAATATCTGATTGAAGGAAAAGACATAAGAAGCAGCGAAATAATTGAAAAGCATGGAGACTGGGTGGATTCCTTCCGAACTAATTATGAATCCTTTACAAAGGATAATATAGAGGAAATATTAAAAAAAGAGGTTGGACTCGTCTTTGAACGTGTGCTGGAGGATTGCGGCGTCTTTCCGTGCAATGATACCGGAAGAGAAGGGTTTGTACGTTTTCTGTCCAGTATGGGGTTTTGTATGGTGCCACAATAGAAAGATTGTGAGAATATAAGATAGAATCATGTTTGTAATTATCGCCCCTATGAGTTATATTCTAGTGGGAACGGATGGGAATCCTCCGTTTACTGAATACGGAACCGGACTGATGAGCCGGAGGGGGACATAATAACAGTCATGAAGCAGATAGAAAATAAAACACTGAGAACGCTTATAGAGTATGGACTGATCACGTTCAGCATCTGGATTATGGTGGTGGGGATTTACTTTTTTAAGTTTCCTAACAACTTTGCTTTCGGAGGTGTAACCGGGTTTGCTACTGTAATCAGTGCATTGACCCATTGGTCAGCGAGCGAATTTACCACAATTGTTAATACGGTACTGTTAGTGCTCGGATTTCTGTTTTTAGGACGGAGTTTTGGTGTTAAGACAGTTTATGCCAGTGTCCTGATGTCGGTGTTCTTGTATATCCTGGAAAGGGTATGCCCGATTTCCAGACCGCTGACAAGTGAACCGCTCCTGGAACTGATTTTTGCGATACTTCTGCCCAGTATTGGAACGGCAATCCTGTTTAATATTGGAGCCTCCAGCGGAGGCACGGATATAATTGCCATGATATTAAAACGGTATACCAGTTTTAATATCGGAACAGTTCTGCTGTTAGTGGATGTAACCGGAGTGATTATTGCTTATTTTGTTTTCGGTCCCCAGACTGGATTATTTTCTTCCCTGGGATTGATGGCGAAATCTCTGGTAATTGATGATGTGATAGAAAACATGAATCTTTGTAAATGTTTCAGTATCATTTGCGATGATCCCGCTCCCATCTGCGATTATATTATTCACGGACTAAATCGCAGCGCTACTGTGTATGAAGCCCAGGGGGCTTACAGCCACCACAAAAAGACCGTGATCCTGACAACCATGAAGCGTTCTCAGGCACTTAAGCTTCGGAATTATATACGAAGGGTTGAGCCGTCAGCTTTTGTACTCATTTCTAATTCAAGTGAAATTATTGGCAAGGGTTTTCTTGCAGGTTAATGAATAAAAAAAGGGGTTGCGCCTAGATGATTTTAATCATCCAGTGCGCAACCCCTTTCTAAGTTATGCACATGGTGACATACAAAACGGTCTGAATCAAATAATCCTGTTAATTAATAGGCTGGCCAACCATTACTGAAATACAGGTCGCTGATTAATAAGGTTGGATTTCCATTATTTTCAGCATCATATGCATGGCGTGCAATTATATAGTTACTTCCGTTCTTATATACATCTTGACCACCCGGACCTTTCCATCTGGAATTGCCGGAATCTAAGATGGTGCCGCCTCCGTTAGTCATGCTTGTCCCATTCTTATCCATAAATGGTCCTGTAATGCTTTTAGACCGGCCATAGATGATCTTATAAGTACTGTTTACGCCCTGGCAGCACACACCGATGGATGCAAAGAGATAATAATATCCGTCCTTGTAAATCATGGAGCCGGCCTCTATGCCTCCTGATTTAACTGCAATGGAATAAATGGTACCATTCGGCTTCGGTTTCATTGTAGTCTTATTCAGCTCTACAATATGCAGACCGTCAAACCAGGAACCAAAAACAAGCCAGGGACTCCCGTTTGTGTCAATTACCAGGTTAGGATCAAGAGCATTGTATGAATTGGTACCGTTTTTTGAGGAGATAACCATTCCGTCATCCCTCCAGTCACCAGATAAAATACTGGAGCAGGAAGTAAGCCCTATGGCTGAATTATTCTTACCAAATTCTGATACGCAGTAGTACATGTAATAACGTCCATTATAATATTCAATATCCGGGGCCCATACATCATTTGATCCCATACCAGGAGCATAGGACCTCCACCAGGGCAGTTCTGATTCAAAAATCTGCACTCCATTTTGCCAGGTCTTTCCATCTGAGGAGTATTTCATTGACAACCCATTACCGGTATAAGGTGACCACCAGAGATTCCCCTCTTTGATCAGTGTGGGGTCGTGTGTACCCACGTCACCGGTAAGATTCCAAAAGGCAGCCTGAACCGGCACTGTGCTTATCAGTGTAATAAGCACGATTACTGAAATTAATCGCAATAAAAGTTTTCTTCTTAATATTGATCCCATATTTAAATACCTCCTTCATTATAATTATATTGTGTGACTATTGAAATGAATCTTAATATTTTTTTGGTTATTTCTTAATACATCACACATAACATTAATAAGCCTATAGGCTGCAAAAAACGGTCAGCATTTATTTGAACTAAAAACAGCATAATATTTTGATATTAAAACAGCTTTTTGCATAATAAATTATATGAAATAGTTAATAATATAAGTTAAAATGACGAAAATGTGCTTTAACGCTTTAAAATCACATAAATTTAAAGTAATAAAATTGACGGAGGTTATTTTTTGTAGTATGATACAAATTAAGTTCTAAACAGGACAAGTTTTGGAAGGAAGAGGAGAGAAATTATGAAAAAGAAAGCGAAAGCATTATCCCTGGCACTTGCAGGTGTCATGATGTTATCCCTGGCCGCGTGCTCCGGCAAAGCACCTGAGAAGACGGAGGCGCCTGCAGACACCACTGCAGCACAAAGTACTGAATCAGCAGGCGGGACTGAAACAACTGCAGCTAAAACAGCAGATGGGAAACAATATAAGATTGGAGTTCTTCAGCTGGTTCAGCATACGGCTTTAGATGCTTCAAATAAAGGATTTATCCAGGCACTTGATGACGCGGGACTTAATTATACGGTTGATCAGCAGAATGCTTCCGGAGACCAGCCTACCTGTCAGACGATTGCCAGTAAGCTGGTGAATGATGGAGATGATTTAATTCTTGCCATTGCAACTCCCGCAGCCCAGGCTGTAGCAGGTGCAACCAGTGACATTCCGGTTCTGGTAACTGCTGTTACGGATCCGGCAGCTTCCGATCTGGTTGAAAGCAATGAAATGCCGGGAGGCAATTTAAGCGGTACTTCAGACTTAACTCCGGTAAAGGAACAGATCTCGTTATTAAAGAAGATTCTTCCTGATGCAAAAACCGTAGGTGTTCTTTACTGTACTGCAGAATCCAATTCTGAAATTCAGGCAAAGATGGCAAAGGACGCGATTGAGGCTGCCGGCATGACAGCCGTGGATTATACTGTTTCCAGTTCCAATGAGATCCAGACTGTTGTGACCTCTATGGTAGGTAAAGTAGATGCGATTTATGCACCCACTGATAACACCATTGCTGCTGGTATGGCAACGGTAGCGATGATTGCCAATGAAAATAAACTTCCTACGATCTGTGGAGAGGAAGGAATGGTAAAAGCAGGCGGTCTTGCAACTTATGGAATCGATTATTATGAACTGGGGTACTTAACCGGACAGCAGGCAGTTAAGATCTTAACGGAGGGTGCAGATGTTTCTAAAATGCCAATTGAATATCTTCCTCTTGAGAAGTGCAAACTATCTGTAAATGAAGAGACTGCAAAGACACTGGGTATTGATTTATCCGGCCTGAAATAAAATAAAATAAAAATGGTAGAATCTACAGGCGGCCAGATAAACGACCGCCTGTAATCCATAGATGCTTTACATAAAAGATGAATCATGCATTTTTTATGTAAGGCATTTATGTCAGTGAAAAGAAGACAACGGAGGAAAGATAGATGAGCGGTTTACTGGTATCCCTTCAGGACGCGGTAGTTCAGGGGGTTTTGTGGGGAATTATGGTGTTGGGTGTTTATATCACCTTTAAATTACTTGATATAGCGGATCTGACTGTAGATGGAAGCTTTGCACTTGGCGGCTGTGTCTGCGCTGTAATGATCCTGAACTTTCATATGGATCCGTGGGTTGCCCTGGCAGTGGCGGCAATTGCAGGAATGGCAGCCGGTGCGGTGACAGGATTGTTACATACAATCTTTGAGATTCCGGCAATATTAGCGGGAATATTGACCCAGATAGGATTGTGGTCTGTCAATCTGCGGATTATGGGAGGCAAAAGCAATGTTCCTCTTTTAAAGACAGATACCATTATGTCCAGATTTATTGATATTACCGGACTGAATAAACCGATAGCTTCTCTTTTGATCGGAATTGGGATTGCAGTTCTTATGATTGTGCTTCTTTACTGGTTTTTTGGAACGGAAATTGGAAGCGCCATGCGTGCTACCGGTAATAACGAGTCCATGATACGTGCCCAGGGCGTTAATACCAACTGGACCAAGCTTCTAGCACTGGTAATCAGCAACGGACTGGTTGGAATATCAGGCGGACTTGTCTGCCAAAGCCAGAAATATGCAGATATTGGTATGGGAACCGGAGCGATTGTTATCGGTCTGGCAGCAATTGTCATCGGAGAGGTTCTGATGGGACGTCTGCGTTCGTTTGGAAGCAAGCTGACTTCTGCAGTAGTGGGTTCTGTCCTGTATTTCGTGATTCGTGCGGTTGTATTGAGAATGGGTATGAATGCAAATGATATGAAACTCTTATCAGCAGCGATTGTTGCAGTGGCTCTTTGCGTACCTGTTGTGGTAAGAAAACTGCGTCTGAATAAATCTTACACAGAAGGAGGAGAATGATCATGCTGGATATTAAGAATGTAAGAAAAACATTTAACAAGAATACAATCAACGAGAAAAAAGCGCTGAACGGCATTCACCTTCATCTGAATGAGGGGGATTTTGTTACAGTGATCGGCGGAAACGGAGCCGGTAAGTCTACGATGTTAAATATGGTTGCGGGTGTATATCCCATAGATTCCGGAAAGATTGAAATTGATGGTATAAACATTTCCAGATATCCGGAATATAAGAGAGCCCAATACATTGGAAGAGTATTCCAGGACCCCATGATGGGAACAGCCGCCGGAATGGAGATTCAGGAAAATATGGCACTTGCTTACAGAAGAGGCAAAGCAAGGGGGCTATCTTGGGGAATAAAATCGGAAGAGAAGGCATTTTATTATGAAGCAATCCAAAAGCTGGGACTTGGACTCCAGGACCGGATGACCAATAAGGTAGGACTTCTTTCCGGAGGACAGAGGCAGGCACTTACGCTTCTGATGGCAACACTTCAAAAACCCAAGCTGCTTTTGTTGGATGAGCATACCGCTGCACTGGACCCGAAGACTGCACGAAAAGTACTTGATATCACTCAGGAAATTGTTGCGGAACAGAATCTCACTACGCTTATGATCACTCATAATATGAAGGATGCGATTCAGATCGGCAACCGGCTGATTATGATGCATGAGGGTCGTATCATCTATGATGTTTCAGGAGAAGAAAAGAAAAAACTGGAAGTAGAAGATCTCCTGAAAAAATTTGAAGAGGCAAGCGGAGAGGAATTTACAAACGACCGTATGATTCTTGCCAAGTAAACGAAAGAGCAGGACCGGAGCTTTCAAGAGAAGCTTCCGGTCTTTTTTAACTGGTTTGTAACATAATCTTAATAATTTTTTGAAATTCATATGTCGCAAAATGTAACAATTTGTGATATACTGTAGCAGATAGGCTCATAAACTGAATCGGTCAGCCGACGAATATATGAGGATGGAGAGAAAACACAGAATGGAAAACAACGAGAAAAAAGATTACATAATCCGTTTGGATAAAGCAAAAAAGAAACGTAATAAGAATGATTATAAAAAAATACTGATACTTGCAGGTTCTGCAGTTCTCCTGGTAACAGTTGTTACTGCGGCAGGTATAGCGGTCAGAAATCAAAAGAGTACAAGACCTGCTTCAGCCACTGGGTCGGATGCCATTGAGGCAAAAGCAGCAGACGGTTCTGATCAAAAGCAGGATAAAGAAGCGGAACAAAAAGCGAAAGAGGCCATGGAACGGGAGAGAGTGATCGGATCCTATAAAAACCTGGGTATTGTTGAGGTGAGCGGATATTTAAATGTCCGCAAGGAACCGGGGACAGATGCAGACGTTATTGGAAAGCTGCTGGGAGACAGCGCCTGTGATATTTTAGAGGATACGAAGCAGGGCTGGTACCGCATCACTTCCGGCGGTATAGAAGGATATATTACTTCAGAGTATGTAATAACCGGAGAAGATGCTAAAAAGAAGGCACAGGATCTGGTAAAGCTCAGAGCTGTCGTACAGACGGATAATCTGAATATCAGAAAAGAACCGTCTACTGATTCCGATGTGGTGGGACAGGCACTTACGGATGAGCGGTACGAAGTGGTGGGACAGTCCGATGGCTGGGTACAGACAACAACCGGATATATGTCTGCTGACTATGTGAAACTTGAATATTCCATGAACGAAGCCAGGAAGCTGGATTTAAAAGCCATGGTATTCAATTATTATAAGAATATTGGAATTTCTGATGTGGATAATTATCTCAATGTCAGACAGGAGCCCAATGAGAGCGGGAAGATCATTGCCAAGATGCCAAGTAAAGCAGCCGGCAATATTCTTGAGACAACAGATGACGGCTGGTATAAGATCCAGTCTGGAAAAGTAACCGGTTATGTGAAGTCAGACTATATCCTGACCGGTCAGCCGGCAAAGGATGAGGCCATGCAGGTGGCAGAACTGATGGCGGTGGTGAATACCGATATGCTCAATGCCAGAACGGAGCCATCTACCGATGCCAAGATATGGACCCAGATTTCTAACAATGAGAAATATCCGGTATTAAAGCAGATTGACGGCTGGGTTGAGATCGAGCTGGAAGAGAACAGCAGTGCTTTTGTTTCTACGGATTACATTGATGTACGTTATGCTTTGCCGGAAGCCATTAAATTCTCTCCTCTTGAAGAGAAGGCCAATGCCCAGTCCTCTTTAAGAACTCAGATTGTTAATTACGCCCTTCAATTTCTGGGCAACCCATATGTATGGGGAGGTACCAGCCTGACAAAAGGAGCGGACTGCTCCGGATTCACCATGTCTGTCTATAGTAAATTTGGCGTAGGACTGCCTCATTATTCCGGCTCCCAGGCAGGTATGGGAAAAGCGGTCAAGTCAGGTGATATGAAACCAGGTGATCTGCTCTTTTATGCAAGCAGCGGCGGGAAGATCAATCATGTTGCCATGTATATCGGTAATGGACAGATTGTTCATGCAGCAAGCCGGAGAACCGGAATAAAGATTTCTACATGGAATTACCGTACTCCTGTAAGAATAAGAAATTTAATCGGAGATTAATATACTCCCGGAATGGATTTTTGTTACGCATTGTGACAAAATCTGTTCCGGGAGTTTTTTCATGCTATTTGGGTTTACAAATATTTTCCAATGATTTATAATAAGAAAAAGCGTAATATTTTTAAAAACATAACGGTAAGGAGGGGATTATTTGAAGACAGGTGCTGTCATTACTGCAGCGGGGCATAAACGTACGGCCGGTTCATTCAGTCCCATGCTGCCAATCGGGCATACAACTGTGATCAGAAGGATTATTATGACCCTGAAACGGTGCGGCGTAGATCCCATTGTGGTGATTACCGGCAGAGATGGCAGGGAGGTAGAGAAACATATATCCAAATTACGGGTGATCTGCTTAAGAAATGAGGAGTACGAGAATACACAGATGTTCGACAGCATCGGTATGGGACTTCGATATATAGAGGATCTGTGCGACAGAATTCTGATTCTTCCGCCCAAATTCCCCATGCTTCTTCCGGAAACCATTCAAAAAATAATGGATTGCAGCGGGGCTGTATCCTGTCCGGTATATGAAGGTAGAAGAGGCCATCCGGTTATGATACATAAAACTTTGATTCCAACACTTCTTTCATACCGGGGAGACAGAGGGTTGGGCGGTGCGCTCAGACAAGCAGGTGTAAACGAACTGGTGGAGGAGATCCAGGTAGAGGATAAAGGAATCATTGAAGCGATTGAAGCAGATGGGGTGTCTGCTTATTCTCCTTATCCTGGACATCCGGCTATGCACCCGTCCGTCAGTCTGCACCTGGAATTTGATGAAGTGTTCTTCGGCCCTGAGATGGCCCAGTTTTTAATGCTGATTGAACACGCCGGGTCGATGCAGACGGCATGCCGTCATATGAACATGTCTTACAGCAAGGGGTTCAAGATGCTGAAGAATGCGGAAAGTCAGCTGGGTTATCCATTGCTGATAACTCAGTCCGGAGGACAGGAAGGGGGATTTTCCCAGCTGACGCCAAAGGCAGTAAGTCTGATGGAGAAGTATCTGGCACTGGAAAAAGAGTTAAAAGGAAAGGCAGAGGAACTGTTTAATAAATATTTTGAGGAGGGTTTATAATGAGGCAGCTGTTTCGTGAAGTACTATCCACACTTTTAAAGGGGGAAGATGCCGTTCTGGTTACAATTATTGCGAGTTCAGGCTCCACGCCCAGGGGAACTGGTTCCCATATGCTGGTACGCCAGGATGGGACGACTGCCGGAACCATCGGCGGAGGTGCTGTAGAGTTTAAGTCTGTTGAACGGGCAGAAAAAGCAATCAAAGACAAGTGTTCTTATACCCATGGTTTTGTTCTGGGAAAGGAACAGGTAGCAGATTTGGGGATGATCTGCGGCGGAGATGTAGTGGTTTATTTTCAATATCTGGACCATGAAGATCTGAATTTTCAAATGGTCTGCCGTGAGATAGACAAAGCATTTGACCGGGATGAGGACAGCTGGCTTATCATGGATATTACGGATGAAACGGCGTGGGGGATGGGGATTTATAATGAAACCGGCTTTTGGGGAATTGGAGAACCGGATGAGGCAGGTAAGGCAGAACTGCTTAAGAATAAATCGGTTCAGATTTCCTGTGGAGGACGCAGATATTATAGTGAGCCTCTTGTCAGTGCCGGCTGTGTTTACATATTTGGGGGAGGACATGTTGCCCAGGAGATTGTTCCGGTTCTTGCTCATTTGGGTTTTAAGTGTGTGGTATTTGACGACAGGGAGGAATTCGCCAACAGAACATTATTTCCGGCTGCGGAGAATGTCATTACTGGAGATTATCAGAGTATTTTTAATTATCTGGAGATTCGGGAATGCGACTATGTGTGTATTATGACCAGGGGTCATCAGTCAGATTATGTTGTACAGAGACAGGTTCTTACCAGAAATGCCTGCTATGTAGGAGTGATTGGAAGCAGAAAGAAACTGGCTTCTATAAAAGAAAAACTGATGGCAGACGGAATCTCTGGTGATAAAATTGACAGCTGTCACAGCCCGATCGGACTGGAAATATACGCGGAAACACCTGCTGAGATAGCAATCAGCGTAGCTGGTGAGTTAATCAGCGTCAGAGCCGGGCGGGAAGGAAGACGCAGATAATGGGGAGAAGTCTTTTTTTAACGGGAGATTCAGGAGAGGGAAAGACTACACTTATTTTTCAGTGTCTGAAGCCGTACCGGTCTGTTACGGGAGGCTTTTATTCCCAGCGGTTAATGGATGAAAACGGAGATACAGCCGGGTTTAGGCTGGCTTCTGCCAAAGAGGAGTGGGAACCGAAGGGAATTTACAGGGAAGGGCTTGGCGATGTTTTTCTAAGGCGCACGAAAGATGGTATGCTTTTATATCCTCAGGTGTTTTTGAATACAGGAAGGAAGCTGCTTGCCGGTGATGGTAAGGAGCAGTTCCTATTGATGGATGAAATCGGCGGAGCAGAGCTTTTGATACCTGAATTTATGGAAGCGGTACATGACTGCTTAAATGGTCCGAAACATTGTATCGGAGTGATTAAAAGCCGGAAAAATTATGCGGGGATGATGAGCCGCAACGGAAGCAGTCCCTTCGCCCCCCAGCTTAGGGAAAAGCTGGAAGAAGAGGTTTTAAGAAATCCGGACAATCAGCTTTTAACCTACTGGCGAAAGGATGAAGAATCTGTCAGAGAGAAAATCTTAAACTATATAAGAGAAGGGATTTAATAAGTGGGAGTGAGGGAAAAACGTTATAACAAACATCTTTATCTGATTGGGATATTTTTTGTGTTATGTTTTTTTAGTTCGTTCCTTTTGGGACGTTATCCTGTTTATCCGGTGACACTGGTAAAAGTTCTGCTGTCCCGTGTGTTTCCCATCGAAATTTCCTGGCCTTCCCAGGTTGAAACCGTTGTTTTTAAAGTCAGGCTTCCAAGAGTTTTAATGGCTGCACTGATCGGTGCAGGTCTTTCCTTTGCAGGAGCAGCCTACCAGGGAATCTTTAAAAATCCCATGGTCTCGCCTGATGTACTGGGGGCCTCATCAGGTGCCGGATTTGGAGCCGCTTTAGGATTGTTTCTTTCGCTGGGATACGGCGGCGTTTCCCTGTGTGCATTTATATTCGGTCTGTCGGCTGTGGGTATTGTCTGTCTTGTGAGCAGCCGTGTTCCGTATAATCAGGTTCTGGGGCTGGTGCTTTCCGGCATTATGGTCAGTTCTCTTGCCAATGCGGCCGTTTCGTTTATCAAGCTTGTGGCAGATCCCACCAATACGCTGCCGGTCATTACCTACTGGCTTATGGGGAGCCTGGGGTCCATTCGTCAAAAAGATGTATTCTTTGCAGCCCCCTGGATTTTAATTGGAATTATCCCGATTTATCTTCTCAGATGGAGAATTAATGTATTAAGTCTTGGGGATGAAGAGGCAAAAAGTATGGGAATCCATACTGGAAGACTGAGGCTTGCGGTAGTGCTTGGTGCCACTCTGATTACATCTGCATCGGTATCTGTAAGCGGTTTAATCGGCTGGGTAGGGCTGGTTGTTCCCCATCTGGCACGAATGCTGGTTGGCAGTGACTACAGGAGACTTTTGCCGGCGTCCCTTCTGCTTGGAGGAGGGTTTCTTCTGATTGTAGACAACTTTGCAAGACTCCTTGCAACCAGTGAAATACCCATTGGTATTTTAACTGCTTTTGTGGGAGCACCATTTTTCCTGTATCTGATATTAAAAGAAGGAAACAGGCTTTAAAGGGGGTCTATTATGGAATTAATGATTAAGAATCTGGAATTTTCCTATCAGAAGCATTCTGTCTTAAAAAAAACCTCTTTTACATTGAAAGGGGGACAGTTAGTCTGTATTCTTGGGAAAAACGGAGCGGGAAAGAGCACCTTGTTTCGCTGTATTCTGGGATTTTTAAAGGGCTTTTTAGGAACCATTTGTATCGATGACAGGAACCAGGAGGATTATACAGAAAGGGAGATTGCAAAAAAGATTGCGTACATTCCCCAGAGTCACGATACGGTATTCTCTTTTCCGGTAATTGATATGGTAATGATGGGTACAGCTGCCTCTCTTCCTTTGTTTGGATCTCCCGGAATAATGGAAAGAAAGAAAGCCACTGAGGCGCTTGAGATGATGGGGATCGTGGGCTTAAAAGACCGCATTTACAGCCAGTTAAGCGGCGGTGAGCAGCAGCTTGTGCTGATAGCCAGAGCAATTGCCCAGGATGCCAGGATTCTTCTGCTTGATGAACCATGTGCCAGCTTGGATTACGGGAATCAGATCAGAGTCATGAAAGAGTTGAAAAATTTATCGGAACAAGGCTATCTGATTGTGATGTCCACTCATAATCCGGAACATGCATTTTATTTTGCCCATCAGGCCATGGTCATGATGGAGGGGGAAGTTGCAGCGCTGGGAGAACCGTCGGAGGTTTTGACAAAAGAACTGCTTCAGAAGCTTTATCAGGTCCCCATCGATATTTATGAGGATGGAAGCAGTGGCAGAAAAATATGCATGCCAGGAAAGGAGAGCCATAGATGTGGGAACTATATGATAGTCTGATTGAACCGATTCCGGCTGATGTGAAAGTAAGTGATTATCTTACAGGAAATTATTGTACGCTGGTAACTGCAGGGGGCTGTATGGGGGCAGCCGCCACAAATCCTTTAAATACGGTGAAAGGAACGGAAAAAGATGTAGGGGAGATGTCCTGGAAAGAAGCAGCCGGACTGATTAAATCCTGGAATTTTGCTGAGGCTAGTATTGGTGCAGCGGCGGTGAATGCATTTTACAATCAGGCTGATTGTCTGGAACACCTTAATATAAACGGAAAGATCACCATGCTGTCCGGTGAAGATACATTTTTGGCGCATAAAAAAGATTTTAGAGGAAAAAAAGTTGCAACCATTGGACATTTTTGCTATGCAGAGGAGTGTTTAAAGGAAGCCGCCGCCTGTGTTATTCTGGAGCGGAATCCAGGAGAGAACGATTATCCGGATACTGCCTGCGAATTTCTGCTTCACGATATGGATTACGTGTTTATTACAGGATTTACACTGGTCAATAAAACCTTGCCGAGACTTCTCCAATTAGCACGGAATATAAAAGTTGTTTTAGTGGGACCAAGCATTCCCCTGGCGCCCCAGCTCTTTGAGTTTGGTGTCAGCGAGCTTGCAGGTTCTTTAATACGTGACAGAATACAGTTGGAAGAGCTGGTAAAAAACAGAGAGCATAAAGCTGTGATACGTGCTGGTACTCCGGTTCGTATTGCTGGAAAATAAATATTGCCGAATTGGAAGAATGGAGGATTTATGAGAAAATTTAGAGGTGGATTGGTTCTGGCAGCCGCAATTTGTACCGTTTTTTTCATGTATGGCTGTCAACAGGGGGAGACGAAAGAGACAGCAGCTGCTAAGACGGAGACGGCTTCGATACCATCTTCTGCGGGTAATGATGCAGGTTCTTCTAAAAACACCGGTGAAAAAACACGGGTGTTTACGGACTCAGCCGGACGGGAGGTAACACTGCCGGAAGAAATTAATAAAATTGCGCCCTCCGGTCCGCTGGCACAGATCGTGTTATATACCGTTGCACCGGACAAGCTTGCAGGCCTTGCAGCCGATTTTACCGATGGTGCCAAAAAGTATATTGATGAAAAATACTGGGGACTGCCCAAATTCGGACAGTTTTACGGGAAGAATGCAAATCTGAACATGGAGGCTCTGATTGCAGCAAAACCCGATGTTATAATAGACATTGGTGAGGCAAAAAAGACAGTTAAGGAAGATATGGATGCATTGTCTGAGCAGTTGGGGATCCCTGTCGTGTTTGTAGAGGCAGACTTAGATTCCATGAGCACTGCTTATAAAATGCTGGGAGAGATCACGGGAGAGACAGGGCAGGCTGCAAAACTGGCTGATTACTGTGACAGCACGTTAAAAAAATCAGAAGAGGTGAAATCTTCTTTAGGGACAGATCAAAAGAAATCGGTCTATTTTGCAATCGGAGACAATGGACTTCATACTAATGCAGAAGGCTCTATCCATGCCCGGGTAATAGAACAGATTGGGGCTGAGAATGCGGCAAAGGTAGAACAGGCGTCAAGCGGAGGCGGAAGTGAAGTGTCTATGGAGCAGCTTCTTCTCTGGCAGCCGGATATCATTCTGGCAGATTCTGAAGCTCTTTATCAAACAATCACAACAGATCCGGTCTGGGCTGAATTAAATGCTGTGAAAGAAGGACATGTTTATCAGATTCCATCAGCTCCTTACAGCTTCATGAGCAATCCTCCTTCCGTTAACCGGATGATCGGTATACTCTGGCTTGGCAGCCTGGTTTATCCGGAGCAGTATCATGAAGATGTAAAGGCTGATGTTAAAACATTTTATGACTTATTTTATCATGTGAAACTTACCGATGAACTGACAGAGGATATTATAAAGTAAGAGATTAGTATAGCAGCTGATCTATTTCCTGCATTTGTTCAGGTGTAAGCTTTCCTAGTTCCATGGCCCTTGCATTTTCCATTATCTGCTGTGGGGTTTTAAAGCCTGGAATTGGAATGGTCACGCTGCTTTTTGCCCAGATCCAGGCGAGTGAGCCCTGTACCAGGGTTCTGCCGTTGCTGGTAAGAATATCCCGCACTTTATTAAGTTTTTCTAAAACTTCCGGTGCAGGCCTTCCGTTTTTAAAGACAGCTTCTGCCCAGGTATGGCCTGCACCTCTGACATCATCAGAGGAAAGGAATGAATTCTGGTTGAATTTACCGCTTAAAAATCCCATGGCGAGAGGACTGCGGTTGATGCTTGCAAGATTTCTTTCCTCGCAGAGCTGAATCATTTCGGGGGAATCCTGAAGGATGTTTAACTGATGCTGAATGGCACTGCAGTTCTTGTTTTCTGAAAAAAGCTTTGCTCCGTTTACCAGATCGGTACTCCAGCCGTAGGTTCTGATTTTCCCTTTCTCTGTCATTCGTTCCAGAGTATCCAGAACGGTTTCCATTTCTGATAATCCAATCTCCCAGACATGAAGCTGATACAAATCAATGGTATCTGTTTTTAAACGCCGCATGGAGGCCTCGCAGGCTCTTTCGATATATCCCGGATCTAAATTGTAACCGTTCAGCGTCCGTGTAGCTTCATTTCCCATGTAACCAAATTTTGTTGCAAGAACAACCTGATTCCTTTTTCCTTCAATAGCTTTACCGATCACGGTTTCGCTGTGACCGATTCCATATGCATCTGATGTGTCAATCAGATTGATTCCAAGGTCCAAAGCGGTCTGAATGGCTTTGATGGAAGTTTCATCGTCTGTCTGTCCATAGCCGTCAATTTTTCCGTCCATATAGAACTGACCGCCGATCGCCCAGCTGCCGATTCCCATGGGGCTTACTTTAATATCGGATCTTCCTAATAACCTGTGTTCCATTCCAAATTACCTCCCTGATAATATACCAACCGTTTGGTAGAATTTACTGAAAAATAAAGGGGCTATACACCCTTTATTCCATTCCAAAATACTTCAAAACATGAATCCATCTGGCGAAGTCCCTGTTCCAGACTCATTAAACCCGTAGACAAGGTTATGCAGGTGACCAGATAGTAAAAAGTGGCGGCCATATCTGCCGGATTTAATGACTGAAGCTCTTTTTTTTCGATTCCTTTCTTCATAGCAGAAGTCAGTTGGGCATTAAATATATCGAAACTGTCCTGTGTAAAATGAATGATTTCCTCCTTCATCTGTTCCGGGGGATAGTAATAAATCATATTCCAGAAGTCCATCTCTGTATTATCCCAGTGATACTCCAGATAGTCTTTATAAATTGAAGACAGAAGCTGTCTGGCAGGCAGATCTTTATACTTATGAAATATAGTTGTTAAGTAATTATAATATTTTTTTACAATGATATCGAAAAGTTCGCGAAACAACTGCTCCTTACTTTTAAAATAAAAATAGAGAGAGGCTTTGTTGATGCCGACTTTAGATGCGATCTTTTCCATACGGGCGCCTTCAAAGCCGTGAAGAGAGAATTCCTCCAATGCTGCCTGCATAATCCGTTCTTTTGTATCCGCTCCCTGACCCATGTGCTGTATTCCTTTCCATACAATTAAACTACCGGTTGGTAGATAGAATATAACATAGTTTTTCAGCGCTGTCAATAATAGAGGATTATAAAAAAGAGCCGCGGCTTACAGGCATTATTCTTCCTGCAGGCCGCAGCTTTATAAATTATAACTGGCTGTTTTTATTCCTGTTGTAATTAATCAGACAGCCGGCTTTAACGATTTCCCGTTCTTCCGGTGTCATGTCTGCAATATGAAGCCGTATTTCATGAATGGGATTTCCCTCTTCATTTTTTATCACATAGGCAGGGATGTGATTCATGTCTCCGTTAAGAGCGGTACGGATATCAGGCACATAGATAAAGTCTCCTATATCAAAGGACGGATCTTCATCCAGTAAAAATGGCAGCATGCCCCAGTTCATTACATTGGAACGGTAGCGTTTGGTAGCATATTCGCTGGCGATGTTGGCAAGTCCTCCCAGAACTCTCTGGCAGCTGGCTGCCTGTTCTCTGGCAGAACCGTCGCCCGGTTTTACTGCATAGATAACACTGCCGATTTCTGTTTCACTGGCTTTTAAATCCGGCTGTTTTAAATATTCCTTAAGAGCATGAAAGGCGGATTCCAGTTCCTGATCGGCTTTAAGCGGGCAGGTTCCTGATTTCCGTACTTTTTCCAGCTCATTTACTTCCTTGGAACGGCCTACGTATTCCGGATCCCGGCGGGACAGGGTGAATTCTGCCAGTCCCAAGGGATTGGAACGGTAGGAGGAGGTCTCACCGGAAGGAATCAGCTCATCAGTTGTTGTAACCGGGTCCATAATTCTGGAACATACCCTCAGTAAAATATTGTCGGTCAGGGCGCTCATGGAAGGCCAGTCTTTAATATTCGGCCCGTAAATTAAGGATTCCTCCTCTCTGGCTTTTTGGTAGCCCTGGTAGACACGCCTGTCATAGGAGGACGAGTCAAATTCATAGGCAGGGACAGTATAATCGTCCACAAAGTTCTCCGCAGATGTTAGATAACCGCCGTTTGCAGCAGTAGCCGCGATGGAGCGGGCATCCATTAATGCCACGCAGGATATCTGGCCATTACCCGGCTTGGAACCTTCCCGGTTGGGGAAATTCCTGGTGGTATGGCGAATGCTTAAGGCGTTGTTTGATGGTGTATCTCCCGCGCCGAAGCAGGGGCCGCAAAAAGCGGTCCGCACTGTGGCACCGGCTGCCATCAGCTGGGATATGGCACCTTTTTTCACCAGATCCATATAGACCGGCTGGGATGACGGATACACAGAAAGGTTAAAGATGTCGTTTCCGCAATCCTGTCCGGACAGAATGTGTGCAGCCATCATTACATTGGAGTAATTGCCGCCTGCACAGCCTGCGATCACACCCTGCTGTACCATCAGTTTCCCGTCTTTCATCTTATCGGTCAGTGAAAGAGCAGCTTTGCTGGTTCCTAAAATATGGGCAGCTTCCTGTTCCACTGTTCTTAAAATGTCTCCCAGATTATCATTCAGTTCGTCAATCTCATAGGTGTTGCTTGGATGGAAGGGGAGAGCAATCATTGGCTTAATAGTGCTTAGATCCACATGGACAACACCATCGTAATAAGCCGTTTCGCCTGGGTTTAATTCCTGATAGTCAGATTCTCTGCCGTGTAGCTTTAAATATTGTCTGGTGTCCTCATCCGTCCTCCAGACAGAGGAGAGACAGGTAGTTTCTGTTGTCATGACATCCACGCCGTTTCTGTAATCAGTGTCCATGGATGAGACTCCGGGACCTACAAATTCCATGATTTTATTTTTCACGTAACCATTTTTAAATACAGCTCCGATAATAGCAAGCGCCACGTCATGGGGGCCGACAAAAGGAGCAGGAGATCCGGTTAAATAGATGGCAACAACTCCCGGATAGGCGACGTCGTAGGTGTCCTTAAGAAGCTGTTTTACCAGTTCACCGCCGCCTTCGCCGATAGCCATGGTACCAAGAGCACCATAGCGGGTATGGCTGTCTGAACCAAGAATCATGCGTCCGCAGCCTGCCATCATTTCTCTCATATACTGGTGTATGACCGCAATATGGGGAGGAACGAAGATTCCTCCGTATTTTTTAGCAGCGGAAAGGCCGAATACATGATCATCCTCATTAATTGTTCCGCCAACAGCACAAAGTGAATTATGGCAGTTGGTCATTACGTATGGAATCGGAAATTTGGTAAGACCGGAGGCCCGGGCTGTCTGAATAATTCCTACAAATGTTATGTCATGGGATGCCATGGAGTCAAAACGCAGTTTTAAGTGATCCATGTTTCCTGATGTGTTATGTTTTTCTAAAATGGAGTATGCAATGGTACTCTTTTTTGCTTCTTCTTTTGTAATGGGAGTACTTCTCCCGGTGTTTACCGCAGACAGTTCCTCTTCTGGGATCAGCTGGGTGCCGTTTATAAGATAAGCTCCTCCGTCATACAACTTTACCATAAGTTATCGTTCCTCTCTCTTTTTATAGGGAATGGTTTCCCCCACGTATTTGGTAGCCGGACGCATGATTCTGCCGTCATACATCTTGTTTTCAATGTTATGAGCCAGCCAGCCTGCCATACGGGAGCATACAAATAATGGGGTATACATGTCTTCGGGTATCTGTAACATATTATAAGCGAAGCCGCTGTAGAAGTCCACATTGTTTGACAGGGACTTACCGTTTCCAGCCAGGCAGGTTTTTGCAACTTTCTCAAATTTTGTCAGGAATTCATATTCATCTTCCCTGTTCTTTTGCCTGGCAAGTTTTTCACAGCAGACTTTTAAAAGATCGGCACGGGGATCAGAAACTGTATAGACCGCGTGTCCAAGCCCGTATACAAGGCCGGAATTGTCATAGAAATCCTTTGCCAGAATCTTCTGGATAACAGTTTTCATCTGCGCTTCTGTCGCTTTAATCCCGATTTCTTTTTCGATAGCACTGATCATTTCACTGCAGCGGATATTGGCACCGCCATGCTTAGGACCTTTTAAGGAGCCAATGGAAGCGGAACTGGAGGAATAGATATCGGTACCGGTCGAGGAGATGACAACGTTTGTAAAAGTGGAATTGTTGCCGCCGCCGTGGTCTGCGTGGATCATAAGCATGATGTCTAAAAGATCCGCTTCCTGCTGGGTAAAGATTCCGTCTTTTCTTAACATGTAAAGGATATTTTCAGCCATGGAATATTCGGGCTTTGGATAATGGATGATCAGACTTTCCCTGTTGTAGTGGTGGATCTTGCACTGATAGGCATATACAGCAAGAGAAGGAAGTTTAGCCAGTATATTAATTCCCTTCAGCAGAGTCTGATACGGGTCCGTATTGTCCGGATCCTCATCGTAATCATAAAGGGCCAGGATACTTTTCTGCAGACTGTTCATTAAGTTTAAGGAAGGGCTGCGGAGCATGTTTTTTTCAAGAAATTCATCTGGAAGATGATAGTGCTGGCTCAGCAGAGTGGTAAATTCCCGCAATTCCTTTTTGGCAGGAAGGTATCCAAAAAGGAGTAAAAATGATGTTTCTTCAAAACCAAACCGGGAATTGTCTTTGCCATTGACAAGATCGCTGATTTCAATTCCGCGATAATAAAGCTTACCCGGAACATTTACCTTTTTCCCATCTTCGATTTCATAGCCAACTACATCGGATACGCGGGTAAGTCCAACTCTGACTCCGGTACCGTCATCGTTGCGGAGCCCCTTTTTTACGTTGTATTCTTTAAATAGGTTGTTTGGAATATCCGTGAAGTTGGAGGATTTTCCAAACGTTTGTGCAATGAAAAAGTTGTTCATGCGATAATTTCTCCTTTTTTCAGATTAAGCCACAGAGATTTTTTACAGAAAGGCAGCGCGGATGGATTACTCCTGCGCTGCCTTCATTGGCAAAGGAATGTGACTTTTTATTGTTTCGTAGTTTATCATGTAAAAGCATCAAAGTCAATACCTTGTTACAATCACAATGAAAATATTGTCGAATTTTTGTTTTTCAAGTCAGGCATATTTTTACCGGATTCATCACATGATAAGAAAGCTATTCAATAAAATCGCAAACAGGAGGTTTCCTTACGTGAAAGAGTCTGAATATAGAAACAACAGCCAGGAAGAAAACAATGCCAGGAATACGGATGGAATCAGAAACGAAAATCTGGAAGAAAAGAAGACAGAGAAAGATATCGAGCAGAAAGAAGATCAGAAACTGGAAGAATATGGACAGGCGACTCTGGAGGACAATGAGGGGAAGCGGAAAATTCATCTGCTGACCATTATCGGAGAGATAGAAGGGCATGAAAATCTTTCCAGCAACAGCAAAGCCACCAAATATGACCATATTCTTCCCAAACTGGCAGAAATCGAAGATGATGATTCGGTGGAGGGTTTATTGGTTTTATTGAACACCTCCGGAGGGGATGTGGATGCAGGTCTGGCCATTGCGGAAATGATCGCATCCTTAAGTATTCCCACGGTATCCCTGGTTCTTGGAGGGAGCCACTCCATCGGAGTACCTTTGGCGGTATGTACCAATTATTCTTTTATCGTGCCTACTGGTACCATGATGATTCATCCTGTAAGAATGACCGGCATGGTAATTGGTGCTTCTCAGACCTATGAATATTTTGAAATGATACAGGACAGAATCTTAAGCTTTGTTTCTGCTCATGCAAAGATTGCATATGACCAGTTAAAAAGGCTGATGCTGAATACGGAAATGCTCACCAGGGATTTAGGAACGGTACTGGTAGGGGAAGAGACCGTTAAGGAAGGCCTGATTGATGAAGTGGGCGGAATTAAAGATGCTTTGAAAAAATTATATGAGCTGATGGAAACTGCTTCCTCTTAGCCGTTGCAATTCTCCCGTTTTTTTTGTATACTGATACCAATGGATAGAAGGGGGAAGTATTGTGCCTGAGACAACAAAGAAGAAGACAACAGCAAAAAAAGGGACAAAAACAAGAAGCGGGAGAGCGAAAAGTACCAGCACCAGAAAGAATGTGGTTCTGCCGGAACCGGAATTTATCCACTCAGAAGTCGTAATTATTATATCATTTGCCGCTGCGGCCATCCTGTTTTTAAGTAATTTTCATTTATGCGGAATGGTAGGTGATTTCTTTCGCAGCGTGCAGCTTGGTGTCTTCGGCGGAATCGGATACATTGCACCGGTTTTGATGTTTGCAGGAACCGCATTTTACATTTCAAACCAGGGAAACCCAAGAGCCGTTTTTAAACTGGTCTCCTGTGTTTTGGCGCTGGTTTCTTTGTGCGGATTTTTACAGCTTCTTTTTGGTGTAAATACCGGTGAAAACTCCGGACTTTTAAATATTTACCTGGATGCTTCCGTAAACGGAACAGGAGGCGGCTTAGTCGGTGGATTGCTGGCGGAAGGGCTTGTTTCCATAATCGGAGTGGTGGGTGCGTATCTGGTAACTCTGGTTTTAATCATTATATCACTGGTGTGTATTACTGAAAAATCCTTTGTTAATATGATAAAGGCAGGAAGCGGAAAGGCCTATCACCATGCCAGAGAAAATATGGACATGCATATGGAGATTCATGCAAAGCGGCAGGAGCTGAGAAAACAGCTGAGAGAAGAACAGAAGCTGCGGGGTGTGAATTTAGAAGCTACCAAGCTTTCCGCGGTCCGGCAGGAAGCAGAGCCGGACAAACCGGATTTTGAGAGAGATCTATATGAGGAAGAGCCGGATATTGGCATTGGAGACATGGCGGATGAGATCGATCTGCAGATGGATAAGCTGACTGCTGTGACTGCAGTTCAGACAGAAGAAGAGAATCCGGCTGATGTGTTCAGAGGAAGCATTTCCCCTGAACCGGAAGAAGAGGACGATGACACGGTACCCTTTGAACCGGATGATATCGCGGCTCCATATAAGAGAAGTTCCGATGAGACAACCTTCTATATGAAGAAAGAGGTCAGAACTCTTAAGGAAATGGATATTATGGAAGATGATTACTATCCAGAAGAACCAGAGTTTCATGAAGTTGCTGCGAAAGAGACATTCTCTGTTCCAGAGGAACCAAAACAGGTGGTGACTGCATCCGGCAAGATCATTGAGACAGATACTGAGGCGCTCCAGAAAAAGCTGGAGAAGAAGCGGGAAGAATCACAAAAAGACGAAGATCTCAGTGTAAGCCGTCAAATTAGTGAAAAAAAGGAGATTGTGAAAAAGGAATATAAATCTCCCCCTCTTTCGCTGTTAAAAAAAGGCAAAGCATCTGTTTTTTCTAACCTGGAATACAAGGAGACAGCCATCAAACTGCAGAAAACACTGCAGAATTTCGGTGTAGGTGTAACTGTAACTAACATCAGCTGCGGTCCTTCCGTAACCAGATATGAACTCCATCCTGAGCAGGGAGTAAAGGTGAGCAAGATTGTTGGTCTGGCTGATGATATCAAGCTGAGTCTTGCTGCTGCAGATATTCGTATCGAGGCACCGATTCCGGGAAAATCTGCAGTTGGTATTGAAGTGCCTAATAAAGAGAACAACATGGTATTCCTGCGGGATATTCTGGAAGCAGACAGCTTTCAGAAGCACTCCTCCAATATCGCTTTTGCAGTAGGCAAAGACATCGGCGGACAGGTTGTGGTAACGGATATTGCCAAGATGCCCCATCTGCTGATCGCAGGCGCTACCGGTTCCGGTAAGTCAGTCTGTATCAATACACTTATTATGAGCATTATTTTTAAAGCAGACCCTGAAGATGTGAAGCTGATCATGGTAGATCCGAAAGTAGTGGAATTAAGCGTCTATAACGGAATTCCTCATTTACTGCTTCCGGTGGTAACTGATCCGAAGAAGGCGTCAGGTGCTTTAAACTGGGCAGTTGCGGAGATGACAGACCGTTACAATAAATTCGCCCAGTACAATGTCCGGGATATAAAAGGCTATAATGCCAAAGTAGAAAATTTAAAGGATATTGAGGATGAGAACAAGCCTCAGAAGATGCCGCAGATTATTATCATTATCGATGAGCTTGCGGATCTGATGATGGTTGCGCCAGGTGAAGTAGAGGATTCCATCTGCCGGCTTGCCCAGCTAGCGAGGGCTGCAGGTATCCATCTGGTTATCGCCACCCAGCGCCCTTCTGTCAATGTAATCACTGGCTTAATTAAGGCAAATGTGCCTTCAAGAGTCGCTTTTGCCGTATCTTCCGGCGTGGATTCCAGAACCATTATTGACATGAATGGTGCGGAAAAGCTATTGGGAAAGGGAGATATGCTGTTTTATCCTGCCGGTTATCCAAAGCCCATGCGTGTTCAGGGAGCATTTATATCTGATACGGAAGTCTCCAAAGTGGTGGATTTTCTGACGGAACAGGGTATGACACCTGAGTACAATCCGGAAGTAGAGAATATGATTGCTTCTGCTCCTGCGGCCGCAGATCCAAAAGGCGGCCAAAGTGACCGGGATGAATATTTTGCCCAGGCAGGCAGATTTATAATAGAAAAAGATAAGGCCTCCATTGGCATGCTGCAGAGAATGTATAAAATCGGTTTTAACCGGGCTGCCAGGATCATGGATCAGCTTGCTGAGGCCGGTGTTGTTGGAGAAGAGGAAGGAACCAAGCCGCGTAAGGTAATTATGAGCAAGGAAGAGTTTGATGAGATGTTTTAGCATGGATGGAAGATTTAAAACCATTGCTTACATATAAGGAGGATGATACTTATGAAAACTGATATTGAGATCGCACAGGAAGCGAACATGATACCGATTAAGGAAGTTGCAGCATCCTATGGGATAGCAGAGGATGATCTGGAGCTTTACGGCAAATACAAAGCAAAGCTTTCCGATGAGTTATGGGAACAGGTAAAAGACCGTCCGGATGGGAAACTGGTTCTTGTTACAGCGATTAATCCTACACCGGCAGGCGAAGGGAAGACCACTACCACAGTCGGACTGGGACAGGCATTTGGGAAAATCGGGAAAAAAGCGATCATTGCTTTAAGAGAGCCCTCATTAGGTCCGTGCTTCGGGATCAAGGGCGGGGCAGCGGGCGGCGGCTATGCCCAGGTTGTTCCTATGGAGGATTTAAATCTCCATTTTACCGGAGATTTTCATGCCATTACTTCAGCAAACAATTTACTGTCAGCGCTCCTTGACAATCACATCCACCAGGGCAATGCTTTGGGAATTGATACAAGGCAGATTCTGTGGAAGAGATGTCTGGATATGAATGACCGCGCGTTAAGGAATATCGTGGTGGGACTTGGTTCAAAAGCGGAAGGATTTGTCAGAGAAGATCACTTTGTCATTACAGTGGCTTCTGAAATTATGGCAATTCTCTGTCTTGCAGATGACATGAATGATTTAAAAGAGCGATTGGGACGAATTATCGTTGCATATAATTATTCCGGAGAGCCTGTGACTGCAGCTCAGTTAAATGCTGTTGGCGCCATGGCAGCATTGCTTAAGGATGCCCTGAAACCGAATCTGATCCAGACTCTGGAGCATACAGGTGCCATCGTTCATGGAGGTCCTTTTGCCAATATCGCCCATGGCTGTAATAGTGTGCGTGCAACAAAGACAGCATTAAAACTGGCCGATGTAGTGGTTACAGAGGCTGGTTTCGGTGCCGATTTAGGTGCGGAGAAATTCCTGGATATCAAGTGCAGAAAGGCTGGTCTAAAGCCGGATGCCATCGTTTTAGTGGCTACCGTCAGAGCCTTAAAATACAACGGCGGCGTAACGAAAGACCAACTGAAGGAAGAAAATTTAGAAGCACTGAAAAAAGGAATTGTAAATCTGGAAAAGCACATCGAGAATATGCAAAAATATGGTGTTCCTGTTATCGTAACGCTGAATTCTTTTATAACCGATACAGAAAGTGAATATCAGTTTGTAAAGAACTTCTGTGAGGAAAAGGGCTGCGAATTCGCTTTATCCCAGGTTTGGGAAAAGGGCGGAGAAGGCGGAATAAAACTGGCAGAAAAAGTTCTTGAAACACTGGAAAACAAAGAGAGCCATTTTGCGCCCATTTACCCTGACGATATGAGTCTTATGGATAAGATTGGTACAGTTGCCAGAGAGATCTACGGGGCAGACGGAGTGACGTATGCTCCTGCCGCTGTAAAAGCAATTAAAAAGTTTGAAGAAATGGGATTTGGCAGTCTGCCGGTGTGTATGGCTAAGACCCAGTATTCCTTATCTGATGACCAGACAAAGCTGGGACGTCCCCGGGGATTTGAGATTCAGGTGCGGGATGCTTATGTCAGCGCAGGTGCTGGATTTGTTGTTGTTTTAACAGGTGCCATTATGACAATGCCTGGTCTGCCGAAGAAACCGGCAGCAGATAATATTGATGTAAATAATGACGGAGTAATCACAGGATTATTCTGATTTGGAGGTTTTTATGAAGTTTAGTCAGTGGCTTAAGGATCTGGAGTATGAATTACTGCAGGGGAATCCTGATGTGGAAGTGGAGGACGTGGTCTATGATTCCAGAAAGGCCAAAAGCGGTGCAGTCTTTGTCTGCACCGTAGGCACCAGAGTCGATTCCCATGATTTTATACCGGAAGTGGTAGAGAAAGGTGTGACTGTTCTGGTTCTGGAACGCAGGGTAAACCTGCCGGAAGGTGTAACTGCCATTTTCGTACATAGTGCCAGAGAAGCACTGGCTGTTTTGTCTGCCGCACGATTTGATTATCCGGCAAAACGTATGGTGACCATTGGAGTAACCGGTACAAAGGGGAAAACAACAACGACCCATATGATCAAGGCGGTTTTGGAGGCGTGCGGAAAAAAGGTGGGTATGATTGGTACCACTGGAATTGTAATCGGAGAAAAAGTGACGCCCACTGCCAATACCACGCCGGAATCTTATCAGCTTCATGAAGCTTTTTATCAAATGGCAAATGAAGGCTGTGAGTATATGGTGATGGAAGTGTCCTCCCAGGCATTTAAGATGCACCGGGTGGATGGACTGTTATTTGACTATGGATTATTTACTAATATATCACCGGATCATATCGGACCGGATGAACATGAGAATTTTGAAGAGTACTTATACTATAAGTCAAAGATATTCCAGTGCTCCAGGGTTGGAATTATGAATGGGGATGACGCCCATTTTGCTGAGGCGGTCGGGGATGCATCCTGCAAACTGTATACATTTTCCCTTGATAAGGAGGGGACCAGCTTTAAAGCAGAGAATATCCGTTATGTAGCGCAGCCCGATTTTGTCGGACTGGAATTTAACGTGACAGGAGAATATGAGCTGCCTGTACGCGTTAACATACCTGGCAGATTCAATGTTGCCAATGCTCTGGCTGCAATCAGTGTTTTAAGCTTTTTAAATCTTCCAAAGGAAAAGGTCTGCCATGGTCTGGAAAATTTAAGCGTGAATGGAAGGATGGAGATCGTTTATTCTTCTCCTGAATTTAAGGTTCTTGTTGATTATGCCCATAATGCAGTCAGCATGGAAAGCCTTTTAAAGACTTTAAGGGATTATAAACCAGGCCGTCTGGTCTGTGTATTTGGCTGCGGCGGTAACCGTTCCAAAGACCGCCGCTATACCATGGGCGACAGCGCAGGCAGACTGGCAGACTTTACAATTCTCACTGCAGATAATTCCCGGTTTGAAAAAACCGAAGACATCCTGGCAGATATCAGAAGCAGCATCTCAAAAACCGGAGGTACCTTTATCGAAATTCCGGACCGGAGAGAAGCGATACGCTACAGTATTATGCACGCCCAGCCGGGAGATATGATTGCGGTAATCGGCAAAGGCCACGAAGATTATCAGGAAATGAATGGAGAGCGACACCATTTCTCAGACAGGGAAGAGATCTTAAAGGTCGTGCAGAGTATGGATTTTCTTAATAGAGAGAACTGACTTAAATTGCCATAAGAAAAGAATGCCGGAAGCCGATGAGCAAGTGTGGCTTTCGGCTTTTCCACGGAAGATGGCAGGAATGTGCGCATAGAGCGGACATGGAACGGAGGAAACATGGTAGATATGACGGTAAAGGAAATCCTTTCAGCTACAGGCGGAACACTTCTTTGCGGAAGTGAGGATACAGTGTTAGAGCACATCAGCATTGATTCCAGGACCATGAAGGGCAATGATTTATTTGTTCCCATTATCGGGGAAAAGGTGGATGCGCACCGGTTTATTAAGCAGGCATTTGAGCATGGAGCTGCAGCGGTACTGACCAGCGAGCATGATGAGATGGAATCTGAAAGACCCTGGATACGTGTGGCGGATACAAAAAAAGCGCTGCAGGCAGTGGGGAGCTTTTACAGAGATCATTTATCCCTGCCATTAATCGGAATAACCGGAAGTGTGGGTAAGACGACTACCAGAGAGATGGTGGCCTGTGCACTGTCTTCCCGCTACCGGGTTTATAAGACTCCGGGCAACAGCAACAGCCAGGTCGGGCTTCCCATCACTCTTAGTGAGATCACGCCGGAGGATGAAATCGGAGTCATTGAACTGGGAATGAGTGAGCCGGGGGAACTGACCGTAATCGCCAGAATTGCCAGAATACATATGGCTGTCATTACGAACATCGGAGTTACCCACATTGAGCAGCTGGGCTCCAGGGAAAATATCTACAAAGAAAAACTGACCATTCAGGATGGACTGTGTGATAACGGAATTCTCTTTTTAAATGGAGATGACGATATGCTGAAAGAAACCAGGGCGAAAGCCGGGTGCACAACCATTTATTACGGAACCGGTGAAAACTGTGATTACAGAGCGGTTGATGTGCATACAGAGGATGGATTTCCTGCTTTCACAGCCGTATATAAAGGAAAGAAAGTCCCTGTAAGGCTGTCTGTTCTGGGAAGCCATAATGTTTTAAATGCCATGGTATCTCTGGCGGTTGCGGCAGAAAACGGGATTCCCATGGAAGAGGCGGCAAAGTCTCTCATGAGCTTCACCGGCTTTAAAAACCGGCAGCAGATCTACCAGACAGGGAAGCTGACTGTAATTGACGATACCTATAATGCAAGCCCTGTTTCCATGAAGGCGGGACTTGAAGTATTAGGGTCCATTACGAAGGCAGAAAGAAAGATTGCAGTACTGGCTGACATGAAGGAACTGGGAGAACGTTCACGGGAATTCCATTATGAAATCGGTGTCTACATTGCGAATCACCCGGTTGACTGTGTGGTAACACTGGGAGAACTGGCTGGAGAAATCGCCAGGGCAGTGAGAGAGAATGCCCCTGATATTACAGTAATGGAATTTATGGAACAGGAACCCTTAACGGCTTATTTAAAGGAAGCGTTAAAGACAGGTGACTGTGTGCTGTTTAAAGGCTCCAACAGCATGAAGCTGGGGCAGGTAGCAGAACAGTTTCACTGATCCGTCCGCATCTGGAGGAAATGAATGACAAAAAACTATGCCAGGATCATTATTGATATTTCTCATGAAAAAGTAGACAGAACCTTCGATTACCGGATTCCGGATAACCTGCTTGCGGATATTTCTGTGGGAACCAGGGTTCTGATTCCTTTTGGCAGGGGGAATACCATGCGCAGGGGTTATGTGGTGGAAATTACGGCTCAGGCGGGATATGATCCGGATAAGATAAAAGAGATTGCGGGTATTGTGACTGACGGGGTGACAGCGGAATCCAGGCTGATTACTCTGGCATGGTGGCTGAAGGAGCAATATGGATCCACCATGAACCAGGCACTGAAAACCGTGCTTCCGGTAAAGCAGAAGGTTAAACCAAAAGAAAAAAAGATCGTCCGGAGTCTTTTGAACCGTGACCAGCTGACAGCTGCATTAAATGAAGCGGTAAAAAAGAATTATAAGGCGAGAATCAGGCTTTTTTCGGCGCTGCTTAATAATCCGGTCATCCCCTACGAGATAGCAGCAAACCAGATGAACCTTTCCGCATCCGCCATGAAGCCTCTGATCGAAAAAGGGGAGATTTGTCTGGAAGCGGAAGAGATTTACCGCAATCCCATTCAGGCAGGTGAACAAAAGGGAAAAGAATTTAATTTAAATAAGGAACAGCAGATGATTGTGGATTGCTTTTGCCAGGATTATTCAGCAGGTATCAGAAAAACCTATCTGATTCATGGCATAACCGGGAGCGGTAAAACAGAGGTCTATATGGAGCTGATTCAAAATGTCATAGAAGACGACAGACAGGTCATTGTGCTGATTCCCGAAATTGCACTGACCTATCAGACGGTGATGCGTTTCTATGGCAGATTTGGAAACCGGGTCTCCATTATTAATTCCCGGTTGTCTGCTGGTGAGCGTTTCGATCAGTTTGAACGTGCCAAAAATGGTGATATTGATATTATGATCGGTCCCAGATCCGCATTGTTTACTCCTTTCTCCAGGCTGGGACTGATTCTCATTGATGAGGAACATGAAAGCGCCTATAAAAGTGAGACAGTACCCAGATATCATGCCAGAGAGGTGGCTGCAAAGAGGGCACAGATGGAGAATGCATCTTTGGTGCTTGGATCAGCAACTCCTTCCCTGGAAGCCTATTTAAGGGCACAAAGAGGTGACTACCAGTTGTTTCGCCTGACAGAGCGGGCGAAAAAAGACAGCTGCCTGGCCAATGTATCGGTCGTTGACTTGAGGCAGGAATTAAAGGACGGCAATAAATCAATTTTCAGCAGAAGACTGCAGGTGTTAATGGAAGAAAAGCTCAGAAAAAAGGAACAGATCATTCTGTTTATAAACCGGAGAGGCTATGCTAATTTCGTATCATGCCGCTCCTGCGGGGAGGCCATCCGATGCCCTCATTGTGATGTGACACTAACGCTGCATAATAACAGCCGCCTTGTATGTCATTACTGCGGTCATCATATACCCATGCCCTCCAAATGTCCCGCCTGTGGTTCGCCTTATATCGCAAATTTTGGCGTTGGAACCCAGAAGATTGAACAGATGACCCGGAAAATGTTTCCCCAGGCGAGAATTTTGCGTATGGATCTGGATACGACGAAAGAAAAGGGCGGTCATGAAGCGATACTTTCCGCGTTTTCTGAGCATGAGGGAGATATCCTCATTGGAACCCAGATGATAGTGAAAGGACATGATTTTCCTGATGTGACACTGGTTGGTGTACTGGCGGCGGATTTATCCTTAAATACACCGGACTACAGGTCTGCAGAACGGACCTTTCAGCTTCTTACCCAGGCAGCCGGGAGAGCTGGCAGAGATACAAAGCGGGGAGATGTTATTATTCAGACCTATAGTCCCGATCATTACAGTATTGTCACTGCGGCAAACCAGGATTACGAGACCTTTTATAAACAGGAAATGGCTTTTCGCCGCCTGATGAAGTATCCGCCTGTCAGCGGACTTTTAACCATACAGTTCTCTTCCAGGAATGAATCGGTTCTTGTGGAGACGGCAGCTGCAGCAGGGGCATTTGCAACCGCTTTGGGCGAACCCCAGGACGTACAGATCATTGGGCCGGTAGAGGCTTCTGTCTACAAAATTAATGATATATATCGAAAAATTTTATACTTGAAACAGGAAAACTATGATATACTAATAAAAATCAGGGATCAGATGGATGGTTTTTCTGAAAATCATCCGGAATTGTTTGAGCAAGTCCTGATCCAGTATGATTTTTCATAAATGAGAGGACAAAGAAAATGGCTATTAGAAAAATTAGAACCATTGGAGACGAAATTTTAAGAAAAAATTGCAAACCTGTAAAGGAAATCACCCCAAGAATAAGCGATTTAATCAAGGACATGTTTGAAACCATGTATGAGGCCAATGGGGTAGGTCTTGCAGCTCCCCAGGTAGGCATATTAAAGCAGATTGTGGTGATTGATGTAGAGGATGGCAACCAGTACGTTCTCATCAATCCTGAAATTATAGAGACAGACGGTGAACAGACCGGACCGGAAGGCTGCTTAAGTGTACCAGGAAAATCCGGAACAGTCACCAGGCCCAATCATGTAAAAGTCCGGGCATTTGATGCAGATATGCAGCCGTTTGAGTTGGTGGGCGAGGAACTTCTTGCCCGTGCGATCTGCCACGAATGCGACCATTTAATCGGGGAGCTGTTTGTGGATAAGGTAGAAGGTGAGATTGAAGACGTGACTCTGGAGGAAGAGGACGAGGAGGTTGAGGAATATTGATGAGAATCATTTTTATGGGAACTCCGGATTTTTCGGTCCCTGCTCTTTGCGCACTGGCAGAGGCAGGACATGAAATTCTGGCTGTAGTGACCCAGCCGGATAAACCAAAAGGCAGAGGGAAGGAAGTTTCCATGTCTCCGGTTAAGGAAAAAGCACTGGAATATGGATTTCCTGTTTATCAGCCCGTAAAGGCGAGAGCTCTGGAATTTGTAAAATTACTGACAGACTTAAAACCGGATGTAATAGTGGTTGCAGCGTTTGGACAGCTTCTTCCAAAAAGCATATTAGAAATTCCTAAATTTGGCTGTGTCAATATTCATGCTTCCCTGCTTCCAAAGTACCGCGGAGCATCTCCTATTCAATATGCAGTTATTAATGGGGAAGAGATAAGCGGCATCACTACTATGATGATGGCGGAAACTATAGATACCGGAGAAATGCTTGATCAGGAATCAGTTGTACTGGATAAAAAAGAGACTGGCGGAAGCCTTCATGATAAGCTGGGTAAGATAGGCGGAAGCCTCATTGTAAAAACCTTAAAGAAGTTAGAAGATGGAACTGCTGTTTTACAAAAGCAGAATGATGCTGAGTCCTGCTATGTAGGAATGATAAAAAAGAATATGGGTGATATCGACTGGACGATGGACGCGGCAGCCATTGAACGGCTTATCAGGGGATTAAATCCCTGGCCAAGTGCCTACACAGACTGGAATGGCAGAGTGGTAAAACTCTGGGATGCAGATGTAGTGGATAAGGAATATGAAGGTGCCTGCGGGCAGGTGGTGGAATGCGGCAAAGATTATATGGTTGTAAAAACCGGCAAAGGCGGATTATCCATTAAAGAGCTGCAGCTCCAGGGGAAAAAACGTATGGAGATTGGTGCATTTCTCCGGGGTTACCAGATTGATAATGGAACTGTATTCAAACATATGTAAGGAATGCAGACAGCATTCCCCGGAAAGGAGAATCGAGTATGTATTATGGCGGTATGATGGGGTATTATTTTGACCCCACCTGGATCTTTGTAATCATTGGCGCTGTGCTGTCCATGGCGGCATCGGCCAGAGTAACCAGTACTTTTAATAAATATTCCAAAGTAAGAAGCATGTCCGGTATGACAGGAGCAGAAGCTGCGAAGCGGCTTTTGAATTCCCAGGGGATATATGATGTGCAGGTACGTTCTGTCAGTGGAAAGCTGTCCGATCATTATGATCCCAGGACGAAAACTGTTAATTTATCCGATTCCGTTTATGGGTCAACTTCAGTTGCAGCAATCGGAGTTGCAGCCCATGAGTGCGGACATGCCATGCAGGATAATACCGGATATGTGCCTCTGCGTTTAAGAGGGGCCATTGTACCGGCAGCCAATATTGGTTCCCATGCTGCACTGCCTATTATTTTACTGGGCTTTTTCATCAGCGGTGCGGGTTCACCTCTGGTAAACATCGGACTGATTTTATTTTCGCTGGCAGTCTTGTTCCAGCTGGTAACGCTTCCGGTGGAATTTAATGCCTCCAGGAGAGCAGTGGTTTTACTGGGACAAGTGGGGATTCTGGGAGATGAAGAACTGTCCCACACAAGAAAAGTGCTTGGAGCGGCGGCTCTTACCTATGTGGCAGCACTTGCAGCTACTGTGCTTCAGCTGCTGAGACTTGTTATTTTATTTGGAGGAAGAAGAGATAATGACTAAAGACACAGACAGCAGGGAGATTGTTCTGGACGTTCTTATGGAAATTCTGGAGCGTTCTGCATACAGCCATTTAATCCTGCGTCAGGCCTTAAATAAATACCAGTATCTGGATAAAGCAGAGCGTTCCTTTATAACCAGAACTGTCGAAGGAACAGTGGAATACTTAATACAAATTGATTATGTCATTGATTATTTTTCCTCAACAAAGGTAAAGAAGATGAAGCCCGTCATCCGTACAATCCTGCGGATGTCGGTTTATCAGATTTTATATATGGACCGGGTTCCGGATTCCGCTGTATGCAATGAGGCGGTGAAGCTTGCTGCCAGGCGGAAATTCACGGGACTTAAGGGATTTGTAAACGGAGTTTTGAGAAATATTTCAAGGAATAAGGATACCCTGGAATGGCCGGATGATTCTATCCGTTTTTCAGTTCCTGCATGGATTGTATCTATGTGGACCAGGGACTATGGGAAGGAAATTACGCAGACCATTCTGTCGTCAATGCTGGAAGGCAGGAAGACCTATGTACGCTTAAACACTTCCAGGGCAGGAAAAGAAGAAATTCTTAACAGTCTGAACAGACAGGATGTGCAGACGGCCGAATCCGGTATATCAGAAGATATCCTGATTTTAGAAAAATACGATTATCTGGAAAGCCTGGAAGTTTTTCAAAAAGGTTATATTCAGGTTCAGGATGTAAGCTCTGCTCTTGTGGGCGAAGCAGCTAATCCCAGAAAAGGGGATTTTTGTATTGATGTCTGCGGGGCTCCGGGTGGCAAGAGTATTCATCTTGCCGATAAACTAAGGGGCACCGGCATGGTGGAAGTCAGGGATTTAACAGAATATAAGATTGGTATGATACAGGAGAATATTGACCGGTGCGGCTTTGATAATATCAGGGCGAGGGTATGGGATGCCCTGGTTTACGATCCGGATTCGTTTGAAAAGGCTGATATTGTACTGGCGGATCTTCCCTGCTCCGGTCTTGGTATTATGGGACGGAAGCCGGACATTAAGTACAGGATCAAGCCGGAAAATTTAGAGGAACTGGCTTCTCTTCAAAGAGAAATTCTCTCCGTTGTCCAGGCTTATGTAAAACCAGGCGGTAAGCTGGTATTCAGCACCTGTACCATAGATAAAAAAGAGAATGAAGAAAACATGGAATGGTTTTTAAAAACATTTCCATTTCAGGCGGTTGATCTGGAAGGAACATTTAAAGGCCGCTTACAGATAGATACCATGAGTCGGGGATATATGCAGCTTTTGCCGGGAATTCACCCCTGTGACGGATTCTTTATCGGTGTATTGCAAAAAAAGGTAGAATAAGATGGAACGAACAGATATTAAGTCACTGAATCTGGAAGAGCTGACATCATTCCTGGTGTCAGCCGGTGAAAAACCGTTTCGTGCAAAACAGCTGTACGAGTGGATTCATCAGAAGCTGGCTGCTGGTTATGATGAAATGACCAATCTTCCAAAATCTTTGAAGGAAAAACTGATTGAGATAGCAGATTTTCCTTCACTCACTGCAGCAGAAGAAAAAATTTCACAGATAGACGGGACGAGAAAGTATTTATTTGCTCTTTCCGATGGCAATATAATTGAAAGTGTACTGATGAAATACAAGCACGGCAATTCCGTGTGCATCTCCTCTCAGGTCGGGTGCCGCATGGGCTGCCGCTTTTGCGCATCCACACTTGACGGTCTGGAGCGTAATTTAAGCCCTGCTGAGATGCTGGATCAGATTTACCGGATCCAGAAGCTTACTGGAGAACGGGTATCCAATGTAGTTGTCATGGGTTCAGGAGAACCGCTTGACAATTATGATAATCTGGTGAAGTTTATCCGCCTTCTCACTGATGAAAACGGCTTAAATATCAGTCAGAGGAACGTGACGGTTTCCACCTGCGGGATTGTTCCCGGTATCTTAAAGCTGGCGGAGGAAAAACTGCAGATTACTCTGGCACTTTCCCTTCATGCACCCAATGACGAGGTCCGGAAAAGCCTGATGCCTGTAGCAAACCGCTATCCACTGTCCGATGTTCTTTCTGCATGCCACACTTACTTTGAAAAAACCGGAAGAAGGATTACCTTTGAATACAGTCTTGTAAGCGGAGTAAATGACAATTTAAAAGAGGCAGCGGCACTGGCAGCACTTTTAAAGGCCCAGCATGGACATATTAATCTGATCCCCGTTAACCCCATTAAGGAGCGGGATTATGTACAGTCTGACCGGAAAGCTATTGAAGCGTTTAAAATTCTCCTTGAAAAAAACGGAATTAATGTTACTATAAGAAGAGAAATGGGCAGGGACATCAATGGTGCCTGCGGACAGCTGCGGAAAAGTTTTTTAAATCAGGAGTAAAAGGAAGTGATAATATTACGATGAAGGCTTGTGCTATGACGGATACCGGCAGAGTCCGTTCGGCAAATCAGGATTATGTTTTTGCCTCAATTGAGCCTGTGGGTGTGCTGCCTGATCTGTTTCTTGTTGCAGATGGTATGGGAGGCCACCAGGCCGGAGATTATGCTTCCAGATTCATTGCCGAGAATCTGGTGGCTCATTTTAAAACAACAAAGGATACCAGAATCGTTCCGGTTCTTCGGGACGGAATTGAAAAGGTGAACGAACTGCTGTATCAGGAATCCATGAAAAAACCGGAACTAAACGGAATGGGAACCACGCTTGTTACTGCTGTTATTGAAGATGCAGCCATGTATGTGGCAAATGTGGGAGACAGCCGTCTTTACCTGATCCGGAACCAGCTGCAGCAGATTACCAAAGACCATTCTTATGTGGAGGAACTGGTTTCTCTGGGACAGATGGAACGGGGAAGCAGGGATTACAGAGAGAAAAAGAATATAATTACCAGAGCGGTCGGAACAGAAGATAAACTGGAGATTGATTTTTTTGAAGTTGCCCTGGAGCCGGGAGATTATATACTTTTGTGTTCGGACGGACTTAGCAATATGTTAGAAGATGCTGAAATAGAAGAAATCATCTGCTCGGAACTGGAGCTGCCGGAAAAGGCAGAAAAATTAATTACAGTAGCCAATGATAATGGGGGGAAAGACAATATTGCTGTTGTTTTAATAGAACCTCAGCTTGGCAGGGAGGGAAGCTTATGATTTTAAGACCGGGGACATTTTTACAGGACAGATATGAAATACTGGAACAGATCGGTTCCGGTGGTATGTCAGATGTGTATAAGGCCCTGTGCCATAAATTAAACCGCCTGGTAGCCATTAAGGTTTTAAAGGAAGAATTTAGTTCAGACAGTAATTTTGTCAGCAAGTTTAAAATGGAGGCCCAGTCTGCAGCCAGACTTTCCCATCCCAACATTGTCAATATCTATGACGTTGTGGATGAGGGAGACCTTCATTTTATTGTAATGGAACTGATCGAAGGAATCACATTAAAGAATTATATTATGAAAAAAGGATGTCTTGATATCAAGGAAGCCATTGGTATTGCCATGCAGGTTGCCCAGGGAATTGCCGCTGCTCATGAGCAGGGTATTATTCACCGCGATATTAAGCCTCAGAATATTATCATTGCCAGAGACGGAAAAGTAAAAGTGGCAGATTTCGGAATTGCCAGAGCAGCATCCTCTCAGACGATGAGTGCCACTGCGGTGGGATCGGTTCACTACATATCGCCGGAACAGGCGCGCGGAGGTTACAGCGATGTGAGAAGTGATATCTATTCACTGGGTATCACGCTATATGAAATGGTTGCCGGCAGGGTACCGTTTCAGGGAGATAATACCGTGACGGTTGCGCTGGCTCATCTGGAGGCTGTGATTACACCTCCCAGCTATTTCAATGAGATGATTCCGGTTGCACTGGAGAATATTATATTAAAAAGTACCGAGAAAAAGCCGGAATACAGATATGGAAGTATGTATGAAGTGATTTCCGATCTGCGCAAAGCACTGGTCAATCCCAATGGGGATTTTGTGCAAAATCATCCCACCGTGGATGATTCCCAGACCGTAATAATTGGAAAACCCGAACTGGAACAGATCCGTTCCGGCCGTAAGCCCCAGCAGGAATCTCCAATGAAGCGTGCCTCATCAGGAGAGGAGTATGGACAGAACCATCAGCCGTCCACAAACTATGACGAACAATCCGGACCTGGAAGAAAAAGAAGGAATCATACGGACGAGGACATCAATCCAAAGATTGAAAAGCTTCTGACTGCTGCCGGGGTTATTACCGCTGTTATTATCGTGGTGATACTTGCAGTTGTATTTTTTAAAATCAGTGGCTTATTCCGTTCTGGTTCCGGAAATGAAACGGTTTCTACGACTGCTGTTTCCACGGAAGAAACACTTAGTGACAAGAAGGTGAAAATGCCAGATGTTTCCGGACTGGATTCTGATACAGCAGAAAAGAAACTGAAGGATAACGGGGATCTGTATATGAAAGTCAGTGATTATCAGTTTTCTGATACCATTGATAAGGGAGATGTGATTTCCCAGGATCCGGCTGCTGATAAGGTTGTGGATAAATACTCAGCGGTGTACGTTGTGATCAGCAAAGGTCCGGAGCATGTGGCAATTGATCTGACCAAACTGGGTCTTGAAACCATGGATTCTGATTCGGCGAAGTCTTTACTGGAAAGCAAAGGACTGGTTGTGAACGAACAGCAAAAAAACAGCGACACGGTAACAGCCGGTAATGTGATAAGTTACAGTCCCAGTGAAGCAAAAGAAGGGGAAACGGTCACCCTGTTTACCAGCAGCGGTCCCACTCTCGTCAATCCGGTTGTTGTGCCCAACCTGGCAGGACAGACACAGGAGGTTGCGGCGGAAATGCTTGCAGACGTAGGCCTGGTACAGGGCACTGTCACAGAAGCTTCTTCTGAGACAGTTACGAGAGGCTGCATCATCAGCCAGTCCGCAGTACCGGGAAGCCAGGTGGAGTCCCAGACTGCAGTTGATTTTGTAGTCAGCACCGGAAACAGCCAGGAATCAAAATACAAGTATCTGGCATCCATTGATAAATCTTTTTCTCTGCAAAACATTATTGGTCCTGGATCCGGAAGCACCCAGCTGACTTTAAAAATCCAGCTGAGGCAGTCGGTAAACGGTCAGGATTCTGTAAAAGAGCTGATGGGACCGGTGACGTTAAATGGAGATCAGCTGCTTCCGGTTTCATTTAGTAATATAGAGGGAGCTTACGGTGTGACAAGTGGATCGGTAGAAATTGTAAATGTGGATACAGGAGAGGTGGTACATTCATATGCAATTACCTTTGTTCCTGTTCCCCAATCCTAAGGAAGCTTATATGACAGGAAAAATATTAAAAGGTATTGCTGGATTTTATTATGTCCACAGCAAGGATGGAACTCTTTACGAATGTAAGGCGAAGGGCATATTCCGAAACAGAAATGTAAAACCTCTTGTAGGAGACGATGTGGAAATTTCCGTTCTGGATGAAACAGAACGGAAAGGAAACATCGAAGAGATCCTGCCCAGGAAAAATGCATTGGTGCGCCCTGCTGCAGCCAATGTAGATCAGGCACTTGTTGTGTTTTCCATTACTCACCCGGAGCCTAATTTAAATCTTCTGGATCGTTTTCTGGTAATGATGGAATCACAGAATGTACCCGTTCATATCTGTTTTAACAAAATAGATCTTACGAAAAACGAGGAGATGGAAAACCTGCGGCGGATGTATGAAGCGGCTGGTTACCCCGTTTATTTTACCAGTATTTATGAAAGAAAGGGAATTGGCGGTATAAAAGAGATTCTGGATGGTAAAACCACTGTTCTGGCAGGACCGTCCGGTGTGGGAAAGTCATCTCTGACTAACCTGCTTTATCCGGAGGCAGAGATGGAGACCGGACGGATCAGCGAAAAAATCCAAAGAGGAAAACATACCACCAGACACTCAGAGTTATTTGGAATTGGAAATCAGACATATATGATGGATACGCCCGGCTTCAGTTCGATGTATTTAGAAGATATGGAGTGCGGGCAGTTAAAAGACTATTTTCCTGAATTTGATCCATTTGAGGCAGACTGCCGCTTTCTGGGCTGTGTGCATATTGGAGAAAAGGTCTGCGGAATTAAGAATGCCGTTGCTGAAGGAAAAATCAGTCAGAGCCGTTATGACAATTACCGGCTTTTATACGAGGAACTGAAAGAAAAAAGGAGATACTAACATGCTGAAACTTGCCCCCTCAATCTTAGCGGCAGACTTTAAAAATCTTGGACAACAGGTAACGGATACAGCCAATGCAGGAGCACATTATATTCATCTGGATGTGATGGATGGAGCTTTTGTGCCCAGCATATCGTTTGGCATGCCGGTGATTGGCAGCTTAAGAAGCTGTACAGACCGGATTTTTGATGTTCATATGATGGTGGAGGAGCCGGGACGTTATATATCAGATATCAAAGCAGCGGGTGCGGATTTAATCTGCGTTCATGCGGAGGCATGCAGGCATTTAGACAGGACGGTAAACCAGATAAAAGAAGCCGGACTGAAAGCAGCGGTCGCATTAAATCCCGCCACACCATTATCAGTTCTGGACTGCATATTGCCGGAGCTTGATATGGTACTGATTATGACGGTGAATCCGGGATTCGGCGGACAGAAATTTATTCCCTACACACTGGAAAAGGTACGCCGGCTGCGAGCCATGATAAAGAACCAGGGGCTGGATATAGACATTGAAGTTGACGGCGGTGTCACCTGTGATAATGTCAGGGAGCTGATTGAGGCCGGCGCCAATGTTTTTGTGGCAGGATCTGCTGTGTTCAAGGGTGATGCGGCAGCTAACACCAGAAAATTTATAGATATTTTTGAGGAATATGAAAGTTGAAAGAACGAGCGGGGTTAATTGTAACGGGAGGAATTATTGATTTTGAGTTTGCCAGAGATTATCTGGCAAATCATAGCTTTGATAAGATCATTGCGGTAGACGGAGGACTTACGGCCCTGACCGGACTGAATTTGAAACCGGATGCGGTTGTAGGTGATTTCGACACGGTGGATGAAGCGGTTCTTTCGGAATACCGGAATTCTTCCGATCAGATTACATGGGACATACACAAGCCGGAAAAAGACGAGACAGACACAGAACTTGCTATTAATACAGCCATAAATTTAGGATGCGGTCAGCTTGTTCTTCTGGGAGCAGCCGGAGGGAGACTGGATCACTTTATGGGGAATCTTCATCTGCTTTACTATTGTCTGAAACAGGGGGTGTATGCTTCCATAGTAGATCCCAAAAACCGAATTACCATTTTGGAGAAAGGCAGGATCTTTGAAGCTGAAAAAACATGGGGAAAATATATCTCATTTCTTCCGCTGAGTATGGAAGTAAAGGGAATTACCCTTTCCGGCTTTAAATATCCGCTTTATAAAAAAGACATCTCAATAGGAACAAGTTTATGCATCAGCAATGAACTGACCGGTGCGTCGGGGTCTATTGAATTTGATTCAGGAGTACTGATTTGTGTCGAATCCCATGATTGAACTGGTATGGCTTAATAACTGGAAACTGGATATTTATATCACTCCACTTGCGTGCTAAGATTAAGAACAACAAAAGCGCCAGGGAGGAATCATCAATGAATGGAATAAATCAGAGAATTAATAAAGTTTCGCTGACTGGATTATTTGCAGCCATGTCCTACGTGGTTTTCACATTTCTTCAGTTTAAAATCACGCTTCCGGGAGGGGATGCCACATCGATTCATTTAGGCAATGCGGTCTGCGTTCTGGGAGCACTGCTTCTGGGTGGATTATATGGGGGTCTTGGCGGCGCCATCGGAATGACTATCGGTGACCTGTTAGATCCGGTCTATATTATATATGCTCCGAAAACATTTGTTTTAAAATTATGCATCGGTCTGATCACAGGGCTGGTTGCACATCGGCTTGGAAAGATTAATGAATCCTATGATAACAGACATATTCTTAAATGGACTATACTTGCAGCATTTTCAGGGCTTTTATTTAATGTAATTTTTGATCCCATGGCAGGATATTTTTACAAGCTTCTCATACTTGGAAAACCGGCGGCAGAGCTGGCACTGGCTTGGAACGCTGCCTCCACTTCCATTAATGCGGTAACTTCCGGGATCGTATCTGTACTTATATATATGCCCCTTCGGAATGCTTTGGTGCGGTCAGGATTATTTATCCGGATATGTTAGGAGTTTGTTATGACAAAAGAATATAAGCAGAAAAAAATTGCTGCGATTCATGACCTTTCAGGATATGGCCGCTGTTCGCTAACAGTGGCCATTCCTGTTATATCCGCCTTAAAGGTGCAGTGCTGCCCAGTTCCGACCTCGATCTTGTCTAATCACACCGGATTTTCCACCTGCTTCTTTGATGACTATACCGATAAGATGCCTCTGTATCTGGAACAGTGGAAGAAACTGAATCTGGACTTTGACGGTATATTTACCGGATTTTTGGGCTCAGCGGACCAGATTGAAATTGTTTCGGATATGATACGGGATTTTAAAACAGCAAATACCCTGGTTATTATAGATCCCATTATGGGTGATGACGGGAATACCTATCAGACCTATACAAAAGAGATGTGCAGCCGTATGAAGACACTGGTGGAATCCGGAGATATTGTGACTCCCAACTTAACTGAGGCATGCATTCTGACAGGAAGGCAGTACCGTCAGGAGAACTGGACCAGAAAAGAGCTGACTGATATGGCAGAAGATATCATAAGCATGGGACCTCACAGCGCAGTGATTACAGGAGTGAGGGAAGGTGCATTTATAACCAATGTGGTTGCCAGGAAGTCTTCGAAAGTTCAGTTTGTCAGGACATTAAAAGCGGGAAGAAACCGCCCGGGGACAGGAGATGTGTTTTCCAGTATCATAGCTGCCCAGGCAGTCAAGGGAGTACCTTTGCAAAAAAGTGTAAAAACAGCAACAGATTTTGTAAAGCAGAGTATTCTGGTTTCGGATCAGCTTAATGTGCCAACTGAGAATGGAGTTTGTTTTGAAGAGATCCTGTCTCTGCTTATTCGTCAGTAAAAGAGGAAGCGAGATGGGGAATTTTAGGAAAAGGGCTTTTCTTTGCCCTTTTTTTGTAGTATAATCAACGGCAGATTATTATGCGGATACCGTTCGCAGAAAATATTGAGGAAAAACCAGGAGGAATACCATGTTAGATTTAAAGTTTGTAAGAGAAAATCCTGAAATAGTGAAACAGAATATAAAAAACAAATTTCAGGACAGCAAGCTTGCTCTGGTCGATGAGGTCATTGAGCTGGACGAGCAAAACCGCGCGGCAAAGCAGGAAGGAGATGCTTTAAGAGCGGAACGCAACAAACTTTCCAAACAGATTGGTGCCTTGATGGGACAGGGGAAAAAAGAAGAAGCAGAAGAGATGAAGCGGTTGGTAACCGATGCTTCCGACCATCTGGCTGAACTGGAAAAAACGGAAGGTGAACTGGAAGAAAAAATCAAGAAAATCATGATGACCATTCCGAACATCATAGACCCCAGTGTACCCATCGGCAAGGATGACAGTGAGAATGTAGAAGTAGAGCGTTATGGTGAACCGGTAGTGCCGGACTTTGATATTCCATATCACACAGAGATAATGGAAAGTTTTGACGGAATCGACCTTGACAGTGCAAGAAAGGTTGCTGGCAATGGTTTCTATTATCTTATGGGAGACATTGCAAGACTTCATTCATCTGTTATTTCCTATGCAAGAGATTTTATGATCGGACGTGGATTCACTTACTGTATACCTCCTTTTATGATCCGCAGCGAAGTGGTAACAGGAGTTATGAGCTTTGCAGAAATGGATGCGATGATGTATAAGATCGAGGGAGAGGATCTGTATTTAATCGGTACCAGTGAACATTCTATGATCGGTAAATTTATTGATACCATCCTCCCTGAGGCTAAGCTTCCGCAGACACTCACCAGCTACTCTCCCTGTTTCAGAAAAGAAAAAGGAGCGCACGGTCTGGAAGAACGTGGCGTGTACCGGATTCATCAGTTTGAAAAGCAGGAGATGATCGTAGTCTGCAAACCGGAAGAGAGCATGGACTGGTACGAAAAGCTGTGGCAGAATACCGTTGATTTATTCCGGACTCTGGACGTTCCGGTCAGAACATTAGAATGCTGCTCCGGTGACCTGGCGGACTTAAAAGTTAAATCTGTAGATGTGGAGGCATGGTCTCCCAGACAGAAAAAATATTTTGAAGTGGGCAGCTGTTCCAATTTAGGAGATGCCCAGGCAAGAAGACTGAAGATCAGGGTATCAGGCGAGGACGGCAAAAAATATTTTGCCCATACACTGAATAATACGGTGGTAGCACCGCCAAGAATGCTCATTGCTTTCCTGGAGAATAATTTACAGGCAGACGGAACAGTGAAGATTCCGGAAGCACTGCAGCCATATATGGGCGGTATGAAGGCACTTGTACCAAAGAAGTAAATAATAAAAAGTCCGGCTTTTTACAGGTCGGACTCTTTTTGAAAAGGAGAGAACCTATTATGATTACCTTTAATCACTTTAATTTTAATGTTCTTAATCTGGAAAAAAGCCTGAAATTTTATAAAGAGGCTCTGGGTCTGGTTCCGGTACGTGAAAAAACAGCGGCTGACGGATCCTTCCGACTGGTCTATCTGGGGGATGGGAAGACTGATTTTACGCTGGAGCTGACCTATTTAACTGACAGGACAGAACCATATAATTTAGGGGAATGTGAATTTCATCTCGCATTTCATACAGATGAATATGAGGAATGCTATAAGAAGCATAAGGAAATGGGAGTAATCTGCTTTGAAAATCCGGAAATGGGAATTTATTTTATCAGTGATCCGGATGGATACTGGCTGGAGATTGTTCCTGCTAAATAAGGAGAGACCAGGTGTTTATAACAGTAAATGGAATCCGGCTTCACTATGAAGTATCGGGGAAAGGACCGGCAGTGATTCTGGTCCATGGAAACGGGGAAGATCACAGCATATTTAAAGAGACAGCCAGTCTGCTTCAGACAGAGTATATGGTATATGCTCTGGATTCCAGGGGACATGGGAAAAGTACGGGAAAAAACGATATCAGTTACGAGAAGATGGCTAAGGATGTGGCGGAATTTATCCGGCTTTTAGAGATTGACAGACCTTTTTACTGCGGGTTCAGTGACGGAGGTATCGTCGGGATCCTTTCAGCTGTCCGGTATCCCGGGCTGTTTAAAAAGATGGTAATCTGCGGTGCCAATGCATATCCGGAAGGTTTAAAGCGCCGCTGGCTTCTTTTATTTGGCTTCCTCGGACTTCTTATTCGTGAGCCAAGGGTTCGGATGATGTTAAAGGAGCCACAGATATCAGGAAGGGAACTGGAGCGTATTTCCATTCCGACCTTGCTGCTGGCTGGAGAAAAGGATATGGTTCTTCTTTCCCATACCCAGTATCTGGCCTCCAGAATTAAAAACAGCATCCTTAAAATTCTGCCGGGTGAATCCCACGGAAGTTATGTAATTCACAGCAGAAAGCTTTATTTTCATATGAAAAATTTTATGAAAGATCCGGATACTGACTGAAACCAGATTATTTGCAGGGTGTAAAGAAAAAATACTTGACACCTTAAAAAAAGTATTGTATGATATCACAGGTGATGATATGGAGAAGATTGCAAGACAGGGACTTTTGTATGATTTCTACGGAGCTCTGCTGACAGAGCATCAGAGGAACATTTATGAAGATGTGGTATTATACGATTTGTCTCTCAGTGAGATTGCGCAGGAACAGGGAATCAGCCGGCAGGGTGTTCATGATCTGGTAAAGCGCTGTGATAAGATCCTGGAGGGCTATGAAGAAAAACTTCATCTGGTAGAAAAATTTGAAAAAACCAAGAGGCTGGCAAGAGAAATTCGGAATTTAACTGCTGAGTTTGCCGGAACAAAAGACATGAATCTGATCCATCGCATCGAAGAGATATCGGGCGAAATCATCGAGCTGGAAGCTCATTAGGAGGGCGTTAGATGGCTTTTGAGAGCTTATCCGATAAGTTACAGAATGTATTTAAAAATTTAAGAGGCAAAGGACGTTTGTCCGAAGCCGATGTAAAAACAGCCTTAAAAGAAGTTAAGATGGCTTTACTGGAAGCCGACGTAAATTTCAAGGTTGTAAAGCAGTTTATTAGTGCTGTGCAGGAGCGGGCGATCGGACAGGATGTCCAGAATAGTCTGACTCCGGGCCAGATGGTAATAAAGATTGTAAACGAAGAGCTGGTGAAACTCATGGGCTCTGAGACAACGGAAATAGACTTAAAGCCTGCCAGTGAGATAACCGTGATCCTGATGGCTGGTCTGCAGGGTGCTGGTAAGACGACTACCACAGCCAAGATTGCCGGTAAATTAAAGGCAAAGGGAAGAAATCCGCTTTTAGCTGCCTGTGATATTTACCGTCCTGCAGCGATCAAACAGCTGCAGATTAACGGTGAGAAGCAGGGAGTTCCGGTATTTTCCATGGGAGAGAACCAGAAGCCGGCTGATATAGCAAAAGCTGCTTTGGCTTCTGCGGCAAAGAATGGACAGAATGTTGTGATTCTGGATACGGCAGGCCGTCTTCACATTGATGAAGATATGATGAGTGAGCTGATAGAAATCAAAGACAGTGTAGATGTTCATCAGACCATTCTCGTTGTAGATGCCATGACTGGTCAGGATGCTGTGAATGTGGCTGGTATGTTCCATGATAAGATTGGAATTGACGGAGTCATTATTACGAAGCTGGATGGTGATACAAGAGGCGGTTCCGCACTTTCCATTCGTGCTGTTACCGGAAAGCCGGTTCTTTACGTTGGTATGGGAGAAAAGCTGTCTGATCTGGAACAGTTTTACCCGGACCGTATGGCTTCCAGAATACTGGGGATGGGGGATATCCTTTCTCTGATTGAGAAGGCTGGAACCCAGGTGGACGAAGAAAAAGCCAGGGAATTATCCCAGAAGCTTAAAAAAGCGGAATTTGATTACAACGATTTTCTGGAGCAGATGACCCAGGTGAAGAACATGGGCGGTATGGCAAGCATTATGAGCATGATGCCTGGCATGGGTCAGATGAAAGATATGGATTTTGACGAAAAAGCCATGGACCGGGTGGAAGCGATTATCCTGTCCATGACAAAAAAAGAACGGACCAATCCGGATCTGATGAAGAACGCCGCCAGAAAACAGCGGGTTGCAAAAGGGGCAGGTGTTGATATCAGTGAAGTAAACCGGATTGTGAAGCAGTTTGATCAGATGAAAAAGATGATGAAGCAGCTGCCGGGAATGCTTGGCGGAGGAAAACGCCGCGGGGGCGCAGGTTTGCTGGGGAAACTGAAATTACCGTTTTAATATTTATGAATGCTAGCAAGGCAGATTCCTGCGTCGCTATAGATAGGTTTTAAATTTAAGATTTTAAGGAGGTGAATTAAAACATGGCAGTAAAGATGAGATTAAAAAGAATGGGTCAGAAAAAGGCTCCTTTCTATAGAATTGTAGTTGCAGATTCCAGATCTCCCAGAGATGGAAGATTCATCGAAGAAATTGGATACTATGATCCTACCACAGAACCAAGCGTAATCAAGTTTAACGAAGAGAACGCAAAGAAGTGGTTAGCAACAGGTGCTCAGCCAACAGAAGTTGTAAGCAAGCTTTTAAAGATCGCCGGTATCCAGTAGTGAGAGGTGAAGCATATGAAGGAATTAGTAGAAGTAATTGCAAGAGCACTGGTTGATTATCCAGATCATGTTGCTGTTACTGAGACTGTAAAAGACGATGAGATCGTCCTTGAACTTACGGTAGAACCTTCCGATATGGGTAAGGTAATTGGCAAACAGGGCAGAATTGCGAAAGCGATCCGCTCTGTTGTAAAAGCAGCAGCTTCCAAAGAAGATAAGAAGGTTACTGTTGAAATTCAGTAGCCTGTTAAGACCGCCGGCCTGTCGGGAAGACGGTCTTCTTTTGCTTTCATAAATTCTGGTTTATGAGGGCAGGTAATAATTAAGCCGGATAGTGATATCCGGTTTCTTTTATATGATATGGAGAGACAGATGGAAAATTTGTTAAGAGTCGGAGTGATTTCTTCCACCCACGGGATTAAGGGAGAAGTAAAGGTATTTCCAACAACGGATGATTCCGCCCGTTTTAAACAGTTGAAGAAAGTTATTCTTGATACAGGGCGGGAACAGATTGATTTAGAAATAGAGGGTGTAAAATTCTTTAAAAATATGGTAATCCTGAAGTTTAAGGGATATGATTCCATTGATGAAATTGAAAAATACAAGGGCAGAGATCTTTTAATTACAAGAGATCTGGCAGTGGAACTGGGCCCCGATGAAAACTTTATTACTGACCTCATCGGACTTTTAGTTGTAAAAGATGATGGGGATGAACTTGGAACATTGACCGATGTAATTAAAACAGGTGCCAATGATGTCTATGAAGTCAGGATGGCGGATGGCAGAGAGGTGCTTCTGCCCGCAATTAAAGAATGCGTTCTGAATGTGGATCTGGAAAAGGGGACCATCACAGTTCATATGATGGACGGGCTTCTGGATTAAGGATAGGAGTGGAACGAATGAATTATCATATATTGACGCTGTTTCCTGATATGGTCTTAAACGGCTTAAACACCAGTATTATTGGTAGAGCCGCAGAAAAGGGGCTTTTATCCATAGAGGCAATTGATATCAGAGACTATTCTGCCGATAAGCATCACAGTGTGGATGATTATCCATATGGCGGCGGAGCGGGAATGGTCATGCAGCCCATGCCCATATGCGAAGCCTATGATGATCTGTGCAGAAAACTTGGAAAGAAACCACGTGTCATTTACATGACGCCTCAGGGAACAGTATTCAATCAGACGATTGCAGGCGAACTGGCGAAAGAAGAGGATCTGGTTTTCTTATGCGGCCACTATGAAGGAATTGATGAGCGGGCGTTAAATCTGGTGGCTACGGATTTCCTTTCCATCGGAGATTATGTACTGACTGGAGGCGAGCTTCCTGCCATGGTTATGATTGACTGCATTTCCCGATTGATTCCAGGTGTTTTAAAGAATGAAACCTCTGCTGAATTTGAATCTTTTCATGATAATCTGCTTGAATATCCCCAGTATACCAGACCGGAGGAGTACAGAGGCTTAAAGGTTCCGGAGGTTTTGTTATCCGGCCATCATAAGAATATTGAAACCTGGAGACGGGAGCAATCCATAAAGAGAACTCTGGAGCGGAGACCCGATCTTCTTGAGGAAGCGGTTCTTTCTAAAAAAGAAGAAGAATTTCTGAATAAACTTGTAAAAGAGCAGGAAATCAGGGAATAATTATAATGGAAAGGGCTTGCATTCGACAATCCTTTATGATAAAATACAAAATGTTGTGATGAAAAGGCGATGGTCCTCTGTTACGGATTCCAGTATGAAGTATTAAGAACATCAAATAAAATCAAGGAGGTTCACACAATGAACGAAATTATTAAGAATATTGAAGCAGCACAGTTAAAGCAGACCGTACCGGTGTTCCATGTTGGTGATACTGTAAAAGTATACAACAAGATCAAAGAGGGAACCCGCGAGAGAATCCAGATTTTCGAAGGAACTGTTATTAAAAGACAGAACGGCGGCGCAAGAGAAACCTTTACTGTAAGAAAGAACTCTAACGGTATCGGCGTTGAGAAAACCTGGCCATTACATTCCCCTTCCGTAGACAACGTTGAAGTTGTAAGAAAGGGTAAAGTAAGAAGAGCAAAACTGAATTACTTAAGAGACAGAGTTGGTAAGGCTGCCAAGGTTAAAGAGCTGGTTAAATAATTCCGGAACATTTGAGGGGGACAATGTAAATTGTCCCTTTCTTTAGTAGGTGGGGTATTATAGATGGACTTTTATCATAGTGAAGATAATAATAAGCTCCGCCATTTTGTCAACTGGATTGTTGACATTGTTGTAGTGATTGCATTTGCATGGTTTCTGGTCTATGCTTATGGAACTCAGATTGTTGTTGCAGGGCATGCCATGCTTCCACTTTTTGCAAACGGTGATGTTGTTTTAATGGACCGCCTTTCCTATGATTTTGGGAAGCCGGACCGGTTTGATGTGGTAGTGTTTCAAAGAGATGACCAGAAGATGAATGTAAAGCGTATCGTTGGACTGCCGGGAGAGACTGTGCAGATAAAAAGCGATGACATCTATATCAATGGCGAAAAGCTGAAAGAACCGGCAGGTCTTGGCCGGGTATCCCTTGCTGGTCTGGCGGAAAAGCCGATGAAGCTGGGAGAAGAGGAATATTTTTTATTAGGTGATAACCGGGACAGCAGTGAAGACAGCCGTTTTTCCAACATAGGAAACGTAAGCCGCAGTCAGATCAAAGGGAAAATATGGTTACGTATGCTGCCCCTTGTAAAGTTGGAATTAATTCGTTCGAAATAGAGGAATGTTATGAATATACAATGGTATCCAGGTCATATGACCAAAGCAAAAAGGGCAATGAAGGAAGATATCAAATTAATTGATTTGATTATCGAACTGGTAGATGCGAGAGTTCCGCTAAGCAGCCGGAATCCGGATATTGATGATCTGGGAGCAGGGAAAGCCCGCCTGATTCTGCTGAATAAATCGGATCTTGCAGATGAACGGTGCAACAATGCATGGGCAGCTTATTTTGAAGAAAAGGGCTGTCATGTTGTCAAAGTTAATTCAAAAAGCGGTGCAGGCTTAAAATCCATTAATGGTGTTGTTTTAGAGGCCTGTAAAGAGAAGATAGAACGGGACCGGAGAAGAGGTATCTTAAACCGCCCGGTACGTGCGATGGTTGTAGGAATTCCTAATGTGGGAAAATCCACATTTATTAATTCCTTTGCAGGAAAAGCGTGTGCGAAGACTGGAAACAAGCCCGGCGTTACTAAGGGCAATCAGTGGATCCGGCTGAATAAAAGCCTGGAGCTCCTTGACACCCCTGGAATATTGTGGCCGAGATTTGAAGACCAGAAGGTGGGAATCCGTCTTGCACTCATTGGTTCCATCAATGATGAGATCTTAAATAAAGACGAGCTTGCCATGGAGCTGATCCGTTTTTTAACGAAATCCTATCCTCAGGTTCTGTCTGAGCGCTATGCGCTTGCGACGGAAGATCCATTAGAAGGTCTTATGCAGATCGCCAGGTCCAGGTCCTGTCTGGCTAAAGGCGGAGAACTGGATTTAAACAGAGCGGCAAACCTGCTGATTGAGGATTTCAGAAGCGGTAAACTGGGACGTCTGACTCTTGAAACACCGCAGCAATTATAATTAGACATCAAAGGGCAGGCTCATTTTAAAGAGCAGGCCCTTGTTTTAATCAGATCACTGGAGAAAAAAGATGAGAAAATTAACAGAAGAAAAACGCCTGGAAGAACTGAAACGGTTAGAGGTCATGAAGGAATATGAATTAAACTATGATTCCCATGTACTTGTCTGCGGAATTGATGAAGCAGGCAGGGGGCCGCTGGCTGGACCTGTGGTGGCAGGAGCCGTCATACTGCCAAGAGATTGTGAGATCCTCTTTTTAAATGATTCCAAAAAGCTGTCTGAAAAACGCAGGGAGGCTTTGTTTGAGGAAATTGAGGAAAAAGCACTGGCAGTGGGACTGGGCATAGTGGGCCCGGACCGGATCGATGAAATCAATATATTGCAGGCAACCTATGAAGCCATGAGAAGTGCAGTTGCAAAGCTGGGTATGATGCCTGAAATTCTCTTAAATGATGCGGTGACTATTCCGGAACTTGACATACCTCAGATCCCTATTGTGAAGGGGGATGGAAAAAGCGTGTCAATCGCGGCCGCCAGTATTATGGCAAAAGTGACAAGAGATCATATGATGGTAGAGTACGATAAGCTGTTTCCCCAGTACGGCTTTGTAAAGCACAAGGGATACGGCACCGCAGCCCATATCGCAGCATTAAAAGAGTATGGCCCCTGTCCCATTCACAGAAGGAGTTTTATTAAAAATTTCATTTCTGGGGAGAATAATGAATAACAGAGAGACAGGAACACGGTTTGAAGAGATCGCTGCAGATTATCTGGAGCAGGCCGGCTATGAGATTCTGGAGCGAAATTACCGGGACCGGTCAGGAGAAATCGACTTAATAGCCAAAGACGGGAATTATTACGTTTTTGTAGAGGTAAAATACCGGGAAAATGCAAAGAAGGGTGATCCTGCTGAAGCGGTAGATGCAAGAAAGCAGATGAAAATCAGGAATACGGCCAGACGATATTTATACAGACACCGTCTGGGGGAGTCAGTTCCATGCAGGTTTGATGTGGTCGCCATTTTAGGTCAGCAGATCCGCCTGATTTCGGATGCATTTTAAAAGGAGGTACTGGAATGAGTGTTAATTGGAAACGCAAAAATAAAGAGCAGGGTATGGATTATATTGAGACAGATCCGGTGCCTTATTTATCCTTTCCTCTGTTGGAAAAGACAGGACTGGTGGCCCAGGGATTTTCTACAAAGCTTGGGGGAGTCAGCCAGGGGAAATTTGCGACGCTTAATTTTACATTTACCAGAGGTGACAATCCGGATCATGTTTTAGAAAATTACAAAAGAATGGCTGCTGCTCTCGGGGTAGACGTAAAACGCATGGTTCTGTCTTACCAGACTCATACCACCAATGTCCGGCTCGTAACGGAGGAAGATGCAGGCAAGGGAATTGTGAGGGAAAGAGATTTTAAAGATGTTGACGGGCTCATTACCAATGTAGTGGGTATCACCCTGGTTACCTTTTATGCGGACTGTGTTCCCTTATATTTTCTGGACCCGGTACACAAAGCCATCGGACTCAGCCATTCGGGCTGGAGAGGCACGGTAAAACGAATGGGAGCAGTCACGGTCCAAAAAATGAAGGAAGCATATAATACCAAAGCAGAAGATTTAATCGCCTGCATTGGCCCAAGCATCTGTAAGGACTGTTATGAAGTTGGGGAAGAAGTGGCTCTGGAATTTAAAAAAGCTTTTGCCGAGAAAGAATGGAATAAGATTTTACAGGAGAAAGATCATGGTAAATTTCAGCTGGATTTATGGAAAGCGAATGAAATCATACTGACAGATGCCGGAGTAAGACCGGAGAACATACAGACAACAGATATCTGTACCCGCTGTAATTCCGATTATCTTTTTTCTCACCGCATCTGCGGCAATGAAAGAGGCAATCTTGCAGCATTTCTGGGATTGAGAGAATAAGTTATAAAAAGGTCCGGAAGAATGGTTTGAATTCTTCCGGACCTTTTTATCAGGCAGGTGGTTTATGCTTTGTATTTTTTCAGTAACTTCTGAATCTTGTCCGTTGAGGAAAGTGCAGTACTGATGGAGACATCATGATTTAAGGAATTAACGATTGCAGCGATATATTTGCTGATATCGGCTTCCACATACCACTCTCTGCTGAATATCTCGTTGGGACGGTAATTTAAGTTTGTAGTCACAACTCTGTCAATGTATCCTTTGCTGTAAAAGTCGTCAAACTTTTCAAGACCATTGGTGAACAGTCCAAACGTACAGCATACAATGACCTTGTCCGCCTTACGTTCTTTTAATTCCCTGGCGGTATCAAGCATGCTTTCCCCGGAAGAAATCATGTCGTCTACGATCAGAACCGTTTTACCTTCTACGGAAGCGCCGAGAAACTCATGAGCTACGATGGGATTGCGTCCGCCTACAATCTTGGAATAATCTCTTCTTTTGTAGAACATACCCATATCCACACTTAAGTTATTGGCAAGGTAAACGGCACGGTCCATGGCACCTTCGTCAGGGCTGATGACCATCATGTGTTCTTTGTCAATCTTCAAATCAGGAAATTGTCTTAAGACTGCTTTGATAAACTGGTATGTCGGCATAAAATTGTCAAAGCCGTTTAATGGGATTGCATTCTGCACTCTGGGATCATGGGCATCAAAAGTAATAATATTGCTTACTCCCATATTCACCAGTTCTTCCAAAGCCATAGCGCAGTCTAGGGATTCCCGCTTGGTTCTCTTGTGCTGGCGGCTCTCATATAGAAACGGCATAATCACGCTGACTCTGTGTGCTGTGGCTGTACATGCGCCGAGAATGCGTTTTAAATCCTGAAAGTGATCGTCAGGAGACATGTGGTTTGTATATCCGTTCACTGTATAGGATATGCTGTAATTGGTAACATCTACCATTGCGAAAACATCGGTGCCCCGGACAGATTCCTTGACGATTCCTTTTGCTTCGCCGCTTCCAAAGCGAGGACACTCGCAATTTAGAAGATAAGAGTCGATATCGTAACCGCGGTAGTGAAGATCTGCCTCGCGTCGTTTTAACTCCTCGATATCGTTTCTGCGAAAACCGACAATATGGTCATTTACCTTCCTGGCCAGTTGCCCGCAGCTTTCCAGCGCTGCGATCTTAAGGGGAGCAACAGGTAGCTGGTCGTTAAATACATAATCATTTGCCATGACAAAGATTCCTCCATAATAAATGAACAGCCAGTCGTAAGACTGCCTGTTTTATAATCTTACATCTTTTTATACCATTGAAAGACAGAATGCGTCAATAGTCTTTCCCGTATTTCAGTGAAAAAAACAAAAAAGGCTTCCTTTACAAAGAGTAACAATCTTGTTATTATATAAAAGATAGTTGCAGAAAGGTAAAATAGAAATGAGCAAAAGAGGACATGTTATTAAAGCGGTTGAGCGCGGTTCGATTGCAGAAGAACTGGAACTGGAACCAGGAGATGAAGTCCTTTCCATTGACGGACATGAACTGGAAGATATCTTTGATTATGAATATTATGTAAACAGTGAAGCCATTCTTATGGTCGTAAGGAAAAAGAACGGAGAAGAATGGGAATTAGAAATAGAGAATCAATATGAGGATTTGGGCCTTACCTTTGAGAACGGTCTGATGAGTGAGTACAGGACCTGTAAGAATAACTGCATTTTCTGTTTTATCGATCAGATGCCTCCAGGAATGAGAGAAACTCTCTACTTTAAAGATGATGATTCCAGACTCTCTTTTTTACAGGGGAACTATGTCACTTTAACCAATATGAGTGAGCACGACATAGAACGGATTATTGAGTTTAAGCTGGCTCCTATTAATATCTCTGTTCATACCACAAACCCTGAATTGAGATGTCAGATGCTTCACAACCGGTTTGCAGGTGAAGCTCTTAAAAAGATAGACCGTCTCTATGAGGCGGGAATATCCATGAACGGGCAGATTGTCCTCTGCAAAGGTGTGAATGATAAAGAAGAACTGGAGCGGACAATCGGGGATTTATCTAAGTATCTGCCATATATGGAAAGCGTATCGGTGGTGCCGGTAGGTGTATCGAAGTATCGGAACGGCTTATACCCGTTAAGTCCTGTAACAAAAGAGGATGCCATATCTGTTCTGGATATTGTGGAACGGTGGCAGAAGACGCTTTATAAAGAGCATGGATGCCATTTTATTCATGCCAGTGATGAGTTTTATATTCTGGCAGAAAGACCCATGCCGGAGGAAAAAAGGTATGACGGATATATTCAGCTGGAAAACGGTGTGGGGATGCTGCGACTTTTAGAGACTGAGGTAGAGGAAGCGTTGAAAGAAGAAGCGGATGATGATGCCATTGAGGAGATTTCCATCGCTACCGGAATGCTTGCGGCACCGTTTATTGAGAACCATGCAAAGCTGGTTCATGATAAGTTTCCAGGCCGTACCATTCACGTCTATCCAATTGTAAATCATTTTTTTGGCGAACAGATAACGGTTGCCGGTTTGATTACCGGACAGGATTTAATCGCCCAGTTAAAAGAGAAGTCTCTTGGAAAGAGACTTCTGCTTCCTGAGTGCATGTTTCGGAGCGGGGAAGAGGTATTTCTTGACGACCTGACCCGGCAGGATGTACAAAATGCTTTACAAGTACAGGTAGATATTGTAAAATCAAGCGGTCAGGATTTCGTTAACACAGTTTTAGGACACGTAAAAGAAAAGAAACCTTCTTATGACGGATATGAATTAAAGGAGATATAATATATGAGTAAACCAGTAGTTGCCATCGTAGGCCGCCCCAATGTGGGGAAGTCTACGCTGTTTAATGTTTTGGCCGGTGAAACTATTTCGATTGTTAAGGATACACCGGGAGTAACAAGAGACCGTATTTATGCTGACTGTTCCTGGCTGGATATGAATTTCACCCTGATCGATACAGGTGGAATTGAGCCGGACAGCAGCGATGTTATCCTTTCCCAGATGAGGGAACAGGCGGAGATTGCCATTGCTACCGCAGATGTCATTGTATTTATTGTAGACGTCCGTCAGGGACTGGTAGATGCCGATTCTAAAGTTGCCGACATGCTGCGCAAGTCGAAAAAACCAGTAGTTCTTGCAGTAAATAAGGTAGACAGCTTCCAGAAATTCGGCAATGATGTATATGAATTTTATAATCTGGGAATCGGCGATCCTATTCCGGTTTCAGCAGCTTCCAGACTGGGTCTGGGTGATCTGTTAGATGAAGTTGCCAAACATTTCGGGAATTTTCAGACAGATGATGAAGAGGATGACCGTCCAAGAATTGCAATTGTAGGAAAACCTAATGTGGGAAAATCTTCCATTATAAATCAGCTTCTGGGTGAAAACCGCGTAATTGTATCCAATATTGCAGGAACTACCAGGGATGCAGTAGATACGGAAATTATTCATGACGGTACAGAATATGTATTTATTGATACAGCCGGACTCAGGAGAAAGAGTAAAATTAAAGAAGAGCTGGAGCGATACAGCATTATCCGTACAGTCACAGCCGTAGAACGGGCCGATGTGGTAGTTGTGGTAATTGATGCGGAAGAAGGCGTAACCGAGCAGGATGCCAAGATTGCAGGAATTGCCCATGAACGGGGCAAGGGCATTATCGTGGCTGTGAATAAGTGGGATGCCATTGAAAAAAATGACAAGACCATTTATGAATACACAAAGAAAATAAAAGATACCTTGTCCTTTATGCCATATGCGGAATTTATATTTATATCCGCAAAGACCGGACAGAGAATGAATAAACTCTTTGAACTGATTGATATGGTGCGTGAGAATCAGACACTTCGTGTTGCAACCGGAGTCCTTAACGAAATCATGACGGAAGCAGTTGCTCTTCAGCAGCCGCCGTCAGATAAGGGCAAGCGTCTGCGCCTTTATTATATCACTCAGGTGGCTGTGAAACCGCCTACCTTTGTTATCTTTATCAATGACAAGGAACTCACCCATTTTTCTTACACAAGGTATATTGAGAATAAAATCAGGGATGCATTTGGTTTTAAGGGAACTTCCTTAAAGTTTATTTACAGAGAACGGAGCGGAAAGGAACAATAATTATGGAAAGAATCATCTGTCTTATAGCAGGATATCTTTGCGGACTGTTGCAATCCGGTTATTTTTACGGTAAAACGCATCATATTGATATAAGAAACCACGGAAGCGGTAATTCCGGAACGACCAATGCGCTTCGGGTTATGGGACCGAAAGCCGGAGCAGTCGTTTTCTTTGGCGATTTCTTAAAGTCCCTTCTGCCCTGCATGGCAGTCCGCCTGGTGTTTAAAAATCAGCCGGAGATGATTTATCTGCTGATTCTTTATACCGGCTTTGGTGTGATTCTTGGACATAATTACCCATTTTATCTGCAGTTTAAGGGTGGCAAGGGAATCGCCGCAACTGCAGGTCTGATTATGGCGGCAGATTTACCAATGACACTGTTATGCCTGGTATCATTTGTTTTAATCGTAGCGGTTACACGATATGTATCTCTTGGATCTCTGATTGTGGCTACTATATTCGTTGTCTGGATGGTTTTATTTGGAACCATGGGAGCATATGGTCTGAACCCGAAACTTCTGCCGGAATTTTACATAGTTGCGGCTCTGATCAGCGGTCAGGCATACTGGCGCCATCGCGCTAATATAGGCAGGCTGATCCATGGAAAAGAAAACAAAATATCCTTTGGGTCTGGAAAAACAAAATGAGGTGAGTTAGATGGCTAAAATTGGAATCATCGGATCAGGAAGCTGGGGTATGGCATTGTCTGTACTTCTATATAATAATGGACATGAGGTGACGGTCTGGTCCGCCCTGCCGGAGGAAGTATTGGAGATGAAGGAAACCCACCGGCATCATACGCTTCCGGAACTGGTACTTCCGGATAATCTGGTCTTTACGGAAGATCTGGAAGAAACCATGACAGGGAAAGACCTTTTAGTCACCGCAGTTCCTTCTGTTTATGTCAGATCAACAGCCAAGCGTATGAATCCGTTCTGCCGTTATGGACAGGTAGTTGTCAATGTGGCAAAGGGAATTGAAGAAGCCAGTCTTATGACGTTATCTGAGATATTGGAAGAAGAGCTTCCTATGGCAGATGTTGCGGTTTTATCCGGACCCAGTCATGCAGAGGAAGTGAGCAGAGGGCTCCCAACCACTTGTGTGGCAGGTGCTTCCTCCAGAAAAACAGCCGAATACATTCAGAGTATTTTCATGAGCGAAGCGTTCCGTGTCTATACAAGCCCTGATATGCTGGGGATTGAGCTTGGCGGATCATTGAAGAATGTAATCGCACTGGCTGCAGGAATTGCAGACGGACTGGGATATGGAGATAATACAAAAGCTGCTTTGATTACCAGAGGAATTGCTGAGATATCAAGGCTTGGCACTGCTATGGGAGGTAAAATCCAGACCTTTGGCGGCCTGTCCGGGATCGGCGATTTAATTGTTACCTGCGCCAGTATGCACAGCCGGAACAGAAGAGCAGGCATACTCTTAGGACAGGGGAAATCCATGGAAGAGGCAACGAAAGAAGTAAAGATGGTGGTGGAAGGGATATATTCTGCCAAAGCCGCTCTTGCCTTATCAGAGAAATACCAGGTCTCAATGCCCCTTGTAGAACAGGTGAATGCAGTGCTGTTTGACGGTAAGTCTGCTTCTGAGGCAGTGCGTGATTTAATGCTGCGGGATAAGACAATTGAGAGTTCAGATATTCCGTGGGAATAATCTAAAAAATGACTTTATTTTTTTATTTTAAACCAAAATTAGTTGACATTTTCTAAAAGCCATTCTATTATAAAGACTATGTATACGTTACAACGTTAATGCGGCGTATATAAAATCGGTTCAAGAGGAGGAATGGATTGTGAAAAAATCTATGAAAAAGTTACTGAGCCTTGGTCTGGCAATTGCCATGGCAGCATCTTTAACCGCCTGTGGAAGCGGCAAAGCTTCAGAGGGCACGACTGCAGCCGGAACAGATACCAAAGGGGAAGCGCAGACCACAGACGCCGGCGGGGCCTCAGGAGAAGGTACCTTTAAGATTGGCGGAATCGGTCCCATCAGCGGAAGCACTGCAATTTACGGACAGGCTGTAAAGAATGGTGCGGAGCTGGCAGTGGAAGAGATTAACGCAAACGGCGGTATTAACGGAACAAAGATCGAATTTAATTTCCAGGATGACGAAAATGATACGGAGAAGTCAGTCAATGCTTACAATACCTTAAAAGACTGGGGTATGCAGATGCTGGTAGGAACCGTTACATCTGCTCCATGTATAGCAGTTGGCGCAGAATCTACCAATGATAATATGTTCCAGCTTACACCATCCGGATCTGCTGTAGACTGTACCAAGTTTGAGAATCAGTTCCGTGTATGCTTCTCAGATCCGAATCAGGGTGCCGCTTCAGCGCAGTACATTGGTGAAAACAAGCTGGCTACCAAAGTGGCAGTTATTTACGACAGTTCTGATGTATATTCTTCTGGTATCCATGACAAGTTTATATCAGAAGCAGCAAATCAGGGAATTGAAATTACAGCTGATGAAGCATTTACAGCAGACAACAACACAAACTTCTCTGTACAGCTTCAGAAAGCACAGGATTCAGGCGCAGAGCTTGTTTTCCTTCCTATTTACTATTCACAGGCGGCTTTAATTCTTGCCCAGGCAAAGCAGATGGGTTATGAACCTGCATTCTTTGGCTGTGATGGTCTTGACGGAATTCTTACAGTAGAGAATTTTGATACTGCACTTGCAGAGAATTTAATGCTTTTAACACCTTTTGCAGCAGATGCCCAGGATGAGCTCACTCAGAAATTCGTAGCTTCTTTTAAAGAGAAATACGGCGAGACTCCCAACCAGTTTGCAGCAGATGCTTACGACGCAGTTTATGCAGTGAAAGCTGCTGCTGAAAAAGCAGGTATCACAGCCGATATGGATGCATCTGCAATCTGTGATAAATTAAAAACCGCAATGACTGAGATATCCATCAATGGTCTGACCGGAGAAAACATGAAGTGGAATGCAGACGGAGAACCTGATAAGGCTCCTAAGGCAATCAAGATTGTAAACGGCGCATATACAGCAATGTAACATGACCCGCTGGAGGGCCGTCCAAGGGACGACCCTCTTATTTAATATAATTTTCTTTAAAAAAGACGAATGAGGTGCGTTGGTATGATGAGTTTCATATCCTATTTTATTAATGGTTTAAGCCTGGGCAGTGTATATGCAATCATTGCTCTTGGATATACCATGGTATATGGCATTGCCAAGATGCTTAATTTTGCTCATGGCGATGTTATTATGATTGGAGGATACGTGGTGTTCACAGTTGTCAGCACAATGGGCTTAGGTCCTGTTGCGGGCATTCTCCTTGCGGTTATTCTATGTACTGTACTGGGCGTGGTTATTGAGGGCGTCGCTTATCGTCCTTTACGTATGGCAAGTCCTCTGGCAGTTCTGATTACGGCAATCGGTGTGAGCTACCTGCTTCAAAACATCGCACTGCTTGTCTTTGGCTCCAATCCTAAGTCCTTTACTTCTGTTGTAACGATTCCGGCATTAAAGCTGGCAGAAGGAAAGCTTACGATCTCAGGTGAGACGATTGTTACAATTATCAGCTGTGTAGTTATTATGATTGGACTGACTACATTTATCAAGAAGACAAGAGCAGGACAGGCGATGCTTGCTGTGTCAGAAGATAAGGGAGCAGCTCAGTTAATGGGAATTAACGTAGACGGCACCATCGCACTTACCTTTGCGATTGGTTCTGCACTGGCGGCGATTGCAGGAGCACTTCTTTGCTCTGCATATCCAACCCTTACCCCATACACTGGTTCCATGCCTGGTATTAAGGCATTCGTAGCAGCTGTATTTGGCGGGATTGGTTCCATTCCAGGTGCGCTAATCGGCGGTCTGCTTCTGGGTGTTATTGAAAACCTGAGCAAGGCCTATATTTCATCCCAGCTGTCAGATGCCATTGTATTTGCAGTTCTCATCGTTGTACTTCTTGTAAAGCCTACCGGAATTCTCGGCAAGAAGATCAATGAGAAAGTATAGGTGGACAAAATGGAAAAAAGTACAGCAAAAAAATTTCATATTGATAAAACATTAAGATCCAATTTAATTACTTACAGCATTGTACTTGCAGCGTTTATTATCGTACAGATATTAATCTCTGCCGGGCAGATCAGCAGTCTGATGAAGGGACTTTTGGTTCCTCTTTGTATTTACAGTATTATGGCGATATCCTTAAACCTGACTGTAGGTATCCTGGGAGAATTAAGCCTTGGTCATGCTGGCTTTATGTGCGTGGGAGCGTTTGCAAGTTCCATTTTCTCTATTTCCATGATGGAATCCATACCAAATACAGGAATCCGTTTCTTCCTGGCCATTCTTGTAGGAGCAGCCTCGGCTGCAGCTGCAGGGGTTGTAGTGGGAATTCCTGTTTTAAGGCTGAGGGGAGATTATCTGGCAATCGTAACGCTTGCTTTTGGTGAGATTATTAAAAATGTTGTGAATGTCATATATCTGGGCAAGGATTCAGCTGGCTTTCATTTCTCCATGAAGAACAGCATGGCACTTAACATGGCTAAGGACGGAACCGTGATTTTAAATGGTGCCCAGGGTATCACAGGTACTCCAAAGAATTCTACCTTTGTAATCGGTGTAATCCTGACTCTGATTACTCTGCTTATTGTCCTCAATCTGATTAATTCCAGATCTGGCCGTGCGATTATGTCAGTCCGTGATAACAGAATTGCGGCGGAATCCATTGGTATCAATATAACCAAGTATAAACTTATGGCTTTTACTATCTCTGCCTCCCTTGCAGGAGTTGCGGGTGTTTTATATTCCCATAATCTATCTTCCCTGACTGCAACACAGAAAAATTTTGGTTATAACCAGTCCATTATGATTCTTGTATTCGTGGTACTTGGAGGAATCGGGAATATGAGGGGATCGATGATAGCTGCAGTTCTTCTTACACTGCTTCCTGAGCTGTTAAGAGGCCTGAATGCCTATCGTATGCTGATTTATGCCATTATCCTGATTGTCATGATGATATTTAACTGGAGTCCAAAACTGATTGATTTCAGAAAACGTTATTTTCATAAGAACATGGCTAAGAAGGAGAGGGTGTAATCATGGCTTTACTGGAAATTAATAACCTTGGAATATCATTTGGCGGCCTTCGTGCCGTGGATAATTTCAGCATCACCATTGAAAAAGGACAGCTTTATGGTCTGATTGGACCCAACGGTGCGGGAAAAACCACGATTTTTAACCTTTTAACCGGAGTTTATAAACCAAATAACGGCACGGTATTGCTTGATGGGACCAATATTACAGGAAAGAAAACGGTGGATATTAACCGGGCAGGAATTGCAAGAACGTTTCAGAATATCCGTCTTTTTAAGGATTTAACAGTTCTGGACAATGTAAAAACCGGTCTTCACAACAGCCATTCCTATTCTACCGTTGCCGGGATTTTAAGGCTTCCCCAATATTATAAAGTTGAAAAGGTAATGGATGAGAAAGCGGTTGAACTTTTAAAGGTCTTTGACCTTGATAAAGAAAAGGATACCCTTGCGTCCAATCTTCCTTATGGAAAACAGCGGAAACTGGAAATAGCAAGAGCACTGGCAACAGGACCAAAGCTTCTGCTTCTTGATGAGCCGGCGGCTGGTATGAACCCCAATGAGACAACGGAGCTTATGGATACCATACGTTTCGTGCGGGATAATTTTGATATGACCATTCTGTTAATAGAACACGATATGAAGCTTGTCTCCGGGATTTGTGAGCGCTTGACGGTGCTGAATTTCGGTCAGGTGCTTACCCAGGGTAAAACAGCGGATGTACTGCACGATCCGGAAGTCATCAAGGCATATCTGGGAGAATAAGGAGGCATTCAACATGGCAATACTTGAAGTGAAAAATCTGGAAGTATACTATGGCGTTATCAAAGCGTTAAAGGATATTTCCTTTGAAGTAAAGGAAGGGGAGATTGTCGCACTGATCGGTGCCAATGGTGCCGGCAAGACAACCACTCTTCATACAATCACAGGTCTTATTAAGGCAGCATCCGGAAATATACAGTTTGACGGTCATGACATTACTAAAATCCGGGGTGATAAAATTGTAGGTATGGGAATGGCCCATGTTCCGGAAGGAAGAAGGGTTTTCGCAGCTTTAAGTGTATATGAAAATTTAAGACTGGGTGCTTATACGAGAAGAGATAAAAATGAGATTGAGGAAACTCTTCAGATGATTTATAAGCGTTTCCCCAGGCTTTTAGAAAGAAAGAACCAGCCCGCCGGGACATTAAGCGGGGGTGAACAGCAGATGCTTGCCATGGGACGTGCGCTCATGAGCCACCCTAAGGTAATTGTCCTTGATGAGCCATCCATGGGACTTTCCCCTATTTATGTGAATGAAATCTTTGATATTATTCAGGAAATCAACAAGTCCGGCACAACGGTTCTTCTGGTGGAACAGAATGCGAAGAAGGCATTATCCATTGCAAACCGGGCTTATGTTTTAGAAACCGGCTCCATTGTACTGAGCGGTGATGCCAAAGAACTGATGAATGATGATTCTGTAAAGAAGGCATATTTAAGCGAATAACAAACAGATTGAAACAGATACTGCAGCATGGCATTTGCTGACTGCGGTATCTGTTTTTGTCTTCCAGAGTAAGTTTGTCCAAAACATAGGTAATAACACTGAATGGCGGATAATTAAAAGATGCGCTGCATGAGGGAATTATTCAAAAAAAGAATACCGGAAAATAGTAAATACCGGAAAATACATCCTTAACTGGATTAAAAAGAAAAGGGAATAATCTTTTTACCCCCGCATATAGTGTAACAGCACAGAAGGGGGAATCTTTATGGACAATTATAACGTATACAATGATATCAAAGCCCGGACCAACGGAGAAATCTACATTGGAGTGGTTGGCCCCGTCAGAACAGGAAAGTCCACCTTTATCAAGCGTTTTATGGAATTGATGGTACTGCCGGGCATGGAAGACGAACACCAGAAAACTCAGACAAGGGACGAACTGCCGCAAAGCGCAGCAGGAAAGACCATTATGACGACGGAACCTAAATTTATTCCCAAAGAAGCTGCAACCATCCGTCTGGGAGATGAGATTGAGACCAAGGTCCGCCTCATTGACTGTGTAGGCTTTATGGTAGACGGTGCAACAGGGCACATTGAGAATGAGGAAGAGCGTCTGGTTAAGACACCATGGTTTGACTATGAGATTCCATTTACAAAAGCTGCGGAAATCGGTACCAGAAAAGTAATTAATGATCATTCCACCATTGGAGTCGTAGTGACAACAGACGGTACGATTGGTGAGCTGAAGCGTCCCAATTACATAGCTGCAGAAGAACGTACCGTGAACGAGCTTAAGAATCTTGGAAAACCATTTATCATACTCCTGAATTCTTCAAAACCATATTCGGATGAAACGGTTGCCCTGGCAAAGGATATGAATCAGAAATATGGCGTTACGGTTATGCCGATTAATTGTGAGCAGCTGAAAAAGGAAGATGTGGGAAATATTCTGGAGCGGGTACTGAAAGAATTCCCTGTAACAGAAATGGATTTTTACATTCCAAAGTGGCTTGAAATTCTGCCTGCCTCTCACTGGCTGAAGGGCCAGGTGATTCAGGCGGCAAAGGACATGGTAAAAAAGGTTGCCCAGATGAAGGATGTAACAGCCGGCCTGTTTAACGGAGAGACAGAAAGCATTCGGGGTGTAAAGGTTCAGAATATGAACATGGCAGACGGAAGCGTAGCCGTTGACATGGATGTAGATGACAGCTTTTATTATCAGATTTTAAGTGATTATGTAGGTATCCCCATTGAAGGGGAATATCAGCTGATGCAGACCTTAAGCGAGCTTGCAAAGATGAAGAAGGAATATGAAAAAGTCAATCAGGCCATGAGCCAGGTGCGGCTCAAAGGCTACGGAGTTGTGACACCGGAACGTTCGGAGATCATGCTTGATGAGCCGGAAGTGATTAAACACGGAAATAAGTACGGTGTAAAAATGCGTGCGGAAGCTCCCTCCATCAACTTAATCAAAGCCCATATTCAGACAGAGATTGCGCCTATCGTGGGAAGTGAACAGCAGGCAGAGGATTTAATCGCTTATATCAAAGAAAATGCAAGAGAAAGTGAAGAAGGTATCTGGAATACAAATATCTTCGGAAAATCCATTGAGCAGATTGTGGAAGACGGAATTCAGACGAAAGTATCACAGCTTACGGAAGACTGCCAGATGAAGCTGCAGGACACCCTCCAAAAAATAATTAATGATAGTAATGGCGGTATGATTTGCATTATTATCTAAATTAATGGTATAATAGGATAAATATATACAAAAGGAGGGCTTTTATGAGATTGACGTTCATCGGAGCGGCCCACGAGGTAACCGGAAGCTGTCATTATCTGGAAGCAGCAGGCTTAAGGATTCTTGTGGACTGCGGTATGGAGCAGGGGATTGATAAATTTGAGAATGTGAGTCTGCCTGTCAGCTATGCGCAGATTGATTATGTACTTCTGACTCACGCCCATATAGACCATGCTGGTTTGCTTCCTTTTATTTATGCCAGAGGCTTCAGGGGAAAGGTGATTTCCACGAATGCAACCGCGGATCTATGTGCAATAATGCTCAAAGACAGCGCCCACATTCAGGAGTCTGAAGCAGAATGGAAAAACCGGAAAGCCAGGCGCGCAGGTCTTCCGGAAGAAGAGCCCCTCTACGGAATGAATGATGCCATGGGTGTATTGGAGCTGTTCCGTTCCTATGACTATAATGAAAAAGTGGAACTGGGAGATGGCCTCACGATTCAATTTACTGATGTAGGTCATCTTCTTGGTTCCGCCTCCATTGAAACCTGGATCAGGGAAGAAAACTGCTCCAGGAAAATTGTTTTCTCAGGTGATATCGGCAATAAGAACAAGCCATTGATCCGTGATCCCCAATATATAAAGGATGCGGACTATGTAGTGATGGAATGTACTTATGGGGATCGTCTGCATGGGAAGATACCGGATCATGTAAGCATTCTTGCCGACATTGTTCAAAGGACACTGGACCGGGGAGGTAATGTGGTGATTCCTGCCTTTGCAGTGGGAAGAACCCAGGAACTGCTTTATATGTTCCGCCGGATTAAGTCTGAGAACAGGATTACCGGTCATGATGGATTTGAAGTATACGTTGACAGTCCTCTTGCAGTAGAGGCCACCCAGGTTTTTAAAGACAATCTGGTAGACTGCTATGATGAAGAGACCAGGAAACTGGTTATGAAGGGGATTAACCCCATTTCTTTCCCTGGATTAAAGCTTTCCGTAACAAGCGAGGAATCAAGAAACATCAATTTTAATTCAAAGCCCAAAGTAATTATATCGGCTGCAGGAATGTGCGACGCCGGACGGATCCGGCATCATTTAAAGCATAATCTGTGGCGCCCGGAGTGCACCATAGTCTTTACGGGCTATCAGTCCATAGGGACGCTTGGCAGAAGCCTGATCGATGGAAGCACCGATGTAAGGCTTTTTGGTGAAACCATTCAGGTGGAAGCTCATATTGAAAAAATGGATGGGATGAGTTCCCACGCCGATATGGAAGGATTGATTGCCTGGTTGAATGCATTTGAAGAAAAACCGAGGCAGGTATTTTTAGTTCATGGCGATGATCTGGTCTGCAGTTCCTTTGAGCAGCTATTAAAGAAGGAATATGGGTACGAGGTTCATGCGCCTTATTCCGGTTCCATATATGATCTTGCTCTCGGCAAATGGGTGGATGAGACCGAAGGAATCGCAGTTGTCAGGACACCGGAAACGGCTAAAAAACCTGTTGGTGTTTACGCCAGATTATTTGCAGCAGGAGAACGTCTCCTGCAGGTGATCCGTCATAATGAGGGCGGAGCCAATAAAGATCTTGCTAAATTTGCAGATCAGATTAATTCATTGTGTGATAAATGGGACAGATGAGAATAAGGAGAACATGAAAAATTGACAAAGGTACTTTTATTTACAGATGGAGCTGCGAGAGGAAATCCTGACGGACCGGGAGGTTACGGCGCGATCCTGCAGTTTACCGATTCCAAAGGGCAGCTCCATGAAAAATCCATGTCTGCAGGATATGTGAAAACTACAAATAACCGGATGGAGCTTATGGCAGCGATTGCAGGCCTGGAGGCTTTAACCAGACCCTGCCAGGTGGAGCTTTATTCGGATTCCAAATATCTGGTTGATGCATTTAACCAGCACTGGATTGATAATTGGGTGAAGAATGACTGGAAAAGGGGAAAGAGCGGTCCTGTAAAGAATGTGGATTTATGGGAGCGTCTTTTAAGAGCCAAAGAGATCCACCAGGTGACGTTTCACTGGGTAAAAGGACATGCCGGTCATCCAATGAATGAAAGGTGTGATGTTCTGGCAACCAGCGCAGCTGACGGACAGGATCTTCTAACCGATGAGGGTGTTTCCTAGAGTGGAAAGAGTGTGGTTAAAACTTACATATCTCTTACAAACTCTTACTAAATCCAGAATCCTATTTTCTTTCTTTTTTATTTGTGATATGGTAATTTCATTAAATCATGTTAGGATGAATGATCATGAATAGAAACAGAGGAATTTGGATTGTAATAGGAAGTATACTGGTCATAGGTATCTTAATGACCCTTGCTACCGTCAGCTTTGTAAAGGGAAAAGACAGCACAACGAATTCTTCCGTAGTTTCGGGATATTCCGAAGACAGCCAGCCATTAGAAGAAAAAGGAGGAAGCAATTCGGTCCGGCAGATCACTGCGGATATTATGATGCCAGAAGAGATACGGGAAAAATCAGATTCCGATGAGACAGTATCTCCTTTTGGTGCTGCACTTGCAGAAGACAGCAGTGACAGCGGGCAGCAGGATAACCATGAACCGCAGATGAAGCGTGCACGTTTACCGGAACCGGCTGAAAGCGATACGGCTCCAATGGAAGAAAGTGAATTCCAGTCACCAGACTCAGAGCCGGTAATTACCCCAATCACTCCGGATTCTAAAGCCAGAACGGCTCAGGCAGCTGTTCCCGCCGAAGGGGCGGATTATTACAAAAAGCAGTTAAAGGAGCTGGACGTCCAGATTAAAAAGATGCGGGACGATTCTGCAGATTCCAACACGTATTCCATGAAAGCCCTGGCGGACAAAGAGCTGAAGCTTTGGAACCGGGAACAAAATACGATATATGAAGCAGTTGCTGAAAACCTGTCTGATGACTCCAGGAGACAATTAGAGATTTCTCAGCAGGACTGGATTAAAGAAAGGGATATTAAAGCTGAGGAAGCGGCCAAAAAATACAGTGGAGGAACCATGGAAGAGCTGGAATATACAGCTTCCCTGGCTGAATCCACAAGGATAAGAGCCTACCAGCTGATCGATGATTACCAGGATTTTCTTAATCCATAAAATGATGAAAAAGTACGGTTTTTTGCCGTACTTTTTCTTATGCAGTAAAAAATTTACAAATGAATATCTTGCTAAATAAAATCCCTTGTGATAGGATAATAAAATGAGCGATATTATAATAACTTTCGGGAGGAAAAAATTATGACTGCATTATTTTCAAGTTTCCTTGGAACCGCTATAAAATTCCTGTTTTTCCTGCTTGTTTCATGGGGTGGAATTGTTTGCGGAAAGAAGTATAGAGATCATAAAGACGCCGCCAGTGCCGCAGCTGGTGGAAATGAGACAAAATAATAAACGGAGGACAGTAACGTGAACAACTACGGTGTGAATGAGCTAAGGAGAATGTACCTTGAATTCTTTGAGAGCAAAGGGCATTTAGCGATGAAAAGCTTCTCCCTGGTTCCACATAATGATAACAGCTTGTTATTGATCAACTCGGGTATGGCACCTCTGAAACCGTATTTTACAGGTCAGGAGTTACCTCCAAGCAAAAGGGTAACAACCTGCCAGAAGTGTATTAGAACCGGTGATATTGAGAATGTAGGCAAAACAGCCCGCCATGGCACTTTTTTTGAAATGCTTGGCAATTTTTCTTTTGGAGATTATTTTAAGAATGAAGCGATTCATTGGTCATGGGAATTTTTAACTGAGGTGATCGGGCTGGATCCGGACAGACTATATCCTTCTGTATATCTCGAGGATGATGAGGCTTTCGAAATATGGAATAAGGATATAGGAATTGCCCCGGAGCGCATATTCCGGATGGGCAAGGAGGACAACTTCTGGGAGCACGGAGCAGGTCCGTGCGGTCCATGTTCTGAGATTTATTACGACCGTGGTGAAAAATATGGCTGTAAAAAACCAGGCTGCACCGTAGGCTGTGACTGTGACCGTTACATGGAAATATGGAATAACGTATTTACACAGTTTGAGAACGACGGTCATGGCAACTATGCAGAGTTAAAGCAGAAGAATATAGATACAGGTATGGGACTGGAACGTCTTGCGGTGGTTGTGCAGGATGTGGATTCCCTTTTTGATGTGGATACCATTAAGGCACTGTTAAACCGTGTTGCAAAAATGGCTGATACGGAATATAAAAAAGATTCTGGGGTAGATGTGTCCCTTCGTCTCATAGCAGATCATATCCGCTCCTGCACCTTTATGATTTCCGATGGAATTATGCCATCCAATGAAGGCAGAGGATACGTTTTACGCAGGCTTTTAAGAAGAGCTGCCCGTCATGGAAGGCTGCTTGGGATTAAAGGAAAATTCCTTGCAGATTTATCCACAACGGTCATTGAACTGTCAAAGGATGGATATCCGGAGCTGGAAGAAAAGAAGGCTATGATTTTAAAGGTTCTCACTCAGGAAGAGGACAAGTTTGATAAGACCATTGATCAGGGACTTGCTATTTTAAGTGATCTGGAAGAGGATATGGTGAAAAAGGGCAGCAGGATTCTGCCTGGTGAGGATGCGTTTAAGCTGTATGATACCTACGGATTTCCTCTGGATTTAACTTTGGAAATTTTGGAAGAGAAACAGTTTGGTGTAGATGAAGAGGGCTTTAAGGCAGCCATGCAAAAACAGCGTGAGACAGCGAGAAACGCCAGAAAGACTACCAATTATATGGGCGCAGATGTTACCGTATATCAGTCCATTGATCCTGCACTTACTACAGAATTTACCGGCTATGACAGTTTGATCTGTGATACGGTAATCACTGCACTTACCAGCGAAACCGAGCTGGTTGAAGCCCTGGCAGACGGAGAGACCGGAACGATTGTTACGGAAAAAACTTCCTTCTATGCGACCATGGGCGGTCAGCAGGGTGATACCGGTATCATTATCTGTGATACCGGAGAATTTAAAGTAGAGGATACCATTCACCTTCAGGGAGGCAAGACCGGCCATGTGGGAAGAGTTGTAAAAGGTATGCTAAAGACCGGTGATCAGGTAACCTGTAAGGTTTATGAAAAGAACCGCCAGAATACAGGTAAAAACCACAGCGCTACCCATCTTCTCCAGAAGGCGTTAAGAACTGTGCTTGGAAACCATGTGGAGCAGGCTGGATCTTTCGTGGATGGAGAAAGACTGCGCTTCGATTTCACCCATTTTTCAGCATTAACTCCGGAAGAGATTTCCAGAGTTGAGACTCTTGTCAATGATAAAATCAAAGAATCACTTCCGGTTCAGACAGAAATCATGTCTCTGGAAGAGGCGAAAAAGTCCGGAGCCATGGCATTGTTCGGCGAGAAATATGGTGACAGTGTACGTGTAGTCCGTATGGGTGACTTTTCCACAGAGCTTTGCGGCGGTACTCATATTTCCAATACCGGAGCAATCGGATTCTTTAAGATCTTATCCGAAACCGGCATTGCCGCAGGTGTCCGCAGAATTGAGGCATTAACCGGTGACGGCTTAATGAATTATTATAAAGAGACAGAAGAAACTCTGCATGAGGCAGCAAAGACTGCAAAAACAACACCTGCTTCCCTGAATGCAAAGATAGAATCTCTTCTTGAAGAGATAAAGACTCTTCATTCAGAAAATGAGAAGTTAAAAAGTAAACTGGCCAATGATTCTCTTGGAAATGTTATGGACCAGGTAGTAGAAATAAAAGGTACAAAAGTTCTGGCTGTGAAAGTCATGGATGTGGATATGAACGGCCTGAGAAACTTAGGCGACCAGCTGAAAGAAAAACTGAAAGAGGGAGTGATTGTAATCGCTTCTGTTCAGGATGGAAAGGTCAATTTAATGGCTGCAGTAACGGATGAAGCTCAGAAAAGAGGAGCTCATGCAGGCAACTTAATTAAAGCGATTGCTTCCCTTGTTGGTGGCGGCGGCGGCGGACGTCCAAACATGGCTCAGGCAGGAGGCAAGAATCCGGCAGGAGTAGACGCATGCTTATCAAAAGTCGCTGAAGTAGTTGAGGAACAACTAATATAATTGCTGGAAAAATTGAAAAATAATATAATTTTTTCTTGACGTATGGCAAAATTATGCTATAATCATATCAGTGCTATAAAATACCCAAACAGTTGTATTATGCACAAGTACACAACTGGAGGGAGGTTAGGTGTGAGCTATGTCAAATGTAATCGTTAAAGACAACGAGAGCTTAGATAGCGCTTTACGCAGATTCAAAAGAAACTGTGCAAAAGCAGGTATCCAGCAGGAAATTCGTAAGAGAGAACATTACGAAAAGCCAAGCGTAAGACGTAAGAAAAAGTCTGAAGCTGCAAGAAAACGTAAATATAACTAATTCTTAAAAGATGAATCCCTGGTCTCTTTATGTGGCCAGGGGTTTTTTCGCCTTTTGATATGCTGTAGAATTTTCCCTGTCTTAATTGCATATAGTAGAAAAGAAGAAATCAGAGAGAGGCGAAAAAAGTTATGCTGGAGGAAACAAAAGTAAAAGCAGCTTCCGCCTTAAAGCTTCCAAAGGATGTGGTTCTCGGGGAAGTTCTTATATCGTTTCTGGGCCGTCACAGCGTAGTAATTGAAAATTACAGAAGTATTATTCTATATACAGACTGTTTGATCAAGCTCCAGGCAAAGAACTGCCGGGTGATTATTGGCGGCAGCCGTCTGATGATTGAGTATTACACCAATGAAGAGATGAAAATCAACGGTTACATTAAATCTCTGGAATTTGATTAAGCAGGGAATAATGGAGGTGTAATAACGTGCTTACATGGCTGAATCATCGTTTTTTCGGATATCTTTTTGTTGAAATGGCCGGTTTTTCTCCGGAACGTTTTTTGAATATGTGCAGTGTGCATGAAATTGAGGTCTGGGAAGTCATTCACTCCGGGCATACATATCGATTTTTTATGACTGTGCCGGGATTTCGTAAAATCAAACCCCTTGTCCGTAAATCGAAGGTCAGACTTAGAATTTTAAAAAAGTTTGGACTTCCTTTTTTTTTATACCGAAACAGAAGAAGAAAATACTATGCAGCTGGATTTTTATGTTTTCTAATGATACTTTATGCTCTTTCCCTGTTTATCTGGGATATTGAATTTGATGGAAATCAGATGTATACATATGACACTCTCTTAAAATTCTGTGAATCAGAGGAGATTCGTTATGGCATGAAAAAGTCTAAAATTAACTGTGATGTACTGGAGGAATCCTTAAGAACCCGTTTTCCGGAAATAACCTGGGTTTCGGCAAGAGTATCGGGAACCAGACTTCTGGTTAAGATAAAAGAGAATGAAGTGCTTTCCGAAATTCCGGTAAAGGATGACACTCCCTGTGATTTAATTGCCCAAAAGGATGGAACAATCACTTCCATGATTGTCCGAAGCGGAGTTCCCATGGTAAAGGTGGGAGATGAAGTGAGCGCAGGTCAGGTTCTGGTCAGTGGGACACTTCCTGTTATTGGAGACAGTGAAGAGATTATAAATACCCATTACGTTCACTCAGACGGGGATATTACTGCCAGAACAGAGTATCACTATAACAGAAAGATTCCCCTGTTTAAAACCATTGATGTGGAAACCGGAAGAGTAAGAAAAGGAAGGTATATAAAAGCGTTTCAGTTTTCCTTTCTTTTCATGAGGCCCAGACCGGATGGAACTGCATGGAAACAGACGATGGAAGAAAAGCAGCTTCATTTGTTTGAAAACTTTTATCTGCCAATCTATGTTGGGAAGATAACCGGGAACGAATATATTTCCTATGAACGTCCTTATACCAAGGAAGAAAAGAAAGAACTGGCAGATCAGATGAATCAGAGTTTCCAAAAAAAATTATTGGAAAAGGGGGTACAAATTCTGGAAAATCATGTTAAAATACTAGATAATGAATCTTTGTGCCAGATTTCCATGGATTATGTGACGGAGGAGCCCTTAGGCAGACAGGAAGCGCTGAAGATGCAGACAACAGAGGAACCGGAGGAGACGAATAATTCAAATGAGCGTAATTGAAACAATTATAGATATTCCAATTGAACACGAGAAAAATGTATGCGGACAGTTTGACAGCTACTTAAAAAAAATAGAACGTACCCTGCATGTTACCATGATTGCAAGGGATGGGGCTATTAAGATCATTGGTCCGGATCAGATGGTACAGAGAGCAAAAAGTGTATTCAGCAATCTGATTGAACTTTCCAGACGGGGGAATGTAATTGCAGAGCAGAATGTGGATTATGCTCTGTCACTTTCCTTTACGGAAAGCGACAGTCAGATACTTGAGATAGACAAGGATATTATCTGCAGAACTATAAATGGTAAGCCGGTGAAGCCAAAGACACTGGGACAGAAGCAGTATGTTGATCAGATCAGAAAGAAGATGGTAGTATTCGGGATCGGTCCTGCAGGAACCGGTAAGACTTATCTTGCCATGGCGATGGCAATTCAGGCGTTTAAAAACGGGGAAGTGAACCGGATTATTCTTACAAGACCTGCAATCGAAGCAGGAGAGAAGCTGGGATTTCTGCCGGGTGATCTGCAAAGTAAGATTGATCCTTATTTAAGACCGCTCTATGATGCGCTCTATCAGATTATGGGGGCTGAAAGCTATCTGCACAATGCAGAAAAAGGTCTGATTGAGGTGGCACCGCTGGCATATATGCGAGGCAGAACGCTGGATAATGCATTTATTATTCTGGATGAAGCCCAGAACACCACACCTGCCCAGATGAAGATGTTTTTAACCAGAATCGGGTTTGGCTCCAAGGTGATTGTTACCGGAGACATGACACAGAAGGATCTGCCTTCCGGAGCGGTATCGGGACTCGATATGGCCATGAGAATATTGAAGAAAATTGATGATATCAGCTTTTGCCAGTTGACCAGCAGCGATGTTGTCCGTCACCCTCTGGTTCAAAAAATTGTACAGGCTTATGATGAATTTGAGTCAAAGAAAAAACCAGCTGACCGGAAAAGAAAGGCACATTATGACGATTAATATAGAATATGAAGCGGCAAAAAAACTGAAAATCCCCTATGAAGAGATAATAACCGGTGTGGCAGAGGAAGCACTGGATTATGAAGACTGCCCCTATGAGGCAGAGATTAATGTGCTTCTTACCGATAACGAAGATATCCGCCAGATCAATCTGGAATACAGAAATATAGACAGCCCTACGGATGTGCTCTCCTTCCCGATGATTGAATATGAAACCCCATCAGATTTTGATCATCTGGAAGAGGAAGAGTATGATTCCTTTAACCCGGAGACAGGAGAGCTTCTTTTGGGAGATATTGTGGTTTCGGTTGATAAGGTGGAGGAACAGGCAGAGAAATATGGTCACTCTATGGAACGGGAACTGGCCTTTTTAATCGCTCACAGTATGCTGCATTTATGCGGCTATGATCATATGGAAGAGGATGAGCGTCTTGTTATGGAACAAAAGCAGGAAGAAATTTTAAGTCGGAGGGGATACGTAAGATGAAAAAAAGGGTATGGTATGGTTTTGCTGTAGGAATGCTGTCTGCCGCCTTGCTGGCTGGCTGCGGTAAAAAATACGAGGAAGTGGCTGTTACAAATCTTGAAACAGAATCTCAGAAAGAATCATCGACAGAAGAAATCCGAATTAACAGCAGTGCAGAAGAATCAACCGGTGAGGATCAGGAATCCGGTGAATACTATACCAGTGAAGAACGTATCGAAAAAGACGGTAAAATACGCAGCTATTTAACCGGAGAGATGGTGGAGGCTTCCATCGGAAACCGCAGGCCGGTAGCTGTGATGATGAGCAATGATAAGGAGGCACAGCCGCAGTACGGAATCAACCGTGCGGGAGTGGTATATGAAGCACCGGTAGAAGGCGGAATGAACCGGTACATGGCAATCATTGAAGATTATGATGATCTTTCAAGAATTGGTTCTGTCAGAAGCTGCCGTACATATTATACATATTTTGCCCGGGAATTTGATGCTGTCTATGCTCATTTCGGGCAAAGCACCTTTGCAAAGCCTTATTTATCCAATTTAGATCATATCAATGGCTTAGAGGGCATTGGTACGGTGGCGTATTATCGGTCTTCTGACCGGAAATCTCCTCATAATGCATATACCAGCGGGGAACGTTTAAACAAGTCTATAGAAAAGCTGGGATTTAAAAAGGAGTATAATCCGGATTACAAGGGGCATTATCTCTTTGCCAGAACCGGGCATGAGGTTACTTTAAAGAATGCGGATAGTGTCAAAGATGCTTACCGGGTTTACCCCGGTTACGTATATAATAAACCATGGTTTGAGTATCATGAGGACGATGGGCTGTATTACAGATTTCAGTACGGAAAGGCCCATAAGGGAGATGAAGGACAGATCAGAGTAAAGAATATTATTTTGCAGTATTGTCCTTCTGCTCATTATGCTACCACGGATTATTTAAACATCAATGTACACGATGATTCTTACGGAATGTATGTGACAGAGGGGCGGGCAATTCCGGTGAAATGGTCCAAGGAGGGAGAATTCGGTCCCACACATTATTACGATATGGAGAATAACGAGATCGTCCTGAACCAGGGAAAAACCTGGGTTTGCATCATATCAGCACAGGACTCTCCCAAAGTAGAAATATATGGAAAACAGTAGGACAAGCAGAAAATCAAAAAAAAAGGGGTCTTCTAACTTTCTTGTTCAGGGGATTATTCTTGCGGCTGCAGGTATTATTGTCCGTGTGATCGGAATGTTTTACCGAATTCCCCTTGCAGATATTTTAGGTGATGAAGGAAATGGATATTACAGTTCTGCCTTCTCAATTTACTCCATTTTATTGATAGTTTCTTCCTACAGCCTTCCCACTGCAGTTTCCAAGATGGTTGCCGTGAGGATGGCGAGGAGGGAATATATCAATTCCATGAAGGTACTGAAAGTATCGTTGTTTTATGGAACGGTAGTTGGAGGTCTGGGGGCTGCAGTGCTGTGGTTTGGAGCTGATATATTTGCAAATCAGTTTTTAAAGATGCCTTATACCAGCTATGCCTTAAAGACTCTGGCACCCACTGTCTGGATCATTGCTTATCTGGGTGTTTTCAGGGGGTACTTTCAGGGACTTGGGACGATGCTTCCAACGGCGGTATCCCAGATCTTTGAACAGATTATCAATGCGGTAATCAGCATTTATGCGGCTGCAATGCTGTTTCAGGAAGGGCTGCGTTCCAATGCACTTTACGGAGCAACCCAGTACTCCTATGCATTTGGTGCGGCCGGAGGTACCATAGGAACCGGTGCAGGAGCATTTGCAGGACTTTTGTTTCTTCTGTTTCTCATTTTCAGTTATCGTCCGATTATGAAAAGGCAGGCAAGAAGAGACCGTTCTGAATATTTTGAAACGTACCAAAGTCTGTCGGCAGTTTTAATCATGACTGTTCTGCCCATTGTGTTCAGCAGTGTTGCATATAATATCAGTATCGTGATTGATAACAGTATCTACGGAATCGGTATGTCTTCCATGGGTATGAGTGCCTCGGATATTGCCGCTAACTGGGGAATCTATTCTGGAAAATACCGGCTTCTTTTTAATATTCCGGTAGCAATTGCCAATTCCCTGTCCTCAGCTTTAATCCCTTCGCTGTCCCAGGCAGTGGCTGAAAGAAGCAGAACCCGGATCATCAGAAAAATTTCCATGGTAATTCGTTTTTCCATGATTATAGCAATTCCAGCCACGGTTGGGCTTACGGTACTTGCAGGACCGATCTGTAATCTGCTGTTTAGCAGAAATGATAATCAGTCTCTTATCAGGATGATGATATATGGCTCTTCTGCAGTCGTGTTTTTCTCTCTGTCAACTGTGACCAATGCGGTGCTTCAGGGGATTAACCATATGAAGACGCCTTTGAAGAATGCAATCATCTCCCTGGTGATTCATGTGGGGATCCTTTGGACCATGCTGTTTCCGCTTAAGATGGGGATATATGGAGTTTTATATTCCAATATTTTGTTTGCACTGACCATGTGCCTGCTCAACGGCCTCTCTATCAGAAGATTTTTATATTATCGTCAGGAGATTAAAAAGACATTCTTTCTGCCCACACTGGCAGCAGGAATCATGGGTGCCGTTTCTTATGGTGTCTATTTCCTGGTACATCTTGTTCTAAAACATAATGCAGCAGGCGTTTTGGCTGCCGTCGCAGCAGCAGTCCTTGTCTATGGCGTTTTACTGTTAAAATTCCGGTGCGTCGATGAAACGGAGTTAAACAGCTTCCCAGGAGGCAGAAAATTGGCAGGTTTTGCAAGAAAATACCATCTTTTGTGATTAAAATGTAAGAAGAAAGCAGATACTATACTTACGTGAAGGAGGTATCAACTCATGAAGAAGTATATGTTCTGCTTTCTGTTGTTTGTTGCTGCATCTGCGATTTGTCTTGGGATTGGCTTTGCCATAACAAAGGACAGTGTCAGACCGGAGGAAGCCCTTCCAGGGGCAACCATTGAAACCGAAACTGTGACAGAAGCGCAGATTGTGATAAATCAGGAAGAGGCAAAGCCTGCAAATGCTGAGAGCAAGGATAAATATTATCTGGTTTCAGAGGATGGGTATCTGCTCGTCCTCTACCAGGATAAAACTACCATTTGCCTGTATACTCATATGCCGGTTACTGATTTTCCTGAGGAAGAAAGGGGAAAACTGATGGATGGCATCTGGTTTTCCTCTATGGTGGAAGTATTTAATTATTTAGAATCCTATACAAGTTGAAAATATGATACAATTAGTCTGACTGAATGTGAGGAGGACAGGATGAAACAACAGATCATAATTATAGGGGCTGGAGCTTCTGGTCTGGCAGCGGGGATTTTTGCAGCCAGAGAGGGAGCTTCTGTTACAATTATGGAACATACAGCAAGGCCGGGTAAGAAGCTTCTTTCAACCGGCAATGGAAAGTGTAATATTACCAATCTGCAGCTCCCGTCAGGGGCTTACAGAGGAAATCAGCCGGATTTTGCATATCCGGCTCTCAATGCATTTACGGTCACCCAGACAATGGAGTTTTTCGAGGAACTGGGAATCGTTCTGACAGACAGGAACGGATATGTGTATCCTAATACCGGACAGGCTGCCACTGTTTTGGAGGCGATGCTTTTTGAGCTGGAGCGGCTGGGTGTCCGGATCATAACAGACTGCCATGTAAAAGCGGTTAAAAAAGATCTGACGGTTATTACGGAGAATGGGAAACAAAAAGGAGACAGGATCATTCTTGCAGCTGGCTCCATGGCAGCTCCAAAAACAGGTTCAGACGGAAGCGGTTACGTCCTGGCAGAAAGGCTTGGGCATCATATTGTAAAACCTCTGCCTGCCCTGGTTCAGCTTCGGTGCAGGGAAAAATGGTATAAACAGGCAGCAGGAGTACGGACCGATGCTTTGATAACACTTAAAATAGATGGTAATGCAGTAATCTCAGACAGAGGAGAACTTCAGATTACTGATTATGGAATTTCTGGTATTCCGGTTTTTCAAATCAGCAGGTATGCAGCCAGGGCGCTGGATGAAGGACACTCCGTTTTGGCACAGCTGGATTTTTTGCCTGAACTGCCATTTTCTGAGTTAGAAACACTTCTCTTTGAGAGGTACAAAAGGTTTGGATACAGACCTGCAGATGGTATTTTACATGGGGTAATCAATTCAAAACTGGTAAAGATTCTTTTAGAAGAAGCAGGTATTGACAGGGCAGTCCGGGTAAAAGATATGAAAGCCCGTGAGATTAAGAATTTAACCCGCTGCATAAAAGACTTAAAAACAGTAATCGTATCTACCAATACCTTTGACCAGGCGCAGGTGTGCAGCGGCGGTGTGGATACAAGAGAGGTGGATCCCGTTACTATGGAATCCAGGCTGGTAAAGGGACTTTATTTTTCAGGGGAGATCCTTGATGTAGACGGTATCTGCGGGGGTTATAATTTACAGTGGGCATGGTCCAGCGCAGTTATAGCAGGAATCCATGCAGGAAGAGGGATATCATGATCAGAATCAATCAATTAAAGCTGGCAGTGGATCATACGCAGGAAGATCTTCTGGCAAAAGCGGCTAAAACATTACGTATTCCGGTTGCTGCAATACAATCCGTTAAAATCATCAAACAATCGGTTGACGCCCGCAAAAAAGAGGAGATTCATTTCACCTATTCAGTTGATGTTGAGACGAACAATGAAGAATCAATCGTACATAAAGCGAAAAATACCAATGTCATATTGGCAGTAAAAAAGGAATATCAATTTCCAGACTCAGGTACGGTACCAATGACAAACCGTCCGGTTATCGTGGGCACAGGGCCAGCAGGACTGTTTTGCGGAATCATGCTTGCCAGAAGCGGTTACCGCCCGCTCCTTCTGGAACGGGGAGAGGATGTGGACAGCAGGCAGGTGGCAGTGGAAGCATTCTGGAACGGCAAATCCTTAAAAACAGACAGCAATGTGCAGTTTGGAGAAGGAGGAGCAGGTACCTTTTCTGATGGAAAATTAAATACCCTTGTCAAGGACCCGCTGATGCGTAACCGTAAGGTACTGGAGCTATTTGTGGAGTTCGGAGCAGACCCCTCGATTTTATATGTGAACAAGCCTCATATTGGTACCGATGTATTAAGCGGAATTGTAAAAAGGATGAGACAGGAGATCATACGTCTGGGAGGTGAGGTCCGCTTTAACAGCCTTGTGACGGATGTTTTGATCAGAGACTATAACATTTGTGCAATCCGGGTAAATGATGAGGAAGAGATCCCTGTGGATACCCTGATTCTGGCCATCGGGCACAGTGCAAGAGATACATTTCAGGTACTGGAACAAAAAGGGGTTCCGATGGAGGCCAAAGCGTTTGCCGTTGGACTCAGAATCCAGCACCCACAGGAAGAGATCAACCGTTCCCAGTATGGTCTGAGTGATCACCAGGTTCTTGGAGCAGCGGATTACAAGCTTACCCATCAATGTAAAAACGGCAGGGGAGTCTATACGTTTTGTATGTGCCCGGGCGGTTATGTTGTAAATGCTTCCTCCGAAGCAAAGCGTCTGGCAGTCAACGGGATGAGCTATCAGAAGCGGGATGGGATCAATGCAAACAGCGCGTTGATTGTTACGGTAACTCCAGAAGATTTTGGAGGGAATTCCCCTCTTGCTGGGATCGCTTATCAAAGGAAGCTGGAAGAGGCTGCATATACACAGGGAAAGGGAAGTATCCCCGTACAGCTTTACGGTGATTTTAAGAACAACTGCAGTTCAGGCTCATTTGGAGACGTAAAGCCGGCTTTCAAAGGCAGCTATGAATTTACGAATCTAAGGGGAATAGTTCCAGATTATATATCGGACTCCATCATCGAAGGCGTTGAGGCATTTGAAAGGAAAATACGCGGCTTTCGCAGGCAGGATGCCATACTGGCAGGTGTGGAAAGCAGAACTTCCTCTCCAGTCAGGATAACCAGAGATGAATCATTGGAAAGCAGGATCAAAGGACTTTATCCCTGCGGGGAAGGTGCAGGCTATGCAGGAGGCATCACGTCAGCCGCCATGGATGGGATAAAAGTGGCGGAGGCAATTGCCAGCCGCTATAAAAGCTTTTCTTTCTAAAATTGACGTATTTTTAAAAATGTTGTAAGATATGAGATAAAAAGTAGTTTAGAAAGCGGATGATGAAGATGAACATTGATGAACGCATGAAACTGAAGGATAAAAAACGAATTGTGATCAAAATAGGCTCCTCTTCCTTAACCCATTTGCACACCGGAGACTTGAATCTGATGAAGATAGAAAAGCTGATCCGGGTAATCTGTGATTTAAAAGGACAGGGAAAGGAAGTAGTATTGGTTTCTTCCGGTGCGATTGCAGCTGGCCGGCAGGCACTTGGCCGTCACACAAGGCCGGTCACCATATCGGAGAAACAGGCCTTTGCTGCAGTGGGCCAGGCCAGGCTCATGATGGTGTATCAGAAGCTGTTTGCAGAATACAACCAGATAGCGGCCCAGGTGCTTCTTACGAAGAATACAATGGTAAGTGAAAACAGCCGGTTTAACGCCCAGAACACCTTTGATGAGCTTTTAAAGCTGGGAACCATACCGGTTGTCAATGAAAACGACACCGTATCTACTTCAGAGATTCCCCTGGTTGACAATTTTGGTGACAATGACAGGCTTTCGGCAGTAGTGGCGGCCTTAATCGGAGCAGACCTTCTCATCCTGTTATCAGATATTGACGGTTTGTATTCAGACGACCCGAAGCAGAACTCAGATGCCAGGTTTATCAGTCTGGTGAGAGAAATCACACCGGAACTGATGGAGATGGGGAAATCCACATCCGGCAGTGATGTGGGAACCGGAGGTATGTCAGCTAAACTGGCGGCTGCGCGGATCGCAACGGACAGTGGATCTGATATGGTGATCGCCAATGGTGACCATGTAGAAATTATCAGCCAGATTTTAGAGGGACAGGAAAAGGGAACAATGTTTCTGGCTCACCCCAATCACGATTTCGATTTAATGACCTATATTAATTACGAGTATTAAGGAGACAGATATGAATCAGGATAAGATCGACCGGATTAACACACTTTATCATAAGTCAAAAGCCACAGGACTTTCAGAGGAAGAGAAGGCGGAACAGGCGGCTTTAAGAAAAGAGTATATTGAAGCCATACGAAACAGCTTAAGAGGAAACCTAAACAATATATCCATTCAGGAAGACGACGGATCGGTTACGGATCTGGGGAAAAAGTATGGAAACGTCAAAGAAGAATGAGATCCGTAACTGGGTAAAGGAACAAAGGTGCAGGCTTTCCGTTTCATCAGAGGCACAATGGGATGAGGCAATCTGTGAAAAGCTCCTGGAGCTTGAGGAGATAAAAAAGGCTTATTGTATTTACTGTTATGCCTCCATGTGTCATGAAGCCGGAACCTGGAAATTTATGGAATTTATGTTTAACCTGGGCAAATGCATTGCTGTTCCCAAAGTATCAGGAAAAGACATGGATTTTTATGTGATTAAAGGGAGATGCGATCTGGAAGAAGGTACCATGGGAATTATGGAACCAAAGGTCTCCTGCATAAAAATCCATGATACGGATGCTCCTGTCATCGTGCCAGGCATTGCTTTTGATAAAAAAAGGAACCGGCTTGGGTATGGCGGCGGATATTATGACAGGTTTTTTGAACAGGAACCCTGTCACAGAAGGATCGCCATTGCCTATGATTTCCAGATATTTGACCGGATCCCTTCGGACCCTCATGACAGGGCAGTAGATATGATTATTGTTCCTTAAAGAAAGGATGGCTCTAATGACGATAATTGAGATTGGCAAAAAGGCGAAAGAAATAACCGGATTATTAGGAACCCTTGGTTCTGCAAAAAAAAATGAAGGCCTGAAAGCGGCAGCGGCAGCTCTGCTGGACGGAGAAGAGGAAATTCTCTCTGCCAATCAGGACGATGTAATCAAAGCGACTGCAGCAGGAATGAGCCAGGGACTGATTGACAGGCTGGAGCTGACTCCCAAACGGATTGAGGACATGGCACAGGGGCTATTGGCGGTAGCGGCTTTAGAGGATCCGGTAGGGGAAGTGCTTTCGATGAAGGTTCGGCCAAACGGTCTTACCATTGGGCAGAAAAGGGTTCCTCTTGGCGTCGTAGGGATTATATACGAGGCCAGACCCAATGTGACGGCTGATGCTTTCGGCTTATGCTTCAAATCCGGTAATGCAGTGATTCTAAAAGGTGGAAGCGATGCGCTGGAGTCCAATAAGGCGATTGTCAAATGGTTAAGAACGGGGCTTTCCCGCGCAGGCCTGCCGGAAGACGCACTTTTACTTATTACAGATACAGACAGAGAAAAAACAAAGGAATTTATGCGTCTTCGTGAATATGTGGATGTATTGATCCCAAGAGGCGGAGCTGGACTTATAAAAAGTGTGGTTGATAACAGTACCATACCGGTCATTGAGACTGGTACGGGTAACTGCCATATCTTTGTAGATGAATCGGCAGACTTTGATATGGCACTGGATATCATCTTTAATGCCAAAACCCAGAGAATCGGGGTATGTAATGCCTGTGAATCTATTGTGGTCCACCGGGCTGTTGCAGCCGGTTTCCTTCCGCTTTTACATCAGCGTCTTATCACAAAATCCGTTGAGGTTCGTGCCGATGAAGAAGCATGCAGGCTTGTACCGGATTTTGTACCGGCAACGGAGCAAGACTGGGGTACGGAGTACTTAGACTATATTGTTTCATTAAAGCTGGTTGATTCGGTTGAGGAAGCCATTGACCATATTAACCGGTATAATACCGGGCATTCCGAAGCCATCATCACATCGAATTATGAACATGCGCAAAAATTTCTCAATGAAATCGATGCCGCCGCTGTTTATGTGAATGCATCTACCCGGTTTACGGATGGTTTTGAGTTCGGTTTTGGAGCTGAGATCGGAATCAGCACGCAGAAACTTCACGCCAGAGGACCTATGGGCTTAAAGGAACTGACTACGACAAAATATATCATCTATGGAAACGGGCAGATTCGTCCGTAATTATAGTGTCATTGTTTGACAATTGTCTCAATGTGTGATAAAATACCGCCATATGAAATGAAAGGGGTGAAAGGATGAAGAAATAATTCTTGTAAAGTAACTGCATAATGAAATCAGGATATTTTTATCTTTTTTTATTGTGCCTGTTTTTGCAAGAATATTACTTCATTCTCAAGCCTTTTTTTGTGCCCGGAAATAGACTCCATTTGCAAGAGAGCGGCTGTGAGAATTATGATTCTTGCAGCCGTTTTATATGCAGTAATTTATTTTCTGCAGGATATGGAGGGATATTTATGTCATTGATTCAGGTTACAGATCTTTCATTCACTTACGAAGGCAGCAGTGATCCGGTATTTGAACACGTTACATTTCAGCTGGATACAGACTGGAAGCTTGGTTTTACAGGAAGAAACGGGCGGGGAAAGACTACATTTTTAAATCTTCTCAGGAATCGGCTGGAATATACGGGAAGTATCGTATCCAGTGTAACCTTTGATTACTTTCCTTATGAGGTCGAAGATCAGGAAGCACAGACGCTTGATATTGTGAATTCTATTCTTATCGACTGTCCGTATTGGGAATTAAAAAGAGAACTGACTAAGCTGCAGGTTTTTGAGGATGTGCTTTACCGCCCTTACAATACTCTGTCTAACGGGGAGCGGACAAAGGTTTTACTGGCGGCTTTATTTTTGCATGAGGGCAGTTTTCTTCTCATTGATGAGCCAACCAATCATCTGGACAGAGAAGGAAGGAAATTGGTCAGTCAGTATTTAAACAGCAAAAAAGGCTTTATACTGGTATCTCATGACCGTAAATTTTTAGATGATTCGGTAGATCATATATTGTCAATTAACCGCGCTGATATTGAAGTTCAAAAAGGGAATTTTTCTGCCTGGTATGAAAACCGGCAGAGAAAGGATCAGTATGAGCTATCGGAAAATGAACGTTTGAAAAAGGATATCCGCCATCTGGAAGCATCAGCCAGACAATCGGGAGAATGGGCGGATAAAGTGGAAGCAACAAAGATTGGCAAAAAATCCATGATATATGAAACGTCCATTGATACCCGGGCCTATGTGGGTGAGAAGTCGAGACGTATGCAGATGCGCAGAAAAAATTTAGAGCGCAGACAGAATCAGGCAATTGAAGACAAAAGAGGACTGTTAAAAAATATAGAGGAAGCAGAAGATTTAAAGCTTTATCCATTAAAGCATCATTCCGGCAGACTTCTTGCATTAAAGGATGTTGTACCGTATTATGGGAGCCCGGTGTGCGATCCGGTCAGTTTAATTCTGGAGCAGGGGCAGCGGGTATCCCTGCAGGGAAGGAACGGCAGCGGTAAAACAACGATTCTTAAACTGATATTAGGTGATAAAGACCTGGAACGATCCATTGCTTACCAGGGGACGATTGAGGCGGCAAGCGGGCTGAAGATTTCCTACGTTTCCCAGGACACTTCTTTTTTAAAGGGGAGCCTGACAGAATACGGCAGGCAGTACGGCGTGGAAGATTCCTTGTTTAAAGCGCTGTTAAGAAAACTGGATTTTTCCAGGGAGCAGTTTCAAAAACCTTTGGAAACATTCAGCGAGGGACAAAAGAAAAAAGTTCTCATTGCACGTAGTTTGTGTGAGCAGGCTCACCTTTATATATGGGATGAACCATTAAATTTTATTGATATTTACTCCAGAATCCAGATTGAAAACCTGATTCGGAAGTTCCAGCCCTCTATGCTGTTTGTGGAGCATGATGAGTTTTTCACACAGAATGTGGGAGCCAGGATCGTTACAGTCCGCGCACTGCAAAGTTGACATTTTATGGTGTTTCATGTAAAATGCTTTTGATAAAGGGAATAAAAAACAGATTGAATGAAAGGGATTTTTCAGATGCAGATTGATATAGATCAGATTGATTTAACAGGGGATGTGCCGGTAAGTGAACCTGAGAGACAATATTATTTTATGGCAAAAGTAAGCAGGTACGTAAAACACCGGAGTGAGGCTCTCGGACGCCCCATGACCTTTTGCACTCAGACATTCGGCTGTCAGATGAATTCCAGAGATTCTGAAAAGCTACAGGGAATTTTAGAAGCTGTGGGATTTGTACAGACAGATACGGAAGAAGCAGATTTTGTACTTTATAATACCTGCACAGTGAGAGAGAATGCCAATCAGAAGGTTTATGGAAGACTTGGAGTTTTAAACAGTCTGAAAAAGAAAAATCCTGATATGATCATCGCTCTTTGCGGCTGTATGATGCAGGAAGAAGATGTAGTGGAAAAGATAAAAAAGAGCTACCGGTTTGTAGATGTGATTTTTGGAACTCATAATATCTATAAGCTGGCAGAGCTTTTATTTCAGCGTCTGGAAGCCAAAAAGATGGTGGTTGATATCTGGAAGGGAACAGACCAGGTGGTGGAAGACCTTCCGGCTGACCGGAAATATTCGTTTAAGTCCGGAGTGAATATCATGTTCGGCTGTGACAATTTCTGCAGCTATTGCATTGTCCCTTATGTAAGAGGAAGGGAACGCAGCCGAAGCCCTAAGGATATTATCTCTGAGATTAAAGGACTTGCTGATGACGGTGTGGTTGAGGTGATGCTTTTGGGACAGAATGTAAATTCCTATGGAAAAACCCTGGAAGAACCTGTCAGCTTTGCAGATCTTCTTACCCAGGCAGATGAGGTAGAGGGATTGGAGCGCATTCGTTTTATGACATCCCATCCCAAGGATTTATCCGATGAACTGATTGAGGCCATGAAAAACTCCAAAAAAGTATGCCGCCATCTTCATCTGCCCCTTCAGTCAGGAAGCAGCCGGATCTTAAAGATGATGAACCGTAAATATACAAAAGAGAAATATTTAGAGCTGGTTGAAAAAATCCGTACTGCCATGCCGGATATATCGCTGACCACAGATATAATTGTAGGTTTTCCGGGAGAGACAGAGGAAGACTTTGAGGAAACTCTTGACGTTGTAAGAAAGGTACGCTTTGACAGTGCATTTACTTTTATTTATTCCAAGCGTACCGGAACGCCGGCTGCGAAAATGGAGGATCAGGTACCGGATGAAGTTGTAAAGAATCGTTTCGACCGGCTTCTGTCTTTAGTCCAGCAGATTTCAGCTGAGGTCTGCGGCAGAGAAGTGTATACCGTTCAAAAGGTTCTGGCAGAGGAAGTGAATGATCATGGAGAGGGGTATTTAACAGGGCGGTTAAGCAACAATACGACCGTGCATTTTAAAGGCGATCCATCTCTGATCGGAAAAATCGTGGATGTGTACCTGGATGAATCCAAAGGCTTTTATTATATGGGAACCTTAAGAGCATAAACAAAAGAAAAGAGGAAACAAAAGAGAATGGCTGGATTATCGCCAATGATGGCTCATTATTTAGAAACAAAAAAAGAATACCCGGACTGCCTTTTATTTTACAGGCTGGGAGACTTTTATGAAATGTTTTTTGAAGATGCGATTACGGTATCCAGAGAACTGGAAATAACTTTAACAGGAAAAGAATGCGGATTAGAGGAACGTGCACCGATGTGCGGCGTTCCTCATCATGCTGTAGAAACCTATTTAAACCGTCTGGTGCAAAAAGGCTATAAAGTTGCAATCGCCGAGCAGATGGAAGATCCAAGGCAGGCCAAGGGGCTTGTAAAGCGGGAAGTAATCCGTGTGGTAACACCAGGTACCATAACCAGCGCACAGGCTCTTGATGAAACAAGAAATAATTATCTGATGGGAGTTGTTTACATCGGAGAAGCTTACGGTATCGCAGTTGCGGATATCAGCACCGGCGATTTTCTGGTAACTGAGGTGGACTCAGACCGGGAACTGACCGATGAAATTAATAAATTTACGCCTTCTGAAATCATATGCAACGAAGCTTTCTATGTGTCAGGTGTGGATATAGAAGAAATAAAAAACCGGTATCATACAGTTGTTTCATCTCTGGATCATCATTATTTTTCCGACGAAGTCTGCAGAAAAATTTTAAGAGAACATTATCAGGTAGGCGCCCTTTCCGGGCTTGGACTGGATGATTACGATATGGGCGTGATTGCGGCAGGCGCAGTCATGCAGTATATGTATGAAACCCAGAAAAGCAGTCTTTCCCACATCACGACCATCACCCCTTACTCCACAGGGCAGTATATGATTATCGATACATCCACAAGAAGGAACTTAGAACTTCTTGAAACATTGAGGGAGAAGCAGAAAAGAGGAAGTCTTCTCTGGGTCCTGGACCGCACCAAGACGGCGATGGGAGCCAGAATGCTGCGCACCTATGTGGAACAGCCGCTGATTCATAAATCGGAGATTATAAAGCGCCAGAATGCCATTGAAGAACTGAATATGAATTACATATCCAGAGAAGAGATCTGTGAGTATTTAAATCCAATCTATGATCTGGAACGCCTGATTGCAAGAATCAGCTATAAGACTGCCAATCCAAGGGATCTGATTTCCTTTAAGAATTCCCTGGAGATGCTTCCGTTTATAAAGACGCTGCTGAAGGAATTTACCAGCGAACTTTTAGCTGATTTGCATAACGATCTGGATCCCCTTGATGATATCAAGGATTACATTGAACGGGCAATTATTGAAGACCCGCCCGTATCCATCCGGGAAGGTGGTATTATAAGGGAAGGCTTTCATGAAGAGGCGGATAAGCTTCGCAGTGCGAAAACGGAGGGGAAGACCTGGCTGGCAGAATTAGAAGCAAGGGAAAAAGAAAAGACCGGAATCAAGAATCTGAAAGTCAAATATAATAAAGTGTTTGGTTATTATTTTGAGGTGACCAATTCCTTTAAGGATCTTGTGCCGGATTATTTTATCCGTAAGCAGACACTGGCTAATGCGGAACGTTATACTACCAGCGAGTTAAAGGAACTGGAAGATATTATTCTGGGAGCTGAGGACAAGCTTTTTTCCCTGGAATACGACCTGTTTTGTGAAGTCAGGGACATGGTGGCTTCTAAGGTGCTGAGAATTCAGAAAACAGCAAGAGCCATTGCCGGGATAGATGTACTGGTTTCCCTGTCTGCGGTAGCAACCAGAAATAACTATGTTAAACCCCAGATTAATGAAAAAGGGGTTATCGATATTAAAAACGGACGCCATCCGGTTGTGGAAAAGATGCTTCGGGATGATCTGTTTGTAGCCAATGATGTATATCTGGACAGCGGCAAGAACCGGCTTTCCATTATAACCGGTCCCAATATGGCTGGTAAATCAACTTATATGAGACAGACCGCGCTGATTGTTCTTATGGCGCAGATCGGCTGTTTTGTTCCGGCAGACGAAGCAAACATAGGAATCTGCGACCGGATTTTCACACGTGTGGGTGCTTCTGATGATCTGGCTTCCGGTCAGAGTACCTTTATGGTGGAGATGACAGAGGTTGCCAATATTCTCCGCAATGCCACCAAAAACAGTCTGATCGTCCTCGATGAAATCGGAAGAGGAACCAGTACCTTTGACGGACTGAGCATTGCCTGGGCAGTTGTGGAACATATCAGTAATTTAAAACTCCTGGGAGCAAAGACTTTATTTGCCACCCATTATCATGAACTTACTGAGCTGGAAGGGACGATGAACGGAGTCAATAATTATTGCATCGCTGTAAAAGAACAGGGAGATGACATTGTATTTTTAAGGAAAATTATTAAAGGCGGAGCAGACAAAAGCTATGGAATTCAGGTCGCTAAACTTGCAGGCGTCCCGGATACAGTCATATCCAGGGCAAAGGAACTGCTATTAGAGTTAAGTGATGCTGATATTACGGCTAAGGCGAAAGAGATAGCAGAATCAAACGGAAGTCTGACCCAGCATAAGGCCGTTCCCAGGCCCGATGAAGTGGACTTGCAGCAGATGTCTCTTTTTGATACGGTAAAGGATGACGATATTATCCGGGAATTAGGGGAACTTCAGCTTGGAAATATGACTCCTATTGACGCGCTTAATACGTTATACCGTCTGCAGACCAAACTGAAAAACCGCTGGCAATAGGAAGAAGGAGCAGGTGCCATGGCAAATATAACCGTACTGGATCAAAATACGATTAACAAGATAGCAGCAGGAGAGGTTGTGGAACGTCCTGCTTCTGTGGTAAAGGAGCTTTTGGAAAACGCGATTGATGCAAAAGCTACAGCTGTTACGGTGGAAATCAAAGAGGGTGGAACATCATTTATCCGGGTAACGGATAATGGCTGCGGGATTCCCAAGGAAGAGGTTCCCCTTGCTTTCCTGCGCCACTCCACCAGCAAGATTAAATCGGTAGAAGATCTGTTTACCGTATCCTCCTTAGGGTTCCGCGGTGAGGCTCTTGCCAGTATTGCATCGGTCTCACAGGTGGAGATTATAACGAAGACCAGTGTGGGGTTGACGGGAACCAGATATCAGATCGAGGGCGGTATCGAGCGGTCCATTGAGGAAATCGGTGCACCGGAAGGAACAACCTTTATTGCCCGGAACTTGTTTTTTAATACTCCGGCAAGGAAAAAGTTTTTGAAGACACCGGTTACAGAAGGAGCACATGTGGCTGATCTTGTGGAAAAGCTGGCATTGTCCCATCCGGAAGTATCCATTCGTTTTATACAAAACAATCAAAATAAGCTTCATACAGCGGGCAATCATAACCTGAAAGATATTATTTACACGGTATTTGGCAGGGAGATTGCCTCTAATCTCCTTGAGGTTACGGCAAAAAAAGCGGAAGTTACGGTACATGGGTTTATCGGTAAGCCAGTTATAGCCCGGGGCAACCGGAATTACGAGAATTATTTCATTAACGGCAGATTTATTAAAAGCAGTATTATTTCACGCGCCATTGAAGAAGCGTACCGGCCGTTTATGATGCAGCATAAGTATCCGTTTACCATGCTTCATTTTAATATAGAGCCTGAGCTTTTGGATGTGAATGTTCACCCCACCAAGATGGAACTCCGCTTCCGTGACGGAGAACTGGTCTATCATATGGTTTATCAGGCAGTAGCCAATGCGCTGGCCCATAAGGAGCTGATTCCGGAGGTCAGTCTGATGAAAGGCGGGGAAGACAAAAAAGATACGATGCCTGGTAAAAAGCTGCAGCCATCACCGGAACCCTTTGAAAGCCACCGGCTGATGGCGATGAATCAAACAGCTGTTGCCAGTGAAAAAAAGCCAGTGGAAGGGACTGCCTTCCCAAAACGGCTGATTCCGCCTATGCCTGATAATGTCAGAGAGCCGGATGAACTGAAAGAGAACTGGCTGGCGCCTTCTGCCCCTGTTTCCAACGATACGGCTGCAGCGAAACAGCCGGAACCGGTAAAAGAGGAACCAGCACAGGAACCGGCACAAAAGCCTGAGCAGCTGGATTTGTTTGATGGCAGGCTGTTGGAGCCCCAGTCCAGGATCAGGCATAAATTAATCGGTCAGTTGTTTGATACCTACTGGCTTGTGGAGTTTTCTGACCAGCTTTATATTATTGACCAGCATGCGGCTCATGAAAAGGTTTTATATGAGAAAACCATGGCAACACTTAAAACCAGGGAATATACATCTCAGATGCTTAATCCGCCTGTCATTCTTACCTTAAACCGGAATGAGGAGATATTATTAAACCGGCACCTGTCCGTTTTTACAGATATGGGCTTTGAAATTGAGCCGTTTGGCGGCAGAGAGTTTGCGGTGAGGGGAGTTCCGGCTAATTTGTTCTCCATTGCAAAAAAAGAGCTGCTGATTGAAATGATTGACAGCTTATCCGAGGATTCATCGTTTAGCAATCCGGGGATTATTTATGAAAAAGTGGCATCTATGTCCTGCAAAGCTGCAGTGAAGGGCGGAAATGCCCTATCTGCAGCAGAAGCCAACGAACTGATCGACCAGCTTCTGAAACTGGAAAATCCATATGCATGCCCCCACGGAAGGCCAACCATCATTTCCATGAGCAGGTATGAACTAGAAAAGAAATTTAAGAGGATTGTCTGATGAAACCATTGATTATTATTACCGGTCCTACAGCTGCGGGTAAAACAGAACTTTCGGTCCGCCTTGCCCGGACAATCGGAGGAGAAATTATCAGTGCAGATTCCATGCAGGTATACAGACACATGGATATTGGATCTGCCAAGATCACACAAGAGGAGAAAAAAGGGGTTCCCCACTACTTAATAGACGTCTTAAATCCGGATGAAGAATTTAATGTTGCTGTATTTCAGAAAATGGCAAAGGATGCAGTGAATACAATTTATTCTCACGGTAATATTCCTATTGTGACAGGAGGAACCGGTTTCTACATCCAGGCGCTTCTCTACGACATTGATTTTACGGAAACAGGGGAAGATTCCTCTATACGGGAAGAACTGGAATTGCTGGGAAGGGAAAAAGGAGGAGAATATCTTCATGAGATCCTATGCGGAATTGATCCGGTTTCAGCCAGAGAGATTCATCCCAACAATCTGAAACGGGTGATCCGGGCAATCGAATATTTCAGACAGACCGGGGAGATGATTTCAGAACACAACCGTCGGGAAAGGGAAAAATCTTCCCCTTATGATTTCCTTTACTATACAGTCAATATGGACAGATCTGTCCTGTATCAGAGAATTGACCGCCGTGTGGATCTGATGATGGAACAGGGATTGGTTGAAGAAGTGAAACGGTTAAAGGAAATGGGCTGCACCAGAAATATGGTATCCATGCAGGGGCTGGGATATAAAGAAATACTGGATTATCTGCAGGGAGACTGTACCCTTGAGGAAGCTGTCTATATCCTGAAGCGGGATACCAGACATTTTGCAAAAAGGCAGATTACCTGGTTTAAACGGGAACGGGAGGTCCGGGATTTATATCTTCCTGATTTTGATTATGATCTGGACCGGGTTTTAGATAAAATAGTACAGGATACAAAAGAGATAACTGGATTGGAGAACTAAGGATCATGGAAATAGAACGTATGTATGAGGAACTTGGAATCAGCCGTAAGGTGCTTGAATTTGGCGGGCAGATTGAGGCGGATTTAAAGTCCAGATTTGAAGAAATTGACAAGAACGCTGAATATAATCAAATGAAAGTTATTAAAGCCATGCAGGAAAACCGGGTCAGTGACATTCATTTTGCAGCAACCACAGGTTACGGGTACAATGATCTGGGCCGCGATACGCTGGAAGCAGTCTATGCCAGTGTTTTCCATACAGAAAGCGCACTGGTAAGACCCAATTTAATCAGCGGTACCCATGCGCTTTCCGTCGCATTGTCCGGGAACCTGCGTCCTGGGGATGAACTTCTGTCCCCGGCTGGAAAACCCTATGATACGCTTGAGGAAGTAATCGGAATCAGGGAGAGCACCGGATCGCTGAAAGAATACGGAGTCGTTTACCGTCAGGTTGATCTTCTGGGTGATGGAACCTTTGATTATGATTCTATTGCAAAAGCAGTAAATGAAAAAACCCGCCTGGTTACCATACAGCGCTCAAAAGGATATGATACCCGCCCTACATTTTCTGTTGCACAGATCGGTGAACTGATTGCATTTATTAAGAAAATCAAACCGGAAGTCATCTGCATGGTAGATAACTGCTACGGTGAGTTTGTGGAACGAATTGAACCTTCTGATGTTGGAGCCGATATGATTGTGGGATCTCTGATCAAAAATCCGGGGGGTGGTCTTGCTCCAATCGGCGGATATATTGCGGGGAAAGCAGAATGCATTGAACGCTCTTCGTACCGCCTTAGCGCACCTGGACTGGGAAAAGAAGTAGGAGCGAGCCTGGGGCTGAATCAGTCTTTTTATCAGGGGCTCTTTCTTTCCCCCACTGTAGTGGCCGGTGCATTAAAGGGAGCTGTATTTGCAGCAAATATTTATGAAAAGCTGGGCTTTCCGGTTGTTCCTGACGCAAACCAGTCCCGACATGATATCATACAGGCTGTCACCTTCGGAAATCCTGAGGGTGTGATTGCCTTCTGTCAGGGAATACAGGCAGCGGCGCCTGTGGACAGCTTTGTTGCTCCTGAGCCATGGGATATGCCCGGCTACGACGCTCCCGTCATCATGGCTGCCGGCGCGTTTGTACAGGGATCTTCCATCGAATTAAGCGCAGATGCTCCGATTAAGCCTCCCTATGCGGTTTATTTTCAGGGAGGTCTTACCTGGTACCATGCGAAGCTGGGAATTTTAATGTCACTCCAGAAACTTCTGGAAGCAGGATTGGTTGTATTGTAAAAAAAGGTATACACAACTGTAAAATTATGCTAGAATATTTTGATAGGTATGGTCAATCCTGCCAGGAAACAAAAAGGAGTATCGTAACAAATGAGAGGTAAAAATTACTGGGTATTGCTTCTTCTTATGCTTTGCGGTGTTGTTATTGGTGGCTTTGTTGGAGATTTGACCAAGACAATCTCATGGCTGTCCTGGTTAAATACTGGTCAGTCATTTGGCTTTGATACTCCGGTGATTGTCAATTTGGGTATTCTGGTTATCACCTTCGGCATTCATATTAAAATCACCATGGCTGGCATTATAGGAATGGCTGCAGCCCTTATTGCGTATCGATTGATTTGATTTTTTCGTATATGTCTAATACGTACCTGGAGAGTAACGGCAGGAGGCATATGGAACGAATAACGATGAAAGACATCCCAAAGGATGAAAGGCCCTGTGAAAAGTGCTTGAGAGAAGGAACAGAAGGTTTAAGTGATGCGGAACTTCTGTCCATTATCATCCGTACAGGCTCCAGAGAGGATAATTCTCTGGCACTGGCACAAAAAATTCTGGCCTTAAACTATCCGAGAGAGGGTATTTTAGGGCTTTTGCATCTTTCCATGCAGGAACTTATGCAGGTCAAGGGAATCGGCCGTGTAAAAGGTGCACAGCTTTTATGCATTGGAGAACTTTCCCGGAGAATCTGGAAACGGACGGCCTGTCCCAATGGGATTGATTTCCACAATCCTAAGGATATCGTCAATTACTTTGTAGAGGATATGCGTCACAGGGAGCAGGAGCAGGTTTTTGTCATGCTCTTAAACACAAAGGGTGCCCTTATAAAGGACATTATGATCTCTCAGGGAACGGTGAATGCTTCCGTTGTATCTCCCAGGGAGATTTTCATTGAAGCAGTCAGGCATCATGCAGTCAGCCTGGTTCTGGTTCACAATCACCCCAGCGGAGATCCGGCTCCCAGCAGGGAGGATCTTTCAATCACCCGCAGGGTGAAGGAAGCAGGGGAATTAATTGGGATCAGACTGCTGGATCATATTATTATAGGAGATAACTCTTATATCAGTTTAAAAGAACGGGGAATTATATAGATGGAACCAAAGCGCAGCAAATATATTCTGATTGCATTAACAGTTTTTTGTGTCCTCCTGATAGGACTGACTTCGATTCATGATGAGTGGCTTACACCTCTGCGGACAGGAGTGGGTTATTTTCTGATTCCGGTACAGTCTGGAGTCAATTCAGTGGGGTCTGCTATTTATGATGAGATCACGGATTATGCCAAGTTAAAGGATGCATTGGTTGAGAATAAGGATATGAAGGATCTCATTACCCAGCTGACGGAGGAAAATACCAGACTGCAGTCAGAAGAATTTGAATTAAAACGATTAAGAGAGCTGTACAGCCTGGATCAGGAATACGGTCAGTATACGAAAGTGGGAGCCAGAGTAATCGCCAATGATTCAAGCAACTGGTTTAAGGTGTTTCGTATTGACAAAGGCTCCAAAGACGGTATTGCAACCGATATGAATGTGGTGGCTGGCGGCGGACTTGTGGGAATTGTCACAGATGTAGGTGCCAATTATGCTACTGTTCGTTCTATTATTGATGATTCCAGCCGGGTCAGCGGCATGGCTATGCAGTCCGGCGACAGCTGTATCGTTGCAGGTGATTTAACCTTGTTTAAAGACGGCAGGTTAAGAATTACCAATGTACTAAAGGACAGCGATTTAAAAGACGGAGATAAGATTGTTACATCTAATATCAGCTCTGTATTTTTACCCGGAATTCTGGTAGGATATGCGTCCGATATTACCAACGATACGAATAATGTTACGAAATCCGGATATTTAATTCCGGCAGCGGAATTTGACAGCCTTCAGGAAGTACTTGTGATTACCCAGCTGAAGGCCGATATGATGAAGGAAGGGGAATCTGCCCCGGCTTCAGAAAGTGAAAGCGCTTCTAAGCAGTGAAAAGGAGTAACATGAGACGGATTTTATTTAACGTACTGCTGATTATACTGGCATTTACCATACAAAACTGTATATTTCCCCTGCTTCCGTTTCTTTCGGCTGCGCCCAATCTGCTTTTAATTCTGACATTTTCTTTTGGGTTCATGCATGGGAAGGAAGCGGGGATGTACTACGGTCTGTTATCCGGCCTTCTTATGGACCTGTTTTACAGCGGCCCCTTTGGTTTTTATACCCTGATTTTTATTTTTGTGGGTTATATGAATGGAATCTGCACCAGGTACTATTATGAAGACTATATTACGCTGCCGTTAATTTTAAGTGTATTGAACGAGCTGGCGTATAACTTATACATCTATGTGTTCCGTTTTTTAATCCGTCAGAAGCTTAGAATTGGATTCTACTTTATCAATCTGGTGCTTCCGGAGATTATTTTTACAGTTGTAACCACACTTCTTCTTTATCGGTTATTCCTGATTATGAACCGCCGCCTGGAGGAGATAGAAAAAAGAGGTGATTCGACTATTGTTTAGGGATTTGTTGGAGATCATAAGAGAATTAATCAGGAAAGCGGCGTTATCCCGCCTTTTTGTATTAGGAATTATCTGCTTTATCATGTACACCGGACTGATTCACAAGCTGTTCAATATGCAGATTATTAATGGGGAAAAAGCTCTGAATGATTACCTGCAGCTTACAGAGCAGACCATTACGACTGCCGGTACCAGAGGGAATATCTATGACAGGAATGGAAAAGTGCTGGCATACAATAAACTGGCATATTCCGTCATGCTGCAGGATATTGGTGCCTATAAGAAATCTGAAGATAAAAACCGTATGTACTTAAGGCTGGTGAAGATTCTTCAAAAGCACGGAGAAACTGTGCAGGGAAAATTTGAGGTAGCTCTTGATTCCAATGGAGATATGGTTTATACTTCTTCCTCTGAATCTGCAAGAAAGCGGTTTCTGCGTGATTACTACGGATTAAAGAGAGTCGAAGATTTAGACGATGAAAAGGGGCGCTATCCTTCAAATTTAAGTGCCAGAGAATTGTTCGAACGCGTCAGGGAGGATAACGGATTGAATGATTTATCCGTCACGGACCAGGAGGCACTGGACATTATTAATATCAAGTATGCACTTCGTCTGATGTCGTACCGGAAATATGAGGCGACTGCAGTGGCGACAGAAGTATCTGACGAGACGGTGGCCGATATTCTGGAGCATGTCGGGGATATGCAGGGTGTAACGGTGGAGGAGTCCACCATACGTGCATATAATGACAGCATTCCTTTCGCCCCTGTAATCGGTTATACCGGCAAAGTTCCGGAGGAACAGCTGGAAGAGCTGCAGAGCCGTAAAGGTGATTATGATATCAATGATATTGTAGGACGGACAGGCATTGAGTATACAATGGAGCATGAGCTGCAGGGGACAAAAGGGAAGAAAACGATTTATAAAGACAGTGTGGGCAGAATCCGGGAAACCAAGGATCAAACCGATGCCTCTGCCGGCAATGATGTATATTTAACACTGAATGCCGATCTTCAAAAGGGGATTTATCATCTGATCGAACAATCTCTGGCCGGTGTCCTGATTAAGACCATAGTAAACGGAGATTATCAGACCGGCAGTACGACAGACGGATCGAATATGAAGATTCCGGTAAAAGATGCTTATTTTCAGCTGATTAATAACAATGTTCTGTCTCTGAAGGAAATTGAGTCAGTGGATGCCTCCGATACCGAGAAAAATATATACCGGAAGTATGAAGCATCCCAAAAACAGATATTTGATGGGCTTCGAAACGAACTGATGAGTCCTCATGCAGCGGTAATGAAGAATCTTCCGGATGATACGAAGGCCTATCTGTTTTACGTTTACAGCTATCTTTCCGAACCAACAGTTGGAATAATCAAAGAAGAGGCCATGGATAAAGGCAGTGACGAATATAAGGCATGGAAAGCAGATGAAATCAGTCTGAGGGAATTTCTTTATTATGGAATTGCCAATGGTTGGATTGATTCCACGAAACTGGAAACCGACAGCAAATATTCCAGTGCTGATGATACCTTTAAAGCACTGGTGGACTATGTGTTAGACGGACTTAAGGAAGACAGAAATTTTACCAAGAAGATTTACCGTTATTTAATTAATAGTGATACCATTACCGGGCAGGAACTCTGCCTGGCTTTATACGACCAGGGGGTACTGAAAGAAAACCCGCAGGATATGGCAGAATTAAAAGCAACCGGAGACGCTTATCATTTTCTGTTAAAAAAATTGTCTGCTCTTGAGATTACTCCGGCACAACTGGCACTGTCTCCCTGTAATGCCGGAGTGGTAGTGACCAATGATAAAACAGGCGAGGTTCTTGCACTGGTTTCTTATCCGGGATACGATAACAACCGGATTGGTGACGGCTCTTATTTCAGCCAGCTCCAGGCGGACTTATCCCTGCCACTGTATAATAATGCTACCCAGACAAGAAAGGCGCCGGGATCCACATTTAAGCCGATTACAGCAGTGGCTGCTTTAGAGGAGTATGCAATCACTGCGGATGAAACCATTAACTGTACAGGAATTTATACAGATGTAGAGCCTCCCATCAAATGCTGGATCTATTCGGGACAGCATGGACCGCTTAACATCGTGGGAGGAATTGAAAACTCCTGCAACTATTTCTTTGCAGATTTAGGCCACCGTTTATCGACTGATGGAAGCGGAACTTATTCACCTGATGCCGGACTGGAAGTTTTGCGCAGATATGCATCAAAATTCGGGCTGGATCACAAATCCGGGGTGGAGATTGGAGAGCTTGATCCGCAGATTTCAAAAGAGGCGCCGGAACGTTCTGCCATGGGTCAGGGAAGTCATGCCTATACCAATGTACAGCTGTCCAGGTATGTGGCTGCCATAGCAAACAGGGGAACTGTTTTTGAACTTAGTTTACTTGACAAAACAACGGATTCTGAAGGTAATCTGATTAAAGATTATACCCCTGAGATTTCTTCTCATATTGACGCGGCGGACTCAACGTGGGATACTGTACAACAGGGAATGAGAGAAGTGATTGCTAACGGTTCAACTAAGAGATTATTTGCTGACCTTGAAGTGGAGATTGCCGGCAAGACGGGAACTGCCCAGGAGGCCCGCAACAAACCGAATCATGCGTTCTTCATTTCTTATGCGCCATATAACAATCCGGAAATCTGTGTAACAGTGAATATTCCGTATGGCTATTCATCATCGAACGCCGCTAACATTGCGAAGAATGTCTATAAGTATTATTATGGTTATATAGACTTAGAATCCATTGTAAACGCAGGCGCCCTGGATGCAGCAAAGGTCAACATTCGCGACTAACGAGGATAAGAGGTGATATGATGCATGATACCGTAGTAATAAAAAGCAACAAAGCTGGTATGACTGTTATCCTGGATCCGGATATCCCCTTCCCTCAGCTTCTGTCTGACATAGGGAAAAAATTCGGAGATCATGCCAAATTCTGGGGATCTGCACAAATGACTCTGACCATAGAGGGCAGAGAAGTTACAGCTGAAGAAGAATTTGCTGTCATTAACAAGATTACAGAGAATTCTAATGTGGAAATCATCTGTCTGGTGGATACAGATGCGAACCGCATCAGACGATGCGAAAAAGCACTGAACGAAAAACTGATGGAACTCTCCTGTCAGACAGGGCAGTTCTTTAAAGGCAATTTACAAAATGGAGAGACTTTAGAATCAGAAGCAAGCATAGTGGTCATAGGGGATGTCCTAAAGGGTGCCAAAGTCTTGGCAAAGGGGAATGTGGTGGTTCTTGGAAAAATTTCCGGTACCGTTTGTGCAGGAGTGGCAGGTAATAAGGGCGCACTGATTACGGCTCTTGAGATGGCACCCACCCAGCTGAGGATTGCTGACTGCAGCAGCGGACTTGACGGCAGAGGCCGGCGTCTTGGGCGCGGACCGATGAAGGCTTATCTGGAAAATAATAAAGTCTTAATTAAACCAATGAAAAAAAGTGTGGAAATATTCCGAAAATTAAGGTAAAATAGAATGAGGTATAAAAACAGGAGGATATGGTATGAGCGAGATCATCGTAATCACTTCTGGAAAAGGCGGGGTAGGCAAGACGACAACTTCTGCCAATGTTGGTACCGGACTGGCAATTCTGGGTAAGAAAGTAGTCCTGATCGATACAGATATCGGACTTCGGAACCTGGATGTTGTAATGGGTCTGGAAAACCGCATTGTCTACAATCTTGTAGACGTGGTAGAAGGGAACTGCCGTATGAAGCAGGCCCTGATTAAAGACAAAAGATACCCAAATTTATTTTTACTGCCATCTGCACAGACGAGGGACAAGACTGCAGTAACCCCCGGTCAGATGGTGAAGCTGGTCGATGATTTAAGAGAAGATTTTGATTATATTCTGTTAGATTGTCCGGCCGGGATTGAACAGGGCTTTCAGAATGCAATTGCAGGAGCTGACAGAGCCATTGTTGTAACAACTCCGGAGGTGTCCGCAATCCGGGATGCAGACCGGATTATTGGTCTTTTGGAAGCTGCTGATATGGGCAGCATAGAACTGATCGTTAACAGGATCCGGGCTGATATGGTGAAACGGGGAGATATGATGTCTCTTGATGATGTCATGGACATTCTGGCCATTGATATTATCGGTGCTGTTCCAGATGACGAGGATATCGTCATTTCCACCAACCAGGGGGAGCCTCTCGTAGGCATGGGGACTCCGGCCGGACAGGCTTATATGGACGTATGCAGAAGGATTATCGGTGAGAACATACCGATTCAGAATCCGGCAGTACGGGAAGGTCTGTTCTTTCGACTCTCGCATCTCTTAAGAAGAGCATAGGGGGGTCTGACATGAGCCTGTTTCCTGTATTCGGTAAGAAGAATTCAGGAGAAATTGCAAGAAATCGTCTGAAACTTTTGCTGGTTGCGGACAAGGCTGACTGTTCTCCTGAGATCATGCAGATGATAAAAGACGATATGATCCGTGTCGTTTCACGTTACATGGATATTGATTCCGACAGAATAGAGATACAGATGAAAAAATTAAAGCAGCCGGATTGTGAACGTTTTACACCGGTGCTTTATGCAAACATCCCTATTCGCGATGTACCTGATAAGGGGATATACTGACTATGTTTTTAGACTACAATTTTAAATATTATAATTACCGGTTAGTTTTGTACATGCTGTCACTGGCAGTCATTGGAATCTTAGTTGTGGCAAGTGCCTCCAACCAGGATTCCGCTATCGTAACAAAACAGATTATCGGAGTAATGGTGGGTTTTGCACTGGCAATAGGGCTATCTATCATTGATTACCGTAAATTGGTTAAGCTTTATGTTCTGGTTTATGGACTTTGCATTCTGCTGCTGGGGGCCGTTCTAGTAATGGGGCATACGGCAGGAGGGGCGACCAGGTGGATTCACATTCCCGGCATCGGGAGGATCCAGCCTTCTGAATTTGTAAAAATAGGTTTAATTGTATTCTTTTCCTGGTATTGGAACAAATACCAGGAAAAGATGAATACGCCTGTCATGGTGGGACTGGCTGCGCTTCTGGCAGTAATCCCCATAGGTCTTATTTTTGCAGAACCCAATTTATCTACCAGTCTGGTTGTTATTGTCATCATACTATGTATGGTGTATTCGGCCGGAATCAGTTACCGATGGATCGGCGGTGTTTTGGCAATTGCTGTGCCGGCAGGCTTTTTATTTATATTTCTGCTGACGAAAGGCTTAATTCCGTTTATACACGGTTATCAGGCACGACGTATCCTTGCGTGGATTTATCCTCATGCGGAACAGTATGCGGAAAACTTATACCAGCAAAAAAATTCAATTATGGCAATCAGTTCCGGACAGCTTCAGGGAAAGGGACTTTTTAATACAACCATTGCTTCTGTGAAAGACGGAAACTTTTTATCAGCCGGTGAAACGGATTTTATCTTCGCGATAATAGGCGAAGAGATGGGATTTCGAGGCAGTGTGATTGTCATTGCTCTTATTGGACTGGTTGTATTTGAGTGTCTTTATACTGCATCCAAAGCAAAAGACATGTCCGGCAAACTGATTTGTACCGGTATGGCAGCCCTGATCGGCTTCCAGGCTTTTTCCAACATCGCGGTTGCGACACAGATCTTTCCCAATACAGGTCTGCCGCTGCCATTCGTCAGTTCGGGAGTGAGCTCCCTGATCAGTATTTTCATGGGAATGGGTCTGGTGCTGAACGTTGGACTGCAACGCAAAATCGGTAATTAAAAGGAGGTATATCGTTATGAATATAGGATTAGTTGCCCATGATTCAAAGAAAAAACTGATGCAGAATTTCTGCATTGCGTACAGAGGTATTTTAAGTAAGCATATGTTATATGCCACAGGAACTACAGGACGTTTGATTGAAGAAGTTACAAATTTAAATGTTCATAAATATCTGGCAGGTCATCTGGGCGGAGAGCAGCAATTAGGTTCTCAGATTGAACACAATGAGATTGATCTTGTGATTTTTTTAAGGGATCCTCTGACACAGAAGTCCCATGAACCGGACATTGTAAATATCATGAGAACCTGTGATATGCACAACATACCTCTTGCTACCAATCTCGCCACAGCAGAATTATTAATTAAATCTCTGGAGCGCGGCGATCTGGAATGGCGAGAGATGTATAAATAACAGAGGTAGAGATAAGTGAAACGAAAAGTTTTTGTGACATCAGGCTGCATCATCTTAAGCGCACTTTTCCTGACGGGCTGCGCCGGTCTTCATAAACTTGACAATCCTTATGAATTTTCTGAAAGGACCGCCCTTTACCAGTCTGCTTCTGTGGCTGGTAAATCGGAACCCTTTGCTCATGATCTCTGTGTGGTATCGGAGAATACTGCTGATTTGGATGAAGCAGTGACAGCAGAAGCTGCCGCTGTCTTTGATTTATCTGATAATACTGTATTATTTGCAAAAAATCCTTTTGAAAAATTATATCCAGCCAGTATAACCAAGATTATGACTGCGCTTCTGGTCATTAAGAATGGAAAATTATCGGATGAGGTGACAGTGACCAGGGAAGCTGTGATTAAAGAATCAGGGGCCAGCTTGTGCGGTATAAAACCGGGAGATAAGCTGACGATGGAACAGCTGCTGTATGGTCTCTTGATTCCTTCCGGGAATGATGCAGGTGCTGCTATTGCTGTGAATATGGCAGGAAGTATTGACCAGTTTGCCCAGATGATGAATGATGAGGCGAAGGAACTTGGAGCGACTGGGACACATTTTGTGAACCCTCATGGTCTAAGTGATGAAGATCATTATACGACAGCTTATGACCTTTATCTCATTTTCAATGAAGCGCTGAAATATCCTGAGTTTCGTAAAATTATTGGTACGGCTGAGTATAGAACATCCTATCAGGGAAGCAATGGGAAAACGGTGAACGCTGTCTGGAAGGGAACCAACTGGTATATGACAGGGGAACGCAGTACTCCTGACGGTCTTACTGTTCTGGGAGGAAAAACCGGAACCACACTTTCTGCAGGAAGCTGTCTGATTATGGGAAGTTCTGATCCTTCAAATAAAGAGTATATTTCAGTTGTTTTAAAAGCCCCGGATCATGCCGGTCTTTATGATAATATGTCAAATATCCTGAATAAAATTGTGGAATAGTGATTGCCTTTCTTATGAATTTGTACTATAATTATATTAATCTGAATAGACTTTTTATACAAATCATATAACACAAGGAGGAGAGTGCTATGGTGCAGATAATAGCAGGAAAAAAGGGTAAGGGGAAAACAAAGCATCTGTTAGACAGAGCTAATTCCGCTGTAAAAGACTCAAAGGGCTCAATTGTATATTTGGACAAAAGTTCGAAGCATATGTACGAATTAAGCAACAAGATCCGCCTCATTAATGTAAATGAGTATCCAATTACATCAAGCGAAGGATTTATTGGTTTTATCTGTGGTATCATATCTCAGGACCATGATTTGGAGATGATGTTCTTTGACAGCTTTTTAAAGCTGGCCTGCCTGGAGGGTGAAGACATATCAGAGACCATAGCAACTTTGGAAAAGATTGGTGAAAAGTATCATATTACCTTCGTTCTCAGCGTTTCTGTTGATGCAGACAATATACCGGGGAACACCAGGGCTAATGTGGTTGTTTCATTATAATCATAGATAGGAATTGGGGACTGCGTGCCAGTCCCCTTTATTATTTAGTAAGTACATGGGTACTGTCATGCGGATTCCATGTTATGCTTGAATTTTTTTATGTTTCCTTTTATAATAGCTAAAAGGAAAGGAGGCGTCAGGTTGGCTAAACAAAAGGCAATGCAGCCGTCAAAGAAGGCTGCTCATCCCAAAAAAAACAAAAAGATCATCCGTTATCGGCGGCCTCTGAATATCAATGTTGGTATGATTATTTTTGCACTGATTTTTGTATATATGGTCTTTAGTGTAATTACCTATGCACGCAGAGACAAGGTACAATTTTACGAGGTGCAGGAAGGCAGTATTGTTAACAGTAATGATTATAAGGGAATTATACTAAGACAGGAAGAAGTGAAGAATGCAGACCGTTCCGGATATGTGAATTATTACGTGCGGGAAGGGAAACGTGCAGCTGCAGGAACAAGGGTTTATTCCATTGATGAAACCGGAAGCATTACTTCATTTCTGGAGGAGCATTCCCAGGACAGCGTAACATTGACTTCGGAGAATCTGACTGAATTAAAAAAACAGCTGACCGCATTCAGCCTTACTTATGATAATAACCAGTTTCGCTCTGTATATGATACAAAATATACTCTGGAAGCTGAAGTAATGGAATATATGAATTTTAATGTTATGGATAATCTGGAAAATAAGATGGATGAGGCAGGGATCAGTTTTGAACAGGTAAAAGCTGATCAGGCAGGGATTATATCCTATGGTGTTGATTCTTATGAAGGCCTGCAGCCATCGGCTGTTTCAGAAGCCGTTTTTGACCGCAGCAGCTATACAAAAAGCAAGACGCAGTCAGGAAAGCTGATTGAAAAGGGATCTCCTGTTTATAAAACTATAACTTCTGACCAGTGGTCAATTCTTTTTCCAATGTCGGATGATGACATAAAGGCTTATGGAGATAAAAAAGATCTGACAGTAGTATTTTCCGGCCGGGATTTAAAGGCTACTGGAAGCTTTTCTGTTATTACAGGTACAGATGGGAAAAGTTTTGGAGAGATTGACTTAGATAAATATATGGTACAGTTTGTTTCAGAACGGTACGTTGATTTTGAAATCGTTTCGGACCGGGTGGATGGGCTTAAAATCCCTGTGACAGCTGTAACCAAGAAAGACTTTTATCTGGTTCCTATGGATTATATGACTCAGGGTGGAGACAGCTCTGATACTGGTTTTAACAAAGAGGTATATTCTGAATCAGGTACCTCAGTGGTATTTGTTCCCACAGAGATCTATTATTCGGAGGGGAATAATTATTACATAGAGATGGATCAGGCTGATGGCTTTAAAGCAGGGGATTATATCGTAAAACCCAATTCAACGGAACGCTATCAGATTGGCCCCAGTGATTCTCTGCAGGGCGTTTATAACATCAACAAAGGATATGCGGTTTTTAAACAGATTGATGTATTGGCTTCCAACGATGAATATTATACCGTAAAAAAGAATATGACGTACGGACTTGCAGTTTATGACCATATCGTTCTCAACGCAGATTTAGTCAATGAGGGAGAACTAATTTATCAATAAGAGGTGATTAATTTGGTGAAAGAAAATCTTTTAATAGTACAAAGCCGGATAGAAGAAGCCTGCAGAAGATGCGGCCGTGACCCCAAAGAGGTTACTCTGATCGCTGTCAGCAAGACAAAACCTGCAGATATGATCATCGATGCCTATGAATCCGGAATTCGTGATTTTGGAGAAAATAAAGTACAGGAGCTTTGTGACAAATATGAACTGCTTCCTGATGATATACACTGGCACATGATCGGTCATTTACAGCGCAATAAGGTAAAACAGGTAATTGATAAGGCTGTGCTGATCCACAGCGTGGATTCCGTCAGACTGGCTGAACAGATCGAGGAAGAAGCAGCGAAGAAAGAGATTTGTGTGAGCATTCTATTGGAAGTAAACGTTGCAAATGAAGAAACTAAATTTGGCTTTCGGTTAGAGGAAACGGAGCAGGCACTCCGTGATATTTCTGTTTTTCCCCATATTAGTATAAAAGGACTCATGACTATTGCACCTTTTGTAGAAAATTCTGAGCAAAATCGTCCTGTTTTTAAAAAATTAAGTAAATTTTATGTTGACATGCAAAGGAAAAACATTGATAATGTTAATATGAATATGCTCTCAATGGGTATGACTGGAGACTATGAAATCGCCATAGAAGAAGGGGCTACTCTGGTAAGAGTCGGTACCGGTATTTTTGGTACAAGATATAAGATTGGAGAGAATGAAGTATGAGCATTTTAGGCAAATTGATGGATAGCATGCGCTTGAATGATACAGATGATGAAGACGATTACTATTTAGATGACGACTATGAAGATGATAGCGATAAACATGCGAAGAAAACCCTCTTTTCAAAAAAAACAGAAGATGATTACTATGATGAAGAGGAGTATGAACAAAAGCCCCGTTTCCTATCACGCTCTCCCAAGGTAGTTCCCATGAAGCAGTCCCGCTCTATGGAGGTTTCCATGGTGAAGCCTACCTCTATAGAGGATGCAAAGGAAATTTGTGATCACATGCTTGCAGGTAAGGCGGTTGTACTTAACATGGAAGGAATCCATACTGAGGTGGCTCAGAGAATTATAGATTTTACATCCGGTGCTACTTATTCGATGAATGGTAATCTGCAGAAAATATCTAATTATATTTTTATAGCTACGCCGGAATCGGTTGAGCTATCGGGAGATTTTCAGGATTTATTAAACAGCGGAAGTCTGGATATGGGCGGAATGAATCTGCGCCTTTAATCCATAATAATAAGGTTTCTCTTAATGGGACAAGCAGGCATTTTTCCATACCATTTGTTTGGACAGGAAAAATTGTTTGCTTTCTTCCATATTATTGTCCACGCTTTCTGGACATAAAGGGGTGCCCGAAGGGTGCTCCATATTATTGTCCACGCTTTCTGGACATAAAGGGGTGCCCGAAGGGTGTTCCTTAATAGAGGATTATGACACGATGCAATGGAGGAAGAGCAGCATGGGAAGCAGAATGCCGGTACATATGGAAGGTACCTTTATTTATGATATAGTGATGGAAACTTCATTTGAAGGATTAAGGGAAGAACTGATGAATCTGAATTTAGGGGAGCGTAAAGTCTGTATCGTTTCAGATACGAACGTGGCTCCTCTTTATCTTAATGAAGTTGAACAGATTATTTCAGGCTGCTTTCAAAAGACAGAACATTACATTTTTCCTGCAGGAGAAGAACATAAAAATCTGGATACAGTGCGAAAATTATATGAAACCCTTATAGTCAAACAGTTTGACAGATACGATTATCTGCTGGCATTAGGCGGCGGCGTTGTTGGGGATCTGTGCGGATTTGCAGCGTCCACTTATCTGAGAGGTATTTCCTTTATTCAGGTACCAACCACACTTCTCTCACAGGTGGATTCAAGCATAGGTGGAAAAACCGGAGTTGATTTTGACGCATACAAAAACATGGTTGGTGCGTTTCACATGCCAAAGTTAGTTTATACCAATGTCGCATCCTTAAAGACATTATCAGAGGAGCAGTTCTCTTCCGGTATGGGAGAAGTGATAAAGCATGGTCTGATCAGGGATGCCTCCTACTATCAGTGGCTGAAGGATCATGCCTGTGAGATACAGAGCCGCAAGCTTGATATATTAAGCGAGATGGTTACAGTCAGCAACCGGATCAAGCGGGATGTGGTTGAAATAGATCCTACCGAACAGGGGGAGCGGGCACTTTTAAATCTGGGACATACCCTGGGGCATGCCATTGAGAAGCTTTCTGATTTCCGCCTTCTTCATGGTCATTGCGTGGGTCTGGGCTGCATTGCTGCTATGGTGATCTCTGTGAATCGGGGGATGATTCAAGAGAACCAGCTTCCTGTACTTCTGAATATGATGAAGCTGTATCATATGCCGGTAACTGTAACTGGTTTATCACCTGTTGAAATTGTAAAAACTACAAAGAGTGATAAAAAAATGGATTCAGGAACCATACGCTTTATTTTGCTGGAAGAAATCGGGAAAGCATATGTGGATAAAACCGTATCCGAAGAAGAAATGACAGAAGGGCTGGCCCTGATTTTAGCATAAGGAGAACTCATGAAACAAAAAACAAAATTAATCATCGGATTGTTCATTGGCTTTTTTTGCGCCATCGGACTTGATCAATGGACGAAGTTACTTGCAGTCAGACATTTAATGGGGCAGAAGCCCTATTCTATCTGGAATGGTGTTTTTGAATTATACTATTCAGAAAACCGTGGTGCTGCCTTTGGAATGCTTCAGGGAAAACAGTATTTCTTTTTATTGATTGCCATATTGGTATTGGCTTGTGCTGTATATGCCATCAGCCGCATGCCGGCTACAAGAAAATATCTGCCTTTACACGTAGTTGCAATGTTTCTCTCTGCTGGTGCAGTGGGGAATATGATAGACCGCTTTACCAGAGGCTATGTAGTGGATTTTTTATATTTTAAATTAATTGATTTTCCGATTTTCAATGTTGCGGACTGTTATGTTACTGTTTCCATGTTCTTTTTTCTCCTATTGTTTTTATTTCATTATAAGGAAGAAGATTTACAATGCCTGTCTTATAGGAAGAAGGAGGAACAGGCTTGAATCAGGAATATAATGTGCTGGCGGAAGAAGCAGGAAACCGCATAGACCGTTACTTAAGTGAGCGAAATCAAGAGATCTCCCGTTCCTATATACAGAAGCTTTTGAAAGATGAGAGTGTTTTGGTAAATGGGAAAACGGTAAAAAGTAATTATAAAGTCTGTGCCGAAGACAAGATCCTTGTAAATATTCCGGAGGCAGTTGAGCCGGAGATTGAGCCGGAGGACATTGATCTGGATATTCTATATGAGGACCGGGATATTATTCTCATTAATAAACCCAAAGGTATGGTGGTTCATCCGGCCGCCGGACATTATACAGGAACACTGGTGAATGCTTTAATGGCACATTGCCGTGGTGATTTATCAGGAATTAATGGAGTTATGCGTCCTGGCATTGTTCACCGCATTGATATGGATACTACAGGCGTTTTGATTGTCTGTAAAAATGACAGTTCTCACAACTCGATTGCAAAGCAGCTGAAGGACCATTCCATAACAAGAAAATATTATGCAATTGTACATGGATCATTGAAAGAAGAGGAAGGTACCATCCATGCACCAATCGGTCGTCATCCCGTAGACCGGAAGAAGATGAGTGTAAATGAAAAGAATGGCAGAGATGCAATAACACATTATCGTGTTCTGGAGAGGTTCAGGCAGTTTACCTATGTGGAATGCCAGCTGGAAACAGGACGGACTCATCAGATCCGTGTGCATATGGCAAGTATGGGGCACCCCCTTCTTGGTGATTCTGTTTACGGACCTTCAAAGTGCCCTTACCGCCTGACAGGGCAGACTTTGCATGCAGGAGTGCTGGGAATCATTCATCCTGCGACTGGTGAATATATGGAATTTCAGGCACCTTTACCGGAATATTTTGAAGATTTACTTCGTAAATTACGAGCCACCTAGACGATAAAGTCCGGGTGGTTTTTTTACGGGCAAAATGTATTGATAACTGTTAAATTTAGATGAAATATGGATTTTTCAGAAATTTAGTTGTATAATAGTATTATAAGATGACTGGAAGGAGTGATCAATATGAGTGAAAACTTAGTGGTTGCAATTGGTAGACAATGCGGAAGTTCTGGTAAGATTATTGGTGATAAGCTGGCAAAAGCCCTTGGAATTAAATGCTATGATAAGGAGTTATTAGCACTGGCTGCAAAAAACAGTGGTTTATGTGAGGAATTGTTTCAAACTCATGATGAAAAGCCTACCAACAGCTTTTTATATTCCTTGGTTATGGATACATATTCCGTAGGATTATCCAGCTCTGGTTATATGGATATGCCGATCAATCATAAGATTTTTCTGGCGCAGTTCGATACAATTAAGAAACTTGCAGAAGAAGAGTCCTGCGTCATTGTTGGAAGATGCGCAGACTATGCACTGGCGGATAACCCGAATCTGGTTTCTATATTTATTACTGCAGATGATAAGGATAAGATTCAGTCGTTAAAAGATCTGTATCAGATTGATGAAGGCAAGGCAAAGGAAGTCATGGTTAAAACAGATAAAAAGCGGTCCAGCTATTACAATTACTATGCCAACAAAAAGTGGGGGGATGTTAGAAGCTATGATTTATGCATCAACCGCAGTGCGATTGGAGTAGACGGAACGGTAGACTTAATCCTTAAGTACGTGGATGTGAAAATGAAGGGCAAAAACAAATAACAGAAACAATCAAATAACAGAAACAGGCGTATCCATTATTTCGAGCGATGCGCCTGTTTCTGTATTCACTTCTATGATATTATTCTACAGTCACGGATTTTGCCAGATTTCTTGGCTGATCTACGTCTAAATTTTTTCCTACCGATGCGTAGTAGGCAATAAGCTGTAAAACAACTGCAATGGGGAATACGGTAAAACGGTCCCCGATATCTGGAATATTAATCCGTATATCCGCAATGCCGGGCTCTACATTTAAACTCTCTTTTGTAAGCAGAATTACAAAGGCGCCTCTTGCCTTTACCTCCCGGATATTGGAAATAGTCTTGGGAAACACATTTTCCTGAGTTGCGATGGCAATCACCGGAACCTCCTCTGTAATCAGGGCGATGGTCCCGTGTTTTAATTCACCGGCTGCATAGGCCTCTGCATGAATATAAGAGATTTCCTTCAGTTTTAATGCACCCTCCAGAGAAAAGGCATAATCAAGGCCGCGTCCGATGAAAAAGGCATCCGGTTTATTGATTAAGTGTGTTATCAGCGCTTTCACCGTATCCCTTTTTTCAATCATGGCTTCCATGGCAGGGATGGAGTCAAGAAGCTTCTTCATGAAATCTTCCGCTTCCTCTGCACCGTATTTGCCTCTTACAAGGGCCATACGACAGCATACCATATAAAGGGCAGCCAGCTGCACGGAATAAGCTTTGGTACTGGCGACAGCGATCTCAGGGCCTGCGTGGCTATAGAGTACATAATCGCTTTCTCTGGCTATGGTAGAACCTTTTACATTAACAACGGACAATGTTCTGGCACCGTAGCTTTTTGCAAGGCGGAGGGCAGCCAGGGTATCGATAGTCTCACCGGATTGGGAGATGATAATGACCAGGGTCTTGTCATCTACCAGTGGATCTTCATAGCGGAATTCCGATGCGATGGAGACTGTAACCGGAATTCGTAAAAGCGGTTCCATTAAGGCTCTTGCCGCCATTCCGGCATGCATGGCAGTGCCGCAGGCAACAATCTGCACCTGATTACAATCCTCAAATAAAACGTCTGGTATCTGGTCATCCGTAAAATCGGGCAGACCTTTTGAAAGGCGCGGGAGAATCGTATTTTTTAAAGCCTCCGGCTGTTCGTGGATCTCTTTGAGCATAAAATGAGGAAAACCATTTTTCATGGCTGCATCCATATTCCAGTTCACTTCCAGAATTTCCGGTTCCAGCTCCTTTAGATCCAGATCATACAGATGTACCTTATAGGATGTGAGCCTTAAAATATGATTTTCGGGGACTACAAAATACTGTCTGGTATACGGAATCAGAGCAGTCAGGTCTGATGCCACGAATGAACCTGAGTGGGTATATGCAGCTACCAGAGGGCTCACGTTCCTGATTGCATAGATTTCACCCGGGTGATCCTCAAACATCATACAAAAGCTGTAGGACCCCCTTAAATAGGTGACCAGTTTTGCAATGGCCTCAGCCGGGTTTCCCTCATAGAGGCTTTCAAGAACCCAGGCAGCCACTTCACTGTCTGTTTCAGAAAGTAGTTTCCCTTCCAGGTGAAAATCCGTTGTAAGCTGGTGGTAGTTTTCAATAATGCCGTTGTGAACCAGTATAACACGTCCTGCCCTGTGGGGATGGGTGTTTTCTGTCGTGACACCCCCATGCGTTGCCCATCTGGTATGTCCCAGGCCGCAGTGGGAGACCTGGTTTATATCCTCGCAGCCCTTTTTTAAGTTTGATACTTTTCCAGTATGACGTACAAGATGAATTCTGGAATTTTCCATGCAAAGTGCAACTCCAGCGCTGTCGTATCCGCGGTATTCCAACTGGGACAGTCCTTCTAACAGTATTTTTTTTGAGTCTAATGGTCCGCTATATCCAATTATTCCACACATAATAAAATCTCCTTTATAATACGTTTTTAGTTTTATATTCCTGTTTCGCGAAATATGCACACAAAAACAAGCTGTCTCTTATTGTCTGAAAAACGGACAGCGTTCTTGTCTAACACATTTTTTCCTGATGTACCGGTTCCAGTGTGGTTGTTTTGCAGTTACCTGCATATTTCACATTGGATACACGCCCGGCAGCATGGAAGGGCATCCGCCGAATATTCGATCACCCTTCACCTCGTTAACCTTTGAATACCGTTTTCTCTGAGAAAACGCTCACGATCGTATCCGCAGGTGCATGGCGCTTAGCTTTGCTATGTGTATTTATGCCTCCTTCATAAATTTAGTTTATTATAACTTCTCTTTCTTTGTGCGTCAATACCATGATTTACATCTATTTTACGTAAAGATTCTTTTTCATTTTACATCTGTTCTTTAAAATGAAGACAGGATATAAGAAAGGAAGCGGTTTTTATGGCAAATCTATCTTTGGTAAATGTATGTAAAACATTTAAAAATGGTCAGGCTGCGGTTAAAAATTTTAATCTGGATATAAAAGATCAGGAGTTTATTATACTGGTAGGTCCCTCTGGATGCGGGAAGTCCACTACGTTAAGGATGATTGCTGGTCTGGAGGAGATATCTTCCGGGGAGTTGTGGATTGACGGAATGCTGATGAATCTGACAGTTCCACAAAAACGGGATTTATCTATGGTCTTTCAGTCCTATGCCCTTTACCCACACCTGACTGTTTATGAAAATATGGCATTTAGCTTAAGAGTACGAAAGATCGGGAAAGCGGAGATTGACAGACGGGTGAGAAAAGCGGCCGAAGTTTTGTGTATCAGCCACTTACTTGACCGGAAGCCCCGTGCATTATCGGGAGGCCAGAAGCAGAGAGTCGCTATCGGGAGTGCTATTGTACGGGAGCCCAGGGCTTATTTAATGGATGAGCCTCTTTCTAATCTGGATGCAAAGCTGAGAACACAAATGCGGGTAGAGTTATCCAAAATACATAAAGAGCTGGGAGCGACCATAATATACGTAACCCATGACCAGGTAGAAGCCATGACTCTGGGAACCAGAATTGTGGTTATGGATTCGGGAGTTATTCTGCAGGCGGCTGAGCCGGACGTTCTCTATCGGAATCCGGTTAACAAATTTGTCGCCGGTTTTATAGGGTCTCCTTCCATGAATTTTATTCCTGTCTGGGTGGAGAGAAGAGAAGACCGGATTTGTGTTGAGTTTTTAAGGAACCGGTTGTTTGTAAATGAAGAATGTGCACAGCGGCTGATTGAGGGGGATTATCTGGGCAGGAGAGTATATCTTGGCATTCGCCCGGAGGATTTCCATGAAACCGGACCAAAGGAACAGGAACTAAAACTTAACGTTGAGATAAAGGAAGTTCTGGGTTCGGAAATCCTCCTTCATGGGAAAATAGGAAGACATTCGGTCTGTGCAAGACTGAAACCTGATTTTTCTTCGGAAACTGGAGAGGAAGCGTCTGTTTTTGCTGATATGAATCAGATCTTTCTGTTTGATATGGATACAGAAGAAAACATATTATACCGTTAAGGAGCAGTCTTATGAAGTTTAAAATAGTTACGAGGAATCTAAGTCCTTATGCATACATAGCTCCGGCTATGGCAGTATTTGCAGTTTTTTTGTTTTTTCCTTTTTTTAAAACAATTTATTTAAGTGTATTCAAAACCAATAAAATGGGGCAGGCGAAGCTGTTTGTGGGTGCAGGAAATTATTCTGAGCTTCTAGGCTCGGCATCATTCTTTAACAGTCTGCTTGTAACAGCAGTATTTGTACTGATTGTCGTAAGTGTCAGTATGCTTCTTGGTTTGACAACGGCAGTATTGTGTCATCAGTCGTTTCCTGGCATCCGGATTTTCAGTACAGCCTATGCCCTTCCAATGGCAATCGCTTCAAGTTCGGCAGCTATGATATTTAAAATCATGCTTCATCCATCCATTGGAATTGTTAATAAGCTGCTGAGTCTGCATATTAACTGGATCAGTGATCCCAAATATGCGCTGGTATGTGTGGCACTGTTAACCGCATGGTTAAACAGCGGTATAAATTTCCTTTATTTCAGCGCTGGCTTAAGTAATATTGATGATATCATTTATGAACGGGCCTCTGTTGACGGTGCTGATGCATTCCAGAAGTTTTTCCGTTTAACACTGCCAGGGTTAAGCCCGATTTTGTTTTATACACTGGTTGTTAATATCATTCAGTCCTTCCAGTCCTTTGGCCAGGTGAAGGTATTAACCATGGGAGGTCCGGGAGAATCCACAAATCTGATTGTATATTCCATTTACCGGGATGCATTTTTCAATTATCGTTTCGGCAGTGCAGCCGCTCAGTCCGTGATTTTATTTATGATTATCATGGTTCTGACATTATGCATGTTCCGGTTGGAAAAGAAAGGGGTAGATTATTGATGGAATCTGTTATTTCCAGGGCAGTAAATGATATCACCAGAGAGGAACTGGAAACTCTTAAAAGAGATGCATTAAAGAGGGCAGTCATCCGCCGCAGAGCCATGAAACTGGCCCTGACAGGATTGAATTTTCTTATGGCGCTGTTTCTGCTGCTTCCGCTTTTATATGCAGTCAGCATTGCAGTCATGCCTTCCAGTGAACTGTTCACAACGAGTATGAATTTAATACCTTTAACACCTACACTTGATAATTTCCGTCAGGCATTGGTTAAAATACCTTTAACCCGTTTTATCGTTAATTCATTTTTAGTAGCAGGCTGCATTACGGCCGGTCAGATATTCTCCTGTTCCCTGGCTGCATTTTCTTTTTCCTTTCTCGATTTTAAAGGTAAAAATGTTCTGTTTATGCTTGTGATGGCAACCATGATGATACCGGGAGAAGCGACCATTATATCCAATTACTTAACAGTAAGCGGATTTCGGTGGCTTGACAGCTACAAGGTTTTAATTATTCCTTACCTGACTTCAGCAATGGGAATCTTTTTGTTCCGTCAGTTCTATAAATCCTTTCCCATATCGTTATATGAATCAGCCCGGATTGATGGCTGCTCGAACTTAAGATTTATTTACAGCATACTCATTCCGCTTACGAAATCAGCAATTGGGGCAATGGCAGTTTATACCTTCATAAATGCCTGGAACATGTATATGTGGCCGCTCCTTGTTACAGGTTCCGATAAAATGAGAACGGTACAGATCGGAATCGGTATGTTAGACAGCGTAGATTCCCAGTCAATATCCATGATGATTGCAGGCGTAGTCATGATCATCGTCCCATCGATTTCCGTCTTTATCCTGGGGCAGAAACAGTTAATCAGAGGAATGTTTTCAGGAGCCGTTAAAGGGTAGCCTGATTCAGAATAAATATTACATAAAATTTGGAGGATTAACATGAAAAAGAGAGCAGTTTCTTTTTGTATGGCAGCTTTCATGGCTGTCGGAATGCTTTCTGGCTGTTCCAGTCAGACCGGAGCCGGAAATACTACAGCAGAATCAGCAGCAGCGCCATCCACAACCGCTTCTATTACCGCAGATGCTTCAGGAAATCAGCAAAAGACTGCTATTACATTCTGGCACTCCATGGGCGGTGTCAATGGAGAAGCAATTGATGCACTTGTGGAAAAGTTTAACAAGGAAAATACATCAGGGATTACCGTTGAGGCGCAGTATCAGGGAAGCTACGACGATGCGATTAATAAGTTGAAAAGTGCACAGATCGGCAATATGGGAGCAGATCTTGTCCAGATTTACGACATCGGAACCCGGTTTATGATAGATTCCGGCTGGGTAGTGCCGATGCAGCAGCTCATTGATGCGGATAAATGGGATATTTCCCAGGTGGAACCCAATATTGCAGCCTATTATACGGTAAACAAAACCCTGTATTCCATGCCATTTAACTCATCAACACCGATTCTATACTACAACAAAGACCTGTTTAAAAAAGCCGGTATTACTGAGGTGCCTGACAGTCTGCCTGGAATTGAGCGAATTGGCGATGACCTGTTAAATAAGGGCGGTGCAGGAGAGGTGATTTCCCTTGGCATCTATGGCTGGTTTTTTGAGCAGTTCACCTGTAAGCAGCAGGCGAATTATGCGGATAACGGCAACGGACGGGATGGAGCGGCAACTGCGGTTGACTTCGATAAAAATGGCGCAGGTGTTAAAACGCTGACAGCATGGAAAGAATTATCAGACAAAGGGTATGCCCCCAACGTTGGCAGAGGAGGAGATGCCGGTCTTGCGGACTTCAGTTCTGGAAAATCTGCCATGACACTTGGTTCCACTGCATCCTTAAAACAAATCTTAAACGATGTGAATGGAAAATTTGAAGTGGGTACTGCATATTTTCCAAAGGTCAGTGATGACGACAAGGGAGGTGTTTCCATAGGCGGAGGTTCTTTATGGGCATTAAACAATAACGATGCCGCCAGGCAAAAGGCAGTATGGGAATTCGTTAAATTCCTGGTATCTCCGGAAAGTCAGGCTTACTGGAATTCCCAGACTGGATATTTCCCCATTACAACAGCCGCTCATGAGGAGCCTGTTTTCAAAGACAACATTGCAAAATATCCACAATTTCAGACAGCCATTGATCAGCTTCACGATTCTACCCCCCAGTCGGCCGGTGCCTTATTAAGTGTTTTTCCGGAAGCAAGACAAACGGTGGAAACTGAAATCGAAAATATGATTAATAACAATGGTACACCTGAGGATGCTGTTTCAAAGATGGCAGAAAGAATTAATAAGTCAATAGCCGATTATAATCTATTAAATAAGTAAATGACATCAGGAAGGATATTGGCAGATGAAAACAAAGGTTTGGGCTCACAGAGGAGCTTGTGCATATGCACCGGAAAATACCCTGGAGGCATTTGAACTGGCAGTCAGGCAGGGGGCAGACGGAGTGGAGCTGGATGTACAGCTTACAAAAGACGGAAAACTGGCAGTGATACATGATGAAACCATTGACCGCACCTGCGACGGCTCCGGCAGAGTTAAGGATTTCACCATGGCTGAATTAAAACAATTTTCCAGCAACAAAACACATCCGGAATACACCGCAGCAGTCATACCTGAGCTAATAGAAGTTCTTAAGCTGTTAAAACCCACAGACTTAACTGTAAATATCGAGTTGAAAACGGGTGTGTACCGTTATAAGGGAATCGAAGATAAAGTTATCAGTCTGGTCAAAAAAATGGAGATGGAAGAGAGAGTGATTTACTCCTCTTTCCATCATCCAAGTATTATAAAAGTCAAAAAACTGGATTCCAAAGCAAAGACAGGAATATTATATTCAGATGGCTGGATTCATGTGATAACCTATGCAAAGCTGATCGGGGCATACGCCCTTCATCCGTCTGTCAACAACCTTCGGACTGATAAATTAATCAGAAAAGCAAAAAAGAATAACATTCAACTGCATGTATGGACTGTCAATGAGGAATCTTTGATGGAATACTTAGCGGAGCAGGAGATTGGAGCTATCATCACCAATTATCCTGACATTGCAAGAAAAATAGTGGATAAGAAAGGATAAAATATATGATTCGATTAGTTGCCTCCGATATGGATGGAACCTTATTAAACCGTTATGGAAAAATATCATTAAAAAATCAGGCTGCCATTTTAGCGCTGAAGAGAAGAAATATTGGTTTTATTGTATGCACAGGACGTAATTATGCAGATGCTTATGCTCCTTTGAATGAGGCGGGCATATCCTGTGATATAATCTGCATGAATGGCGCGGCAGTATTTAACAGCAAAGGGGAACAAATCCGCAAGCAGGCGCTGTTAAAAAGCCAGGTCAGCCGTATCTTAGACATCTGCCGGCCTTTTTCCGTCCTGTTTGATTTTATGACTGATGAAGGAAGTTATACAACTTCAAGTATGGAAGAATTTAAGGAAAGCTTTGAGAACAAAATTTTTCTCTCCATGATTTCTGACGAACATACATTTGAAACCATTGTTAAGCGCTTTCAGTTTGTTTCTGAAGAGCATTTGTTTCATTCTGATACCGACATATATAAAATATCAGTTGTACATGAGGACCCTCAGGTCCTTTCATATATCCGTTCCTGCCTGGAAAAGGATGAAGGTATCTCCATTGCTTCTTCTGCATCAACCAATCTTGAATTAACCCATTTGAATGCTCAAAAAGGAAATGCACTGCTTGAATATGCCATAAATACTAAAATTCATCCAAGAGAGATCCTGGCCATGGGAGACAGTGAAAATGATCTGTCTATGCTGGTTCTGCCGTTAGGGTACACCGTAGCCATGGATAATGGGTCAGAAAAAATCAAAAAACGCGCACGGCTGGTCACCAGATCCAATGAAGAGGACGGAGTGGCAGCAGCCATTGAAGCATTGATCTTATCGGATGCAGCCTTAGCAACCGGTTAATTCTTATCTGAAACCTCATCTGAAACCTCATGTCTATCTATCAGCCTTTATCTCATTTCTCAACCCCTCTCAGTTTCAATCTGATCTTAGGAAAAGATTGATTGACTGAGAATATTAAGAGAAAAGCAAGGAATAAGAACTGAATTTCTGATAGAATATGTGGGGTTGTCTGAGACAATCAGGAAAGGGATGAGGTTAGAGTCATGGATAATGAAGATGAAGTAGACCGTATGCGGGCTCGTAGAAAGAGAAGCGAAAGCAGCAGAGTGCGGGGAAAATCCAGGCATACTACTGAGCGAAGCAGCCAGGCACAGGATCATATAGAGGCTTCACGCGGTGACAGAACGTATTACAGTACAGGTGACGGAAGAAATCCCCGTGTCCGGTATAGCGGTCAACAGAACGCAAAGAACCGAAAGAAGAAAAAAAGACATCATAAGAAACACAAAATAATTTTTAAACTGCTTGTAATTGCAGCATTGCTGATTGCAGGCTTATTTCTGTTTAAGCAGCGGACACATCAGAAAGGTTACTGGACCATTGCCATATTCGGTGTGGATTCCAGAGACGGTAAACTGGATAAGGGTGCGCTTTCAGACGTAGAAATGCTCTGCAATATCAATAAGGAGACCGGAGAGATTAAACTGGTATCCGTTTACCGTGATACTTACTTAAAAATCAATAGTAAGGGTACCTATCATAAAATAAATGAGGCCTACTTTAAGGGTGGGCATAAACAGGCGCTGGAAGCCTTAAACGAAAATCTGGACTTAAATATCGATGATTATGCTACTTTTAACTGGAAATCCGTTGCAGATGCCATAAATATTCTGGGGGGAATTGATCTGGAGATCACTGATTCCGAATTCGCTTACATCAATGGTTTTATTACAGAAACAGTTAATTCCACAGGAGTCGGTTCCCATCAGCTGAAACATGCGGGTATGAATCATTTGGATGGGGCACAGGCAGTGGCTTATGCAAGGCTTCGTTTGATGGATACTGATTTTAACCGTACCGAGCGTCAGAGAAAAGTCGTGAACCTTGCCATGGAAAAAGCCAGGTCTGCAGATTTTGCTACAAGAAAAACCCTGGTAACGGCTGTATTTCCGCAGATTTCCACCAGCATTGGCATGAATGATATCCTGGCGGTTGCTAAGGGCATCAGCAAATATCGTATCGGCGAAACAGACGGCTTCCCGTTCTCCCGTACCACGATGAAAATAGGGAAAATGGACTGTGTTATTCCTGCTACATTAGAGAGTAATGTAGTACAGCTGCACCAGTTCCTTTATGGTCAGGAAAATTATACTCCGTCTGCAGCTGTTAAGAAAATCAGCCAATCAATTTCAAAAGAAAGCGGCATTTCCAAACCAGGTCAAAAAGCTTCTTCCGGAGGAACATCCAACAGTAAAAAGAAGAAGAAACAAACGGCTGCCGCCCCAGCAGAAACAACTCCTGCGCAGACAGAAGCCGCTGTTGAGACTACAGAAGAGACCAAAGAAACGGCGGCTGATACGACCGCTGTTGAAACGAAAGAGCAGCAGTATGGGGAAAAACCTACCCAGGAAGATGGAAGTCTGGTCGGACCGGGTGCAAAGATACCGGATACAAAAGAAACTGACAAAAAAGTACCAGATACAAAAGAAGACGATACAACAAGCGAGACGAAAAAACAAGCCGGATCCGAAAAAGGTTCAGATGAAGGCGTTACCACTGAACCGGAAACAAATGCAGGTCCAGATGCATAAGAAGTAATATATTTAAAATGACAAATCATTAAAATGCCAAAGAAAATAGGTATGGATTTGTCATTTTTTATTTTTGAAATTAATTATGCTATATATTTGTAATACAACTTTATATGTGCTATATTTATAGAAAAAGGTAAGGGGGAAGCAATATATGAGTATGGATACAAAGAATACGGAACAAAACTCTGAAATAAAAAGGAAAAGGTATAAACGGTTTGCTTTATTTGTGGCTGCTTTTTTAATTTTGGGATGTACGGAAACAAAATATGCAAATAATATAATAAGTGCCCAGGCACACTCGGGACGGACGGATGCCCAGGGTGGACATCGCGATAACAAAAATAAAAGTGGTTTAGGAAGCTATCATTACCATCATGGATACGCTGCACATTTACACCCGGGTGGAGTTTGTCCGTATTCCAATAACAGCAGCAGTGAAGTAACTACCAGGCAGAATGACGCAACAGAAACGAAGGCTGCTCCTGTTTTGAAGGCCGATGATTATAAGTTGATATTCGATACGGCTTTTTATTTTACAAATAATCCGGATTTACAGACGACTCTTGGAAATGACGAACAAAAATTATTGGAGCATTTTGTGAATAACGGTATGGCAGAGGGACGTAAAGCCTGCAGTACTTTTGATGTGAAAATCTATAAAGATAATAATTCAGATTTAGCTGAATTATATGGAGATGATTTGAAAAAATATTACGAACATTATATGAATTGTGGGTATAAAGAGGACCGCATACATAATTAAAAAAAGAGTTATAAAAAAAGAGTTCAATATATATGGAAATAATTGTAATACTGGAATTATTATGATATTCTATACTAAAAAGGAGGATTTTGTATGAAAAGGCTGTTCAGAGTTATTTTAACTACACTTTTGCTTGCAGGTATTATGATTATCCCAGCAAGTGCGGCTCAAGAACAAACGGTTAACTGGGGGGACGAAAATTATCAGATTATTGTCCCAGGCTTTATTGAAAGTAGAGATATTACGATTAACGGTCAAACCACACCTGCTATTGTTGTTGAAAAGCCTGATATTAACAGTGAAAACAGGTATCATTTTTTTGATATCGTAACAACTGATACAAATGCAACTATGATTACTTCAACAGTAAGTACTGCAGATACTGCAGTTGGCGACTATATGGTAGATTTGCAGGATGGCCGCGTAAGCTATGATCCAAATTTATATGAGGATTTTGATAGTATATCCAATCAGCCTATCTATTTTGGATTTTCATATCGCGACAATAATTTTAATGTAATTAAAGAATTCCCAATTTGGATTGTATTTGCAGAAAAAGGTACTACACCTGAAAGTTCTGCAGCTCAATAATGATAATATAATGGGAATCAGGTGAATTAAGATTATAGACGGAACTATTAAAAAGTAGATTTATCTACAGAATTGGATAGTTCCGTCTTTTATTTCGGAATCTATTTGAAAACAATTCGATTTGGAGACATGATATGGTAAATAAGTATTTTCTATATATGAGTACTAACTAGAGAGGTGTTAGTTTGAATGATTTATATGAATTGATTAAACCATTCTTAAGTCAAACTATATTAACCAAATATAAGTTCGGTTATGCCGGGGAGGTATATATTGAAACTGATAAGTTTGAAGAAGAATATAACCAATATCTTCCGATTTTAGCGAAGTATTTTAGCCTTAAAAAACCATTTTACTGTAACAGAAATTACACTTATTATTCAACGGATTTAATTGAAACAGCAGATTTAGTGAAAAATATAGCTTTAGATGCACCGATAATTATAAATTTAGAATTATCGTATGATAATAAAAGATATATTGTATTCTCACTTACGGAATATATGTTATCATGTGTAGCAAAATTAGTTGGTGTCATATTCTGTTATACATCTTTAAATTGTAACTATTATAAAGCGCTTAAAGAATACCTGATAGACTTAACTGATTATATAACTCAAATTATTTTTAATGAAGACCTAACTCAATTTCCACCTTTATCTTTTGCCTTAATTGATAGTATAATATCGGATATGAAGAAACTTAATATTTCCTACGTCCGAGAATATTCGGAGATGGACAATATTCTGATTATGTTTATTACTTACTTTGCATTATGTGATTATGTTGGAGAATACGATATTATCATTTCACCTTTGCAAGGAGCCGCGCTGATACCACCATTTTTTATATCAATGCAGAAATATATAAATATCATGAATGGGTGTTCCTGCCTGGCAGGTTATGATTATGTTAGGTTCTCAAAATATGATAATAATCATTATTGTGAATTATCTCTGCCTGAACAGGTGAGTTTACTAAGTACTCAATACCCGGAGAATATGAATATTTTATTGATAGATGATAATACAGGTACTGGAACTACCTTAAAATCTATTAAACAGGAATTGCTGAAGTTTTTTAATAATATTTCTACTGGTGCAATAGAGTATTATTGGGAGGGAAAAGTTTTTAGAGCTGATTACCAGGCGTTTCAACTAGATGAGATAGATTTAATAACGCCCCTTTGCTATAGATATTTTAGAATACTTGAGGAGCATTTAGAAATCCTTAAGAATGAAAAGGATATTAACTTTCGATATGATGTAGTCAGGTTTAATAAAATTAATATGATTTATGAAGAAATTGACTATTATTTATATATAAATAGCATGTGCTTAGAAACTTCAACAAAAACAAAAATTCTTAGTATTTATGAGAGGATCCATGATATTATGGAAATTCTCTCAAAAAATAACCCTTTTTGTTTAATGGCAGATGGAGTAGAAAACAAACATATAGATACGAAACAGATAGCATTTGCTTAAGGAGGGCTCTATGACTAAAATTAGATATGCTATTATTGGAAATGGATTCCGGGCAATGGCTTTTTTAAGAATAGGCCTTGTTCTATCTGCACAATTTGAAGTGACTTCTGTTTTATTTCGAAATAAAGAGAAAGCAGCCAAATTTTCCCAAACATATTCTGTTCCAACAGCTTTGACCATAGAGGAATGCTTATCTGCAAATCCTGATTTTGTGGTGATAGCGATTGGAAGGGATGGAAATCCGGAGATGATAAAAAGGTTAATCCCTTATGGCATTCCAATGTTAGTAGAGACACCGCCTGCCATGAATTTAAATGACCTTCATTCCCTGTGGCACATTTCTATAAAACAAGGTGCCAGAATTCAGATCGCGGAACAGTATTTTTTACAGCCGCTTTATGAGGCGAGATTAATGGCTCTAAAAAAAGGAATATTAGGCGAGGTTCATAACTTATCCATATCCTGGGCTCATGACTATCATGGAGTCAGCTTAATCCGGAAACTGTTAGGAGTTGGATTTGAAAAAGCTCAAATAACTGGTAAAAACTATCAATTTCCTGTGACGGTCACTGATTCCAGAGATGGAATTAAGACAGATGGAGAGGTCGTTATGGCTGACCGGTCAAGATACACCATAGAATTTGAAAGCGGAAAAGTAGCTTTTTATGATTTTGCGTCCAATGTACAATACCGTTCCAAGATCCGTACCCGCCATATCAATATACAAGGGGTTCGAGGGGAAATGGATGATGATATTGTACGCAGCTTGACCAAAGATAATCAGCCGTTAGTTCAAACCTTTCAGATAACCCAGGATATTAATACAATGTCTACCTATTCCATTAATCTTGGTGGTGAATGCCTCTATAGGAATCTTTTTGCAAGGGAACGACTTACGGATGATGAAGTTGCTATGTTACGCTGCCTTTTAGGAATGAAAGAATATCTCCTGACCGGTAACAGCTTTTATTCCTTTGCAGAGGGATGTCAGGATAACTATTTTTTCTTATTGATGCAGGAGGCTCTGAAACAGCCGTACGCAGTTTTTAAAACAGAAGTTCAGCCATGGAATTAGTTATGGAAAGTAGGTTGTTGGTATGAAGAATATGATTAATTTTTATGAAAAAAATTCAATAGAAATTTTATTTGCCAATAGTAACCATAACTTTCCGTTACATAGCCATGAAAGTTTTTGTTTTGGTATTATAGAGGAGGGCGAAGTAGATTTTACAATTAATGGGAAATCAAGGTTGCTTTATCCGGGTAATGCTTATATTATTCCTTCTAATGTAGGAGTAATCATTCAGGCGGAAAAACGATATCGGTATATTACCATTTGTATAAAGAATGATTGGAAAGAACAATTGAAATATCTGGAATTCAATGATTATTTCCTTACATTTCCATCTTCGGAAGTCATACATAAGATGTGTGTTAACTATATTACAAAGGGGTCAGCTGAAAAGTTAGTAAGATCATTAACCAATCTGATGAAGCCTGTGATTGCGGACAAGACGGAGCATCATAAGGAAAAAATAAAAAGTGGTATTGTAGAAGAAGCAAGGCGATATATTCGAAGGAATGCACATGAAAAATTCTGCCTGGACACTTTGGCAGATGCAATTCATGTATCTAAGTACTATTTAGTGAAAATATTTAAAAAAGAGATGGGTGTAACGCCAAATCAGTATTATATTCAGGCAAAAATGTATTTGGTTAAAAAAGGAATTATAGAGTATCGAAAAGAAGTAGACTTAGCAATGGAGTTGAATTTTAATGATCAAAGCCACCTATGCAATCTTTTTAAAAAACAAATGGGTATCAGTCTTCAGGATTACAAGAAGAACTTTCAGAGATTATAAAACATGCCTCATTTTCCGTTTATGGGATCAGAATGAAAAGACAATATTCTGCAAGAATTGATATCCTTTTTATGATAGGATATAAGAATCCCAAGAAAATAATAATCAGGAAAGAAAGTGAGGATTAATTATGAAAGTAAAAGCAGCATTTATTTTCGTTGCACCAGAGACAGATTATAAAATACACAGAGCAATGATTGAAACACCAGCTCTGACGTTAGACATTGTTGGTGTCAGAAATTATACAGAAGGTGTTCAGATTGCAAAAGAGCTGGTTGATGATGGTGTAAAAGCCCTGGAACTTTGTGCAGGATTTGGTAATGAAGGTATTGCCATGATTAATAAAGCAGTAAAGGGAAGGGCATCGGTTGGTGCTGTAAAATTTGATCACCATCCAGGGTTTGACTTTAAGAGTGGAGATGAATTATTTAATTTGTAATACGACAGGATGTAATTTCGTTTGCAGGAGAGGTATGAGATGAGTTTAAATCAAATTTTAGCAAAGTCAGTTAGTAAAAGTATCGAACAGGATTTTTGGAGTGCTTGCAAGAAAGACAGACATGGCAATCCAATTGTGATTAGTAATTATATGATGCGTGTCTTTGCTTTTGTTACACTTCCTTTGGGCATTGCCGTGTTATTCATTTGTATTTTTTTTCCTGACTCCTATGTGTTGGAGGACATTGATCCTGAGAATATTCCGGTTGTTATGTATTGCGTATCCATCTTTCTGATTCTAGTTTCCTCACTGATGTTACGCTGGAAAGTTACGCTTAAAAAAGATTCACTTGTAGTTCGGGGACTCTTTTTTAAGCGGAGTGTTTCCATAGATGAACTTCGTATGGCTGCCTTTAGACAGCCGCCAAAGAGGGCTGGTGCAGGCTATGTTGTGTTTGCAACCGATACAAAGGATATCCGCATAATGTATCAAACTGCAGTGGGAGGGGTAGCATTCATAAAACTTCTCTGTAAACGCATTCATTCGCCACTACCGCAGGGATTTTCAAGCTTACAACAAAATGCGGCATTGTTAAAATAGTAGTTATAAACTCGCCTCTCCTTTCAAGTTTGTCAAAAACGACTTCACATTATCGCATGTCATAAGGCCGCTCATGATACAGGCTCCTTTGGCTCCTGCTTTACAGACAGAACGGACATTATTACATTCTATCCCTCCGATCGCGTAAACTGGTACAGATACACTTTTACAAATACCTTCCAGGAAGGGGATACCCCGTCCGGGTAATCCCTTCTTGCAGTCGGTTGTAAAAATATGCCCTGCAATAATATAGGTACAGCCAAGTTTCTCGGCTTCCCTGGCCTCCTCTGGCGAATGACAGGATACACCGATTATTTTAAAGTGTCTCTTCTGCATATCGGTCATTTCCCGCATTTTCGGAAGAGGAAGGTGTATCGCCGCCGCATTCAGCTCTATGGCAGTATCAACAAAACTATGAAGCACACATTGTATCTGATATTCTGTACAAATTTGAATGACCTGTTTCGCAAGCTGTCTGTATTGTACCTCTGATAAGTCCTTTTCACGCAGGATGATACCAGCAGGATGGCTGAGAGCAATTTTTTCTATTCGATGAAGAAAATCTTCTTTACACAAAATACGGCTGGTAACACAATAAATATTAAACATAGAGATAATCATTCAGAACGGGCTGCAAGCCTTCCTTAGAAATGTGCTCATACATTTTTTGGAAGCTGCGGCTGTCATTAATTTCAAACTGCTCATCACCTTGTGTTCCGTCTGACTCCTTTCCCCGGTATTTGCTTTCGTGATCCCCAATTCCCGTTGAAACTCCTGCAGAAACTTTCGTGGCTGCAATTTTTACTATACCATTACGGAAAGCCTCGCTCTCCCGGGAAGAAACAGTAATTCCCACAAATGGCAGAAAGATCCGGTAGGCACATATAACCTGACAAAGCTGTTTTTCCCCTACATCCATAGGATTTATTTTCTCATTATTAATGATGGGGCGAAGTCTGGGGCAGGAGAGGGACATTTCTGCATGCGGGTATTTTCTTTGTAAATAATATACGTGAAGTGCGCTGGCAAGTGCATCCGTCCGAAAATCCGAAAGGCCCAGCAATGCAGAGAATCCCACACCCCGCATACCGCCTCTGAGAGCTCGTTCCTGCGCATCAAAACGATAGGGCCACACCCGCTTGTGCCCATATAAATGTATGGTTTCGTATTTATCTGCATCATAAGTTTCCTGAAACACCGTCACATAGTCTGCTCCACATTGGTGAAGATACCGATACTCGTCTGTATTTACCGGATATATTTCCAGTCCCACCATGCGGAAAAATCTCCGGGCCAGCTTACATGCTTCACCAATATAGGCCACATCACTCTGGGTACGGCTTTCTCCTGTAAGTATCAGGATTTCCTCCATACCGCTGTCTGCAATAATCTTCATTTCATGCTCAATCTGCTCCATACTAAGCTTCATACGTCTGATATGATTATAACAGTTAAATCCGCAGTAAACACAGTAGTTTTCACAGTAATTTGCAATATACAGCGGAGTAAAAAGATAAACTGTATTGCCAAAGTGCCTGCTGGTTTCCAGTCTCGCTTTGCGGGCCAGTTGCTCAAGAAAGGGCTCTGCAGCAGGCGATAACAGAGCTTTGAAATCTTCCAGAGAACAAATCTCATGATCCAATGCTACCATAACATCTTTTGCAGTATATTGGGAGTAGTCATAGGACTTCATCTCTGATATAACCTGATCGCAGATACCGGATTGAATCTGTTCCATTCCAGGCAGATACTCCATGTGGTTTTTACGGCAGGACGGATCCGTTTCCAACAGATGTTTTTTCTTAAGAACGGCTTCTGACAAATGATCAGAATCAAATAAAAATTTATTTTCCATAATACACCCCCTAATTATGCAGAAAACCGGTCAGAGGGTCGGAGGCAGCTGCTCCGCGAACAAGAACTCTGCCAAGACCAGAAAGATATGCCTTTCTTCCCGCTTCAATTGCCTGACGAAATGCGGATGCCATCAGAGGCAGGTTCCCGGCTGTGGCAAGAGCAGTATTAGCCATAATTGCCGCGGCGCCCATTTCCATTGCCTCACAAGCCTGGGAGGGCCGGCCAATGCCCGCATCAATTATAACCGGAAGATCAATCTCATCGATTAAGATCTGAATAAAATCCCGTGTGGCGAGTCCCTTGTTGGACCCGATGGGAGAAGCTAACGGCATAATAGCGGCAGCACCGGCATTCACCAGATCACGAGCTGTATTCAAATCGGGATACATATAAGGCAGGACTACGAATCCTTCGTTTGCAAGAATTTCAGTGGCTTTGATGGTTTCCTGATTATCGGGCAGGAGATATTTGGAGTCCCGCATAATTTCAATCTTCACAAAGTTACCGCACCCTAATTCTCTTGCAAGTCTGGCGATTCGAACTGCTTCCCCGGCATCTCTTGCACCGGAAGTATTAGGAAGCAGTGTGACCCCTTTTGGTATGTAATCCAGAATATTTTCCTGTTCTTTCGTATTGGCTCGGCGAACGGCGAGGGTAATGATTTGTGCACCGGCATCCTTTACCGCTGCTTCAATCAGGCTCAGGGAATATTTTCCGGAACCCAGAATAAACCGGGAACTGAATTCCTGACCGCCAATTATCAGTTTGTCGTTTGATTGCATAATGTCTACCTTCTTTCTGTAATTCAGGCTTCATATTTTTCCGCAAGAATGCGGAGCGCCATATGTGCCTGATGTGCGGCGCACAACATGACTCGTGAGGACATAAGTCCAATATTATCCTCTACATCACTGGCTTCATCTCCACAGAGATAGAAATGATCTGTAATCCTTCTGGTTTTTACAACGTTAGAGGAATCAATTCCTGCCATTCCGGAAGCGGCGATCAGATACCTTTCAGGCATCTTTTCCAGCACACTGTTTACCAGCATAGCTTTCGCCTCAGCCCCATCAAAGGCCTCACAAATAATATCCGCATTGCATAACAATTCATTAAAGTTATTCTCATCGATTTGCCTGGTATGTGTGATGACTGATAAATATGGTGCAATTTCCTTTAAGTTTGCAGCAAGAGCCTCTGTTTTGAAAACTCCGATTTGGGAAGCCTTATACTGCTGACGGTGGAGATTAGAAACCTCCACTTTATCAAAATCAATCAGTATCAGCCTGCCCACACCTGCACGGGCAAGGGCAACAGCAATATTAGATCCAAGGCCTCCAAGCCCGCAGATAGCGACAGTGGAACTTGCGAACTTATCCTGCAGAGTCTTTCCGTTTCGATTGTCAAGAGCATTCCTCATTTCCTCCATTGTAGGAATCCTGTTCATATCAACCACCTCCTACAAAACTGACGACCTCAACAACATCACCATCTTGAAGTACTGTTTTCTCATACTGTTCTTTTGGAACGATTACCCCGTTCCATTCAACGGCAATCCGCTTGGGATTGTAGCTGGTGCCTGCCAGATATTCTGCCAGAGTTTTTCCGGCTGCTTCATGAAAAATGCCATTGATTTTTATCATGATTTTAATCCTCCTTAAAAAAAATAGGAAGCTGCCTGATTGGCAACTTCCCATATTACTTATAAATTCAGTCGTCCCTACGTTGGCATTATCCAAATCAGGTAAATGGGTCGAAAGTCACACTTTCCTCTCAGCCTGTTTGGGTAAAAACACCCGCAAGCTCCCCGGTATTAAATTATTATTAATAATACTACTATACGTGTGATTATGCAAGACAAATAACATGATATTCCTGAATAAATCGATAAGCCATCAATCGATATCCTTCGCAAAGTCGCTTCCCTGGGACAAACAAATAGAGAGCGCGCAGAATGTAACAAAATAATAAACAATTCATATTATAATGTATAGCTAATCCATATCATAAGTGCGATATAAAATTAGTTAATTATTTGAATTAGTTGGATACAAATTCAAGTAAAGGAAGGATTATTATGAAAAATAAAAAATTAAAATCTAATAAAGGCCATATTCACTATAGAAGAACTAGCCGTTCCAGTGCATCAAGCAGATCATCTCGTTCGTACAGTTATTAGGTGAAGTGATAAAGTTTAAATAGTATGGACAAATATTATCAACCTGGCGAATCACTAAACGGCTATACTATTTTAAATAAGATAGGCGAAGGGCGATATGGAATTGTTTATTTAGCAGAAAATAGCAATTTAAAAAAATGCATCATAAAACAATTAAAAAAAGACACGTTAAAAACATCTAAAACTAAACTGTATTACGAACAAGAAATATTAAAAAGTATAAATAATCCTAAGTTTCCCGCCTTTATTGAAAAATTGGAAGTCGAAGATATACAAGCATATGTATTAGAATATATTTCAGGGAAAGTTTTTGAAGATTTATTATTTAATGATGCATATGTATTTAGTAAAGTTCAAATATACAAAATCGCCACTCAGCTACTAGAGATAATAGCAATATTGCATCAACAGAATATTGTTCATAGAGATATTAGACCACCCAATGTTATCTTAAAGGGAAATCAAGATATCGTTTTAATTGATTTTGGATTAGCTAGATATATAGACAATAAAAAATATACTCAACAAACGGATTATTGGTACTTTGGAGATTTTTTGATTCATTTATATTATACATCGTGTTATCAAGACTTAGGGCTGGAAGAGAAGGCCTGGTACGAAGAACTTGATATAACCGAACAAGAAAATTTGTTTTTAAAAAAACTTATGGGAATTGAAGATTGCTATACTAATTTGCAACAAATAGAAAATGATCTTCAACAAATTAAAAATGAGAGTCTTTAATGATAATGAACCATATGGTCAAGAAAACCTTTCTTAACTGTATGGTTCATATCGTAAGCAATGAATAATTCAAAACAGGGGAGATATATTGTGAACATTTCACCACGTATTTTAGAAGTTCATAAGAAAAGTTTTTGTGCTAATGTATACTCTGTTAAACATTTCAGAATGATTGGTTTAATTGATGTAAATATCTTATTTTATGATGGGGTAGAACGAGTAACATTAGCTTATTACAGTTCATCAGGTACTAATAATGGAAAAATCAAAGGCTTGTGGTACCCAATTGTAGGTATAAAAACAACTACAGGATCATTTATAGAATTTACAGATTATTTAAATTTTGTTTTATCAAATAGTACAAACGACAGTATGGCGGAAAAAGGCTGGCTTGCTAAATCGCTTTTTTTCTACGCAGCTTTTTTCGACGATTCAATGATTGAAGGTTTTTCATGTGGAAAGCATTATGAGGATCTTTTAAATATTGGTAAAACTTTAAAATACTTATATGAAAATGATGAATTCTGCAATATTAATTTTCTTGATGCACATATGTTAAATGATATTGTAACTTCAAAAAAAATATATAGAGGTAATAGACATTCACAAAGAGAAAATTATGAACTTTTTATGCGAGATATATTTATTCAGGCTCAAAACTCCTTTGATTTTCATTTTAACTAAATCTGACTGCTGTGATCGACTGGGAACAGCCCTTAATGAAACATATGGAGCATGGGGAGTATTCCACCATTCTCCCCATGCTCCTTGTCACTTAATCAGATACCTTTCAGGCATACATGACAATAGGAGGAGAGTAGAACGCAAATAACAAAACTGCTCCATAAAGCAAGGCAGCAAAGGAGGAGGAATCACATTGCTAAAAGTACTTCTATGATTGATATTAGTAAGTTTGATCAACTAGCAATTGAAAATATTGGTATACATATGCTTTTAATACTAATATTATAAGTTTTGCTGGATAACTCGTTTTCAATAGCTAATATAAAGCTTGTTTACTTAAAGGAAAGCTAAGATGAATAATAACAAATCATTTTAGCTTATTTAGAACAGGAGGTACTCTATGAAGATTAGTAAAATAATTGCTGTTTTATCTTTGACTGTTTGTATGGTTAGTAATTTAACAATTAGTGCTCTCGCTACGGAATCGACTCCGGAACAAACAACAAAAATCAATGAAAATGCGTACTTAACAGAAAAGTTCTATAATGCTTCTAATGATACAATTGTTTGTTATATGGAAGGGGTTCCGATAAGAAAGGATCAAGTAAATGAATATGGTTTTGTTGATGCATTTACATTTGTCGCCAAAATGAAAAGAGGGGCTGGTGTACCTTCATCAAATTATGTCACCATACCATCAGGTTATAATGAGGCAATTGTAAAAACATATCTATCCGCTCCTCGCTATGGGCAGACAAATACAATTTATTATTTGAAACATCTGCACGGAGCACAATTAGCGTCATCAATAGAAACAGGCGATGCACAAGCATTAATTGGTCTGATTTTATGTTTTGTTCCAAATGCACAAGTACCAGGATTTATGATAGGTTTGAATGCGGCGCATAAAGCGGGTGTCGCGTCTAATATAAAAAAACGAACAAACCAGGGAAGTGCAGTGCGGGTGAATGTAGCATCATCGACATTCGGAGTTTTTTACGGAGTTTTTGATTGGTCTGGACGTGTTATTGAAACTAGTAAAAACTATACAGATGGTACTAAAGAAACTGTGAATTCAATAGTATTTGCATATGGACAATAATTAAATTATATTCCATTTATTAGGCAGGGTACCAGCGACTCCTGCCTAATAAATGAAAGGATAGAATTATTACAAATGTTGTTGTTAGTAAATGTAGCGTAAGTAAATTTTTATGGTATAATTCTTTAGGAAAGTATCAGATTTAGAGCAGTAAAAAAGAACAGCCTGAGAAAAACTCAAGCTGCTCTGAATGTGATTCTTTCCAATTGTACCAATTTGAGGACGGTCAGTCGGTAAGTGTATGGGGATTGCTTTTCCTCCTGGTGGCTGTAAAGATGATTTTCAGCCTTAAAATTACGGAAAACAGACCGTATTTTAGGACTGAGGATATTTTAGGGCAAGTTTCATAGACCTTCCATAGGGAGGCCTGAAAAAACAATATAAGGATGCAAGATAGTTAGCAAAGTCTTGCCTTGGAAAGAATCGCATAACGGTCAGAACGATTTTTGGAATGTGATATATGAATGCGCATGTTTTTGCGCTGGATATCGGAATATTTGAGGTGACATACTTCACCAACCCGTAATCCGGCAGAATACATAAGAGAAACCATCGCTTTTTGCTTCAAGTCGGGGAGCGTGGTTATAAAAGTAAAAGCCTCATCTTTTGATGGAACAAAAGGAAGATAGGCATCAAACTTACGCATAGGGAGCTGGGTAGGGTCCCATGGCTTATGAAGGACGTAAAGAGTAAAAAAGCGAAGCTGGGAAATACAATGGTTTATGGTCCTGTCAGAAAGGTCTTTATGATTTTGAAGCCAGAGAATGAAATGACGAAGTTCCTCCCAGGAAACGTCCTCAGGAACTTTGTGAAGAAATAAAATCAAGATAAAGAAGATAATCCCTGACATAAATGGAATAAGATTTCAGGGTATGGTCGGTAAGACCGCGAAGGGAGAGCATCTCCCGATAAGAGTTTAAATAGTCCATAATGGAACCTCCTTAAAATGAATGTGAATAGAGTTCTTACCATTCAAAAAAGGAGGAGGACGGATAAAAAAATAAGATATGTAGTTGCTGAATTCAAGAAAGCATGATAAATTAAACATAGTAGCGGTCTCTGTGAAATGTTTTAAGTTGTCTTGTGGTGATTCAACAATAAAACATAAAAGCAAAAACCGCTACTATTTTTTTATAAATATGAAAAAAGTAGTGGGTAACATGGTAACTGGGGCTAGCCGTCGCGCTAGCGACTTGGTACAATTTAGTTAAAGTGAGAAAAACATGCAGGTTGCCAATTGTAGTTGTAGATTCAAAAAGTGAAAGGTGTGTTTATTCTATGTTGGGAAAATATATTTGGTTTATACATTTATACTCATGTTTAGGAGTCTGCGATTTAGAAATTTTGTATGAAAAAATGAGTAGATTGGGATTGATTTTATATAAAAGTAATTCATGGGCTGATTGTTATAAGATAGAAAAACCAACTGTCTCAAATTATAAGGTGGTTCCTAGAATTAGAAATGCTAATTTTCGTATAGATTATAATAAATGGAATTTAATAGCAAAAAATAATAAACATTATATTTTTTCATCAAATAAACAAGAAGTAGAATTTAATGATGTTAATATAGATGTAACTTATGATTATAGCCTATTTTCAAAAGCTGTTTTTTTGATTGCTTTTCCTATTTGTTTTTCATATTTTTTAAAACGATTTAATATAATTATAAATGGAATAAATCCTGGCTCTTTAAATCTAATGTTTGTTGGAGTGGCTGCTATTATATATTTAGGTTACATGGGAGCACTTGGGGGCGAACTGGTTCAAAGAAAGAGATACTTAAAGAATATAAAAAGCGTAAAGCATAAATATAATCATTTCTGGTTTTGTTTTATCCTTTCTTGCTCTATAAACATATTGCAAGTCGTATTGTTGGCTATAATAATTTATAAAATGATAAAATTATAAAGCGATGATCAATACTTAAGATTGAGTTGCTAAAAATAGCATAATCATAAAAATTGTTTTAATAAAATATATAATTGGAGCTATCAATTCCGTCTATTCAGAAGTGCAATTTTATTATGCAACTGCTTCAAAAATGATGTAATTGAACCATTGAAGGTTTGATAAAGTCTTTTAGAATTCCGTATTCTTTATAATTGCTTAATCTGAATAGTTATCACTTATCGGCAGATCCGGATTATCATACCCCTTTAAGAGAGCTTCAGAATAGTTAGCCGGGAGAGCCGAAGAAGCGTAACAGGGAAAGCAGAAGAGAGCGGAGAGCAAGAAAAAAACTGGCTTCATGATGATATATACAACAATCAGAGCAAATCCAACAGTAACAGTGAAACCAACATATTCATTGATTTGCGTCAGGTTATTGTTAATCAAATAAAGTAATTCTTCGGAAGTTTGGTCAAAATCCGCAGAAACCTCTAAGTCTTGAATGGGAATCTCTTCAAGACTTAGAGGTTTCTGCGTCCGAAGCAGTAGCGATGTAGGACTGCATATAAAATTCCTCCCGAATATAAAAAACCAACAACTTGTAAAAGATGTTGGAATTATGATATAATTATTGCGTGGCGGCTTCAAGAGTAAGTGACGGTTTCAACTATTCGCGAAAGTCTAGTTTAACGAATAGTTGGTATAGAAAAAGAGGGTTAACAGGCCATGCGTTAAATCATGGCTTGTGACCCTCTCTTTTTAAGTCGTCTATGTCTTATACTTCATAGCAATATGTTTTAAAGTATTCCTACTACTTTATGGGCTGGCAATCGGCTGTACAATAGATTATAGTATGCTTAATAAAGTAGAAATCAGAAAGAAACATAAAACCCCGCTTAGAAAAATAAATATGTTCCTCATTTCTTAATCTGTTCCATTTCTTTATTTTTATAAATAACCATTGGTCACCCTCCTTTCTTTTTAGTATAGATTAAAACTTGTAAAAAATATATAAAAATACTTTAAACAACTTAAAAATTGTGAAAATACTATTAATTTAGGATTGTTTGGCTATATCTTTTTAAAGGTAACACCCTTCGGGTATCTCTTTATGTCCAAAACAATGTTGTCGTCTTGTATTATTATTGTTATTTTGTTAAAATATGTAAAGTGATATCCTATTTAACTGCATAACTTATAATAAATTAAACATAAATGAGGTGAATCCATGAAAAGTACTCTCTCCTACCATCAGCAAAAAGACATAGAGAATGTAAAGCATTTGCGTGAGCTGATCAAAGAACTTCCCCTCTTCTGTGGTGACTTTTTCCGTGGCATTGAGCCTCGCACGTCCTCCCGGACCAGGATCGCTTATGCTTATGATTTAAAGGTGTTTTTTGATTTTCTTCAGAAAGAAAATCCAGTTATTCGTAAAATTGAGATGAGAAATATTCCGCTAGATTTTCTAAATACACTCAGGGTTGTTGATATTGAGGAATATATGGAATACTTAAAATACCGTTTTAATGATAGAAATCAGGAAATAACCAACAAAGAGCGGGGAATCATGCGAAAAGTCTCCTCTTTAAAAAGCTTCTATAATTATTATTACCGCAATGAACGGCTTCAAAACAATCCGGCAGCACTAATTCAGCTTCCTAAACTGCATGAGAAGGAAATTATTCGTCTGGATGTAGATGAAGTTGCGCTTCTGCTCGATGAAGTAGAAAAAGGGGAATCGTTAACAGAGAAACAAAAAGCTTATCACGAGAAAACAAAAGTTCGGGATCTTGCACTGCTGACGCTTTTACTTGGTACTGGAATTCGTGTCTCAGAATGTGTTGGTCTGGACCTTAATGATATTGATTTCAAAAATGGTGGCATACGTATACATAGAAAGGGAGGAAAAGAGGTAACGGTTTACTTCGGTTCTGAAGTTGAGGATGCTCTTCAGGATTACCTGGAAGAACGCAATCAGATTACCCCTGAAGCAGGAAATGAACATGCTCTTTTTCTATCCATGCAGAAAAAAAGAATTGGTGTCCGCAGTGTGGAAAATCTGGTTAAAAAATATTCCAGACTGGTGACACCTTTAAAAAAGATTACTCCCCATAAGCTTCGCAGCACCTATGGTACCTCTCTATACAAAGAAACCGGCGATATATATTTAGTGGCAGATGTTCTGGGGCATTCTGATGTTAATACTACTAAGAAGCATTATGCGGCATTGGAGGATGAACGCCGTCGCAGTGCCAGAAATAAAGTGAAATTGAGGGAAGTATAAATATGTGAGGAAAGTTTCAGATTTGTATTAATACTTCTGAAATGGAGTTCAAAGCCGGGTTACTTCACCTGGCTTTGAACAAAATAGGCTACGGTCAGATGCTGGCCGGAATGAATGGTATCTTCTTTCAACCGGTTCATACTTTTTAATTCCCGTACATATTGAGCGGTTGTCATCCCGCTGTTTTCAGCATACCGGCCTGCAATGCTCCAAAGACTGTCTCCGTTCTTTATCTCTATACTGGTATAATACTTTTCCAATGACGGAGTCCCCACTTCTCCTGCCAATACATTCATTAGGGAATGTCCGCAAAAATGAGATCCCAGCAAAACTGTCAGGGTTAACATGATCAACTGTTTCATAATATGCATTCCTCCTCAAGCAAGAACATATGTTCCGTTTATCTGATGTAATAATAGCACTAAGAACATATGTTTGTCAATCTGTTTTGCATTTTTTCGAACAAAGGTTTGCATTTTTCTCGAACATATGTTACTATAGTTTTAATGAATAGGAATGAGGAGGCTGTGTTATGGCGCAAGAAAAAATTACACCCAAACAGCAGGAGATTTTAGAATATATAAAAGAGACTATTTTAAAGAAGGGATATCCGCCTGCAGTCAGAGAGATCTGCGAAGCGGTTCATCTGAAGTCTACTTCATCGGTACACTCTCATTTAGAAACGCTTGAGGAAAAAGGCTATATTAGAAGAGATCCGACCAAACCACGTACAATTGAGATTATTGATGACTGCTTTAATCTTACCCGCCGTGAAGTTGTGAACGTCCCCATACTGGGTACTGTTGCTGCTGGGCAGCCTCTGTACGCGGAAGAGAATATTGAAAATTACTATCCCATTCCCTCCGATCTGCTGCCGAACACAGAGACGTTCATGTTAAAGGTCAGGGGTAACTCCATGATTAATGCAGGGATATTGGAGGGGGATCAGATTATTGTGGAACACTGTTCCACTGCGCAGAATGGAGAGATCGTTGTAGCACTGGTGGATGATTCCGCTACCGTAAAGCGCTTCTTTAAAGAGAAAGGACAATACAGACTTCAGCCTGAGAATGATTCTATGGACCCTATTATTGTAGATCATGTGGAGATACTTGGTAAAGTGATTGGATTGTTCCGACTGGGAATTCACTAAATGAAATAAGGTTAAGGTTACATAATTATTTTATGTCAACCTTAACCTTAAAATAAACGGCTTACACTAATTGTGAAGCCGCTCATAAATATTCTTATACTATTTCAATCTATTTTTCTTCCAGATCTTCTACCGCGATTGTCTTCCCATCTCGCCAGATTCGCTCCAGATCATAGAAAAGACGGTTTTCCTTGTCGAATACATGAACGATGATATCGCCATAATCCATAAGGATCCAATTGGCATTCTGGTAGCCTTCTATCTGCTTGCATACATATCCCTTTTTCCCCAGTTCCTCCTCTACATTGTCCACCATTGCCTGTACCTGGTTGGAATTGGTACCACTGGCGATAATAAAATAATCGGCAAGAACTGATACGTTTCGTATGTCAATGATGCTGATTTCCTCACCTTTTTTATCAGATAAAGCTGCATAAGCAGTTTTTACCATATCCATGGATTGATTCATCTTGTTTCTCCCTTCTTTTCGTTATGAACCTGTTTATAATAAGCATATGCCTGGTTTGAAACAGAGTCCACAAATTTTCCTTTGCTTTCCAGATATTCAAGAGTATTCTTAAGAATCTGATAAACACATTCATCCAAATCAGTAAATGCAAGAGAACGAATATGAAGCAGATCCGGCGCCCTCTCCCGTCTTGGTTCTATAAAATCTGCCGTAAATACGATTTTCTCAAGCAGGGACATGTCTGGTCTTCCTGTCGTATGCCACCGTATGGCATTTATCACCTCTTGGTCAGTTATATTATATTTATGCTCCGCCAGCCATGCGCCGTATTTGGCATGAAGCACGACTGGGGCTTTAAGTTCATCGTCAGTTAATAGAATATCCTGTTTCCGGCATTTTTTAATAATCTCTTCATTTCCGTAGTGCTTTGCACAGTCATGTAGCAAACCGGCAAGCTCAGCCTGATCTAAATTAAAACTGTAACACATTGCCAATGCGGTACAGATAAAAGAAACACTTAATGTGTGCTCGTATCTTAAAGGGCTCAATTTCTCTTTTAAATCGTTTCTCAATTCCGTAATATCATCTATCATGCTTTTATCCTTCTCCTGATATAAGCCTTGATTGTTAATAAATTCAAATACCTCAGGGGGTACATAATCTGAAACAGAAAGACCTTTTGCAATCCGTTCCCGCAGCATTTCGGAAGAAATATCCATCTCTTCGCAATGAAGAATCCGTATATCTGCGTTATATTTGTTATGAAGAATAGCTATCTGCTTTTCCATGGATGGGTGCGCATCTTCATATTCCCGTCTTGCGGCCAAAAATACAGCCTGAGACAGGACCTGATCCGGTTCATACCATTTTTCAATTTCATAAAGAGAATCTGCTCCTATAATAAAAAAGAACTGATGCTGTGGATATGCTTCCCGCAGCAGCTTCAAAGTCTGAGACGTATAGGTACTGCCATTCCTTCTGACCTCAAAATCTGAGCAGATGAATCCTGTTTTCCCGCGTACAGCAAGCTCCGTCATCGCAAGGCGGACCCCAGGATCCGTTACCTTTCTGTCATTTTTGTGAGGTGGATGACCGGAGGGCATAAACCATACCTCGTCCAGCTGATATTCCTTCCATGCCTGCTCTCCCAGCATCAGATGACCATTGTGGATCGGATCAAATGTTCCGCCCATTATCCCTATATTACCCATAATTACCGACTCCCTGGCCTGAAAATCAGGCTTCATTATTTAGGAAGAACAATTTTTCTTTTCGTTTCGTCTTTCGCCTGTTTATAAAGAACAATTTTTCTCCCAATTACCTGAACGATCTCAGAATGGGTCCGTTCAGAAAGAACTGAGGCAATGCTGTTTCCATCGTCTGCACAATTTTTTAAAATAGTTATTTTGATCAATTCCCTTGCTTCTAAAGCTTCTGCGATCGCATTGGTGATCTCAGGGGTCAGGCTGGACTTTCCAATCTGAAAGATTGGATCTATATTCATCGCTAATCCTTTTAAATAGGATCTCTGCTTACTTGTCATATTATTCTCCTTGTTACTTGTAATAGTCAAATTCAAGACCATACATGCGGACCGTATCGCCTTCCTGGATTCCGGCATTTTCCAGTTCTTCCAGTATTCCATTTTCTTTTAAGAACTTCTGGAAGAAACTGAAGCCCTTCTCAGATTCCAGATTCGTATAACCTAACATTTTTTCAATACGGGGGCCTTCAACAACATAGACACCATCTTCTGTTACTTCCACAGAGTAAGGCAGCATTACTCCGGACAGGCTCTTTAAGTCAAATTCCTTTTCAAAGACCATAGGACTTAAATTGACTGTTTTAAGCAGTTCATAGACAGCATACAGCAGTTCCTTGACTCCCTGTCCGCTGACTGCAGAGATGGGATAAACTTTAATACCCTTAGGCTCAAACTCAGCTTTCAGTTTGTCAACAGGACTCTCACCATCTTCAAAAATGGCATCAATCTTGTTCGCAGCTATAATCTGAGGCCGCTTGATTAAATCCGGATTATAAGCTTCAAGCTCTTTATTAATAGCTATGATATCGGCGATCGGGTCACGGCCTTCTGTTGAAGCTGCATCAACAACATGAACCAGCACTCTTGTCCTCTCAATATGGCGGAGAAAATCATGTCCCAGTCCAATGCCTTCAGAAGCTCCCTCAATCAGTCCGGGGATATCTGCCATTACAAAACCTTTTCCTCCATCTATATCAACAACTCCCAGATGAGGGTTTAATGTAGTGAAATGGTAGTTGGCAATTTTAGGTCTGGCATTGCTGACTCTTGATAAAAGAGTTGACTTTCCTACATTAGGAAATCCTACTAAACCAACATCAGCGATTACCTTTAATTCCATCTGAACCCAAAGCTCCTGCGAGGGCTGCCCCGGCTGAGCATACTTCGGTGCCTGCATGGTAGGGGTAGCGAAATTCATGTTACCCTGTCCGCCTCTGCCGCCTTTTAATATAACCTCACGGCGGTTTTCTCCTGACATGTCGGCAATTACTTTTCCGGATTCAAAATCCTTTAAAACGGTTCCTTCCGGTACTTTTATGATTAAGTCGCTGCCATCTTTTCCATGACACCGTCGCTTCCCGCCCGGTTCGCCATCCTGCGCTGTATACTTGTGAATATGTCTGAAGTCACTTAAGGTATTCAGTCCTTCATCCACTTCAAATATAATATTACCGCCTCTGCCGCCGTCACCGCCGTCGGGTCCGCCGCAGGGAACGTAAAGTTCTCTCCGGAAGCTGACATGACCGTCGCCGCCCTTTCCGGATCTTATATATATTTTTGCTCTATCGGCAAACATTCATTCACCTGTTTCCTTTCTACTGATAAAAAAATCAAATCCCATTATTCTATATTCAGACTAATGGGCGTATCGTAAAAAACGGCTCCATACGTCAAGGTATGAAGCCGGTCCAATTATTCGTTAATTGCTTTTGGATAAACAGAAACCTGCTTTTTGTCTCTGCCTTTTCTCTCAAATCTCACAACGCCATCCACTAAAGCGAATAATGTATCATCACCGCCGCGGCCTACGTTGATGCCTGGATGAATGTGAGTTCCACGCTGTCTGTAAAGAATATTGCCAGCTAACACGAACTGACCATCAGCTCTTTTGGCACCTAATCTCTTAGACTCGGAATCTCTGCCGTTCTTTGTAGAACCAACACCCTTTTTATGAGCGAAAAATTGAAGGTTCATCTTTAACATCACTTACACCTCCTTAAATCGGATTTTAATATATGGTTCTCCATATTCTTCCTCAATATCCTGTAATCCGAATACCAGAGAATTCATAAGGAGCTGCGACCCGGAACTTATGTCAGAAGTAAACCGAAACTGAAAAGATCCTGTCTTTTCTTCCTGATTCACTTCAAAAGAATCCTCTGTGAATTGCTCCACACTGTTGGCCATATTAAAAGTTAAAGCTGAAACAGCGGAACAGACAAGTTCTTGCCCATCCTGATGATTATCAGCCAACCCAGCATGTCCTGACAGTTCAATTCCTGTATAACGTTGTTCTGAATCAACAAATACGGTTACTCTTATCATGATTAAGCATTGATCTTTTCGATCTTAACCTGAGTATAAGACTGTCTGTGACCATTCTTCTTATGGTATCCAGATTTTCTCTTATACTTGTAAACAATAACTTTCTTAGCTTTGCCTTCTTTTACAACTGTACCTGTTACGGTAGCACCTGCTACAGTCGGGCAGCCTACTGCTAATTCACCATTGTTTACAACAAGTACCTGGTCAAATGTGACAGCTTCACCAGCGTCAACACCAAGCTTTTCAACTTTAATGATATCGCCTTCCGCTACTTTGTACTGCTTACCACCTGTTGCAATAATCGCGTACATATGGCACCTCCTATTATCATTACTCGCCAACTATGGTGTTCTGTAATAACAGAAACTTTTTAACCTCATTGTGCGGCATACTGTATAAATATAGCATTCCTAAAAGGTTATGTCAATATTTTTTCTGCAAAATTATGAGAAAAAGCAGGGTTTTTATGACTTCTCCTTGTATTTTCCCGGAACTCTTAGTATAATGGTCAAAGTTTGACTATAAAAGGGGGTAATATACCAATGAAAACAGATCAGAGAAATTCAATTTTTATCCGTTGCTGCTACGGATATGCGGTCAGCGGCATGGCGGTTTTAGTAATAGGAGCCATACTTCCATCTATAATAAAGGAAGCGGGAATCAGCTTTCTTGCAGCCGGAGGACTTTTATCAATTATGGCTATTGGCAATCTTTCTTCCAGCTTTATTTTCCCTGTTATGGTTTCTATTATGGGAAAAAAGAAATCCATTACCATGGTTACTCTCTTTGTTCCATCTTCCCTGCTGGTTTTAAGCCTATTACCTCCGCTTTCAGTCATGTACGCGGTTATACTGCTTTACGGCTTTGCACGGGGCTGTATTACTATTTTAAATAATGCGGCAGTCAACGATATCTATGGAGACGCAGCCACCAGTAAACTGAATATTCTTCACTGTTCCTTTGCAATCGGGGCGTTCCTTGCTCCTTTGATTACAGCAGCGATGATGAAACTGGGATTTGGATGGAAAGTAACGCTCTATATGATCGTTATATTAACAATTTTCTCCGCAATTTCATATGGAACCATGAATTATCAATTGATCGGTGACAGAAAAAGTAAATCCAGCAGTACCGTTGCAGGGAACAGAGGATTTCTGCGCTCTTTTCCATTTTACTGCATTGCTTTTATTCTGTTTTTTTATCTTGGAGTTGAAAACTGCATCAATGGATGGTTTGTTACCTATCTTCAGAATACAGGAGTGATGAGTGCTGAATTTGCCACAACATTGGTGTCTCTTACCTGGCTGGTTATTATGGGGGGACGGTTAGTTTGTGCAGCAATGTCTAAAAAAATGCATAGAAGTACGATACTGCTGATTCATTCCATAGGAAGTGCAGTCTGCTTATTTATTCTGATTAAAGTAAATTCGTTACCTTTGGTGACGATCTCATTGCTTGGACTTGGTTACTTCTTATCCGGAATTTATCCAACCTGTATTGCCAATGCAGGACCATTGATTCAGGGTTCTACCTTTGGAATGTCACTTCTGACTGCAATTTCTGCCATGGGAGGTATTTTTACTCCCCAGATTGTCGGCGGAGCAGCCGACCGTGTGGGAATTGTAGCTGCAATCAGCATCCTGATATTTAATGTTGTTTTTGTTGTTATTTTATCTGCTGTCAATTTTAAAATCTGGCATCAGAAAAAGAATGCCGGTCAAACTTCATGACATACCTTTACAGAGGGGGAGTTTTCATAATGAAATCTCCCCCATCTGTAAAGCCTGTTCATAAAGCGGTTTTCTAATTTTCTTTCTTGTCAATTCAACCAGATTTAGTTTGGTTATTTCTACGACTGTGGTTTTAACAGGATCTCTGGAAACAATTTCTTCCAAACGCTTCAATAGTATTTTTTTATCTTCTTCATTATCCATATCAATAAAATCAATTACAATAATACCCGATAGATTTCTAAGCCGGATCTGATGCGCGATTTCCCCGGCCGCTTCCAGATTGATTTTCATGATCGTCTCACGAAGCGCTTTTTTCCCGGAGTATTTGCCGGTGTTTACATCAATAACAACTAAGGCTTCGGTGGGTTCAATAACCAGATATCCTCCGGATTTCATCCATACTTTTTTCCCAAGGGCTTCCTTTACGGTTTTTTCAATCCGGTACAGTTTTTTTAAGGGAAGCAGTGAATCCTCGTAATAAGCCAGAAGATGCAGATCTTCCTTCTGATGTTCTGTTAAATATTCTTTTACCGCTCCATAAATATCCGGTTCATCGGTAATTACTGATTCAAGAGAAGATCGGAAACTGTCGCGCAGACCGCCTAAATAGGACGGCGCAGAACTGTATAACAGACTGTAGCAGGTTCGGTGCCCGGCATGTGTAAGGATACCGTTCAGTTTGTCCTTTAGCTGCATCAACTCCTGGTTCAGGGCTTCCATGGGGACAGAATAAGCGTTTGTTCTTACAATGATTCCCCAGTCTTCTTTCATACCTTCCAAATACTCTTTCATTTGATGCTTCCACGCAGAATCCTGGATTTTGCCCGAAAAACCGATCTGTTTTTTCCCGGAGGTCAGAACAAAATACCTGCCAGTCAGATTTAAATTTCCTGTGAGAACGGGAGCTTTTGTCTTTACTGCATCCCGCTCCACCTGAACAAGTATCTCATCTCCCTGGCGGAGTCTGCCAACATAGGGACGTCCATCTGCAAAATGAACCGATGAGTCCGCAAGACTTAAATACCCCATTTGCCCATTTCCAATATCAACAAATGCTGCATTAATATTTTTTACGATGTTATTTACTTTTCCTATATAAATATTTCCCAGAAAAGAATGACCCTCCTCCGGCTCCATATCAATCTGAAGGGTTTCCTTCCCTGACTGCAAAAGAGTGATTATACAGCCATTCCATCTGGTTATAATTAATTTATTCAACGGATTCTCCTATAAGTCCCAGAGGAGTAAGAACAGGATTGGTCCCATCACCTGTATTTCCGTATACTTCTTCTCTCTGGATACAAAATGCAAATTCCGGGCTGGCTTCCCCTCTCCACTGGTCGTATGCCTCCATTACCAGCTCCGGCTTTAAGTTGTCTGCACTTCCTGCTGATAGCTTCATGAAAATTTTATTATCACTGACGGAAAGGTGGTAGATATGATTCTTAAGATCCACTTCCCTCTCCCCCTTTTTAGATTTTTTCATAATCATAATATGGTCCTGCTCTATAAATGCCTGAAGACCGTCAAAAAAGCCCTTCTTATCATCGGGTTCCTTCCCTTCCCGGAAGGTTATGGTGTAGTCTGCGGCAGCAACTAAAGACATGGCATTCTTTGCATTATCATTGAGGCGGTGGCATTCGGTAACGGTAATTCCTTCTGCCATCACATCATTAAGCTGCTTCATTAAGGTCTCACAGTCCACCATGGTATGGACCTCTATATCCATATATTCCCCATTACTGGTAAGACCGACCCCTAATGGAGCCGCAAAAGACATAATCTGATGAGGACTGAATCCTTCGCTGTATTTAATATCAACATCAGCTCTTCTCATGGCTTTCTGAAAATAACGCATGATATCAAGATGACCCACAAACTTGACAGGCCCCTGTTTTGCAAATTTAATTCTTACTTTCATAGCAGACACCTCCTTGAAAACTCATGGCACCACAGCCAGTACACTGCATGCGGCAGTTGGGGGTGACTTTTTCGCCAATGGCATTCTGCCATTCTCTTTTTAGAAAATCCTTTGATACTCCTGCATTAATAAAGTCCCATGGGAATATCTCGTCTAAGCTTCTTTCCCTGACTGTATAAAAATCAGAATCCAGACCGCAGGTTTCAAACGCCTTCATCCAGATATCATTTTTAAAGTGTTCAGACCAGCTGTCATAGAGAGCACCGTTTTTGTATACCTCTTCAATCAGAGCCGATATCTTTCTGTCGCCTCTTGCAAGAACTCCTTCCAGAACCGTCAAGTCTGCCTCATGATAATTGTATTTTAAGCTCTTCTGATTGAGCATGGTACGGAATTTATCCTTCACCAGATAGGCTCTCTGTAAAAATTCTTCCTTTGTGCACATTCTTGCCCACTGGAATGGAGTAAATGGCTTTGGCACAAAGAATGAGGAGCTGGCAACAACCTGTACTTTACCATTGCGCTGGTCTTTGGGAATCTCATAGTAAACTTCAGCTACTTTCTCTGAAAGCTCTGCAATTCCTTCCATGTCCTCTGCTGTCTCTGTAGGAAGACCCAGCATAAAATAGAGTTTTACCCGGTTCCAGCCTCCACGGAACGCTTCTGCGGCTCCTTTTAAAATGATTTCTTCTGTAAGTCCCTTATTAATCACATCCCGAAGTCTCTGGGAGCCAGCCTCCGGAGCGAAGGTCAGACTGCTCTTACGGATATCCTGAACTTTACTCATAACATCCAGTGAAAATGCATCGATTCGAAGAGAAGGAAGGGAAACATTGACGCCTTTGCCCTTGAATTCATCAATTAAAAAATTAACGATTCCTTCCAGTTCACTGTAATCACTGGAACTTAAGGAACTTAAGGAGATTTCCTCATGTCCGGTATTCTTTAACAGCTTATAGGCGTAATCTTTTAAATACTCCAGACTGTGTTCTCTCATCGGTCGGTAAACATTACCTGCCTGACAGAAGCGGCAGCCCCGGATACAGCCTCGTTGAATCTCCAGAACAACACGGTCCTGGGTTACCTTAATAAATGGAACCAGCGGTTTTTCGATGTAAACAGCGTCATCCATACGAACAACCAGCTGTTTGGTAACGGTTGCCTTTGCATGAGGGTTGTTGGGTGTCATGCTTTTAATGGTTCCATCCTCATTGTAGGACACATCATAAAAAGAAGGAACATAGATTCCTTCGATTTCAGCGGCCATCTCAAGAAATTCTCTGCGGCTGCCCCCTGCTTTTTTATTCTCCTTATAGCGGTCCATCAGTTCAAAATAAACGGTTTCTCCTTCACCGATATAAAACATGTCAAAAAATGCAGCAAGAGGTTCCGGATTGTATGCGCAGGGACCGCCTCCGATGATAATTGGATCGCTCTCCTGGCGGTCAGATGCATGAAGGGGGATCTGCCCCAGATCCAGGACCTGCAGAATGTTGGTATAACACATTTCATATTGGAGTGTGATTCCAATAAAATCAAACTCCTTAATCGGATCCTGAGATTCCAGTGCAAAAAGAGGAATCTTCTTCTCTCTCATTATCTTGTCTAAATCAGTCCAAGGAGAAAAAATACGTTCACAGTAGATGTCATCTCTCCTGTTAAACATATCATATAAAATCTGTATTCCAAGGTGGGACATTCCAATTTCGTAAACATCCGGAAAACACATACCAAATCGGATGTCTACCGAATCAGGATCCTTTCTTGCCATATTGACTTCATTCCCAATATACCGGGCAGGTTTTTCAATACTTAATAGTATTTCGTCTGATAAAGCTAATTTTTTCATATTAATTCCTTTTTATCTTGTGCCAGATGCACATTATTATTGATCAAAGTTTAATTATAAAATACTTTACAGGATTAAGCAACATTATTCGCCAAAACTACAGAAATTGGAACAAAAAAGGCATTGACCCATAAAAATGAATCAACGCCTGAACGGATTATTCCAGATTCAGTTTTTTCTTGAAAATATAATCGGTAATCCCGAAAAGAAGTAATTGCATGAATACCGCAAAAAGAATCATTATCGGAAAGAAGAAATTTGCAAAATAGGCAAGTATGGAATTTGCAGAATCATTGAGCTTGTCGCCGTAGACCCCGAGGGGTACCATAACAATTACTCCGATGATCTGTGATGCTATCTGGATAATAAAATAACCGACAATGGAGCCTAATATCTTATTCTTACTGATCACCTGACCGAGCGCTATAGCTGCGTAGTAAATTAAAGGTGATGTAAAGATACCAAATAATAACATAAACAGGAACTCAATGATAAACAGGACCAGCAGGGAACTGTTCAGCGTGGTGTTAATATAAAACCATGCGTAAGAAAGCTTATCAGTTAATACAGAAAAACGATCTGATGTATAAAACATACCAAATATTGATATGAAAATCACCAGCCAGCTGCTGACAGTCCAAATACTGGCAACAGTCAGTTTTGAAATAATATGACTTTCTGTAGAAACCGGGAGGGTATGCATTAAATAACCTTCATCTGTAACCATACTCTTATAAAAACGGTGAATTATCAGTAAGATGCTTGCACTGGCAACAATAATCAAAGTTGCTACATATACAAAAACAATAACGGTGGGAATAAACTGTAAAATCGGAGGATAATTCCCAATCCATAGTGTAAATCTGGTAATTGGCGTAAGCGCAATAGCAATCAGAAACAGCGGTAAAAAATAGCGTGCTGTTGCTTTTAGTTCGTGTCTGATCAATTTTCCTAACATTTGAATACCTCCCTGAAATAAGCATCAACTGATTTTCCTTCTTTCACACGGATATCATCTACTGTGGATTGAAGGGTGATGCGGCCATTTTGAATGAAGATCGCTTCGTCCAGAACATTTTCAATGTCTGCAATCAGGTGTGTGGAAATGAGGACCGTGGAATTTTCATTGTAATTGCTGATAATGGTATCCAGAATATAATCTCTGGAAGCGGGATCAACGCCTCCAATTGGCTCATCCAGTACATAAAGGTCCGCATTACGGCTCATAACAAGAATAAGCTGTACTTTTTCTTTCGTTCCTTTTGACATTGTCTTTAAAGAATCATTGGGATTGATATGAAGTTTTTCCAGCATATCATAGGCTCGTTTTTTATCAAAATTATCATAAAAATCACCAAAAAAATCCAGCAGATTTTTAACTTTCATCCAATTATTTAAGTAGGTCTTATCCGGGAGATAGGAAACGATTTTTTTCGTTTCTATTCCTGGTTTTGTACCATCAATCATAATCTGACCGCTGGTTGGAACCAGCAATCCATTGATCAGCTTAATCAATGTGGTCTTTCCGCTTCCGTTGGGGCCGAGAAGTCCTATGATTCTGCCCCTTTCCAGTGTCAGATTGATGTCAGATAAAGCAGTTACACTGCCGTAACGTTTGCTTAACGTATTACATTCAAGTAATGGATTCATACTTATTACCTCCCATATATGAAATATTGTCTACCGGACAGATTCGAGAATAAACGTTTTTACCTCTTCATCACTGAATCCCAGTTTTTTTAATTGTTCCAAAAAGTTTTCAAGTTGCTCTTTCGCCAATTCCAGTTTCATTTTTTGTATCATAGATTGATCCTCCGTAATAAAACGGCCACTGGTACGATTGGTAACGAGTAGACCGCTGTGCTCCAGTTCAGAAAGTGCTTTTTGCATCGTATTCGGATTAACAGAAGCTTCTGCAGCTAAATCCCTGACGCTTGGAAGCTTGGAACCTGATTCGTATTCTCCGGATATGATCCGATAATGAATCTGTTCAATTAGTTGAATATAGATAGGGCGGTCATTCTTAAGTTCCCATGCCATTTATTATTCCTCCTCCGCATCATATTGTATTACTGTACTAATCACTTAATACAATAATACAGCAATACAATTATTTTGTCAACTATTTAATTCAAAAAAATAGAGCAGCTGCTCCTGTAAATAGATTATTTACCCTTGCAACCGCTCTATTCATTTAGAATTTATAAATTAAGCCTGTTCGATATAATCGTCGACCATTTCAAAAAGTGCCTGTTCTTTCTCGCTCTTCTCTTTCCTGTTATCGTCATTGGATATGGATGAATTGATATAAGGACCAAAAATCTGTCTTAAACTGTCTGTCTTCTGTATTTCCATCATGGATCCACCTCCTTTCATAAGTACATACCGAAAAATGTTTTCTGGTACCAGTCTTTTAACCGTTTCATAATCACCTGCCTTTATGCAGTCTCTTACGAGAGAGGCACTGATCGCAGAACCATCCGCCAGTTTTCTCTCAATTTCTATTACTTCTATCCCAAAATCAGGAAGCCGAGTTTTCATGGACTGATTATAAATGCCGGTAATCTTGCAGGTGGGCTCCGTTCCCACAAACCGTTTTTTAATAGAAAGGGCAGGAGCAATGAGGCGTCCGAATAACTCTAAGTCCAGCTCACAGTTTGCTTTTTGGGCCACGCTCTTATCCTTCATAAAATAAGTTGGGAAGGTGGCTGCAGAAACCATATAATCCGAGGTCTTATGCAGGATTACACCTGACAGATCCGCAACTCCTTCTTTTACCATCTGATATCTGATATCAGCGGGATAAAAACTTCTTGTGTCGGAAAGAACAAATAAATGCAGATAATCACATTGCTTTAAGCTTTCTTCAATCAGATACCGGTGTCCCAATGTAAAGGGATTGCAATTGGCCACGATGCAGCCGATTTTTGCATCGGAACTCGATGCAAAAATCGGTGTTTCTTTTATCAGGCTGTTTAACCATGAAGAAAATCCCTGCTTTTTGTTCTCCATAAGCAGTACTTTGGAAGTTTTCATAATGGTGTAAAATCCAAGGTCTGAAAACATAGCTTCATTCGCCGGCTTCGTATATAGAAGGATGTGGGACCGTCCATGTTCGTACTGGTATTGAATGAGCTCAGACATCAGTGTGCCTGTAAGTCCCTGGCCCTGATAATCCGGATGAACCGCTATGCATTTGAGCACATTCTGGTCCACAGAACCTGCAGCAATTATTTCAGAATCATCATTGTAAAGACATACGCTGTGTTCAATTCCCTCGTCATAGCTAAGATCCATGAATTCCAGGAATTTTTTCAGCTGATCCAATTCTTTTCCTTTGAGTCGTTTTCCTTCCTGCATAGGAATTCCTCCGTATTTTTAAAGGTTTCAGTCAGACGGTTGATGAAAATTGCAGCTGCCAGCAGATCGGCACATCCGCCGCTGCTGTAATTCATTTTAGTAAAATAGGTATCAAGTAACTGAAGCTTTCTTTCAGCTTCCGGAACGTAAGCACCTCCGGTTTTCAAAAAAACGCCGGCCAGTGACTGAACCTGTTTTAATCCCTGGGTGCCAGTCCGCGACAGGATATTCCCATCCTCAACCCGGGACATAAGGGTCATAAGTACCTGGAGCTTAACCAGATTCCAGTTCTGCCCGGAGCTTATTCCTTCCTCTAACACAGGAAGGCCGTAATTTCTGATGGAGGGATATCCTTCTGCCGCTTCACCCCGGATTCCCGTAGAACCGTATAGGAACAGGTTCCGCTCTCCGCTGCTTTTAGGAGCACTGCTTTTCAGCTGCTCTAACTCTGCCAGTAGGATTCTTCTGGTCATTCTCAGCTCTGTCTCCAATAAGTTTTCTAAAGTGACACTGCGAAAACTGCTTAAGCAGGCACCGGCAGCAGCACTGAAAATCCCCATAGTAAAGATGGCTCCTTTATGGGTATTGATTCCGCCGGTCGCCTGATACATGGCCTGTTCTGCTTTCAGACCAATCTGTCGGATAACAGCAAACAGTTTTTCCGGGTCCTTGTACAGGAATATTCCCCGAAGTGCCATCTCCTCAAAATATGGACTTAACGCTTTGGCGCTTTGTTTAAATGTAAAAAGATCCATATCTTTATGTGCGCCAGCAGTAAAAGGATCCACAAGGCCTGGCTTTGGGGCTGTAAATACCTCTTCCAATAAGGCGTCCGTCGCCAGCTGTCCAACTAAAATCCCATATTTATTCACTGAATTCAAATGGCTTCACCTGCCGGACAACATCCATAATTGTGCCATCCCGGCTTTCAATTATTCCGACCACACGGTCACCGAACGGTACTTTCTGTGGCTCTCCTGCGATAGAATAAGCAATATCCCGTAATTGTTCTATTGTTTTAAACGGCAGATCCACGCCCTTCATACATTCAATCAGATCTTTCCTCAGCGGATTAATGGCGATGCCGTAATCTGTCACAACTACATCAATACTTTCACCAGGTGTAGTTACGGTCGTTACTTCACTGCACACGGCAGGTGTTCTTCCCTGAAGAAGCGGTACGATTACGATGCTGCATTTCGCGCCTGCAGCCGTATCCGGATGCCCGCCCTGGGCACCGGTAATTACGCCGTTTGAATCCACCACTACGTTACAGTTAAAATTAACATCTACCTCAAGAGCTGCTAAAATAACAAAATCCAGTTTGTTTACAACAGCACCTTTATTAAAGGGATTTGCATATTCTCCGGCAGAGATTCGAAAATGCTTTAAATCCTTTACCGATTCAACCGCAGCAAGATCAAAATCCTGTGTATCCAGCAGACAGTCCACCTGACCATTAACCAGCAGATCACACATGGGTTTTGTCAGTCCTCCCACGCCGAAGCGCATCCGGACATTTTTTTCCTTCATAATTTTCGCAAGTGAAATGGTTGATGCGATAGATGCACCTCCCACTCCGGTCTGATAGGAGAAACCATCTTTAAAGTAAGGCGTATGAGTGACAAATTGAGTACAGTATTCTGCCATCATAAGCTTTCTCATATCAGTTGTAGGCTTTGCTGCACCGGTTGCAATTTTTTTGGAATCGCCGATTTCATCAACTACCACCACATAATCCACCTTTGTCATGCTTATGTGTGCCGGGAAATTAGGAAATGGTACCAGGCAGTCTGTGATTGCAACAACCCGGTCTGCATAATCCGCATCCACAACTGCGTAGGAAAGGACACCACAGTCATTCTTTCCGCCGATGCCGCGGCAGTTGCCGTAATCGTCACAGGTGGGAGTTCCGATGAAAGCAATATCAATTTTAGTCTCTCCGGATTCAATGGCTCTTACACGCCCCCCGTGGGAACGCATCACAGCCAGACCTTTTAATTTACCGTTTGATATGGCTTCTCCGATCTTACCACGCACACCAGAAGACTGAATCTGTGTAATAACTCCCTCCTCTATATAAGGAACGATTGGATCATGGGCTTTTCCAAGGGAACTGGCACAGATGGTGATATCCTTAATACCCATTTTATAGACTTCTTCCATGACCATATTGATGATGTAGTCACCTTCACGGAAATGATGATGGAAGCTCAGAGTCATTCCGTCTTTAATCCCGCATTTAACAAGAACCTGATGTATATTTTCTACAAGTTTGCTTCCTGTGTTATTAATCACACATTTTGTTTCAGGACCGTTTTTTTTGTAGGTATATCCATCCCGGTAATGGATTCCTTTAAACACTTCTTTCCCGGTTATTTTTATAATTTCTTCAGGGATCTCTCTCCCAACCGCGTTTATCATTTTTATAAATCCCCCTTATAAACTCCGGATGCTTTCGCAAGTGATATTGTACGCTTTGCGCCATCGTAGAACGCGATGTCAATCATCTTGCCGTCAACAGTAAATACACCGATTCCTTTTTCCCTTTTATCGTCGATTTCCTTAACAACTTTTTCTGCAAAAATAATATCTTTTTCCGAAGGGGTAAAAATATCGTGTACAATCTGGATCTGCCGTGGGTTAATGATGGACTTTCCATCAAATCCCATGAGATGAATGGTTTCCACATCCTTACGGAATCCTTCCATATCATCAAGATTTGTATAAACCGTATCAAAACATTGTACCTTTGCAGCTCTGGCCGCAATCAGCATATTTTGTCTGGCACCCATCAGTTCCAGTCCTGTGCCGGTAATACGAGTCTGAAGATCCTTTGTATAATCGCCTCCTGACAGTGCAACTCCAAGCATACGTTCCGAGGATTCGCAGATATCCAGAGCTTTCATTACGCCTCTTGCAGATTCCAGAGCCGCCATAATAAGAACAGATCCGACAGGACGGTTAAATCTGGTTTCTGCCAGTTCAAGCACTTCTTCCACCCGTCTGACATCTTCCGGGCGTTCTGTCTTTGGAATCCGGATTGCATCACAGCCGCCTGCTACAGCAGCCATGATGTCTTCCTTCCAGAGATTTGTATCCAGACCATTGATTCGGACAACACGTTCCACTCCGTGGTAATCTATTTCCCGCAGCGCATGGAATAAAGAAAAACGGGCTGCATCCTTTTGATTTTCCGCCACAGCATCTTCTAAGTCAAGAATCATGGAATCCGGTTTATAAATGTAGGGATCCTTAATCAGTCCGGGCTTCTGGCAGTTTAAAAACATCATGCTTCTTCTTAATCTCTTTTTTTCAGGATGTATCATCGGATCGTACCTCCCCATGGAAGATCTTCATATACATCGGCAGCTCTGAAAACAGCCCCTTCCACTCTCGCCTTTATTGTACAGTCAAGTGCGCCCTTATCAACAATTGTGATCTTCACATCATGAATATCTAAGTTGTTAAGCGTCTCGTAAACTACCTTCTTAATCTGGTTTCCATACTGGTTGATGACGGAACTTTGTAAGTGAAACTCAATGACACCGTCTCCAGGCTCGACTGTTACCTGGGCATCACTTGATTCCAGTGTTCCAGCCATAGCCGGTTTTAAAATCTGCATGATTATTCCTCCTGATTTATCTTTTGTTTCTGTTTTTATTAAAATTGATGAGACATCCGGCTTTTACGATTTCGCGCTCATCCTTCGTCATATCAGCAATAGTAAGTGTCATTGGGGATACATGATCTCCATCAATTTTATATGCCTGAATATTACTTAAATCGCCATCCAGAATGCTTCTGATGCCTGGAACAAAGATATAATCTCCTACTTCAAAATCCGGTTCTTCTTTCATCTGGAATGGTATCATACCCCAGTTCATTACATTGGAGCGGTATCTCTTGGTTGCATACTCTTTTGTAATATTCGCTAATCCGCCTATCACTCTCTGACAGCTGGCTGCCTGCTCTCTGGCTGAACCGTCACCTGGTTTTACAGCATAGATCATGCTTCCGATTTCTGTCTCTTTTGGATTAACAGTTAAATCTTTAAAGTAAGAACTGATTACCTGAAAAACGTGCTCCAGCTCTGGTTCAGCAGTAAACAGATTCTCTCCATTAACTCTCGCTTTTTCCACACGTGCAACTTCCTTGGTTCTCTCCACATACATAGGATCTCTTCTTGATAATGTGAATTCTGCGAGGCCAAGAGGATTGGAGCGGTAAGATGAGGTTTCACCGGAGGGAATCAGTTCATCTGTTGTTGTTACCTCATCCATTATTTTGGAGCAGACCTTTAAGAGGATGTTGTCAGTAAGTTCGCTCATTTCCGGCCAATCCTTGATATTAGGACCATATGCCAGTTCTTTTGTACTATCTCCTTTTTCATAACCATAATACACCCGCTTGTCATAAACGGCTTTATCAAAGTTATAATCCGGGATCTGATTCCAGCAGTCTAATTCTGTGGCTGATGTTAAAACACCTCCGTTTGCGGCTGTGGCAGCGATGGAACGTGCATCCATTAATGCAACTGCGGACATCTGTCCGTTGCCGGGCTTGGAACCTTCTCTGTTTGGGAAGTTTCTGGTGGTGTGGCGTATGCTCAGACCATTGTTGCATGGAGTATCTCCTGCACCGAAACAAGGACCACAGAATGCTGTACGAATTACTGCTCCTGCTTCCATCAGTGTTTCTATCATACCTTTTCTGACAAGATCAATAAATACTGGCTGGGATGATGGATAAACTGCAAGAGAGAATTCTCCGTTTCCGCAGTTCTTACCCTTTAATGCATTGGCAGCTTCCACAACGTTTGTATAATTACCGCCTGCACAGCCGGCAATCACACCCTGCTGAATCGTAAGCTTACCATTTACAATTTTATCTGTTAAAGAGAAGTCGGCGCGTCCGTCGCTGATTTTTAATGCTTCCTTTTCTACTTCTCTCAGGATATCAGAAAGATTATCGTTTAATTCATCTATTTCATAAGTATTGCTTGGATGGAATGGAAGGGCAATCATAGGTTTCACTGTGCTTAAATCCACATAAACACAACCGTCATAATATGCCACATCAGCTGGATTTAGTTCTTCATATGCATCCGATCTTCCGTGGAGGGCAAGGAACTGTCTGGTATCTTCATCTGTTTTCCAGATTGAGGTTAAGCAGGTGGTTTCAGTTGTCATTACATCAACACCGTTTCTGAAATCCGTACTCATGGATGCAATACCAGGTCCAACAAACTCCATAACTTTGTTTTTAACATAGCCTTTTTTAAATACAGCACCGATGATTGCAAGCGCGATATCCTGGGGACCAACACCTGGCTGGGGTTTGCCATCAAGATAAATGGCTACAACGCCCGGATAAGCAACATCGTAAGTATCACATAAAAGCTGTTTTACCAGTTCTCCGCCGCCTTCTCCAATTGCCATGGTTCCCAGTGCTCCATAACGGGTATGGGAATCAGATCCTAATATCATTCTTTTACAGCCGGCATGCATTTCTCTCATGTACTGATGAATAACTGCAATATGAGGAGGTACATAGATTCCACCGTATTTTTTTGCGGCTGAAAGTCCGAACATGTGATCATCTTCATTGATTGTACCGCCAACTGCACATAAAGAATTGTGGCAGTTTGTCAGCACATAGGGGAGTGGGAATTTTTCCATTCCGGAAGCCTTTGCTGTCTGTACAATACCAACAAATGTAATATCGTGAGATGCCATAGCATCAAATTTCAACTTTAACTGGTTCATATCACCAGAGGTGTTATGTGCCTCTAATATAGAATAAGCAATGGTGCCTTTTTGTGCATCATCTTTTTTTACCGGCTTAGATAAGGAAGAAGCTTTACTTCCAATCTCCGCTTCCGGAACAATCTCCGTACCATTTATTAGATAGACTCCGCCTTCGTATAATTTTACCATGTGAAACCCTCCTGAGTTATTAGATTAAGTATGCTTTAACTATATAACCGTTCTGCTATATAGGCAAATACCATGTACCTTATAACTCTTATAGGTTTTATCTATTTAAAACTTTTCTTTTCACTGATATTGCTTTATACTATAAGTACAAGTACTAACTGTAAGAAGGAGTAACCATGACCAGCCGAGAACTTTTATATGTAAAGACCGTAGCCGATGAAAAAAGTATTTCCCAGGCGGCCAAGAAATTATTTATTGCCCAGCCATCACTCAGTCAGTCACTTCAGAGAATTGAAGACTCACTGGCTACCAAGCTTTTTAACAGAACTTCCGCAGGGCTGACTCTCACCTATGCAGGAGAACGGTATTATCAGGTAGCGTGCAAGATTTTAAAGATCTACGACGACTTTGAGACGGAAGTCAGTGATATTAATAATTTAAAAACCGGACGGATTCAGATGGGAATTACCAATCACTTAAGCACGATCATTCTTCCTGCTGTGCTTCCCGAGTTTAAGAAAAACTGTCCTCAGATTGAGCTTTCTATCTGTGAAGAAATCACAGGCAAATTAGAATCCAGACTTTTGGCTGGAGAACTGGATTTCGCTATTCTACATGCACCGAAGGAAATGACCAATCCCCAGCTCTATAATGAGATTCTGTCAAGAGATCCTTTTATAATCGCACTTGCCGCATCTCATCCTCTTGTAAAAAAAGCCATTAAAAAAGAAGGCAGCCCTTATCCGGTATTGGATTTAAAGCTTTTAAAGAATGAGCCATTTATTATGGTCCACAAGCAGCAGAGAATCCGTCAGGTGACAGATGCCATATTAAACAAGGCCAGAATCAATCAGCCTAATATTATTATCACACTGAAAAATTACGAAACCGCTTTAGGGCTGGCAGGCCAGGGACTGGGAGTGACTCTTCTGCCGGATGACTATGCCAGAATCACTCTGTTAAAGAATCCTCCCACGCTGCTGTCCATTGATGAAAAATACAGCCCTAACTGGGATCTGTGTATTACATCGCTAAACGGCGGATTTTTATCCCGTGCTGACCAGTACTTAATTTCACTGGTAAGAAAAAGCTTCTGCAAAGAAGTTGTAAATTTATAAAACGGAACATATCATGTCCCGGATTCTTCCAGACATGATATGTTCCATCTATTGATATTTTTTCATGAATTCATTAAGCTGCCTCTGTTTCTCAGTAATTACCCGGTCTATTCCAGCTGCCTCCAGTTCCTTATTAAAAGATTCGATTCCGGTTTTAGGCCAAAGTTCTTCTTTCTGCAGCGGAACACAATCTTTTGTGATTGTAAAAATATAACGCAGATAACTGGATAAATGTAAAATGGTCTGCTGAATCTCTCTGTTTTTTCCGGACTCTGCCATACCGTATATATTCTTTAAACAGTTCAGATAAAAATGAGGACGGATCTGGGATTGCAGCAATTGATATTCGGTATTCTGTTTTTCCAGCTCTTTTTCGTAAGAGGCAATTTTTAATTCTGAAATCTCATCAATCATCTGATTAAACATATCATTGACCTGACAGAATTCCTCCACAGCGTAAGTATCCACATGAGCAGATAAATCTCCGTTTCGTATGGCTTCAATTGTTTTAGTAAGGTGAGAAATGGGATTGACCACCAGTTCCCACAGCCAGATTGATACAAATGGAACTGACAGAACCGCCATTACGGCACAGATAATGACAATAATATGAAACAGGTTCAGTTCATTTAAAATCCCATTATAGGGTCTTGCATAGACCATTGTAATGTATCCCGCCTGATCAGAAACAATAAGATATTTCATGGAAGATCCTGTAATCATATAACTGTCACCAGCTTTAACAAATTCATCAGGTGAAAGCCCCAGATCCAAATCCTGATAAATCATTTTTTCCCCGTCGCCAAATATCAGAGTTCCATTCATCCGGTAGTTCAAAACTGCAATGTTATTAAGACGCTCTAAATCAATTACAGCTATGCAATAAACAGTACGGTAATTCATTCCCCGAAGGAGATACTCTCTTCCGCCGATGGAACGGAAAAACCACTTGGATAAATCAAAATCCCCCTGATTAATCAGTCTCTTAACCTCCGCTTCCAGATTTTTCTGAGCCTTAATGCGCTGTGAAGACGTAATTTCATAATAGGCATTGTATTCGCCGGAATACCAGTTATTTACCGGACTGTAAACAGCCATTGTATACAGATTCTGGTTTGCTGTCAGATTGGACTTTAAAATCTCTTGTATATTATAAGACCGATTATACATTTCATTGAGCATCAGTTCCACAGAAAAGCTTTGGAACTGGGCGTTTCCTGATACCATTCAGGACATTACCCGCTCCGTTGCCTTCATCGCACTCTCCAGATGACTTTTAAATATTTCCAACTGGCTTCTCGAAGACTGACTGGAAGAAACCTCCACACTGCGGGCGATATAGCTGGAATAAATAACTAATATCATGGCTAATGGAATCATAATACCCAGAAATAATCCCGGAATCAGATTTTTCAGTGATACCCGGCGCCCCGTCTTCCTATTGTTTTTATTTAACAGCTTTTGAATGCCAAAAACATTCATATACGTTCCCGTCCTCACTTAGCATCATATGTTAATTACATTACAAAAAGGGACAAACGATAAAATCAATCCAGTTTGCCCTCTTTCTATAAACAGTTACTTAAACTTAAATCTGGTTAAGACCCGGTATGGTCATTCTATATTGCAATACAATCTCGTCTTTAGTACTTTCCATGTAACTTAACATTCTGTGACGATAGTGATTCACGGTTTTCTGATATTTTGGTTTGTCAATTAAATTCTCCAAGGCGTCCGGATCTTTCCTTAAATCATATAATTCTTCTTTTGACCGATAATCATACATCTGAACACGGGCGGCAACGAGGTCATTGTTTTTTGCTTCGTTTACCATTGCCTGATAAGTACGACCGTTCTTCGATTCATTCATGAACTGATAGCTGCCATCTGACCAGTCATTGAATATGTAAGCATACTGCGCATCCTGAATTGCCCGCATGGGATATAAATCATGTCTTGCTGTTGATGTGATCTGAGTATAAACATCTTCCCAGCCAGACTCCTTTTGTCCCTTTAATATCCTTGCGTAAGAACGGCCATCCATATCTTTGGGAATGGGCAGTTCCAGCAGTTCCAGCATTGTTGGCATAAAATCGATTCCTGATACGTAGTGAGCAGAATCCTTTTCGCCTGCTTTTGTTGTACCGGGCGCCCTTACAATCATTGGAGTTCGGTTACTGTTTAAATAACAGTTTGTTTTAGCAAAAGGAAAAGCCATTCCGTTATCACTTAAAAATACAATTATAGTATCGTCATACATACCGGATTCCTTTAATGCTTTTAGTACCATTCCCATTGTTTCATCGCAGCGATGTACACTGGAGAAATATTCAGCTGCCTCTTTTCTGACTTCTGGAATATCAGGAAGAAAACCAGGTACGGCTACTTCCTCCGGTGTATAATAGCGGGAAGCATAAGTATGATACCCGTATTTCTCTAATTCCTGGTCACTGCCGGCAAAAGGGCGGTGTGGATCGTGGGAATTGGCCATAAAGAAGAATGGCGCATTCTCAGTTTTCGTTAATTCAAAGAATTCTTTTGCCTTCTGATAATAAATATAAGGTGCTCTGCCATAGAGATGTTTTGCATTAAACACATCTCCCAAATAATCCCACTCAAATTTTTCAATTGGCTTACAGTGCTCTTCTTTCCCGCAAATACCATTCATGTAGCCATATTTATGAAGATATTCCGTTAAAGTAGTGACATCTGAAGCAATGGGGTCAAATCCCGGCGCACCATTTCGATGAGGATATTTCCCTGTTAAAAGACATTCTCTCGATGGCATGCAGATTGCAGCTGTTACATGAGCCCGTTCCATTAACAGTCCCTCTGCTGCAAGTCTGTCCAGATTAGGACTGATTCCTTCCACCGGGCAGCCAAAAGCACCTAGAGAATTATAATTCATATCATCCGCAACCAAAAATAAAATATTTTTTCTATTCATAAATTAAGCTCCTATCTTACTTCAGGAAGATCTCGGGCAGAAGCCGGGTTTTTACTCCAGCGTTCCCCGTCATTCATACCTGTCTCCTTTTCCCATGCCATCAACCATTTGTACATCTGCCAATGCTCCCTGGAGGACTTCTCTTCCTGCTTTGGATCTGCAATCGTCAGGGCAATATTTCTTAGCTCCCTGGAAAGTTCAGGATTTATATGGTTCTGATTGGTCTTTTCACCGGGATCTGTAAAAAGATCAAACAACATATCCTCATCCTCATAACCATGATAAGTAATATACTTAAAATGATCCTTTCTTACCATGATCCCATAACTGACGTCCTCATTAAAATTACCTGCCATAAACTGACTGATAACCGCCCGTTCAAAGTCCGGTTCCTCTTCTTTTGTCAAGACTTTCGCAAGGCTGATCCCATCAGTTTCAACGGGAAATTCAACCCCGGCCAGTTCACACATGGTAGGTCCTAAGTCCATAATGCTGACGGGAGCAGCCACGCTTCGTGCGGATCCGATTCCATCTCCGGCAAACAGGAACGGAATCTTCGCCGACTTTTCAAAAAATGTCTGCTTTCCATACAAACGGTTTTCTCCAACCTGATCGCCATGATCTGAAAGGTAGCAGAATATGGATGGCTGACTGAAACGTCTGGAATAATCATTAAATGCTTCCCTTACTCTGCCAATCTGACCATCCATCTGTTCAATCATTCCGCAATAAGCTGCAATCGCATGCCTGGCACTGTCTGTATCAAAGGAACGATCCTTTTTCTTTTTTTCAAGCAGCTGGTTCATTGGCATATCGTTTTCAAAGCTGTCAGGTACGGTAACGCGGTTTAAATATTTCAGATATAATTCTTTTGGTGCCACATACGGGTAATGAGGACCATAGGTTCCAACCACAATTAACTGAGGCTTATCATGTTCTTTCGACAGATACTCAAGAGCTGCCTCCACCACTGCCTCATCATAATGAAGCACCGGTGATTCTCCGCCGCCAATTACATCCGTACAGCAGGTATCCATAAAACAGTCCTTAAATACCCCGCGCTCTCTGGCTAATGATTCACCTGGCCGGTTCCAGGTGACTGGAGTGATGTCTCCCACCAGACGTTTCGTAAAACCATGCCTTTGATCCTGACCAATGAAATGCATCCGTCCGATTAACACCGTCTCATACCCTGCAGCTGCAAAGGGATGAAGGAATGTGGGTGTCGTATCCGCAAGGGTGTCAAAATTAGTGTAGATACTTGTTTTAGATGGCAGCTTTGATGAAAGCATAGACATTCTGGCCGGTACACACAGAGGACAAGAGGTGTAACTCTCTGTAAAATTAGTCCCATCCTCCCTTAATTTATCTAAATTCGGCGTATCAACCGGCACAGCACCCCATCCGGAAAAGATGGGGCTGTGCTGATCGCTCAAATATATTAATATATCGGGTTTTTTCATGAATTTTCTCCTAATGCTCTGCTATACTTGATCGGATTCGTTTTGCTTGTGCTATTCTTAACTTCTTCTTTTTCCATGCCTTGATCTCATTTTCGTTCATACGATAGATCATCAGGATCAGGAAGAGAAAATAGATGATTATGGTCTGTGTACTGTTGTCTAAAGCCAGTTTAGAGAGACCTAGCGTAAAAATTTTAATTGACAATACAGCCATTAAAATACCAACTACAGAATTGCTGAAGCGTGCCAGAGTCATTCCAAGCATAACCGCAAACATATTACCCATAACTGTAGCGCGGGAAGTCATACCTAAAACCGGTGCCAGGTTACCTTTGAAAACAGTGTCGAAGACTCCGGCGATTGCCACCAGACCGCCTGCTATGGTATAACAGATTACACAGTTAGTGAAAATATTAATTCCTGAGTTCATTGCAATCCTCTGATTTCCCTGAATTGCTTTGCGGTCATAACCAAATGGTGACATCAGGAATAAATATCCCATTACCATAGTTACCAGCAGCACTACGATGCATATAAATGATACGTCCGATAAAATTGCCAGTTTACTATTTCCAAATGTCTGCAGTCCTCTGGAATCAAATGCTGAGAATGAAATACATTCATAGATCAGGGCCATTCCCATACCAAGAATCATGGGAATAATTCTGGTTTTTACAAATGCCACACCAACAATGAAGCCGGCAATCACACCAACTGCGATGCTTAAAACCAATGCTCCGACTCCGCCCATTCCCAGCCCCAGCGCGATATTACCACCAAATATCACCGCCAGAATCATCTGGGAGCCAAGTGAAAAATCCATTCTTCCGGCTGGCAGATTACAGCTGAGCGCCAGTGCAATACAAAACAAAGAAGCAAAGGTTCGAGCCAGATTCTTCATATCTGCCATATTATTAACAACTCCTGCTCCGGTAACTGCCCGGGAGATTATTTCCATTAGCAGATATATTCCCACAGGAACACCAAAGGAGCAGACGGCATTCTTAATATTCAATCTAAGTGCGCTCTTATTCATGGAAGTCTCCTTTATTGGGTAAGCCCTAACATCTTTAAGCAATTATAAAGAGTTAAATCACCTAACGTATTGTGCATTTCCTCATTAGTAAGATTGGGGTTCGTCTTTTTGATCATCTTATCAATCATACTGGTATTAAATACATAAGTGGATTCATCCTGATCTAACTGCTCAATTTCTGCCAATTGCTGCGGTCCGTCACACCCCCAGTTTAATGCCTGGAATTTCATTGCCTTGCCTTCTGGCTTGATTACATCAGAATCCCCTAACAGACCATTCATCAAAATTGCAAATCCTTCGCCTGCAAGTATTGTTGTTGACTTTACTACAGCAAAATCCAAAGCCTTATTACCAGTACAGTCTTCCGTATTCATTGCAGTATGTAAAGACTCGGATAATTCACCAACAGATGCCACCATTATGTTTTTGTTAAATGCGCGCTCTGCTTCATCGATAATCTGTGATAACTGTGTGTAAGTATTACCGGCACCCATTACTATGTCGTATTTTCCAGTTAATAACGCTGCCGATATACCCGTGATTACATCTTCGTTTTTCATCTCACCCGGATACAGATAAACATCAATCCCTTTATCGTTTTCTGCCAATGTAGGTTCACCAACAACTACCAGTTCATCAATCGGCCTGGTAAATTTTAAATCATATGCTTCTTCAACTGCTTCCATAATTGCGGTTGCATTAAGACGATGAGCCACATTGTTTTTACAGGCCAGCAGGGTCGGAATCAAAATGCCGTGTTTTTGGCCGTCGCCAAGGAAATTTTCAGCCGCAATTTTCATCTGGGCCGCAGTCGAAGATTGCTGGGCACCAAAACCGCCGCAGAAATATTCCAGTTCGTCAATGCTGGAGGTATTAGCTGTTCTTTGTACTGCATAATACATTCCCAGTTCCTGGCATTTATTTCCTGACTGTTCCCAGTATGTCGGAGAAAAACTGAGAATTCCCTTTGCTCCGGAAATTTGTGCATTTTCAATAAAGTTAAGCTCTGCCTCGGCGGACCCTAACGCCTCCGAAACAATAAATTCCACATTATAATTTGGAGCTATATAATTTTTAAGGTAATCAATCCGTTCCAGGTTTTCATTGGACATATCTCCGAAAGCCAGACCGATTTTAATCGTTTCATGGTCTGTAGCATGATTGTAGGATGCAGACTGGGTAGTGTTGGCGGTTTTACTTTCGCCCGCTGCTGTGCTGGCTGCCGCCGTAGTGGTTGGATCAGCCACAGCCTCTTCTGTTGCGCTTTTGCATCCTGCCAGACCTGCAGCAATCATAGTAAACGCCATTGCAATTGCCAGTATTCTTTTTTTCATTCTTCATTCCTCCTAAAATTGTTTTCTGGTTGGTAAAACATCTGGTTTTTGACTGTTTAAATACACTAACAAAAGGAATAAAATTCCCCGGATGCCCTGGACGAGTGAGTTATCCACTCCCATCATCAAAAGCCCCTTGTTTAACACGACTACCGTAATTGCGCCTAACACACCTGCATAGCATTTGGAACGGTCACCCCCAAAGATTGACATTCCTCCCAGTACGGTTGCCAGCATCACATCCATACCCATACTGCCGGCAGTGGATGTAGTAATCGTTCCCACACGGATAATCGTGTAAACGGCTGACAAGCCCACCCCGACTCCTGCAATCAGGAAGCTTATTCGGATATAAGTTGACTTTCTAAGGCCGCTCTGAGTGGCACAGTTTTCATTTCCGCCTATAAAGCGGATTGCTCTGCCGAATGGTGTGAAATTGTAAATCACAATTGCCAGAACCAGATACAGCAGCAGAGTCATCATCCGAAATGAACTTTTTTCCAATGCCGAGCATATGGCAAAAGGTACAGCTAAATCCACAGCTCCTACCAGAGATTCCTGTATTGCCTTATAAATCTGCATCATAACAATTGCGGCAGTTGTTGTTTTAATATGTAAGCTGACTGACAAAGTGGAATTCCATGCCATCAGTGCCAGAGAGACCAGGAGTGTTACCAGAATCATGATTACTACATTTTCCGTTGCCAGATAGATTTTTCCTCCTATCGTTGCTGCCAGGGCAATAACCGCTCCGATGGAAATATCCAGATTGCCGGTGGTATAGATAAATGCAATACCAATGGTGGCTGTTGCGGTTATGAGTGCCTGATTAAAAATTCCGGTTATATTTGCTTTTGCAAAGAAGCGTCCTCCTGTGCTTAACCCAAACACAAGCAAAAGAAGAAATAAAATTGCAAAAGGAAACACTTCCAGGAAATAACGGCTTTCCTTTATTTTTGTTAATTGTTTCACTTGAATTTCCTCCCTTAAATCATGTAATTAATCAGGTCACGCTCATTTAAACCATCTTTGCGGTAAAATTCGCCGCTGACTGCACCATCCCGCATAATCAGCAGGCGGTCACTCATGCCAATCAGTTCCGGTAATTCTTCACTGATCATAATAATCGCTTTTCCCTGTTTTTTCATCTCATACATTAACTGATACATTGCTGCTTTCACTCCCACATCAACGCCTCTGGTAGGGCAATCAAGAATCAGTATGCTGGAATCAGCGGCAATCCACTTACCAAATACCACCTTCTGCTTGTTTCCTCCTGACAAAAAACGGACCGGCTGATTTATATTACGGCATTTTATTGACAGGTTTTCCACCTGATCTGTTACATACTTTTTCTCTTTTTTAAAATCAATCAAAGGCTTCTTCCAGATATTCTTCCAATAACCGGTGCTTTGAATGTTTTCTTTGACCGGCGCCATAAGTTCTAAGGATTCTGAATCCCGGTTTTTGGAAACATAGCCCATACCATGCTGAAAAGCAATAATACTGTCCTTGATAACCGTGTTGGTTTCGGTATGAATTACTTCACCGTCAATTACCTCATCCAGACCGTAGAGGGCACGTCCTAAAGCATGCATGCCGCAGTCTGACAAACCGCCGATACCAAGAATCTCACCTTTATGTAACTCCAGGTTAAAACACAGCAGATCATTTAATGTGGTAATATAGTTTGCTTTTAAGACAACTTCGTCACCATAGGGATCATTATCCATCCGGTAATAATTACCCTGAATCTCACGTCCTACCATCAGCTTTTTGATTTTATTGTCCTCAAAATCAGCTTTTTCCAGATTATCAATTACCTCACCGTCACGTAAAATTGTCAGAACGTCACAATGAGTCATCATTTCTTCCATATCGTGAGAAATTATCATTACCGACTTACCCGCATCTGCCAGCCGGTGCATAATTTTATACAGGATATCTCTGCCGCGCTGGGACAGGGCTGTGGTGGTTTCATCTACGATTAATATCTCCGGGTCCAAAGACATTACCTTTGCAATCTCAACCAGTTTGCGCTTTTGCATGTCCAGCAGTCTGGTGGGATAGGACGCATTGATATAATCAATTCCACAATCTGTCAAAGCTTTTGCTGCGGCCTTTGTCATTGCCTTTTTGCTGACAAAGGGTCCCTTCATAAAATCAGCTGCATTCCCCAGAAAAATATTCTCAGCTACTGTAATATTGTCGATTGTTCCGGCTTCCTGAACAATCATGCCGATTCCGGCTTTTGCCGCTTCTAACATTGTTTTTGGTTTCCATGGTTTTCCATGGTAAAACATCTCTCCTTCAGTAGCTGGCTGCATTCCTGCTATAATCGATGAAACGGTTGATTTACCGCTTCCATTTTCCCCTATTAACCCTCGTATTTCTCCTTTCCTGATTTGAAAATCTACATGGTTAAGGGCTATGGTTGATCCGAAGTTCTCCAGATATTACTTAGAACCGTTTAAGATCGCCGGAAATGTCTACTACATTGGTGATAAGAAGGTTTGTTCCCACTTAATTGATACTGGAGACGGCCTGATTGTTTTTGACAGTGGTTTTCAACACACGGTTCATCTGATGGTTCAGGCAATATGGGAACTTGGTTTCAATCCAAAAGATATCAAGTATCTGATTCACTCTCATGAACATTTTGATCATATTGGTGCAGCTAACGATTTTAAGGATCTTTACGGCTGTAAACTGGCTATCAGCAAGACCGGTGCGGAAATTTTCAGAAAAAGACCGGAACTTGTTTACATGGATAGCAATCCGTATCCTTATGCCTCCATTTTCACACCGGATATTGAGCTGGAGGACGGTCAGGTTATTACTCTGGGTAATGTTTCTATCCGATGTATTAACACTCCGGGACATTCTCCAGGGGTAATGTCATTCTTCTTTGACACGATTGACAATGGTACAACTTATCATGTGGGATATTTCGGTGGAGCAGGTTACAACACTCTTTACAAAAAGGCATTGGAGAACGATAATCTTCCATTAAGCTGCCGCCAGCAGTTTTTAGATTCTCTTCAAAAGGTTCGTAATGAACCAGTTGATATTGTCCTTGGAAATCACCCTCTCCAGAATGATACCTTAGAAAAAAGGAAGAGAATGCAAAACGAGCCTGGTACCAATCCGTTTATCGATTCTTCGGAGTGGGTCAATTTCGTGGATACACTTACTGAAAAATTTAATGAATTTCTTGCAGCCGGAAACTAATATAAAATCCTCAGGGGGTAATCAGAATGTCACCAATGATAATTTCAGCAATTATTTTAATTTGCGTTGTCATCATGTTTTTCAGTCCCAGATTTTCAAATTCCGCAGTCTGTGTAATAGGAACTATTGCCATGGGGCTTGCAGGATTTTTACCAGTCAAAACAGCATTCAGCTACTATACATCGTCCTCTATCATACTTATGGTAGGCATGATGATAGTCGGAGGGGAATGTTTCATACCGGTTTAGCCGGATTGCTTGGCCGTAAAATCATTGGCTTTACTGGAAAAGGAGAACGAAATCTCCAGCTGGTTGCAATTATATCCGGTTGGATTATGTCCTCTGTATGCAGTGGTTCAGCGTCCATGATGATTTTATACCCGATTTTCTGTTCTATCTGCCTTGCGGCCGATCTTTCCGTAAACAGAATTCTTCTTCCCATGTTTACAGGCATTGGTTTTGGTTCCTTTATGACCCTTGCCGGATCCGGAATGTGTTCTGCGACTGCCTCCATACTTATTGAAAGCGGATACAGAGGCTGGGATTTTCTTGAACCTGCGTGGTTTGGCTTGCCAAAAGCAGTCCTAATGACAATTGTTTTATTCTTTTTCATGCATAAAATTTTACCTTCTAACTATGTAGCACCAGATGCTGCTGAGGCGGCAAAAGCAGAAAAACTCCCCCAAAAATTAAATGGGAAAATGATGGTTTCCTGTATAATTCTTGTTGCCACTATTATAGGAATGGTTATTAATTCCCCGATTTGTCCAATGTATATGTGTGCTGCAATTGGCGGAATTGCCTCAGTTATTTTCGGCTGTCTGAATGAAAAGCAGATGTTTTCCAGTATCAGCTGGAGCACTGTTTTCTTAATCGGTGGGATGACTGCAGTTGCAAAGGGAGTTGAGGCAAGTGGTCTTGGCACTGCCCTGGCAGAAAAAATAATGTCTTTGGCAGGAAACAATGCCAGCCCTCTGGCACTCATCATTATCATCTATCTTACTACTGCACTCATAACTCAGTTTATGTCCAATAACGCATCTGCCTCACTTATGGCTCCGATTGGAATAGCAATTGCAAAATCTATGGGCATTGAGCCTTATGCATTTGTTGCAGCCGCTCTATTCGGAAGTGCCATAGGCTGTCTCACACCTATGGCGACACCAGCTCTTGGATTTATTATGGAAGGCGGTCATTATACACCAAAGGATATCTTTAAATGGGGATTGGTGGAATGTGCCTGCAGTTGTGTCGTTGCATTGATTATAATTCCTCTTGTCTGGTTATAATTATTTAAAACCACTGCTGTCAAAAATGATTGCAGTGGTTTTGCCTGTCATGATACACTAAACAGAACAAATAAAAATTACAGAGTTATTTTCATGAATTTGAAAGATTTTGAATATATCATTGAAATTACCCGCTGGGGAAGCATTTCAAAAGCGGCTGAACACCTATACATCTCCCAGCCAGCCCTGAGCAAATACTTAAAAAGGCTGGAGACTGAACTTAAGCTTCCCCTGTTCTATAAATCCGATAAACGGTATATACCAACTGCCGCAGGCGTATGTTTCCTGGAATATGCGGAGAGAATCTTAAAACTGAATTCGGAAATGGAGGAATCACTTTCTAATATCAGGGAAGAATCGCATAATATGATCAGGATCGGCGCGTCTGGCTGCAGAGGTGAATTCCTGGCTTTTTTGGTACTTCCTTTATTAAACAGGAAGTATCCACAGTATAAAACAACCATTATCTTCGACAGCAAGCTTACTCTTTCCCCTATGCTCAGCAACCATATGCTGGACGTAATACTGGTCAATACTTCAACAGAATCCTCATCTCACAATCATTATCATATTGCCCATGAGGATATGGTGCTTGTTGTTCCCTGTGACCACCCCTTATTAAAAGAGGCAGTATCTGTAAAAGGGCAGAAATACCAAAGTAAATCTTGAAAACACGTTTAAAATCTGATCTTAGTTATTTCTGCTGCTGTAAATATTTACTGACTGTCCGCTGAAAGATCTTCATGCTGCTGTCCACATTTTTATTTTCCTGCAGTATTTTGGACACCTCCCCGTCTGCCAGATTCATGACCTGCTGATACTGGAGAAGCTTGGGTTCAATGATTCCATTTTCGATAACATGGCATAAAAGCGTGCTGCTTATGACCTGCTCACCTTCATCCATGTCCTCCTGAAGGCAATCCACCCCCTCCTGGGAAGAAGCGACTGCTTTTAAAGCCGGAACTCCCTGGGAATAACGGTAGACGTCCATCTGCATCTTTTGGGTATAGGTCAGCTGCTTTAAAAACTCCCAGGCAATAGTTTCATGTCTGGTTCTGCTGCCGATTCCAATTAGCAGGGCATCCACCTTGGATATATTCCCGCCTTCTTTATCTGCCGGGAATGTGATGCAGTCCCACTGAAATTTGGTGTATTTTTTAATCCGGTACGGATAGGTTTTGTAGGTGCGGTACTCTGCGAACGTAAGAGGCATAAATGCCACTTTTCCCGCATTGAAATCTTCCTGTGTCACACTCTGGCCCTGATTGATATCATTCAGGTGTTTGATGTATTTGACTGCATCTAAGACCCGGCTGTCCGTAAAGGAAATCTGAGACTGATTATTCTCATATAATTTGCCGCCGCAGGTATATAAGGCATCCCTCCAGCTGTAATTATAGGTACCAAACTGGTCTAAAAGTCCATCCTGGTCCGTATCCTTTGTGACCTGCTGGCAGATCCGGTCCATATCTTCCCAGGTCCAGTTCTCTTTTGGCATCTCAATCCCTTCTTTTGCAAGAAGAGACTTATTTACAAACATCAGGGTTGGCACTACTTCATAAGGGAGTGCATACTGATGATCTCCGTTTCGGCCTGTATTCAAAGCGGTTGCAAAAAAATCCTCTTTGTGAAAGCTGCTGTCAGAGGACATTAAATTATCCAGGTTTTTCATAACTCCAAGGGATGTAAATTTGTCAAAGTCAGAATCCAGCACTACAAACACATCCGGCGTTTTTCCTTCCAGCAGTTTTCTTGCACACCATTCGGAGTAATCCTCTTTTGCAATTCCACTATAGTAATGTATCTTCACATTCGGATGCGTCTTTTCAAATTCTGCAATGGCACGATCCATAATTTTAAAGCTGTTGGCACTTGCAACATCCCAGTTACTGCCGGTAAACATCCCAAATTCCAGTATAATCGGCCGTTTGCTTCTAATGTAGAGAAAACAGCCCCCCGTCAGCAAAAGCAAAAGTATTATCCCGGTCAGGATGAATTTTCTTTTCTTCATAATGCGTCCTCTGTTTCCTCGATCCGTCCTTCCACCTTATTCCTCACATTGCTCTGAACTGCCCAGATCGCTAGCTGGGTCCGATCCCTTAAATTCAGTTTGTTTAAAATGGTACTTAAATAATTACGTACGGTTCCCTCTGATAAGTTTAAGGCTCCTGCGATTTCCCTGTTGCTTGCTCCCTTTTCAATCTGTGCTATAATCTTCCATTCCGCTTTTGTCAGTTCCTCCATATTTTTTTCTTTTACTGTAATGGAATAGTCTGCTTTAGCCATCTGAGAAAACAGCCGCAGTACTTTTGCAGTTATATCCGGATTAATCATCGCCCAGCCATTGTAAACAGTAGTAATTGCATTGGCCAGCTCTTCCATGGAGACTCCTTTGAGTAAATATCCGCTGGCACCGTATTTTAATGCATTGTACACATATTCGTCATCATCAAAGGTGGTCAGTATAATAATCTTAATCTGAGGGCAGCTTTCCTTAATGAGTTTTGTGCATTGGACCCCATCCATTTTAGGCATACGCACATCCATTAAGATCACGTCCGGCTTACTTTTCCGGATGCACCGCATCACCTCCTGGCCATCAGCCGCCACATCGGTAACGGTCATGTCTTTCCTGCTGTTTAAAACGATCTGCAGACTCTGGCGTATCAGTTCCTGATCATCGGCAATCAATACTTTAATCATAGGATTCTCCCCTCCGGATTGGTATTCTTGCATTTACGATAAAACCATTGCTCCCGTCAAACGTCACGGCTCCGTTTAACATACGAATCCTCTCTTTCATATGCTTGGTACCGAAACCGCTTTTCATCTCCTTACATCCAATCCCATTATCTTTAATCTGAATCAGGATATCGTCCTCTTCCATTTTCATAGTTACCCATATTTCTTTGGCCAGCCCGTGACGTATGGCATTGGTAATTCCTTCCTGAACTACGCGGTAAATTGCATTCTCTTCATCTTCACCGAATTTTAAATTACTTACCCTGCAGTCGAAATAGACCCTGGTATCCGAAACGGCATTTAAGTCGGTTACCATTTTATTAATGGCCATTTCCAGACTGAAACGTTCTAAGGCGTCCGGTCTTAATTCACTGACAGAACGGCGGATGTCTTTAATTCCGTCTCTTGTAACTTTAGATATCAGCTCCAGCTGCTTTCTTGTCTGTTCGGGCGAAGTTCCAATGATTGCAATGCAAGCATCAATTCCCGCTGAAATCCCGGTAAGTGTATGTCCCAGTGTATCATGGATTTCCCTTGCAAGACGGTTTCGTTCTCTGGTTTCTGCCATTTTTTCCGCCATAAGAGAATATTTTTGCAGCTGTTCGTTCACATCATGCAGCTTTTCATTTAACCCGTGTATCTCATCGATGTTTCCCTGCTGCTCGTTGATAATATTAACACAGTAAGTCACAAATAAGATTACATTTAAGGATATAAAGATGTTATAAATACTCAGAAAATACTGCTGTTTAGATGCGCTGTAAAAAGCAATATAATCCTGGATGGAATACAGTCTGTAGGAAATGGACAACAGTTCATAATCTGCCAGAATAAAGCTGCCAATGGCAACAGCTGCCAGTATGTATCTGGATTTTCCATTTTTAACATATAGAATTACATTGGAAAATACCAGCAGAAGAATTCCGTTGTAGTTGAAATTCAGTTCAATGATAATCGCAAAACATACGATAAAATCTGCTACCAGACTGGTTAAAATCACCTTACTGTTATTGGGAAAAAGGCGGTCTCTGATTACCATACTTAAGGTTAGAAAACCTAACAGCAGGGCACAGAGCCATATTTTAGCATAAGGATACCAGACAATGGCCTGAATTTCATTTAAGAATTCTCTTGCACCGTATGATCTGCGAATTTTTTCGATTGTAATGTATATAAAAATGCTGATTCCCATTACTGATATTATGTTGAGGATAAGGATTCCGGTCTGAAGAATTCTCATCCTTGCGTTAGATTTATTCTCTTCCATCTCTCACCTTACTGCCATCCATCGATTTCATAGTCCGCCAGATTGTCCTTTGTGATCAGGGTACTGGAAAGACTGATATATGGGTCCACCGGTTCTCCGCTTAAATACCGGTAAGCGGTTTCTGCAGCAACTCTGCCAATGGATTTAGGACTCTGGGCACTGGTTCCGGTCACATATCCCATATCCAGAATGGCCTTAAAATCAGGAGATCCGTCTACGCCGTAGATAAGAACTCCTTCCTCCCTTCTTGCCTGCTGAAGTGCTGCAAGTGCACCAAGAGCCGTGGGATCATTGCCCCCCAGAACCACATCAAAGTCTTTATTCTGATTTAAGAAATCTTCCATTACTTTGGAAGACACTTCGATTTCTCCAGCTGCCGCATGCCGGTATACCACCCGGTAATTGGGATTGCCTGCAATGGCATCGGTAAATCCCTGTGCCCGGTAGGTAATGGACATCTGAATGGGATTATCCAGTATTACAATATCCGCCGATTTCTTTCGCTTCATCATATCCAGGGCACAAAGCTGGCCTGCCTGGTAGTTGTCTGTTTCAATCACGGATATGACCAGATCCCGGTCTTTTACCACGGTATCCACGTTAATCACCGCCACACCTGCCTTTTTACAGGCAATTAATGCAGGGCGGACCGCTTCCCAGTCCACCGGATTAAGGAATAGCATACGGATTCCTTCGTCGATGAGTTCCTGAATCTGTTCATTCTGTTTTTCCTGGTCCTGTAAAGGATCTCTGGTTAAAAGTATATCTCCGTTGGCCTCCACCACTTCTTCAATCCCCTGTCCCAGAACATTAAAATAGGGATTATTCCGTGTCATATAAGTGGCTCCGAATATGAGCGCTTCGTGAGGAGGTGCTTCGTCCTTCCTCTTGCTGCAACCAGCCAGCAAAGCTGCAATCAGTGTAATTAAGAGAAATACCCCCGCCTTTCTCTTCATGTTTTTAACACCCCCGCATTTTTTATTTATTATACCACAAAAAGCGTTTCTCTTGTTATGGAAACGCTCCCTGCCTGTGGAGATTTTTAACCCTTTTTCTTGTTTCTTAAGTAGTCTACAAAAACTGCCAGAAGAATCACAATGCCTTTTACCACATACTGCCAGAATGAGTTGACATTTAAAAGATTCAGACCGTTGTTTAATACACCAATAATCAGTCCTCCGATAATGGTTCCTCCGATCTTACCGGAACCGCCCGCCATGGAGGTTCCGCCTACCACAACTGCTGCAATGGCATCCATTTCAGCCCCGTCTCCTGCAGTAGGCTGACCGGAATACATACGTGATGCCAGGACAACGCCTGCAAGACCTGCCATAATTCCGGAATATGTATGTACCAGTAATTTCACTCTTGCCGTACTGATCCCGGAAAATCTGGCAGCCTGTGCATTTCCTCCCACTGCATAGATGTGGCGCCCCAGCTTTGTCTTATTCATAATAATTGCGGTAATGATTAATACAAACACCAGGATAATGACAGGTGTGGGAACACCTCCGATATAGCCGGCACCGAGAAACTGCCATTTCTTTGTTACAACTCTTACGGGTGAACCACCGGTATAAACGTACGCCAGACCTTTCGCCACATTCATGGTGGCCAGGGTGACTATAAATGGTGGGATGGTTGTTTTGGAAATTACCACACCGTTTGCCATTCCAACTGCCATACCTACCAAAACGCCGATTAATACAGCGACAGGTATGGGAAGATTATAACGCGCCACACAGCCTGCCGCAACACAGCCGGAAAGGGCTATAATGGAACCTACGGAAAGGTCAATTCCTCCTAAAATAATTACCATGGTCATTCCGCATGCAAGGAATAAGTTTGAAGAAATCTGCCTCAGTACATTAAATATATTTTTATTTGTCAGAAATACACCGCTGGTCTTTGGAAATACAGACAGGAATATACACAGAATCAGCAGTGCACCGATAATTCCGATGTTATCTATGAAATATTGTTTTACATTTTTTTGAATTCTGGTTGTCATCTGATCGCTCCCTCTTTCCTACTTGGCTGCCAGTTTCATAATCTGTTCCTGGGTAATGTTTTCTCTATGGTGGAAACAGCCGGTGGTTTTTCCGTCACACATAACATATACCCTGTCGCTCATATTAAGAATTTCCGGCAATTCGGAAGATATCATGATAATCGACATCCCTTCCTTTACCAGATCATTCATGGCTGCATAAATTTCTGATTTTGCCCCTACATCCACGCCTCTGGTCGGCTCATCAAGAATCAGGATGTCAGGAGAAGTGGCAAGCCATCTGCTGATCATGACTTTTTGCTGGTTTCCACCTGATAAATTACCGATCAGCTGGTCCTGGGATGGAGTCTTTGTATCCATCATTTCAATATATTTTCCGGCTATTTCTTCTTCTTTTTTTTGATCGACTAAAATGCCTTTGATAAAGGATTTTAAAACTTCAATTGTGGAATTAAAGCGGACGCTCTGCACCGGATAAAGGCCTTCCTGCTTCCGGTCCTCCGGCACCAGCGCAATTTTATATTTCATGGCATCTAGGGGGGATCTGATTTTTGCCTGCTTTCCATTTACATATATTTCTCCGGACAGGCATGGCGTAAGACCGAAAATGCACTTCATGGTTTCACTTCTGCCTGCGCCCACTAACCCTGCAAAGCCGATGATTTCTCCCTGGCGCAATTCAAAACTGGCTCCTTTTACCATCTTCCCGTCTGATATGTTTTCACATTTTAATACAACTTCACCCGGTTCCTTAAAATCTCTTGTATAATACTTTGTCAGCTCCCGTCCTACCATCATGGAGATCAGCTGGTCTCTTGACGTGTTCTTTACAACCTTTGTTCCTACATAGGTTCCGTCTCTTAGAACGGTCACTCTGTCGCAGATCTGCTCCAGCTCATCCATCTTATGGGAGATATAAATAATTCCCACTCCCTTTTTGACCAGAATACGCATAGTCTCAAAAAGGAATTCCACTTCTTTGTCTGATATGGAGGAGGTTGGTTCATCCATGACAAGAATCTTTGAACGGTAGGAAATGGCTTTGACGATCTCTACCATCTGCTGCTGTGCAATGGTTAAGTCCTTGATAAAAGCAGCCGGAGAGATGCTCATATGATAATCATTTAAGAGCTTTTCTGCCTCCCGTTCCATTGTCTCATGGTCAATAAAACCGCCTTTTAAAGGTTCCCGCCCCAGAAAAATATTTTCTGCCACAGTCATATGGGGGACCAGAACCAGTTCCTGATGGATGATGGAAATTCCATTGTCATGAGAAGCATTTACTCCGTCAATGGCCACTTTCTTTCCTTCAATGAAAATGTCTCCTTCTTCTGCAATATAAATTCCGCCTAATACCTTAATTAATGTGGATTTTCCAGCCCCGTTTTCACCAAGAAGCGCATGCACTTCTCCAGGGAAAAGCTCAAAATCCACCCCCTGCAGTGCTTTGACACCGGGAAAGGATTTATGGATGTTTTTCATTTGGAGCAGAATTTTCTCACTCATATATTCACCTGCCTGTTCTTACACTGCGTGATCCATTTATGGGTCCAGTTAAAAAAGGTACCGCCTCCCGGTGCATTAAGACACGCCTGTACCAGGAGGAACGGTTCCTCTTATCTGTATTTACTGCCAGCCGTCTGTGCCATAATCCTTCACATTATCAGATGTAATCAGGAATGTTTCTACGGGATACCGGTCAGCGACTTCTTCCCCATTTAAGTAAGAGTACATAATGTTGACTGCAGAACGTGCGATTTTAACTGGTGACTGGGCGCCGCTTCCTTCGATGAGGGATTCCCCGGAAGCCATTTCTGCCTTAATATCAGGAGAACCGTCTACGCCGTAGATCTTACAGTCTTTTATGCCTGCTGCATTTGCTGCTGCCAGTGCTCCAAGGGCTGTGGGATCATTTCCTCCGAATATGGCAACTACATCACCGTGCGCCTGAAGTAAGTCTTCTGCAATCCCCATGGAGACCTCTAAATTTCCTTTTGCATCCTGCTGGGCAACGATGTTGAATTTGTGGCCTTTAATCGCATCCAAAAATCCGTTGGTTCTGTCAGTGACTGAATTCATGGTCGGAGAATCAAGTACGATGATATCTCCGCCATCCGGACATTTCTTTACTAAATCTTCTCCGCATACGAAACCTGCATTGTAGTTATCTGAGCCGGTATAAGAGATCAGATAGGACATATCCGCCACTTCCGTATCAAAGCCTACGGTAGGAATCTTTGCTTCTTTTAACTGGTCCAGTGCCGGAAGAATGCCTTCTGCTTCTGCCGGATTCATGAACATGGCATCAATTTTCTGTGAGATTAAATCCTCTACCTGGGTGATCTGGAGTGTTACATCATTGGCCGGATCCACGGAAACCAGTTCGTCTCCCTGGGCTTCAATCATTTCCCGCATGGTTTTTTCAATTGTAACAAAGAACGGGTTGGTTCCGTCCATACAGGTATATCCGAATTTATAGTGCTTGTTTGGATCTTTCTTTTTTACGTCTGCATCTGCCATGTTTACGGCAGATTCTGATTTTACTGCAGCCGTTGTTTCTGATTTTTCCTCCGCTTTCGTTTCCGCTTTTGTTTCTGCTTTTGTTTCCTCAGCAGCTTTAGTTGTCTCCGGTGCTTTTGTTTCTGGTTCCCCATTGCTGCAGCCTGCCACAGACATTCCGGCAAGTGCTGCACACATCAGAATTGCGGCAAGCTTTTTTGTGCTTTTTTTCATGGTAAGTCCTCCTTATACATTATATAATTGTGTTATATGCTGCATAATAATCATACCACTCTATTTATTTTAAAACATGTGCACAATGTAATTAGTTTTTCATTACATTTGTCATATTTAATTTGTTGCATTTCATATATTCAGGTTGTCCCTGCCTGAATTTTCATCACAATGCACAATCACTCTGCCACTGGGTATTCGTTACACAGTAGGCGGTAAGGCAGCTCGTCTTCTTCGATTTCGGGGAATCGGCCGATTGGCTGATAAAAGCGGTTGTCTTCCTGATCGTCATTGCACATGGAAACTTCACCAAGCAGTACAGGTCCGGTACCGGGTTCCACATGAAAATCATGGTAGAGGTAAGGGGGAATGGTAATACTCTCGCCAGGGCGGAGCGTTATCACTGTTCCGGCAGGAACCTTATAACTTCTTCCATCACTGTTTATTGTCACGTCAGAATCAGAAAAACAGCCGTCTGCATCGGATTCATAAACACGGATCTGCACATTGCCGCCCCCTCTGTTTATAATGTCTTCCATTTTGATCCAGTGAAAATGCATGGCAGCGGACTGTCCCTCTTTTAAGAAGAGAAGTTTTTCCGCATAGTTTTTTGTATATTTCTTTTGCTTTCTATTTCCATTGCGAAGAGTAATGAGTGAAAAACCGGTCCGGTCAAAATCGCCAAGTCCGAAATCAGTAATATCATAACCTAGCATATTGTCACGGATCTCATCGTATTCATGTCCTTTTTCCCGCCATTGCTCAGGGGTAAAACTACAAAATGGCGGAAGGAAAAATCCGCAGGTTTTAATCATCTGTTCCATATTCTTTAATGCTTTGTTAATTTCAGAACGTTTCATAATTTTCAGCTCCTTACTGTTTAAGACCAGAGAACACTTTAATGGTATGGAGTACGTCATTTTTCATTGCTTCCACTCCCCATAACGTCACATCATGATAAAATACCATATCTTCTGCTTTTGCGGCTTTTTCCTTTACATACATGCCGCCTGCCTTTGCAAGATAGGTATAGTAATTGATCTTGCGGACCCCCCGATTAATGCACTGACGGAAATCTTCGTCACTGATTCCGGAACCTCCGTGCATGACAATGGGGAGTGCGACTTTTTTCCGAATGCGGCTGATCCTATCTAGGTCTAGACTGGGCTTTTTCAGATAAAGACCATGTACAGTACCAAAGGAGCAGGCTAATGCGTCAATTCCTGTGATTGAAACAAAGGTTTCAGCCTGATCCGGGTCTGTGTAGCAGCTTTCTTCTGCTTCATTTTCCTCCTCCTCGCCCACACTTAGAAATTCTTCTCTTCCCATGGCACCGATTTCCCCTTCAACAGAGGCCCCATATGCAGCGGCAAGTTCCACTGCAATCTTCGTACCTGCCGCATTTTCTTCAAAAGGAAGGGCGGAACCATCGTACATAACAGAAGTAAACCCCATGTCCAGAGCCTGTTTTAATTTGTTAAAATCATCTCCATGATCTAAATGTACGGCTACGGGAACTGCTGCATTCTCCGCCATCAGGACCATGATGGGACCAATTACTGTGATGGGAATAATCGATTCATGCACAGGCGCAAACTGAAGAATGACCGGCTGTCCGGTTTCTTCTGCCGCTCCCAGTACTGCCTGGATTCCCTCCAGAGAAGTAATATTAAAGGCACCAACTGCAATTTTTCTGGCTTCTGCCAGTTTGAGAATTGATTTCATGGTAACTAACATAAGTGATTTCCTCCTTCTTTTTATGGCAGGATACGATTTTGTTCTTCCCACCCGTTAATTATTTTTTCTTCCAGCTTTTCAAAAGGCAGCAGACCGCTTACTGTATCATAGGCAGTTACACAGGAGGCGCCTGTTGCCGCAGCAAGCTTTACACATTCTGCCGGAGGGCGTCCCTCCAGCATAGCCTTAATAAAAGCAGCGATGCTGGTATCTCCGGCGCCTGTGGCAGACAGGATGCGGTCTGGCAGAAAGCTGTTCTGGAAATACGAAATATCCCCCCACCCCTTTAAGATATCCGGTCCGGCAGCAAATGCCTGTTTTGATGCCGTTTTTAAGAACATTCCGGCTGCACCGCATTTTAAAAGCACCGCCTTTGCACCCAGCAGCAGAGCCTGATTTGCAATGGGTTCCACATCTCTCTGTAAAGATAAAATCGAGATAATATCATCGCCGTCAGCAATTTCCTGCCATTTCTCATAAAGGGGACGGTTCAGTAAAAATCCCAGTTCTTCGATGCTTGGAACAAAAAAATCTACATAGGGAAGCACTGAGCTAAGAATAATGTCCCATCGGCACCTGGCTGCTTCGGAGTCCGGGTCCAATGCCGCCAGATCCAGGGAAGTAGTAAGCCCGAGCTGTTTTATTCTGCAAAAAAGCTCTTTTAATTCCATACCGTCATTCTCATAAAAACGCTTCATCAGTGTGGGATATCCGAAATGGAAATGAGCCGCCTTCGCTGCTTTACTAAAGTCCACATGCTCAGAACCAAAGGTATCGTTGCACCCTGGATTATGTAGAAATAACCGGTCAACACCCTTAGGCGCCAGGACAATTGTGTAGGACGTATCCTCTCCCGGCAAAACGGTGATGCAGCTTTCACACCCTCTGTCCCGGATCTTTTCTTTTAGTATTCGTCCGAAATCATCGTCCCCCGTATTTGCCATTAAAAGGACATCTGCTCCCAGTGCATGAAGCCCAAGCCCTGTGTTAAAAACCGCTCCGCCTCCCGCTACATTGGCCTTTCCCACTTCTAAAAGTTTTCCAGGCTGGAAGGATTTAAGAAGTTTCTTACCGTCACTGCCTGTAAAGACCGGTGTAATATCCAGGGAAATGTGTCCGGCGACGATTATTTTTCTATTACCCCTTTCATATGGCATATAAACTCCCCCTTTCTGCCTTTATCATAGCAACCGCAGGAGGAAAGTCAACAATAATTATGCATTATTACTATTCATGTTGTTTATATGACAATTGTCATAGGCATAATGCACAATACATTTTTTTGTTTTCACACCGATATCGAATGGAAAAAGAATCTTTTTCATTTACCAGTTGACAAATGATAACAAAGTCCTTATATTAATTGTTAATATATTAACTTCATACGAGATCACAAAGACGAAGACGTTTCCTGCTTGGAAATTCCCTTCGTCTTTTTTATTTGCTCTTATGTTTTTGAAGCTGCCGGAAGGGGGTATATGGTTGTACAGCATTGGCGTGGATATTGGTACCAGTACAACAGAAATTATTATCAGCAATATCAAATTCTCCACCAGACTGGGTCTTTCCCTTCTGCCTGCCACTAAAATCGATGAGACTGAGGTTATCTATCGAAGTCCGGTCATCTTCACACCACTGATTTCAAAAACTGCTATAGATTTTGAACAAATCCGGGAACGGATAAAGGCGGCCTTTAAAGAAAGCGGTATCAGGAAAGATCAAATAGAGACCGGCGCAGTTATCATAACAGGGGAAACTGCCAGAAAAGACAATGCCAGACAGGTGAATATCTGGTTATCAGAATACCTGGGTGATTTTGTTGTTGCTGCTGCGGGTCCTAAGCTTGAATCGGTTTTAGCAGGAAGAGGGGCCGGTATCAGTGAGGAATCAAAAAAACGAAGCAAAAGAATTATCAACCTGGATATTGGCGGAGGTACCTTAAATGCCGCAGTGTTTGATTGTGGTGACTGTACGGAGACATTTGCAATGGACATCGGCGGAAGGCTGATCCGGCTGAATGACTCTCGCACCGTAACCTACATTTCAGACCGGATAGTCCATATTCTTGAGAATCATAAACTATCCATCACGCCAGGAGAAACTGCAGATATCAAAGTGTTGGAGCGTTTCTGCAGTTATCTGGCGGACTGCTGCCTGCAGGCACTTGGGTTACAGGAAATGAGTGAAGATACCCGCCTCTTATACATCACTGATTTCACCATTCCAAAAGATATTGATTTAATATCCATATCCGGCGGTGTGGGCGAATATGTGGGGGTATTAAATGAAATTCCAGACCTGGAGCAATGGTTCCGGTACGGAGATATCGGTCCTTTGCTTGGGACTAAATTAACACAGGCCCTTGCCCCCTGGCAAAGCAGACTTATCTCTCCGGGAGAAAAAATAAGTGCAACAGTAATTGGAGCAGGAAGCCATTCTCTGTCAGTCAGCGGAAACACCATCGGGGTTGACGAATCCATTTTGCCCATACGCAATATTCCAATCATAAAATGCCCGGCAGAACCGGACCAGTGGGAAACTGTATTTCGAAGTACCAGACCGCTTATGGAACTATATGAGGAAGATGTTCTTGCAGTGAGTATCAAAGGCAGAAAAAGCCCTGGATATGGGGAGCTTAAAACTCTTGCACACCAGATTGCCAGTCTTTATGAGGGATTAAAAAGTCCTGTGATTGTACTCCTGAAAGAAGACTTTGCAAAAGCACTGAGTCAGATGATCCGGATTCATACACCATGCAGGAAACCTGTTATCTGTCTGGATCAGATTCAGATCGAAAATGGTGACTACATTGATATCGGATCACCGGTTGGAAGTGCCGTTCCCGTTATTATTAAAACTTTAGTTTATCAGTCCTGACGAAATGTAAAATCAGGATTTAATAAAATAAAACTATGAAAAATCAGGAGGATTCCATTATGGAAGAAAAAAATTTGAACAAAGCGCTTACACCTGTTAAGCTGTGGGCAATTATTGTTGGTGCAGTTGTTTCAGGTATGTATTTTGGCTGGAATTATTTGTTCGAAAAGACGAATTTTACAGGAGCGTTAATTGCTACCTTGATTGTCACTCTTTTCTATGTTTCTTTTGTATTCTGTTACTCTGAACTGGCAACTGCCATCCCTTCCGCGGCCGGTCCTACGGCATATGCAGAAAAATCATTCGGTAAGTTTGCCGGTTTTATAGCCGGCTTCTCAATACTCGTGGAATATATCTTTGCAACGCCTGGAATTGCGCTTTCCATCGGCGCATATGTTCATGGACTGTTTCCTGTTATTCCGGCTAATATCGCCGCTATTACAGCATTTTGTATCTTTGTGTTTATTAATATCAGGGGAATTGAATCAGCAGCTATTGTCAGCGTAATTGTTACAGCCGTTGCAATTCTTGGAGTTGCTGTTTATTTTGTAGTTGGAATTCCTACCGTGGACGTACAGGGTCTGTTTTCTTCCGGGGCTTCCTTGAACGGCATGCACGGTATTTTTGCCGCCATTCCATTTGTAGTCTGGTTTTATTTAGCTGTGGAATCAGGTGCAATGGGCGCAGAGGAATGCAAGAATCCGCAAAAAGACATCCCAAAGGCGTTTATCTCAGGCATTGGAGCTCTGGTTGTTATGGCAGTTGCCGCTCTGGTTGTTACCGCCGGGAACTCCGCTTCCGATTTGTCCGCAGTGGCTTCAACCGATAATCCGCTTCCGGCGATTTTATCAAAAGTTTATGGGGAGAATTCTTTCCTGGTTAAATTGGTGGGATTTTTTGGATTATTTGGTCTGGCGGCCAGCCTTCATGGAATTATGATTGGATATTCCAGACAGGCATATGCCATGTCACGAAGCGGCTATCTGCCAAAGGTTCTTTCAAAGCTTGATAAACAAGGCACGCCTGTATTTGCTCTTGTAAGCACCAGCCTGATCGGTCTCTTCTTTGTAATCACTGGAAATGTAGGCAGTCTGGTGGTATTCTCCTGCATCGGTTCATCTGTAATGGCAGTCTTATCCATCGCCTCCTGGTTTGTTCTCAGGAAAAACGAGCCGGAGCTGGCACGCCCTTACCGGTTAAAATCAGCCATTATTCCTGGCATTGCTGCAGTTACCTGTGCCATTGTTGTGGTTGCCATTGTGGTCTCACAGGCATCTTTATTATTCCTGGCTGCCATTGTTTATGCAGCCGCTGTTCTTTATTATCTCGTAAAAGAAAGACTTTTTGCTAACGGATTTTCAAATGCAGAAAATGAACTGGAAGCTTAGGGGGTTAAAACGTGAAATTAAAGACAAGATTATTCGGAAAAACCTACGAATTCCGATCAGTGAAAGAAGTCCTTGCAAAGGCCAATGAGGAGAAATCCGGTGACATGCTGGCGGGAATTGCAGCAGCAGATGCGGCAGAACGTATTGCTGCCAAAGTAGTTCTTGCCGATTTTACCGTTTCCGATTTACGCAACCATCCGGTTGTCGATTATGAAACGGATGAAGTGACCAGAGTCATTCAGGATGGAGTGGATGAGGAAGCTTATAAAAAAATCAAATCCATAACGCTTGGAGAACTACGGGAATTTATACTGGCATCTCCTGCCGCTGCCATTGAAGAAATCCGGGATGGTCTTACTGCTGAGGTGATTGCAGGTGTAACAAAACTAATGAGCAATCTGGATATCATTGTGGCTTCAAAAAAGCTGATTGTTCCTGCAACGTGCAATACAACAATCGGCCTTCCCGGAACTCTTGCTTCCAGGCTGCAGCCCAATCACCCCACCGACAGCCTTAATGGGGTTATGGCATCTGTATTCGAGGGGATTTCCTATGCAAACGGGGATGCATTAATTGGTTTAAATCCTGCCATCGATACAGTGGAACAAACGGATAAAATCCTCCGGGCATTCCGTGATTTTATGGATAAATGGAAGATCCCGACCCAAAACTGCGTGCTCTCCCATGTCACCACCCAGATGGAAGCTTTAAAAAAAGGCAGTCCTATGGATTTAATGTTCCAATCCATTGCCGGATCTCAGATCTCCAATACCTCTTTTGGGATCAGCACTGCATTAATGGATGAGGCGTATGAACTGATGATGGAAAAAAGAAGTTCCAAAGGTCCTAACTTCATGTATTTTGAAACAGGCCAGGGCTCCGAACTTTCATCCGAAGGCCATCATGATGCGGACCAGCTGGTGATGGAGGCTCGGTGCTATGGATTTGCCAAACGTTATCACCCGTACTGTGTCAATACCGTGGTGGGATTTATCGGACCGGAGTATTTATATGACGGAGCCCAGGTAATCCGAGCTGGACTGGAAGATCATTTTATGGGAAAACTCACTGGAATTCCCATGGGCTGTGATGTCTGTTATACCAATCATATGAAAGCAAGTCAGAATGATCTTGAAAACTTAGGCGTTCTCCTTGCCAGTGCTGGTGTCAATTATGTGATGGGAATACCAGCCGGGGATGACATTATGCTGATGTATCAGTCCTCCAGCTATCATGATACTGCGGCATTTCGGGAAACCAGCAGGAAACGACCCATTCGGGAATTTGAAAAGCGTATGGAAGAACTGGGAATTATGGAAGACGGACATTTAACGGAGCGGGCCGGTGATCCATCTGTCTTCACACAGGAGGTAAAGTAAATGGACCAGGACCTTGTAAGGGATATCTCTTCCCTGGATATAACAGATCGGGTAACAATTGACCAGCCAGTTGACTATCAGTCCTGCGTCAGTTTAAAGAAAACTTCGGCTGCAAGAATCTGTGTCGGAAAGGCAGGAACCAGATTGAAAACAGAAACTTATCTGCGCTTTCGTGCCGACCATGCAGTTGCCATGGATGCAGTCTGGTCAGAGGTGGATGAAAAAGTGGTGGATCAGCTGGGATTTTTAAATGTTCAGAGCTTGTGCAAAAATAAAGATGAGTATATCACAAGACCGGACCTTGGAAGACGTTTTTCCGATGAAACAATAAAAAAAATCAGTGAAAGCTGCAGACACGATGCCGATGTACAGATCATAGCCGGTGATGGACTTAGCTCCCCTGCGATTACCAGTAATCTTCCTGATATCTATCCCATGCTGATAGACGGGCTGAAGGAAAAAGGCTATACTACAGGTGATCCAATCTTTGTAAAATATGCCAGGGTCGCGACTATGGACAAAATCAGTGAAGTGTTAAATGCAAAAGTTACAATTATTCTCATAGGAGAAAGACCGGGTCTTGCAACCGGAGAAAGCTTAAGTGCATATATGGCATATGAATCAAGCACAAAGAAACCGGAATCCCAGAGGACGGTGGTTTCCAATATCCATAAGAATGGAATGCCTCCGGTAGAAGCCGGTGCACAGATTATTTCCATTGTGGATGCAATGATGGAAGCGAAAACCAGCGGAATTGATTTAAAATTATAAGCATAAGGCGGGGCATATATTCTTAGGTAAGAATATATGCCCCACTCATTATCTATTTTAAATATTCACCGACGCCCTTCCAGGCTCCCTTCGGTTTTAAATTCGTCTGATCCGTATCAAACTCTTTATATTCCTGTTTTTTCAATTCCTGCAAACGAAAACCTTCCTTTAAAACTACAGAGGACAAGATTCCGGCATTCAGTGCATGAACCGGACATGCATAAATGCATCTTAAGCACCAGATACAGCGAAAACCGAATTTCGGCTTTCCCCCTTCCATCTTGATGTTGTGAACCGGGCACTTTTGCGAACATAATCCGCAGTGAGTGCACTTTAAAGAGGGGTGAATGGAAGCACCAAAAAATCTTGCTCCCAGATGCTCTCCTTTCCCCAACATTGAAAGAAAACGATCCCAGGGTTTTGCCAGAAGAAAATGGTGTTTTCCAGCCATAATATCTTCAACCATTTCTTTTGTTTTTTCCGGTAATATATGTATCAGCTGCTGATCAATTTCCCTGCCTGCATTGATACCGAAATTAGATGGCATTACGGCCATTCGTTCGTAAATCACATGATATCCCTTTCTCTTTAATATCCGCCTGCAGGCGATGGTACAGGCTGTATTGGGTGAGATATCTCCCCCGCCGGATACCGGAACGATAGCTGTCATAGTGCGGCTGGATTTCGGAAGGCCTTTGACCCATTTTTCGGTAATAGAAGCCAGGCGGAACGCATATACAGGCGAAAATATCACCAGGAGATCAGGCTGTTTTAATTTACCCGGATCATGGCTTTCCAGATTAATGGTTTTGCTTTCCAGTCCATTCTTTGCCAGCTGCTGTGCGAAACACAGACAGACTTCTTTTGTACAACCAGTCCCTGTAAAATATGCCAGGGTGATTTTTTTTGGTTTTAACAATGTAATTCCCCCTCTGCGAATCAAATTTATATGATTTCATCATACTATCTCCTTGATGGAAAAGATAGTGTCTTAACAGGAAATAATATCATAAGTATTTCAAATTAGTTGTTTTTACAACAAACAAAACAGAAAAACTATGATATGATAAACGTAATTTCAGAAACCAACTTACAATTAACATAGAGAAAGGAATCATTATGTCAAATTATTTTAGAGCTTCTGATACGATCTTTCATATTACAGAAACCTATCCGGAAACCATTGAAGTATTTATTGCCAATGGTTTTGAGAATTTAAGCAATCCTGTTATGCGCAGAACGCTTGGAAAAACCATTTCATTAGAAACAGCATTGGCTATGAAAAAGGTTAACCAGGACCTTTTTATTAAGAAGCTGGAGGAAGTAATTATTCAGAAATCTCCCAGCCTGACAGACGGACTTACCCCTGCACAATCAGAAAAAAAAGGGGATATCCGGATTGAAGGTGTCCTTCCCTGCCCGGTTCGTATTCCTCTTTTAGAAAAATTTGAATCCTGGCTCGGGGAAAATAAAAGTTCCCTGGGATATGAGGTGGAATATCATTTAAAATCAGCAAATCTGGGTCTTGATGATGTAAAGGACAGGGTTATTACAGCAGATGGTAATCCTGACGGTCTGTCAGACCTTTATCTCTCCGCAGGTTTTGATTTATTCTTTGATAAAAAAATGATCGGAGGTTATCAGGATCTGGGTGTATTTGAAGATCTTTCCGGTATGGATCATTTAAATCCTGATCTTGACAATGAAAACTTGTCGCTAAAAGATCCCAAGAACCAGTATGCAATCATCGGGATTGTGCCTGCAGTTTTCATGGTTAATACAAGCGTTTTAGGAGACCGCCCCTTCCCTGAGAGCTGGTCCGATTTAATGAGGCCGGAGTTTGAAAACAGCATCAGCCTTCCCATGAAGGATTTGGATATGTTTAATGCATTTTTACTTCATATCTACCGTTTTTATGGGCAGGAAGGAGTTGAAAAGATGGGCAAAGCTCTCTTACGGAGCATGCATCCCGCTCAGATGATTAAGTCTCATAAGTTAAAGGATGGAAATAAAGTTCCGGCCATTACGGTTGCCCCCTATTTCTTTGCCAGCATGACAGATGAGAAAAGCCCGATACGTCCGGTATGGCCAAAAGACGGAGCCATTATCAGTCCGATTTTCCTGCTGGCAAAATCAAAAAATAAGGATAAAGTAAAACCTTTCGTTGATCTTTTATATTCAAAAGAGATTGGAGACATTCTTTCCTCAAACGGGAAATTCCCTTCCACCAATCCTCTGGTAGACAATCATTTAACACCAGACCAGAAGTTTATGTGGATTGGCTGGGATTTTATTCACAGCAATGATATCGGTGAGTTAATCAAAACAATAGAAAAGCAGTTTTTTGCAGCTGCACAGAAGGAGTTCTTATGAATCTGATTATTTTTTCAGGCCCGCCCTCTTCCGGTAAAACATCGGTAATATTAAAAACAATTTCATCGTTTCATTCAAAAAACATTAAAGTGGGCGTGGTAAAATTTGACTGTCTTTACACAGATGATGATATTGCCTATGAAAAGGCGGGAATCCCTGTAAAAAAGGGCTTATCCGGCGCTTTATGTCCGGATCACTTCTTCGCTTCTAATATTGAAGAGGTGGTTAACTGGGGAAATGAAAATAAGCTTGATCTGCTTATCACGGAATCAGCAGGTCTGTGCAACCGCTGTTCCCCTTATTTAAAAGAAGTAAAAGGTGTCTGTGTCATTGATAATTTATCCGGAATCAACACCCCTAAAAAAATCGGTCCTATGCTAAAATCTGCCGACTTTGTGGTAATTACAAAAGGCGATATTGTTTCCCAGGCGGAACGGGAGGTATTTGCTTCCTGCGTAAGCTCTGTAAATCCAAGAGCCATTACCATGCATGTAAATGGGCTGACCGGACAGGGGGCTTACGAACTGGCCAGTATTCTATACGATGAAAACCAGAATATTAAGTCCGTTCAGGGTATGCAGCTTCGTTTCCCCATGCCCTCCGCTTTGTGTTCCTACTGTCTGGGAGAAACAAGAATCGGGGAAGCGTATCAGATGGGTAATGTAAAGAAAATTGATTTAGGCGGTGATAAAAAATGATAAATATGAGCATAAAAAAGCTGTTGGAGGAATATCCTTTTGCTGCCGCATATTTTGAGCAGAATAAGCTTAGTGTCGCTGGGTTTGAGGATCAGACATTTGAGGAATATTTAAATCATTTCTCAGAAGAAGAACTGGAAGACCAGGCGATTGATAAAGCAAAGCTTTTGTCGGACCTGCCTGTCTATCTGGAGCAGATGCGTCAGTTTTTAGGAATGGAGAATGACCGGAAGGTACAGTCACTGACTATTTTGCCAGGTCACGATAAATCAGGAATTGCCGAAGGTTTTAAGGAGCTGACCGTAGAGACATCCCAGATCATATCCATAGTAGGACCTACCGGTTCCGGAAAAAGCCGTCTTCTGGCAGATATTGAATGGACGGCTCAAAATGACACGCCTACCGGGCGCAGCATATTAATAAACGGCGAAGTACCTGATATGAAATGGCGTTATTCCTCAAATAATAAGCTGGTAGCCCAGCTTTCCCAGAACATGAACTTTGTTATGGATTTAACGGTACTGGACTTTTTACGGATGCATGCGGATAGCCGCATGGTTTTGGACCCTCAGTCTGTGATAGACCGAATTATAGCCGCTGCCAATGACTTAGCGGGAGAAAAATTTGAACTTACCACTCCCGTTACCAGCTTAAGCGGCGGGCAGTCCAGAGCGCTTATGATTGCAGATACAGCCATATTAAGTTCCTCTCCCATCGTTTTGATTGATGAAATCGAAAATGCCGGAATCGATCGGAAAAAGGCATTAAAGCTTCTTGTAACATCAGATAAAATCGTTTTAATGGCAACTCACGATCCCCTTCTTGCATTAATGGCAGATAAACGGATTGTCATTAAAAACGGCGGTATCAATCATGTGATTGATACGAACGAAGAAGAAAAACAGCTGTTAGAAAAGTTAGAAAGCATGGATTCTCTTATCCAGACCGCACGCCAGGAGCTTCGGTCAGGAAATACACTTTCTCCTGACCTGCTGGCAGATTAAAATAGAATTCTATCAGTCCTCCAATTAAGTTGTAAACAGCCTTAATTGGAGGATTTTCTTTGATTTAAGCCTGTATGCCACGGATTAAACTAACCATCTCAATTGCTGCGGCTGCACAGTCAAACCCCTTGTTGCCCGCTTTTGTTCCGGCGCGTTCAATCGCCTGTTCAATATTTTCTGTCGTCAGAACACCAAACATAACAGGAATGCCGCTGCTTAGTGATACCTGTGCAATTCCCTTAGATACTTCGCTGCAAACGTAATCGTAGTGAGTGGTGCTGCCCCGGATGACTGCACCGAGACAGATGACAGCATCATATTTGCCGCAGTCTGCCATCTTGGAAGCAATTAACGGAATTTCAAAAGCTCCGGGCACCCATGCTACTTCAATGTTCTCCTCACCGATGCCGTGACGCTTTAAGCAATCCAATGCTCCGCCAAGAAGCTTTGATGTTATAAATTCATTAAATCGTGCTGCCACAATGCCGATCCTGACGTCCTTTGGTACCAGTGTTCCTTCAAAAACCTTCATTTTTAATTCTCCTTTTCTGTTTTAATAATGTAAAATGTGTCCCATTTTGTTCTGCTTTGTCTTTAAATAAAACAGATCATGGTCATTTGCCGGAATCTGTATGGGAACCCGTTCAATAATTTCCATGCCAAATCCAGACAGTCCATATACTTTATCCGGATTATTGGTGAGCAGACGCAGGGTTTTAACCCCCAATTCCCGCAAAATCTGAGCACCGATGTAATATTCTCTGGGATCTCCTTCAAAGCCTAATGCAAGATTGGCTTCCAGTGTGTCCATGCCTTTGTCCTGCAATGCGTAAGCACGCAGTTTATTAACCAGTCCGATACCTCGTCCTTCCTGACGCATATAAAGGAGAATGCCCCTTCCTTCCTGTTCAATCTGTGTCATGGCCGCAGCAAGCTGCTGGCCGCAGTCGCAGCGCATGGAGCCGAATGCATCCCCGGTCAGACACTCAGAATGAACTCTGCATAAAAGATTTTCCCCATCACCGATTTCGCCTTTCACAAGAGCGACATGATGCTCCCCGTTTAGTTTGTTAACAAAACAGAAGGCTTTAAAATCCCCGTATTTTGTAGGCATGTCGCTGATTGATGTCTGCTCCACCAGCCTGTCGTGTTTTTTACGGTATTCCTTCAATGCATCAATTGTGATAAAAGGAATCTTCCACTTCTTAGCCAGCTCTATCAGTTCAGGAGTCCGCATCATGGTACCATCCTCTCCCATGATTTCACAGCAAAGACCACATTCCTTCAGTCCAGCCAGACGCATAAGATCCACTGTAGCTTCCGTGTGTCCGCCCCGTTCCAGCACTCCGTTTCTTTTTGCAAGAAGAGGAAACATATGTCCTGGCCGGCGGAAATCTGCGGCAATTGCATTGTCATCTACGCATTTCATTGCAGTTAATGACCGCTCTGCTGCTGAGATTCCGGTTGCGGTATTCACATGATCCACAGAAACAGTAAAGGCGGTGGAATGATTGTCTGTGTTTTCTGAAATCATTTGCGGCAAATCCAGGCGCCGGCATAACTCCTCGTTCATGGGCATGCAGATCAGCCCTTTTCCATGTGTCGCCATAAAGTTGACATTTTCAGTGGTGGCAAACTGGGCGGCGCAGATGAAATCACCTTCATTTTCCCGTCCCTCATCGTCTGTTACAAGAATAATTTTCCCCTGCCGAAGCGTTTTAAGTGCTTCTTCTATGGTGTTGTACTCAAACATCTTTTTCCTCCTAATAGCCAGATTTTGCTAAGAATTCTCTTGTGATACCGCCCGATTGCGGCTTATCCGGAACCGGTAATAAAAGTTTTTCCATGTATTTTCCAATAAGGTCATTTTCCAGATTAACCGGATCTCCTGCTTTTTTGTATGACAGGGTGGTGGATTTTACTGTGTGGGGTATGGCAGAAATCCGAAACTCCGTATTGTTTACCGAAGCCACTGTCAGGCTGATGCCATCCAGTGCAATTGAGCCTTTTTCCACAATATAACGAAGTATCCTCTCCTCCGCGGCAATGGTGTACCAGATGGCATTGTCATCCCTTCGAACAGAAGTTATCGTACCGATACCATCAATATGTCCCGAAACAATGTGCCCGCCAAAACGTCCGTCTGCCGCCATTGCACGTTCCAGATTAACAAAATCTCCGGAATGCAGCCTGCCAAGACAAGAGCGGTTTAATGTTTCATGCATCACATCTGCCTGAAAGGTATGGGAAGAAAGTCCAGAAACCGTTAAACATACACCATTTACCGAAACACTGTCTCCAATTTCAAGATCATCAAATATCACATCGCCCTGCAGGGTCAGCAAAGCGGAATGTGCTCCCTTGTGTACTTTTTTCAGTACGCCTGTTTCTTCAATGATTCCTGTAAACATATGGCTTCACCTCGCTTTCAATCAGAATATCTTCCCCCAGATATGTCACTGACGTGTTTGTAAGAAGGTAACCATCCTCCGGGCTGGATACGCCTAAGCCTGCTACCGGTGTTTTTCCGTTGGAGCCTCCAAAAAGCTTTGGCGCAATGTATGTCTGCACTTTGTTTACGATTCCTGCCTGAAGTGCCGACCAGTTTAAAATACCGCCGCCCTCCAGCAATATGCTGTCAATTTTGTCTTCGCCAAGTTTTGTCATAAGTTCTGTTAAATCCAGATGTCCATCTTTTTGGTTCAGTGATAAAATCTGGCATCCGGCTTTTAAATAAGGCTGTTGTGCCTGCAGATCCGTACAAGATGTTGCGATCAGAGTCGGAATCTCATTTGCAGTCGCCATAATCCGGGATGCAAGGGGAAGCCGCAGGGCTGTATCACAGATAATGCGGAGCGGATTACGTCCCCCCTCTATCCGGCAGGTTAAAAGGGGATCATCTGCAATAACTGTACCAATTCCCACCATCACGGCGCTGTAGCGGAGCCGGTCTCTATGAACGTTTTCCCTTGCAGCTTCACCGGTAATCCATTTGGAGTCACCGGTATAAGCTGCTGTTTTCCCATCCATTGTCATGGCGTATTTCATGACAACATATGGTTTTCCTGTCTGAATAAAATGGAAAAAAACTTCATTGAGCCTGTCACACTCCTGTTTTAATATTCCCTGCGTGACTGCAATTCCTTTTTCCTTAAGGAATCTGATCCCTTTTCCTTTGACCAGAGGGTTAGGGTCCTGACTGCCCACCACCACTCTTTGTATTCCTGCATTTAAAATAGCTTTAGTACAGGGAGGTGTCTTCCCATAGTGGCAACAGGGCTCCAGAGTTACATAGAGAGTCGCTCCCTCTGGAGATTCATTACAGTCAGCGAGTGCATTAATTTCAGCATGGGGACCACCAAACCGCTCATGGTATCCAGTTCCAATTACCCTTCCCTCCTTTACAATTACAGCACCAACCATGGGATTCGGATTCGCAAACCCCCACCCTTTTTTAGCCAGCTGCAACGCCAGACTCATACCTTCCATATCGTTCATATCGGACCACCTTTCAAAGAAAAATGCCTTGAACACAAGGCTCAGGGCATTTTGGGCAATCATCCGTTATTTATGGCTTTTAACACAAAAAGCTCTGAAATGAATGATCATTCCAGAGCGTGTTAATCAGCAGATATATCATAAATATGAAAAAACTGCATCATCTTCTTTCATCCAGACTTTACTGTCGGCTTCGGAGTTACACCGAATCATGCCTTGCGGCTCGTGGGCTATACCACCGGTAGGGAATTACACCCTGCCCTGAAGATTGTTGTTCAATTGGGGTAATAATACTCCCTTCATAAAGAAATGTCAAGAATAAAGTGAAATTTCTTCTGCTTACTGCCTTCACTTATTTCTTCAGACAGTTCTGAAATCCCAAAATCTTCACTATGATTATAAAAAAATAAAATATACTTGCATTTCATACTAATTTGGTATAGTATGAAAGCACAAAGATATGTTAGTAAAAACTAACCATTAAATTCCCATACAGGGAATAAAGGAGGTTGATTGATATATGAGTCATACATTACTGGAAATTAAGGATCTTACTGTTTCTGTGGAGGATAAGATCATTTTAAATGGGATTAATCTCACCATAAAATCAGGGGAGCTTCACGTCCTCATGGGACCAAATGGAACAGGAAAATCCACACTGGTATCCGCCATTATGGGAGATCCCCGTTATCAGATTGAAAGCGGGCAGATTCTTTTAGATGGGAAAGATATAACGGAAATGAAAGCAGATGAAAGAGCCAGAGCAGGTGTATTCCTCTCTTTCCAGGCTCCGGAGGAAATCCCCGGAGTTACTCTGGAGGACTTTCTTCGCACAGCGAAAGGTGCTCTGGAAAAACGTCCTCCAAAGATCCTGCAGTTTAAAAAGGAACTGAAAGAACAGATGAAAGCTTTGGATATGGATCCCAGCTATGGGGAAAGGTACTTAAATGTTGGCTTTTCCGGTGGAGAGAAAAAGAAAACGGAAATTCTCCAGCTTCTTATGCTTCAGCCAAAGCTGGCTCTTTTAGACGAGACGGATTCCGGTCTTGATGTAGATGCGGTCCGTACCGTTACAAAGGGAATCCGTGCTTTTAAAAACCGTAAAAACGGGCTTTTTATCATTACACATAATGCCAGTATTCTGGAAGGTCTGGATGTGGATGTGGTACATGTACTGGAAGGAGGCAAAATCGCATATACAGGCGGCCGGGAACTGATCTCAAAAATTACGCAGGAAGGATTCGGCGTTTTGGGAAAGGAGGCTGGCTTCTATGAAAGACTTTAAACAGGAAAAAACAAGAGTCGACCAGGCTGACCGCACCATTTATGATGTGAAAGACAAGCTGGACCCGGCCTTCCTTATGGACTCCGGCATTACTCCTGAGATTGTGAACCAGATATCAAAGGAAAAAAATGAACCGGAATGGATGCGTCTGTTCCGACTTAAATCATTGAAATTGTATAATGAGATACCGATTCCCTCCTGGGGACCATCTCTTGACGAGCTGAATATGGATCAGATTGTCACTTATGTCCGACCCAAATCAACCATGAAAGCCAAGTGGTCCGATGTCCCAGACGATATCAAGGATACCTTTGAACGTCTTGGAATTCCCAAAGCGGAGCGGAAATCACTGGCAGGTGTAGGGGCACAGTATGACTCAGAAGTGGTTTACCACAATGTCAGGGCAGAGGTTGCGTCAAAAGGCGTGGTCTACACGGATATAGAGAGCGCTCTTACAGGCCCTTACAGTGAAATGATACGAAAGCATTTTATGAAATTGGTACCTCCGTCCGACCACAAGTTTGCGGCTCTTCACGGAGCAGTCTGGTCCGGAGGTTCTTTTGTTTATGTGCCGGCAGGAGTTTCGGTTGAAATTCCCCTTCAGTCTTATTTCCGGCTGAATGCACCAGGCGCGGGCCAGTTTGAACATACGCTCATTATCGTGGAGGAAGGTGCCTATCTGCATTTCATAGAAGGCTGCTCTGCTCCCAGATACTACGTTGCAAACCTTCACGCCGGCTGTGTGGAACTGTATGTGGGTAAAAATGCAAGGCTCCGCTATTCCACCATCGAAAACTGGTCAAAGAATATGTACAATTTAAATACAAAGCGTGCCTCCGTGGAGGAAGGAGGAACTGTGGAATGGATCTCCGGATCGTTCGGATCCCATATCTCCTATCTTTATCCCATGAGCATTTTAAAAGGGAAAAAGGCGCGTATGGAGTTCACTGGCATCACATTTGCCGGAGAAGGCCAGAATCTGGATACCGGCGCAAAGGTTCTTCACGCTGCACCGGATACCACCTCTCATATTTCAACGAAATCCATATCCAGGGATGGAGGCAACTCCACATTTCGAAGCCTGGTAACTGTTACGGAAAAGGCACAGGGAAGCAAATCAGCCGTTTCCTGTGAATCACTGATGCTTGACAGTATTTCCCGTTCTGACACCATACCGGTGATGGATATCTCCTGCAATCAGGCAGATATCGGTCATGAGGCAAAAATCGGCAGAATCAGTGAATCGGCAATCTTCTACTTAATGAGCCGCGGTCTGTCCGAGGATGATGCCAGAGCTTTAATTGTAGGCGGGTTTGCAGAACCTATTGCCAAGGAGCTGCCGTTAGAATATGCGGTGGAAATGAACAATCTCATACATCTTGAAATGAAGGGAAGCATCGGCTGAAAGGAGGAACACAAATATGAATACACAAATCAATCGGCTCCCGGTTCCTACCTGGAACCGGACAGGGGTAAACTGGCTGGATAAAAAAGCGCTGCCTCCGGACAGAGAATATTTACCGGGCGACCACCTTCCTTATGACGGTTTTCTTCCTCACGGAATCAGTCTGATGGATGATCTTCCGGAAGAAATCGCCTCAATCCCAGGTGGGATGGGTGAATGGATGAATGAGTTTATCAGGAAAGACGCAGACAAAACCTGCTATTTATTGGTGGATGGCTCCTTAAGTGAGCCTGTTATTATCACCCAGACTCTGGATAGTGCGAAGCCAGTTATCAGAGCTCATTATGCCATAAATGCGAATCCAGGAAGTAATCTCACGGTAGTTCAGATAAACCGCGGGGATGCAAAAGACGGTATGATTGGAAGCCTGACACAAATTGATGCGCAGGAGAATTCTGTTATCCGTCTGATTTCGATCCAGCTGTTAGGGCAAAACAGCCATAGCTTTGACACAGTAGGTGCACGCATTGGAAAAGGTGCCAGGGTTGAAATCATTCGTGCCGTTCTGGGAGGAAAAACAGCAGCGTGTGGTTCTGCGGCCTATCTGGAGGGTCAGGGAGGCGACTACCAGCAGGATACTGCATACTTTGCTGATAAAGAACAGATTTTTGACTTTAATGACATTGCCCGCCACACCGGCAGAGAAACGGTTAGCGAAATGCATACAGCCGGGGTTCTTGCAGGCACCAGCAGCAAGATTTTAAGAGGAACCATTGACTTTCAGGCAGGATCCGCACACTCAGTAGGGCACGAAAATGAAACCGTTCTTCTGTTAAGCCCCAGCGCCAGAAACAGGACCGTCCCATTAATCCTTTGCGGTGAAGAGGCTGTGGAAGGACAGCATGCAGCCACTCTGGGCCAGTTTGATGAAAAACAGCTTTATTATCTGTGCTCCAGAGGGCTCAGCCTGGCGGAGGCAAAGCGTATGCTGGTAGAAGCCCGATTTATGCCTGTTCTTAATAAAATAACTCCGGATGATCTGCGCATGGAGATACTAAATGTCATTGAAAGGAGGCTCGATGAACATGAATGTGATTCTTGATCAGTTTCCCATACTTTCCGTACCGGAAAATGGAAAGAGACTGATATACTTAGACAATGCAGCGACTTCCTTCAAGCCTCTGTCTGTTTTAAAGGCAGTTGATGATTACTACCGCATGGATAATGCCAATCCTCACAGAGGTGTTTACACCCTGGGCGTCCGTTCTACAGATATTCATGAAAACGCCAGGCAGACAGCGGCCCGCTTTATAAATGCAGACCCGGAGGAAATTATTTTCACCCAGAATGCTACAGAAGCTCTTAATCTGATCGCTTACAGCTACGGTATGGAGTTCTTAAGAAAAGGGGATGAAATTCTTATCTCCGTGGCGGAACACCACAGCAACCTGGTTCCCTGGCAGAGAGTTGCAAGGCTGACTGGTTCTAAGCTGGTTTATCTGTATCCGGGATCTGACGGGGGGATTACAGAGGAGGAACTGGATCAAAAAATAAACACGCGTACAAAGCTGATTGCTATAGCTCACGTATCAAATGTACTGGGAACGGAAGCTCCGGTGAAATCCATTGTGGCACGCGCCCGTCAATGCGGTGCTGCAGTGGTTTTAGACTGCGCTCAGAGTGTATCCCATATGCCGATTGACGTCAAAGAACTTGGAGTGGATTTTGCAGCATTTTCCGGTCACAAGATGTACGCTCCCATGGGTATTGGCGTTTTATATGGTAAAAAAGAACTGCTTGAGGAAATGCCCCCTTTTTTAAGTGGAGGTGATATGATTGCAAGCGTTCATGAACAAACCGTTTCTTATGCAGAAGTACCACGCCGCTTCGAGGCGGGAACGAGAAATGTAGGCGGTGAAGCAGGTCTAGCGGCGGCCATGGAATATATTACTTCCATAGGCTGGGATTCAATCCGCAACCATGAGCATGTACTGATGGATCAGATGCTTAGTGGGCTTAATGCTCTGCCCTATGTCACTGTATACGGCAGTACAGACAGCCGTGACCGGTTTGGGGTTATCTCCTTTAATGTAGAGGGGGTTCATCCCCACGATACTGCAACCATTCTGGATTCAGAAGGAATCGCAGTCCGTGCCGGTCATCACTGCGCCCAGCCATTAATGGAATATATGGGGATTGGCTCCTGCGTCCGGGCAAGCATCGCCATCTATAATACAGAAGAAGATATTTCGGTATTCTTAAACAGCTTAAAACAGGTAAGGAGGTGGATGGGGTATGGAGCTTAACGCTTTATATAATCAGATTATTGTGGAAAACAGCCGTTCCGGTCAAAACCGTCACAAGGTAGCAGAGGCGACAGCCAGCCTGGAAGGAGTCAATCCCAGCTGCGGCGATGACATAATTCTGGAACTTCGGGTGAAGGATGGAATCATTGAAGACGCCGGATTTACCGGAGAAGGCTGTGCCATTTCCCAGGCTTCCGCTTCTCTCATGATTGATCTCATTCTTGGAAAGCCGGTAGAGGAGGCTCAGAAGCTGCTTCAGACCTTTCTTGGAATGATAAAAGGAGAAATATCAGATGAGGAGCAGTTGGAATTCCTGGAGGATGCAATTGCTCTCAAGGGAATCTCCCATATGCCGGGCAGAGTGAAATGTGCTGTCCTTCCATGGCATACATTAATGGGAATCCTTGATGAAAAAGAAACAGAGAATAAATAATAACAGCAAAAAACGTCCGGATCTGGTTTTGGAAGTGTATCCTGAAACCGATTCCGGACGCTTTGATTTTTATTTAACATTTACTTATACTAACAATTACTTATTTTTAACAATTACTTTTCAGCAAACTTTTCAACAATTTTAAGAAGCAGCTTTACAACCTTTTCCATGGACTGTACCGGGATAAATTCGAATTTTCCATGATAATTATATCCCCCGGTACAAAGGTTGGGACAGGGAAGTCCCTCGTAGGATAAGCGTGCTCCGTCTGTACCGCCTCTGATCGGAGTTACTAACGGCTCAATTCCCAGATCTTCCATCGCTGTTTTTGCAATATCAATCAGATACATATGGGGTTCAATCTTTTCCTTCATGTTAAAATAGCTGTCTTTTAAGATAAGTTCTACTGTCCCGCTTTGATATCTTTGGTTTAAATAATCTGCCACACGGGTCATAAATACTTTTTTATCTTCAAATTTCTTCTTGCTGTGATCACGGATAATATAATCCAGTCTGGCTTCCTCCACACTTCCGCTCATGGAATCCAGATGGAAGAATCCTTCATATCCTTCCGTATACATTGGATTTTCTGCTGACGGTAACATGTTATGAAATTCCATTCCCATTAAAAGTGCATTTCTCATCCTTCCTTTGGAAGAACCGGGATGAATGCTGGAGCCATGGATTAAAACTCTGGCAGAAGCTGCATTGAAATTTTCATACTCCAGCTCTCCTAACCCACCGCCATCCACGGTATAAGCAACATCAGCGGCAAATCCTTTCACATCAAAGAAATCTGCTCCTCTTCCCACTTCTTCATCCGGTGTGAATCCGATTCGGATGGTTCCATGAGGAATCTCCGGATGGGCAAGTAAGTACTCTGCCATAGTCATGATTTCAGCCACGCCGGCCTTGTCATCAGCTCCTAAAAGGGTTGTTCCATCTGTAGTTATAATATCCTGTCCAATATATTTTAATAAATCCGGAAAATCTTCCGGGCTCATGGTAAGTCCTGTATCCGCATTCATCAGAATATCTTTACCGTCGTAATTCTTTACGATCTGTGGTTTTACATCAGCGCCAGAGTAGGCTGGAGAGGTATCCATGTGAGCGATAAATCCCAGTACAGGAACCGCTTTCTCCATGGTAGCCGGAATGGTAGCATACACATAGCTGTGCTCGTCAATTCTTACATCTGCAGCCTTCATAGCCTGTAGCTCTTTCACCAGTTCTTCCGCAAGGATCCGCTGTTTTGAAGTACTTGGAACAGCGTCAACCTCATCCTTTGACTGGGTATCATAGGATACATATTTTAAAAAATGATTGATCACTTCTGACATTGTTAATCGCCTCTTTTTCAATATATTTCTGGTAACGGCATGTAGGAATTCAGCCGGGTCCAGTTCTCCTGAAGGTTCTGTATATTCAGGTAGTATTCTCCGGATCATCCGGAAAAATTACCAGAAAGGACCAATTGGATTTCCTTATTATACCATAATGCGCTTTTAATGTCTATTAAGCTTGAAAAACCATATCTGAATATTATTCTCTCGGGTTTCTATTCTGTTTCATCGCCGTATACCGCAATCAATTCAGAATTATCTAAATAATCACCCAGCATAAATTTCACATTAGACTCCCTTAAGATAAACACATCATCCTCTTTTAAAATATTATTTATAATAGTGATAATCCACGCATTTGCTAAACTGTGAAACTTTTGCTGCAGCTGTATTAGCATATCATTTATTTCATGCCTTATAACGCGGGTCTGTTTATTCAATTTTTCAATAATCTGATTTTCAATGTTATAATAGCAATCAAATATATATTTAAAATCCCATAATTCTGTACACTCAATTTCTGAAATGCAGTCTCTTTTATCGTAGAAATCGATTTTATAGCATGGGGAATGATCTAAAAAGCTTGTATGCAAAAACGATAAATATATCCAGTTCAGAGTCCCTACCTCGCCAAAATCCTGTAATTTTATGTATTGGCTGTAAATATTCTTAAGTACAATTTTCAGACCTTCAGTAATCTCAGCAATATAAGTATCAATTTCTTTTTCTATCTTCTGTGAATACCAAAGATAACGATCATCTGCAATAGTCTGCAGCTCATTTATAACTTTATTTTTTAAATTTACTTCATTAATCAATGATCAAGCTTCCTCCTTTTAATAAACCCGTCTAGAAATGAGCCATTACTGAAGCCATTGAAATTCCAATTGCTCCTACGACAACGTTTCCAAAATCTAATAAAAAGAAAAAAACAATTGCACACCATATAGATGCCCCTTTACACTCTACAGAATTCGCTAACTTTTGAATGATACTTCGTTTTTTCCCATCTTCCCAATGAGAAGCATCTATTCTTTTTTTTATCTTCCACCAATAGATGGAATCAGCCAGCTTTCCTAATATCAGAAATTTTACAATCCAAAGTAAAAATAACAACACCCCCACAGAATCTTTCGTATAAATTATATTTGCTAAAACTAACATATAAATAATAAACGAAGCAAATAATGTTATTACAGAAGAAATGAACCATAATAAGAATCCTTCTATCCACATCATTCGATAAGCAAACCATAATGGGCCAAAAAATGCAGCGGCTCCATTGAATTTTTTCTTTCTATCAATTTGTCTGAATCTATTTAAGTACTCTTCTTGATTTTTTTCCAGATATTCTCTTATCTCTGATATTGAATATCCGCCTATCTGGCTTTCATCATAGTCCATTTTCGTCACTCCTCACTTCTCCCCATTTTTCTTTTAAATCTGCCTCTGCCTGTTTAAGCTGTTCCTGTGACCAAGTTTCATAATCCAAATCTGTTTGTACAAGATTTTTGTACGCATATATTAGTATGTCTTTATACCTGCCAAATGGATCATTAAATCCTTCGTGCTGCCAAAGATAGTATGCTCTGGCATAACACTTAACCTCTTGCTCAGGTTGTTTTAAGTTTTCATATGCCCATGCTAACTCAATATAGGTTGAATATGCCAACTCTGGGTACGATGAACAATGAGCTATAGCTTTCTCATAATCCTCAATTGCTTTATATTGATCCTGTCTTATAAAGGAGTAGAGAGCACCTCTTCTGCCATAAGCAAATAGTAAATCGTAATGATCTCTTGCCTGCCAGTTCTCCAAAATTTCTATGCATTTATTATAACAATTCAATGCTTTATCAAAATCTTCTGAATTATTATAATAATAATTTCCCAATTCAAGATAGAGATTTGCCTCTACAGATTTATACTGATGAGTATTCTGATTTAATTGTAATGCTTTTTTCATATAATGGATACCTACGTCATTACCAACATAGTTAAAATTGGCAAGTGCAATCATATAATAAGTGTAGGCCCCGATTGCCTGATTTGATCCTAATAATTTTCTTTCTCGTTTTATTAGTTTTTTTGCGGTTTTAATCACCTGCTTATAACTTAATTCACTATTCAGGTATTTCTTTTTTAACATATTGGTATCCAGAATCAGGCGTTTTACTGGATCTGAGATATCTATTTCATAAGCTTCTTCTGCATAGCGATCAACTTCATCTCTTTTATCTTGATATAGGCAGCACTCTGATAAATTTGTTAATGCACAGGCTTTTTCTTCTTCCGTAACCGACAGATCTAGAGCTGTTTTTAAGTGGCGTTCTGCATCATCAATTTTTCTGAGCCGCAAATAAGCAACACCTAACGCATTTTCTGTTTTTGCGTCGCGCTCTATTTCCTGCAATTGTTCTATTACAGAATTCAGTACATCTCCATTTTCTTTCAACTGTATGACAAGGCTCTTGTAGTTTTCCTATTCCGCCTCCTCACAAAGCATTAAAATCCAGTTATTATCCACGATATACCAGGTATCATCTGCTAGCGTTAGCGTTCTTTTATGACAGCCTGTAAGTAGGATACTGATAATGAGAATAAAAACTAAATATTTAAAACATTTTCTCATCATATCTCCTATGCATTCTTCAAATAAATATTTTATTATAAACCTAAATGCTTAGCAATTATTACTGCAAGTATAATAATTGACATAACCAAGCCGAAAATAGCTTGACCTAAATAAACATTCTCTTTTCCAGAAACAATAAATTTTTCTGGATTATTTTTATCATATTTTATAATTGTTTCTTCTCCTATTACTAAATTATTCGGACATTTGTCACCAAAAGGAAATTCTTCCTAATAAGTGATTCCAGCCACAGTATATTCATAAACTGGATAATATATATAAACCTTACTATTTCTCTCATTATGACAAACTATATTTAGGGAAATTATCTTTCCTTCTGATCTTCCATCATATTGATGAGATTTTATATTATTAATAAATGATATTAAAAATAATAAAATAGAACATAAAAGTAAAACATATATAATAAACACTGGGCTTTCTCCTTATATTTTTAATCCACTTATCTCTATAGAATACTCCCCAAATTACTATATCCATTCCCTGATCTAACAGAAACTAAAATTATTTACACAAATCATATCAAGAAGTAGCATCAATTGTTTGAATAATATCAAATCATAACAATAAGAACAGAAATCATTTCCATAAATGCTCCAATTGCCTTATGTTTCCAAAATTTTTCTTTATTTATTGGTACATATTTAAAAGGATTATTCTTATCATATTGAAGTGTTACTTTTTTACCTATAAACACATCTTGTTTTGACTCGTCAGCAAAACTTTAAAGTTTTTTGTTCTAATTATCATTATTGTACATTCAATAAATGTATCGGTAAATCCAATTAGGAATATGATACAATTTAAAATAACTCCAAACATTTTTACACTACCTTACAATAATTATTGATAAATATTTCCCGGCTTTACATATCTCAATCTTATGTTTAGTTCTTATGTAAATTGTTGATTAATTACCTAAATATTTGCCGATTAACATAGCTAGCATAATAAGTGCTATTATTAATCCAATAATAGCTTGACCTAACCAAACATTCTCTTTACCAGAAACAATAAATTTTTCCGGTTCTTTCATATCATATTTTAAAATCACTTTACTGCCTATAGGAATATCATTTGGTGATTCTTCACCAAATGGAAATTCTCTTTGGTATGTAATACCATCTACAACATATTTGTAAATAGGATAATAAGTATAAATTTTCATATTTTTTCCGTTGCTAATAGTTTTATTTATACTAACTATTTCACCCTCTGCACGTCCTTTATATTTACGTGTTTTTGCATTATTAATTAAAGATACTATAAATAATAAAAAGCACCCCATAAAAATTAAACAAATAATAATCATACATTCATACTCCTTTTTATAAGTTAATACATTATATCGTTAAATTCACCTTTTTGAAATATACCATCTTCATAGATCTTATACTTTATGGCTGTCCTATTATCTTCGGGTACTTGTAGTAAAAATTTAGATTTTTCTATAGGCTTACAACTACCCGAATAAACTCCTTCTTTATCTCCCATAATATTATATGTACCTTTAAATTGATATTCTTCGCAATACGTACTAATTGTAATTTTGATCTCGCCAGCAAAATAAGCATGTGAATTATAAAAAAGATCCTCAAATATAGTGAAAACTGTTGCAATTTTAGCATAATATCCAAGCAAATCAACAAATACTTTATGAACCACGTTATCCATAGTTTTCTTAATTATCGGAATAGTCTCGAATAAAGTACTACCAATTGCTTCAAAAGAATTAAAATTGTCCCATGTTAAAAAGTCTTCTGATTCGATTATATCAGCAACTGATAAAACCATAGTTACACCGACTCCAACCCATGAATAAGGACCCGACATCAAAGACATCGCATTAGCAGCTGCTTCCCCATATTTTGCCTGTTTTAAGACATCCTTAGCAGGTCTTATATTAATCTCTACATGTGCAGCAGGCTTTCTTGCCTTTTCACATTCCTCATCAATAATATAATAAGGCTTTGCTTCTTCTAATCCTGTTGCATATAAAATAATCCCGTGAACTATATTATACGCTTTAATTTTAGAAAACCGCTGATCCCCATAGGAACTTTTTATATAATCCTTATATATACGATCCTCAGCAAACTTAAGCAGATCTATAATATTCCCCTCTATCCTGCCTTTACTAATATTCACCCAACTTCCATTCTGTACTACCTTAATAATACCGCCACATCTGCAGACCAAAAAGGAATCCTCAGTCACAATAGGCCGCTCATAAATATTACTTCTTAACTTACCTATCTCTGTACTTAGTGTATTAAAATTAGTACTAATATTCTGTATCTCCTGCTCCAACTTACTTCTTTTATCTTCAATTCCGTGTTTTCTGGCAATAGTTTCAAAACCTTTGATACTTGTTAAGGCAACGGAGGATTTACTTTTTAATTTACTAATCTCTGACAAGACAGCATCTAAGTCATCGATATAAACAAGATCTGAATCATTATCTTCATCTGCGTTATATACTGTTGTATTATTTGAATTTGCCCATTCACTAACAACTTTTAAATAATCATTCACATGCTTGATCATGTCAGACTGTGCATTCAATTCCTTACTGAGAATTTTTCTTTTTTCTTCTTCTCTTTCTCTTTTTTTCTTTTCATTTTCATCAAAATAGTTTAATAAGTTCTTAGAGACCTCCGGCTTTGTATCATTCCAATTCGGTAAACTTAAATTTCCCTGTCCTTCTTTGCCCATTGGTAATGCATATGCAAGTTCTGGAGCAAAGCCTTCATCCTTTATATATTTATTAGAGCCCTGTTTCAATTTTGCAAGCGATTCCCTGATTTGTTTCATATAACTTACTTGCAATTTTTTCATTTGTGCTATTACTTCCAGTTTATTGCTCATTCTGGTCTTATCATCTGTATTAAACCAACTGTCTATTAATTCCAGTACACAAGGATAATTACGCCCCAGTTTTGGAATACCCTGTTGATTCATAGCAGCTGTTACACAATCGGAATAATACAAAAATTTATTCTGTAATGCCTGATACTGAGGACTGTCCACTGGGTAAAGCTTCATAGTCTTGTTTAAATTACAAACAATGTCGTTCATTGCATTGACATAATTATCTGCCTGACAGCACCCGAATTTATCCAGATTTATAAAAGGCTCGCAGTCAATATCCCTGATAAACGGACTGTCCTTACCAAATACACCATTATTCTTATCGGTTGCTCTTAAAAGTCTGTAATACTCAAAACATTCTGTATCCAGCTTTTTACATTTTGCCGGAGCCTGTTTTGCACAGGAACACATAACGTATGACGAATCTAAAAGATAATTAGGCTTCATCTTTCCACTCAAATTTTTCATAATCACTTACCCTATCAATTATATGTATTAATATACCAACTGAACACGCTCCAGTGTCAGTTTTCTGATATCTCTTCTAAGAAGACTCTCCGCCACATCCAGGCGAATAATAACAATATCTGTATCAATACCAGCAATCTTAAATACACTGTAATCCTCGACAGAACTTGCTTTAATAATCAGCTTTTCCAGTTTATTTCTATTTCTTACAGCCTTGTACTCGTCAGGCAGACAGTCTACATTAACAAATAAAGGCGCATAGTAATTGCAGCTGCTCCCATCCAAATTATTTAAAATACACACCGTCTTAAATTGCAATGAACGCACATAGATGGAAAACACCTTTTTTACACCCTCATTAACCAGGAACAATTGACCATCCAATACATCAATATAATCAAGCGGCCGTTCGGATCTTGCAAAACCCACATTAATATCAGGTATATTGATAGCATTCTCTAATGACATGGCTGCTCTGCGATTAACAATATCATTTAAGTTTGTTATAACTGGAGTGTGCATGTAAGTCTTATCTTCTTTTATCCAAAAGTAATCCATGAAACCTCCTATTGATACTGAATCGTGAGTCCTGTATGGCTGATTCCATCAGAGATCATCAATGAATTATTATTCTCCCGGAAAATGATTCCTCTTCCTGCAACAATGCTGGTTTCCCCTCCACTGGCAAACTCTACGGATTCTGATGCTGTTATTTTTACTACCCTGTTACTATTAATCATAATCCCTTTTTCATCATCCAGTACAATTGATAATCCTTTATGGTTTGTAATCATTATTTTTTCAGGGGTGAAACGTATTTCTTTGTCGTGTTTTGTTCTTATGGATTTTTCTTCAGGATTTTTACGCATATCACCATCACTTTCCGTATGAACTGCATTTATTACGTATGACTGATTTGCGTTTTCATCAGGAAAATGTATTCGGATTCTGTCTCCCTTCTCCGGCATACAATACCAGCCGGTGCCTTCTGGCGATGAATAAACGGAGGCAAATGGAAACCAAACAGTATCCTCATTATTAACTTTGCAACCATAGTTACAATTAATTCGTACAACATCATTTTTTACTTTTGAAACTTCCCCCATAAAAGACGCCCCTATTATTTTTTCATTTCCATAGGGTTTTACCTGAAAGCCTTGTTTTTCTCGTAAACAATATTTATGTATTAATTCCTGCTTATAAAGTCTGCTCTCAATTCCATGTACATATAATCTGTGACCGTGAAACTCCACAGGTGTGCACAAATTAAGTATCTCACGGGATTCCACAATATATTCCCGTACATGATCCGTAATATTTACTTCATAAAATTCCACATCCAGTTCTGCATCATCTTTTGTGGGTAATCCAAAAAAGAAGCAGATATGGCTGTTCGTACAATCTGGAACCAATACCGTATTTAAGCAGCTTGCCAGTCTCTTTAAAAAAAACCAGTCTGTCTCCCCGTATTGCGCTATAATATTGCAAGATTGTTCGCTAACATGGTTCATAATAACACTGGCATTTTCATTCTCAGAAACAATGTAACGTACAATTTCTTTATATGTCTGATTCTTATTATAAAAAAACCGCACTTTTTCTTCTGTGTCTAATAAAGTTGTTTTAGAAATTGCATGTATTTCCAGTTTAGTTAAATAACCTTCTTCCGTATTGGATATTTTATCAGGTAGCCCTCGAAAAATTGTATGTATCTCTCCATCTTCGTCTGTAATCTCAATTGTAATTTCTGTATCAGGTGTAAATTTGCCCAAAACATCCTTTTCGCTAATATAACCTGATATATAGGCCAGCATATGTTCATTTACCTCTTTTTTTATCTGGCAGTCTAAAATTTCTATCATAGAAAATGGTTTCACATTGATACTTATCGCTTTCATTATACTTTTTCCTTTCCGTGAATTGTATTTAGCAGCTCCAGCATAACCGGTTTCCATTCCAACCATGCTTCATAAGGACAATTAAAAAGACCTAAAAAAAATCTTTGATTTATTACTGTTATGGATAAAAGATTATATACAGCTCCGTCCAGAGTATGGCTCTTAAATTCCATCCAGCCACACCGGTATTCATCGTTTTCAACATGCCCTTTACCCATGAATTTATTTGCAGGCTGGGCAGTTGTAATCATAATTTGAAATTGATTTAATGTACCATCAATCTTTTCAGCTTCAATCTCCTGCTCAAACAGGCTAAAGGTAAAGTTAACCTCACCTGCCTCATCTGTCATAATGATCTGTGGTCTGTCAACTGACGGGTACTTTTTTGATGCCAGTTCCGGGTCCATCTGAGTAAACTCTTCTGGCATCATAATTCTAAAAAAGGAAAGCAGCTCTATTTGATGAAATTTTATCAGCCTGTCGCCGACATACATTCCTGTTTCGCTGTTTATATACTTACTTCTCTTTTGCTCATTTCGCATGAATGCAATTTGTTCGTCCTTATATTTCATGGTACCTCCCAATTAAAAAATTCACTAATTTCTCCCTAAAAATATCAAATCAGATACTTGATGCTCTTTACTGGGATTTTGAAATGAAGGTAATCCGCCTAGTATAGCTGATGAAACAGCTGAATCAACAACTCCCTGGGGAATACCGGCTATAATATTCGTTGCATATTGGTATGAATTGCTGATGCCAAAGTCCTTACATCCCTGTTCCGGTTTATGCCCTAGCTTGTGAGGAAGTCCGCTGATAACCGCTTTTTCGGTTGTCATTCGCATTTCATTTCCTGATAAATCAATACTATCTCCTGATTTCTTATTTTCAAAATGGTATCCCAATGGAGTATCCATTGTTACGTTACCACCTGTTCGTATCTTAATATTATCTTTAGCATTAATGCAAATATCCTTTTGGGAAAACAGATTAATTCCCAGTTGATCCGATAATGCCATACTTATCTGACTGACTTCGCTTGTTAACTCTATTTGAGGTGATTGGATATCTAATCTTTTTCCTTCTTTTGTTTGAAAAGTTTTTACAGAGGCTTCCGGATAATCGATCTTCTCATTTACACTTCCTATCACAATCCCGCTGTTTTCCTTTTCATTTGAAAAATACAATTGAACTCTTGTCCCTTTTTCCGGCATCGCATACATAATATTGCCTGATACCGGAACATATTCGAATGCAAATAATTCCTCATCAAGAGGATTCTTATTTTGATCTAAATCCAGTTTCACTTTTATTTTCTCCTTGGATGTCCATTTAACAGTACCTCCCAGACACAATCCGCATATTTTATGGTTATAAAAAGGGGGCATCCCTGCTACCGCTTCTGAACCAAGTTTATATTCTACTTGAATTAAACCATTTTTAAAACTTACGTGTTTTGAAACTACTATTTTTTTTGAATCCTTAAACCATACTTTATCTCCCAGCATATAGTTCAGGCTTCCGGAAACAGTATATACACAAAAATCTTCTGAATTACATTGAAAGAGTAATCTCTTCTTTCTATATTCCCCCCACTCCATTTGACATTTATAGTCATTAGTGTCATCTAACTGATATTGCTTTCCTCCGATAACCCCAACTGATATCTGGGGATACTCGCCGGTAATCTCAGGTATAACAACGGAACCAAACTGGCTGGCAATTCTTTTACAAAATTCCCAATCGGTTTCCTCATATTGCAATAATGGGTTATTTATTTCTAATCCGCTCCCACATGTAAATAAAATATTGCGTCCTTTTCCGGAAACAAGATTAAGCATTTGCCGATAGGTCATATGTTTATTTTGATAAAAATTACATTTTTTTACTTTATCAAATTCGTAGCTTGATGATATACATTTCAACTTTATATGACATTCTTCTCCTTTAAATATGAGTTTCGATTCTAGTATTATTCCAGTGAACACAGGGATATTTACCTCATCTTCTTCACAGATAAGGAACATTTTTTTCCCAATTAAATCACTGTGGCTTTCATCACTTATGTTATTCATCAACCCATCTAATTTAAGAATAGCGTGTTCATTCATTTCTGCTATCATTTCGAAATGTAACACCTGATTCAATTCTATTGCACCTGTCACAAAAATCTTATCCATACTAATCCCAATCAATATCCTGCCTCCCTCAGATCTGTTACTGAAATTTTCTAAATTATTTGTTTTTAAACGATATGTATCTAATAAAATTTACTATTTTATGACATTATTTTCAACCCATATGCCAAAATTGTACACGTTAGCTTCCGAAATTGCACATTACATCTGATTTATCATGTAAACAGGGATCTTTTTTTGAAAATTATTTATTACGATGTCAGGAACATGAGGTCTGAGATAAATCTGCGAAAACTCAAGAATAATTATCTTGTCATTTAAGGTATATCCTTTATATAATATAATAATAAGTTTAATATTCTAAGGAGGAGACTAATGGAATTTTCCAGTATAATTTTTGCATTTTCATTAACACTTTTTGCCGGTCTTTCAACAGGAATAGGTAGCGCTCTTTCATTACTTACAAAGAGGACTAGTACTAAGTTTTTATCTATTGCCTTGGGTTTTTCAGCGGGAGTAATGATTTATGTTTCTTTTGTTGAAATTCTTGTAAAAGCAAAAGATGCCCTGACTTCTGCTCTAGGGGTTAAAGTCGGTTCCTGGGCTGTCGTTGGCGGATTCTTTTTTGGTATATTAATTATAGCAATAATCGATAAACTGATTCCCTCTACTGAAAACCCCCATGAGATACATACGGTAGAAGAGATGGATGGAAATAGTGAAGCCCATAAATCCAGTTTAATGAGAATGGGATTATTCACGGCTTTAGCTATAGGAATTCATAATTTTCCAGAAGGATTAGCTACATTCACCGCAGCATTAAGTGATCCAAATCTTGGAATACCAATCGCTATTGCGATTGCAATTCATAATATTCCGGAAGGAATTGCTGTAGCAGTACCCATATTTTATGCGACAGGAAGCAGAAAACAAGCTTTCAAATTGTCTTTCTTATCCGGATTGTCAGAACCGATAGGTGCATTAATTGGGTATTTACTATTATTCAAGTTTTTTAATGATACCATGTTTGGGTTTATCTTTGCTTCTGTTGCAGGAATTATGGTATATATAAGTCTTGATGAATTACTTCCATCTGCGAGAGAATATGGAGAACATCATCTTTCTATTTATGGATTGATCGCAGGAATGGCTGTAATGGCTATAAGTCTTCTATTGTTTATATAACAGTTTCTTATGACCTCAAGAAATGCTGGAAATATCAGATTGAATTTTTAAATATTAGTTTAATTGTGTATATTGAAAGAGCCAACCTTCCATTATGATGAAAGGTTGACTCTTTCGATATAGTTTCTGAATTCGCATTGGACCGTCATCAGCTCCTGCCGGATCGCATATGCATTTCATATGCTTTTGAAACAGCTTTAAATGCATTTATTCTTCCATGACCGGTATAATTATCAAAACCTTTCGCGCCAATGTCATCTGCAGTAGTTCGGATTATATCTTCGACTTGACTTGCTTTTAGTTCTGGAGCAACGGAAAGCACAAGTGCTGCAACTCCTGCAACATGCGGTGTCGCTGCAGATGTACCGTTAAAATCTTCTACGTAATTATTAGAACTATAGCCGCTCTTATTCATAATATCAGTTGTGAAAATATGAACACCCGGGGCTGCTACATCAACTTCCGGACCATAATTACTACCCCACCAATATTCGCCGTCTCTACTTGTCTTACTTTTTCTTTCACCATACTCATTACATGCTGCAACAGTTATAACATTATCCAGACTACCAGGATAAGAAACACTGCCATCTTCATTGCCAGCTGCAAAACAAACAACGCATCCTTTTCCGTTTCGGCCATTTCGTTTGGCATTATTTATTGCATTTGTAATTGTTTGGCTGTCTTCTCCGCCTCCCCAGCTGTTACTAAGGACATCCGCTCCTCTTTCCACAGATTTAGCAATTCCATCTGCAATTTTTGCATCATCAGTAACCCATATGGTTCCGGATCCATAATTAACTCCATATGCAATTCTTACTCCCATTATTTTACATTCCGGAGCCACGCCGGCTATTCCTTTATTATTATCACATTTTGCGGCCGCTATGCCTGCACAAGCCGTTCCATGCGCATCAGCACTTTTAGGAGTTGGATCATTACGCTTGTAACATGCATCATACCCGGTTACCAGTTTATCAGATACATTTAAATCTTCATGTTTGTAATCCACACCTTCATCAATGATAGCAATAATAATATCTTTATTTCCTTTCGTAATTTCCCATGCTTCTGAAATATGGATGTCTTCGCCTGCAATTCCTCCAGTTTGCCCAGTATTGTTAAGAGCCCACTGCTTATTTACATATGTATCATTACTTATTGCTGCCATAGGCTTTAGCAACCGAACAAAATTAGGTTGTGCATATATTACCTTATCATTTTCATGATAAGTATTTGCCATCTCCAATGCACTTACTGCTTTCCCTTCTGTGGTTTCCACAAGATAAGAATTCTCTTCCCAATTAATATTTTCGATAATTTTAACATTATTAGAATCATTAATCTTATTAATTTCTTCTCTTGTTACATCTGGTTTGAATTGGATAATAAACTGATTTGTAAGTATCATTGGTGTTTTATCTTTTGCTTCTAATACCAGAAAATCATCTTCTTCCGGCTGGTTTTTGCTTGAAAATGAATTAGTTTTATAAACTTGATTCTCACTTATTCTTTCTAAAATAATACCATTTTCCAAATCAGTCATTTTTGAATTCAGGTTAGAAGTTGAAGATTTGTATTTACTTTCCATATAACCATTATCTTTAAATGCTCGATATGATTCAGATATTTTTAAAGGTATTTTTTTTCCATTACTCCAATAATTTAATTCCATAATAATTCTCCTTCTATTATTTTTTGAATTTGCAAATTCAATAATAAGAAAGAAAAATTAATCATATTTGTAAACTTGAAACAACCCTGGAATTATGCTCATTGTAATTCTTTTCATATACGTTTATAATGAATGTACAAAATCTGTACACACATTGTACAGCAAACTACGCTTCAATCCCTTATAATAGGAATTACGGAGGAACGATATATGAACAGCAGTAAAACTTTTGATGATGTAATACAATACCTTGAGAAAAGCATAATTGACGGTTCTGAAATCGATTATAACGAGATATCCAAAATAGCCCTGAGTCCGGCAGCTTTGTTCCAGCGCATATTTATATTTGTATCAGGTATCAGTATTGCCGATTATGTAAGAAAGCGAAGATTAACATTAGCTGGATATGATTTGAAAAACAGTGATATTACTGTTTTGGATGTAGCTATAAAGTACGGATTTCACTCCCATTCTGCCTTTTCGCGGGCATTTAAAGAGCACCATGGAATTACTCCATCCGAAGCGAAGTCTGAAACTGCGAAGCTCAATAATTATCTTCCGATTAATTACCTGGAAATGAGATTTATAGGAGGGAAACGGATCATGGCAGATATGAAAAAGATTATTTACAAAGAAACAAAAGAACGCCTTATGGTAGGTCTGGGCCGTGAAACATCATTTTTTGAAGCGGGGAATGTATGGAGAGAATTTTTTGAAGGGGATGCCATTGATAAACTGGGTTCTCTCTCCGATTCAACATGTTGTGAAGATATCGACCCCAATGCGGGTATAGGTATGATGTATGATTTTAAAGATATGAATAATTTTGAATTCATTATTGGAGATTTTATAAATACTGGTACTCAGATTCCGGAAGGTCTGACTGCGAAACATGTTCCTGCTGGGTTAGCTGCCCATATTCAGATTGAAGGAAGTAATGTAGCAGAAATAATTGATTCCGCATATTTATTAATCACGGAAGCAATTGAGAAGACTGGTAAACAAATTGATCACGAACATTTTTACTGGTGTGAAGTATACACAAACGAACGTTATTGTGAGCCTTTAAGCCGGGGCGAAAAGGTTATTATTGATTATATTCTGCCAGTCGTGGATAACAATTAAATGTGTTGAAATAAAAACAGGTAAACGGTACCTTAACAGGTAACTTATCAAGGTACCGTTTACTCTTAACGACATCTAACGATTTGCCAGTTCCCTGGTAATATCCTCCCAGGTCACACCTTTCTGCGCCATCAGAACCATCATATGGTAAAGAAAATCAGAAATCTCATATTTCACTTCTTCGGAATCAGGGTTTTTCGCAGCAATAATAATCTCTGTCGCCTCTTCCCCCAATTTCTTAAGAATCTTATCAATTCCTTTATCAAAAAGATAATTGGTATAGGAGCCTTCCTTTGGATTTTCTCTTCGATCAAGAATCACTTCAAATACTTCCTCAAACACTTTAAGGGGATTGGAATCCTGATACTCCTTTTTTACCAGTTCCTGATAAAAACAGCTTCTGGCACCTGTGTGACAGGCAGCACCAATCTGATTTACCTTGGCAAGAAGGGTATCATTGTCGCAATCCAGAGACAGTGATTTTACATACTGATAATGACCGGAAGTCTCACCTTTTAACCAAAGGCTCTGACGACTTCTGCTATAATAGGTCATCAGTCCGGTTTTTAATGTTTTATTAAACGATTCCTCATTCATATATGCAAGCATGAGAACTTCCCCAGTGCGGTAATCCTGGGTAATAACAGGAATCAGGCCATCTCCGTTTAATTTAAACTCAGAGAATTGTATCGCACTTTCAAAAGTCTCCACTGCAATTCCCTGCATTTTCAATTCCTGCTTCAGCTCCATACAGCCGGTTTTTCCATCTGAAATGTCAATAATCCCCATAATGTTTTCTCTTTTTAAAGCATCTGACAGAAAAAACGGATCATCTCTAAGTCCTGTAACCATAAATACTTCTTCCCGGTCAGTAACTGCATCCAGTCCTTCTTCTGTGAGGGAGGTATCTCCTAAGATCATAACAGAGGCTCCCAGCTGTGCATATTCTTCCGTATGAGACAGATAGGAAATATCCGGTAAATAGGCATAAATTTTATCGTCTCCAAACCGGTCTGAAGCTTCCTTCATCATATCCACATTTTCTTCTATACTTACATCGAGAAAGGCTGCTTTGGCACCGGCATACAGATATTTTTTTACATCTTCCAGACGTTTTACCCTTCCGCCCGCAAGAACAGGAATATCCGAAACTCTTCCAATCTCTTTCATCAGACCGATGGTGCGCTCATGATCTGCTTCTGTTTCTGAAATGTCATAGAGAAACAGCTCATCTGCACCATTGTCTCCGAAAAAACAAGCCAGAGAAAGAGGACGTTCCCCATAACAGGCTGATAAATCATCAAGTCTCCAAGCTTTCCCTTCACGTATTCCGAAACCTGCAATTAATTTTTTACATTCCATCATACTTTCCTCCCTTGATGGTCCTGCAATTCAAAGGTCTTTACCGCTTCCGAAAGATCTATCCGCTTCTCATACAATGCTTTTCCGATAATCGCGCCCCGGACGCCTGCTTCGTATAATTCTTTTAAATCTTCCATGGAAGACATGCCGCCGGATGCGATCACATCCAAACCTGTTTCGTCCGTCAGTTTTTTTGTATATTCCACATTGGGACCGGAAAGCATTCCGTCCCTGGAGATATCCGTATACACAATATGGCGGATTCCGTATTCCTTCATTTGGGAGCAAAGTCGGGAGGCGGTAATTTCGCTTACTGTTTCCCAGCCTTCTACCGCCACCATTCCGTCTTTTGCATCCACGCCTAACACGATCCGGTGTGCTCCAAACTTATGAATCATATCCCTGATAAACTCCGGCTGCTTCACCGCTTTGGTCCCGATAATTACCCGGGCAACTCCCAAAGAAAGCATGGAAGCAATGGCCTCTTCACTGCGGATTCCACCGCCGATCTCAACAGGGATTGAAACCGTATCGACAATTCTTCGTATTACTTCCTCATTAACCGAATGTCCGGCCAGTGCACCGTCCAAATCAACCAGATGAAGATAAGTTGCTCCCTGCGCCTGCCAGAGTGCCGCTATCTCTTCCGGTTTATCAGAATATACGGTAATCTCTTTAAATTCACCTTGCTTTAAACGGACACATTGTCCGTTCTTTAAATCGATTGCTGGATAAAGCTGCATATGGATTCTCCTTATAATGTGCCTTTTGTAGATAGAACTCCGGTAATCCGGGGATCCGGCAAAGTGGCATCATCCAGTGCCTTGGCAAATGCCTTAAATACCCCTTCAATTATATGATGATTGTTATCCCCTGAAAGCTTTCTGATGTGAAGATTCATCTCTGCAGAATAAGATACGGCGTAGAAAAATTCCTTCACCATCTCTGTCTCAAAATCACCTACCCGTTCCGCTGTTAAGGAAACATCAAAGCCTAGATAAGGGCGCCCGGATAAATCTACAGCACACAATATTAAAGTCTCATCCATGGGCAGTATCATATTTCCGTAACGCTTTATGGATTTTTTATCACCCAGCGCTTCCTTGATGGCAGTACCCAGTACAATTCCCGTATCTTCAATGGTATGGTGGGTATCTACTTCCAGATCTCCCTTCACCGTCACCTCCAGATCAAAAAATCCATGACGTGCAAAGCTGTTTAACATGTGGTCAAAAAAACCGATCCCTGTATGAATATTGGCAATTCCGCTTCCATCAATATTGAGCTTCATCTGAATATCAGTTTCCCTGGTTATTCGGGATATCACTGCACTTCGTTCCATATTTTTCCCCTTTATTCCTGGATTTCGTCCTCTTCAAACCGTATTTTTACCGAATTGGCATGGGCTGTCAGCTGCTCAGCCTGGGCAAAATAGTCAATCTCTTTGTACACATCTGCCAGTGCCTCTTTGGAATAGTAAATAATGCTTGATTTCTTAATAAAGTCGTCTACACTGAGAGCAGAAAAGAATCTTGCCGTTCCATTGGTAGGGAGAACATGATTGGGTCCTGCAAAATAATCGCCCAAAGGCTCAGAGCTGTATTCACCAATGAAAATGGCGCCTGCATTATGAATCCTTGTCATGTCTTCAAAGGGATTTTTCGTAACAATCTCAAGATGCTCTGGTGCAATCTCATTGACCGCTGAAACCGCATCCTTCATATCATCCGCAACAAGAATGCAGCCGTAATTATCCAGAGATTTATTTATGATCTCGGATCTGGAAAGTTTAGAAGCCTGTAATCTCGCTTCTTTTGATACCTTTTCCGCCAGCTCCATACTGGTCGTTACAAGAATTGCAGAAGCAAGCTCATCATGCTCCGCCTGGGACAGCAGATCCGCAGCTACAAACCTTGGATTTGCACTTTCATCTGCGAGCACTAAAATCTCGCTGGGGCCTGCAATGCTGTCAATGCTGGCATGACCGTAAACTGCTTTTTTAGCCAGTGCCACAAATATATTACCGGGACCTACGATTTTATTAACCCTTGGAATGGATTCCGTACCAAAAGCCAGAGCAGCAATTGCCTGGGCTCCCCCCACCTTATAGACTTCCGTCGCCCCTGCAAGATGAGCGGCTGTAAGTGTAACCGGGTTTACCTTTCCATCCTTTCCGGGAGGCGTTACCATAACGATCCTGTCCACTCCTGCCACCATAGCAGGTATAATGTTCATCAGAACAGAAGAAGGATAAGCGGCTTTTCCGCCCGGCACATACACGCCTGCACTCTCCAGCGCAGTTATCTTCTGACCGAGTATTGTTCCGTCCGGCTTGCTGTCAAACCAGCTGTACTGTCTCTGTTTTTCATGAAACAGCCGTATATTATTCATAGACTTTTCCATGACTTCTAAAAGCTTAGGATCAACTGACTTCACCGCTTCATCAATTTCCTCTTTTGTTACGCGGATATTGGTCTCGTTCACTTCTGCTTTGTCAAATTCTCTGGTAAAGGCAAAAACCGCCTTGTCTCCCTCTTCCTTTACACGGTCCACAATCTCCTGTACGGTTTTGGCATACGTATCGTATTGATTGGGATCTCTCTTTAACAATCCGGAAAGAATATTCTGTTTGGATGTTTCATCTAATTTTACAATCTTCATTGGTTTTCCTCCTGCAGCAATAGTCTTAAATCCCGAATCAGCTTTGTGATCCTTTCATTTTCCCGTTTCATGCTCACCTGGTTCACCACCATACGGGCAGAGAGGGGGCAGATTTCTTCCAGTACCGTAAGCCCGTTCTCCTTTAAGGTTGTTCCCGTCTCCACGATGTCAACGATGACCTCAGAAAGACCAACGATGGGAGCCAGCTCTATGGAACCGTTCAGCTTAATGATTTCCACAGTCTGATGTTTTTTATTGTAAAAATAATCCTTGGCAATGGCCGGATATTTTGTTGCTACACGGATCCGCTCATGGTGCTTTAAAAGTTCACCGGCTGACTGGGGGCCACAGACGCACATACGGCAGTTTCCGATTCCCAGATTCATGACCTCATAAAGCTTTCTTCCCTCTTCTAAAATCGTATCCTTCCCAACGATACCGATGTCTGCGGCACCGTATTCCACATAGGTTGGAACATCACTGGCCTTTGCCAGGAAAAACCGGATTTTCAGTTCTTCATTGGTAAAGATCAGCTTTCGGGAGTCCTTATCTTTCATCTCTTCGCAGGTGATTCCGATCCGTTCGAACATTTCAAGTGACTGATTGGCCAGACGCCCTTTTGCCAGGGCAAATGTCAGATATCTCATAAGTACCCCCATTATTTTAAGTATTCTGAAAGCGGAACCACATCCATGCGCTTTAAGTCAAGATTGATTACAGTTACCGATATTCCTTCCTGGTCCAGATACAATACATTCTTTAAATCGCGGCGCATGGCATATTCTTTATAAGCCTCCATGGACCGTTCCGTTTTCTTACACTGGAGCTGGACCGGAACCTTTAAATCCCGAAAATGTCCGGCGAGAGAAATGGCATTCTCCCTTGACTCCTGTTCATAAAGAATCATGGTATTGGTCATGGAAACCTCTGTCTCAATCTTCTGCCTGCTTAGAGCCAGCAAAAGCTCATCCACAGAGATACCAAATCCCACAGCCGGGGAATCCTTGCCAAACTGCTTTAAAAGGCTGTCATACCGGCCTCCGTTTACAATGTAATCCCCTGTACCATAGGTATAGGCCTTAAAAATAATTCCGGTATAATACTGATACTGGCTGAGCATTCCAAGGTCATAAGACACATAGTCAGAAAGTCCGTAATGTTCCAGAATCCGGTTCACCTCTTCTAAACGGCTGATTGCCCTTAAAGCCCGCTTATTGGCAGTCAGTTCCCTGGCAGCCTGTATCTGCTCCAAAGACCCAAAAAGCTCGGGAAGCTTTAAAAATACCTGTTTTAGCTCCTGGGAAATGGGCTGGGCCATGACTAACTCTTCCACACCAAAATAATTCTTGTTTTCAATCAGTTCCCGAAGAGTTTCTTCCATCTCCTCATCCATACCGGCTTCTTCTAACAGCCCTTTAAAGAAATCTACCTCTCCCAGTTCCACCTGAAACTCAGTCAGTCCGGTAGATCTCAGTGCCTGAATTACCATAGCCAGGATTTCACCGTCTGCATCCGGTGAATCATCACCAATTAACTCAACTCCTGTCTGGCTGGCTTCTTTCAGCCTTCCCTGGTAGCTGGAATTGTTGATAAAGGTACGTTCTACATAGCAAAGCCGGATGGGCATATCCTCATCCAGAAAATACTTGGCTGCACATCTGGCGATTGCAGGCGTCTCATCCGGACGCAGCACCAGCGTATGATTATCCCGGTCAAAAAACTTAAACATCTCTTTTGCTTTTACACTTCCTCTGGACTCGTTGAAGATATCAAAAAATTCAAAGGTAGGCGTTTCGATGTCCTGATAACCGCATAAGTGAAACTCTTTCAGCATCTTTTCCTGGATGACTGCTTTTCTCGTACACTCTATACCATATATATCCCGGACTCCATCCGGCGTATGTAACAGTTTATTCGCCATAACAACCTCCAAACGTTCAAGAAAAATTCTTTCATGGAATATCATTTTCTCTTACTTTCATGTAGTAAAGTGATAATTTAATAACGTGTAGTATATTATAGGCGAGAAAGATATTCTTGTCAATCTCTTCTGTCCAAATCTTTCTGTATCATTTCCAGATAATGAATCAGGATATCCCTGCAGCTTGCTATTTTCCAGGTTTTATCCAGTTCCTCATAAGTGAAACTTTTTCTTCCCCCCGCCTCCATTCTTTGAAAAAAATACTTTATCTGATCAAAGGGGAGATAATAAACTTCATTCTTCTGAGTATAGGATACAATAATAAAGGCGATTCCTCCCTGCCTTTCAAATTCTTCCATAAAAGTGACCTGATGAGAATGAATGTTCTGCAGCGGAAACGTATCAGACGCACATTCTTTTGCATCAAAGCAAACGGGAATTCCCTGAACAGCACCGATATAATCCACCGTACTTTTCTGATCAAAATAGGCAAGGGTAATATGCCTGCTCTCCTTATCGATAGAAATAGGCGTAATGGGTGTAGGGATTTTCTGAATCAGAGCCAGTCCCTTATCCCGGTAACTGTCATTGCTTCGATTAATCAGCTCTTCTAATGTTGATCCTCTTAATCCTCTTGTTTTCCAGGTTCCCATCGTATCTACCTCCATTCCCTGCATATGGCAGCGTAAATGGGAGGCAGGGGAGCCGTAAATTCCTTACCAGAGAGATAAGAAAGGGGTTCCGGCAGCTGAGGCAGTACCAGCTGATAGGAATGAAGAAGCTGTGACTGGACTTTGTAAAGCCTCCTGGCCTCATCATTTACCTTTTTATCTCCATATTTGTAATCCCCCACGATTGGATGCCCGATGGAAGATAAATGAGCCCGGATCTGATGCGTACGCCCAGTGATCAGAGTCACCTTTAGAAGCGTGTAGCCGCCGAAATAATTTAACGGCAAATATTCCGTGGAAATCGGCACACTGTCTTTAAATTCACTGGGACGGACAGTGACCTGATTGGTTTTCTCATCCTTTGCCAGAAACCCGGTAATCATCTGTTTCCGGGGCACATGCCCTTTCACCACACACTGATAATACTTGTGAATTGTCCTGTCCTTAAACACCTTTGACATCACCTGAAGACCTGCCAGGGATTTTCCTCCAACTACAAGACCGCTGGTATTACGGTCTAAGCGGTTGCAGACTGCGGGGCGGAAACTTTTTAACTGCTCTGTGGACAACTCGCCTTTTGAAAGCAGATAATCAATCAAAAACTCCACAAGAGATTCGTCAGAATCTTTTGCTTTTTGCGACAGCATTCCTGCAGGCTTATTAATAAGGATGATATGCTCATCTTCATAAATAACATCTAAAGAAATTTTACTTACCCTGGGAACCTTAACCTGGGAGAATTTTTCAATGGTCTCATCGGAAAGAAAAAGTCTGATTTCATCTCCCTGGGACAGCTTTTCAGAACCGTCGCATTTTTTTCCATTTAAAGTGATGTTCTTCTTGCGCATCATTTTATAAAGAAAACTTTTTCCTGCCAGATTTAAATATTTGGACAGCAGCTTATCGAGCCGCTGCCCTGCTTCATTTGTCGATACAATTACAGACTGCATAATGGTTCCCTCTTTTATAAAATTTACATAGACAGACTTTTTAACAGAGCTGCTGCCTGATTAGCTCCGTCATTCTCTTCATTCGTTTCATTTGGTTTCAGACTCCCTAAGCGCTTAAGAAACGCCCTTTCGTCCAGGCTCACCTTTACATTGTAATCCAGCTTATGCCGGCCTAACATCTGTTTTATATACCGTTCTGCACTGGAGGCATCAGTCTTTCCGTCTGAACAGTACGCATAGATTTCATCCGGAAGGATCACAAGCACATCCATTGGCAGAAGCTGTTGTTTTGAAGAAATGATAAGTTCATACAAGACAATCCCTTTGTCTTCAAATACGGAGACCTTTTCTCCAAAAACCGGCGATAAAGAACGGTACCTGAAAGAAGCAATCAGGGGAGCCGCTATATTGGCCGTAGGCAGAACAGAAAGGATTGACATCACGGTTAAAACATTCTTTAATGCGTCGCTGGCAGCAAATTCCCGGAATAGTAACTGAATAACAATCGCAGCTGCACCAATCAGCACCTTAAACAGCTCTCTCTTTTTATGATAATCACGGTAACCAGGCTGTCCTTTGCTGTATCGTTTCACTTTTGTAACCCTCTTTCTTTTATCTTCTGGTATTCACCACCCGCATAAATCCTTTCATAAACCGGAGTATCGCGGAATGAGGAATCAATTTGCATAAAAGCCGGAACGCTTTCATCGTAGAGCCGTAAACGGAAACCGGCCGTCCCATCATACTGTCACGCAAAGCCAGACGTACGACCTTTTTGGGATCAGCCATCACAACTTTTTTATAGAGAGGAATTCTGGCTGTTGTCTCAGCGACTTCAAAGAATTCCGTTCTGACAGGTCCTGGGCAAACCGCCGTCACAAGGATTTTCTTTGGCTTTAATTCCTCATTTAAGGCTCTGCTGTAACTTAATACAAATGCTTTCGTCGCTGCATAGATAGCAAAACCAGGCTGTGGCAGAAACGCTGCTGCAGAAGAAAATTGTATGATTCTGCTGTTTTCCGACATATAGGGAAGAACCATATGAGTCACTGCGCAAAGCGCTCTGCAATTTAAATCTGCCATTCCCAGTTCATCATTTAAACTGGCTGATCCAACGTCCCCGATTTTTCCATAGCCAGCCGCATTGATCAGCCATTTTACTTCCGGTTTTTCTTCAAATAATACATCCTGCAGGCTCATCAGCTTATTGTCATCAGTTAAATCAATTGCAAACGATCTTACTTTTACCGGTACGAGAGGGGATAATTCCTCTATCCGGTCCTTCCTTCTGGCAATCGCCCAGATCTCCCCAATGCCGCCAAAGCGGTCGGCAATCTGCATGATAAACTCTCTTCCCATACCGGAAGACGCACCAGTTACGATAGCAATCTTCATCATGATCCCTTCTTTCAATCAGACATTTATTCTATTTCTTTGTTGATTTTTTATGAACATTACGGATGGTCTTTTTCTTGCGTTCCCGCTGACCTCCCGCTGTCTCCCCCTTTTTCCTGTTTCCATAATCTTTCCCGGTTTTATCCTGGGAAAAACCCGGTTTTTGTCCATATTTGGGACGGATCAGACATTTTTTGTCAAATCCTATTAAATCAGTTCTTCCTGCTTTCGTAAGTGCCTCTGCCACAAGGTCATAATTCTTCGGATTCCGGTATTGGATCAATGCTCTCTGCATGGCCTTCTCATGAGGATTAGTAGGGACATATACCGGTTCCATCGTTCTGGGATCATAGCCGGTATAATACATGCAGGTGGATATTGTTGAAGGCGTAGGATAAAAATCCTGTACCTGTTCCGGCATATAACCCAGATCCCTTAAATACTCGGCAAGCTCAATGGCCTCCGAAAGACCAGACCCCGGGTGGGAGGACATTAAATAAGGGACCAGATACTGTTTTAATCCCAGCCGTCCGTTCATATCGTTATATTCCTTTACAAACCGGCGGTAGACATCATTTTTCGGCTTGCCCATCTTATTTAGAACCTTGTCTGCCACATGTTCCGGTGCTACCTTTAACTGACCGCTGACATGGTATTCACAAAGCTCTTTTAAGAATTTCTTACCCGGGTCCGCAAGCACATAATCAAAACGGATACCAGAACGGATAAATACTTTTTTTACCTTGGGCAGATTTCTTAACTTTCTTAAAAGTTCAATGTAATCAGAATGGTCCGCTCTTAAATTCTTACATGGTTCCGGAAACAGGCATTGTTTATTTGGACAGGCACCTTTCCCGATCTGTTTTTCACAGGCTGGATACCGAAAATCCGCAGTAGGGCCTCCAACATCATGGATATAGCCTTTGAAATCAGGCTCATCAGTCAGCCACTTTGCTTCCTCAATGAGAGATTCATGGCTTCTGGCCTGTATGATTCTTCCCTGATGGAATGTGAGTGCACAGAAGCTGCATGCGCCGAAACATCCGCGATTGCTTATAAGGCTGAACTTAATCTCCCTGATAGCAGGAACTCCGCCCAGTTCTTCATAGGACGGGTGGTAATTACGCATATAAGGAAGCGAATAAACCCGGTCCATCTCTTCTGTAGACAACGGCTTGGCCGGAGGATTCTGAACCACGTATAAATTGTCCTTGTATGGTTCCACAAGACGCTTCCCAATAAAAGGATCTGTGTTGCTATACTGAATATAATAGCTTTTTGCATATTCCAGTTTGTCTTTTTTCATACTGTCATAAGACGGAAGAAGCTGGGCATCATATACAGACTCCAGGCTGTCTGTTTTGTAGACAGTTCCCTCCACAAAAGTTATATCCCGGATATCAATGCCGCTGTTTAATGCATCTGCTATTTCCACAATGGATTTTTCTCCCATTCCATAGGAGATTAAATCTGCCTGGGAGTCGATTAAAATAGAGTGCTTCAAACGATCCGACCAGTAATCATAATGAGCCAGACGCCTTAAACTGGCTTCGATACCACCGATAATCACCGGTGCTTTTTTATAAACGGAACGGATCAGATTGCAGTATACGGTAGTTGCATAGTCGGGGCGCTTTCCCATAACGCCTCCCGGAGTGTAGGAATCCTGTTGTCGTCTCTTTTTTGATACAGAATAGTGGTTTACCATAGAATCCATATTTCCGCCGGAAACCAGAAATCCAAGCCGTGGTTCACCGAGAACAGAAATACTGGAAGGATCCTTCCAGTCGGGCTGGGCTATCATCCCTACCTTGTAGCCGTGAGCTTCTAGCAGACGGCTGATAATAGCGGGTCCAAAAGAGGGGTGGTCTACGTAGGCATCTCCTGTTACATAGACAAAGTCACATTGTTTCCACCCCCGGATATTCATATCCGCCCTGGTGATTGGAAGATAGTCGTGCATCATGAGTTAACTCCATTTCTTTTTAACAACTGGTAATAATCGTAAATAAAATAATCCGCAAGTTCCCGTTTCTCGTCTTCCAGTCCCCTGGAAAATTCGTCATCAACCGCACAGACTGTCATGCCTGCCCTTTTTCCTGCCATAATTCCTGCAGGTACATCCTCGAATACAAGGCACTGGGACGGCAATACAGCCAGTTCCTTTGCCACCTTTAAATAAATATCAGGTGCAGGCTTTCCTGCCGCTACTTCGCAGGAGGTGACCACTATTTTAAAATACTTCCCTATTTTTAAGGATTCAATCACAGCATCCACCATCTCTCTTCCGTTGCTGGTGGCAATTCCTGTATGAATGCCCTGTGACGCAAGGTAAGCGAGGAACTCCCCTGCCCCCGGTTTTAAGGGAACTTCATTTTTATACTTATCAAGGGACATATCTGTCCAGATTCCCTTGATCACATCCAGAGATTCCTCCAGATGAAACCGCTCTTTAAAATAAAAGGCAGTTTCCGTAAAGCTCATTCCTTCAATTTCCCGTTCCAGATCATCGGGGCAGGCAATGCCTCTGCTGCCTAAAAACTCTATATCAATGGATTTCCACATCCACATGGAATCCACCAAGGTTCCATCCAGATCAAAAATTACCGCTTTTTTCTGATTTAACATCTTTTGTTCTTTCTTCCTTTCCGTGACGCTTTAACAGATCAATTTCCTCCCCGGTAAGGGGGCGGTACTCACCAGGCTGTAAATTTTCATCCAGCTTTAAGCTGCCCATAGAGAGTCTCTTTAAGTATACCACACTGCACCCCAAAGCTTCAAACATTCGTTTTACCTGATGAAATTTCCCTTGCCTGATCGTCAGGAGAATCGAGGAAGGAGTTCCATATTCCAGAATTTCAAGACCGGCAGGCATCGTTAATGTTCCGTCTTCCAGAACTACTCCCTCTTCCATGCGTTTGACTGCATCTGCAGGAATTACTCCTTCTATTCTGGCATAATACACCTTATCCACATGCTTTTTAGGGGACAAAAGCTGATGAGCCAGATCCCCATCATTGGTAATGAGAAGAAGACCCTCCGTATCGATATCCAGTCTTCCCACCGGGAATAAATCTCCCCGTTTCCGGTCCGTAATCAAATCAATGACAGTCTGGTACCGGTTATCTTCTGTGGCTGACACCACCCCCTGAGGTTTGCACAGCATATAATATTCAAATTCTGCATAAGAGATTGTTCTTCCGTCAACTGCGATTACATTCTGCCCTGGAATCAGCTTGCGTTCCGGCTTTTTCTCAGGAATGCCGTCTACGGTAATCCTTCCTTTTCGTGCCATTTCCTTAATCTGGCTTCTTGTTCCTTCTCCCATTTCAGCTAAATATTTATCTAATCGGATTTCTTTCATTACTGCCACCGCCATCCCGGATTGTATTTATTTTTCAGCGTATCACCATTTCCTTTGGCAAATCCCAGAGGAAATCCGTCTACACAGATTAAGATCCAGCCTTTTTTTCTTCCATCTGATTCTGTCAAAAAAACAGTTTCCCCTTTTAAGTACCGTATCACTCTCTCATCTTCCTTTTGAAACGAGATTGTCTGCTTAAATTCTTCACATGTGAGAGACTGAGCCAGTGCCTGGGATGGTTCGAAACGTTCCTTTTTCATCTCACCCAGTAAAAGACCTGTACGAAGAAAACGGAGCTTCCGTCCAGCTTCCGGAAAATACTCCGGAAGGTAATAGACACAGTTATTCTTAATCTCGATTCGGGAGGTGATAAACGGCTTTGATATCATTGAGAGGAACTGAGATAATTCTTCCGGCAATTCTTTTGCTTTTCTGCATTCTGGCTTTTCCTTCTCTCCCCAAACCGGTTCCCCCTTTTTCTTTAAGAGAGCCATGAAATGACCTTCTCCCTTGATTTTATGGGGAAACAGGCGAAAGCAGCCTGACAGTCCGATACCGTCTGAAGCTCCTTCAAACAGCGGCAGCTTCACCAGTTCCATATCCTCATGGTTTTTCAGGATATGGCGGATAATATCTTCATTTTCGCAGATGGAGAAGGTACAGGTAGAATACATCAAAAGACCGCCTGGTGCCAGCATCTCAACCGCATGTCCAACGATTTCAGTCTGTATCGCCGCATAATATTCCGGTCCATGCTCTTCATAGCTTTTCACCATATCTGCATCTTTTCGGAACATTCCTTCTCCCGAACAGGGTGCATCCACCAGAATCTTATTAAAAAAGCCTGGAAATACCGTTTTTAATTTTTCCGGCTCCTCACTGGTAACACAGATATTTTCGATTCCCCATAGCTCCAGGTTTTTTAATAGTGCCCGTGCCCTGGAATTGCTGATATCGTTAGATACCAAAAGTCCTTTCCCGTTCAGTTTTGTGCCAAGCTCCGTGCTTTTTCCACCTGGTGCAGCACAAAGATCCAGAACCTTATCTCCCGGTTCAACCGGAAGCATATGGGCCGGTGTCATTGCGCTGGGTTCCTGCAGATAGTAAAGCCCGGCATAATAATAGGGATCTTTTGCCGGACGCTCCACACCTTCATAATAATAACCATTGCTGATCCAGGGAACCGGATGAAGCTTTAATGTTGTTATATCCTGAAATTCTTCCGGGGAGATCTTTAACGTATTGACACGCAGGCCATACAGCCGTTCTTCTTCAAAGCTTTTTAGATAGGCTTCATATTCTACCGTCCCCAGCAAGTCCTTCATCCTGCTTAAAAATTCTTCCGAAATTTTAATTTCCTTCACTTTTTTACTCCTATTTCTTCTCTATGTAAGCAATCTTAATATACTAATATGAATATTTCAACCGGTATTTCTCCAGATATTTAAGGATCCAGTAAGGATTAACACTCATCTCCTCATTGTGATCTGTCCGGATATAAATTCCAAGGTGCAGATGCACATCAAAATTCCCGGTGGTTCCTTCCACTTTACTGTAACCGGTATCCCCCATAAACCCCAGCAGCTCACCCGCATTCACCTTATCTCCTTTTTTCCACTCTCTGCTGTAACCATAGAGGTGGGCATAATACAAATAGGCTCCCCCCGGAGTCCGTATCCCCAGCCGCCAGCCGCCTTTTTCCAGCCAGCCCACCTTTTCCACGACTCCGTCACTGATGCTGATGATGGGATAGGTGCCTCTGGGTTTTTCATTTCCCATTACATCACAGCCTTCATGTCCCCGTTCTCCGCCATAAGAGCGGCTTTCCATCCAGCCATCTTCAAATTTAACACGAGGAAAATCCGGATCAGTATTTTCAGGAACAGGAAAATACTTAAGATCACCCAGTATGGTTTCATACGCCTTTTTTAACTTTCGGTATTCTGCAGGCTTTACTTTTAAAAGTCTGTTTGTATGTACGGTTACATCCTTCACCTTTGTTAAATCATACTGGTGTTCTACCATCAGGGAGGTGAGGGTATCATAGTCGATCTCCTCCCAGCCTGCTACTATTTTCCCAAGCTGCATACTTCTGAAATCATCACTCTCCCATGTGTAGGCATTCAGCTGATAAAACGTGGGATTATTATAGAGATAATCAATCATGGTCACATGAAATACGGAAAGGATCAGGATTAAAAAAACAATCACCATCATATCAATCTTGCCTTCTCAATATATTGTATAAAACAATCTATTCAGGTGGGTATGAAAAAATCCTTCATCCGTCTTCTTTCTGTCGCTGCGCTGTTTCTGCTGCTCTTTTTACATGATACCGCATTTGAAGGAGCCAAAAGCGGACTGATTCTTTGGGGCAGTGTTGTAGTTCCCACGCTTCTTCCTTTTATGATCTGTTCCAATGTAATTGTTTCCTTAAATGCCATACATATTCTGATATTTCCGGTCAGACAGCTTCTGCACCGGTTCTTCTGCCTGTCTGATGCCGGGTGTTATACCTTCGTTTCCGGCCTGCTCTGCGGCTATCCCATGGGCGCCAAAACCTGCAGCGAATTTATGGATGAAAACAGGATTACGCAAAAGGAGGGGAAATATTTATTAGCAGTCTGTAATCATCCCAGCCCCATGTTTCTTCTGGGATATGCAGCCTCTGCACTTCCAAAAACTGTACCGGTCTGGATTCTTCTGCTTTGTATCTATCTCCCTGTTATACCGGTATCCCTTGCAGCCCGCATCTGTTACCGGGTGGAACGTCCGTTTCGTTCCTTACCCGTATCAAAAGAATCCGTAAAATCTTTTGATGAAAGCCTTATGGATTCCTGTGAGGTAATGGTGAAAATCGGCGGATATATCATGCTTTTTTCCATCGTGGTCTTTTATATCATGAAGCTTGGCTTCCTTTCACCGGAATATAAGGCAGTACTTCTTGGATTTGTGGAAATCACTACAGGGATCCAGGCAGTTTCCCATGCATTTACTGGAATGGGGGGCGGATTATGGATCAGTGCAGTTACAGCATTCGGCGGCTTCTCCGGTGTCTTTCAGACAAAGAGTGTCATAAAAAATGCCGGATTATCCATCCGGCACTATGTAGCATGGAAAGCAATACATACTCTCCTTACAATCCTACTTTTTATTCTGCTGACCCGTCTTGCGGTACTTCTGCCGTCTGTATAACAGCTCCTGTCAGCTCCTGACGGTTAGATGATACAATATCATAGCTTGACTGCATGGAAGTCATAAAAGCGTCAAAACGCCCCTGTGCACCCTCCATGGAGTGACTGATGATCGTCTGCAGACTCTTTAACATATCATCTGTATATTGAACGGAGCTTTGGCGGATCCCGTTCGCATCAGCAACAGCCTGTTCCACGATCTGTTGTGCCTGGACCTGAGCCTGTTCTATAATCTCATTGGCCTGGGCATATGCTTTCTGCATAATCTCATGCTCATTCACCAGTTCATTGGTCTGGGCATTGGCCTGGGCCAGAATAGAATCAGCCTGCTGACGGGCTTCGCCCATAATGGCATCCCTGTTGCTGATAATCTTCTGATACTGTTTGATCTCATCGGGAATCCGAAGACGCAGTTCCACCAGCAGCTCTTCCAGTTCATCTCTGTTCACCACAATCTTACTGTTAGAAAGGGGCTGGTACTTACAACTGTCAATATATTCTTCTATTTCACCGATTAACTGTTCAATTCTGCTCATCATAATACGGACACTCCTTGCTTTATTTCGTTCTATCTTCTATTTTCTTCCTTACACGTTCTGCAATCTCCTGAGGCACAAACGCGTTTATCTCACCGCCATAAGAGGCAATTTCCTTCACAATGCTGGAACTTAAGTAGGAATACTTTAAATTCGTTGTTAAAAACACAGTGTCCACCTCTGGTGCAATCACCCGGTTTGTCTGTGCAATCTGTAATTCGTATTCAAAATCCGTTACAGCCCGAAGCCCGCGGATTACCGCTTCCGCCTGATTGGCTCGTACAAAATCGATTAACAGCCCTCCGAAAGATTTTACTTCTACATTCTCTAAATTAATCGTCAGGCTCTTTAACATATTAACACGTTCTTCTACAGAAAACAACGGAGTTTTTGAATTATTATTTAAAACTCCAATAATTAAATGGTCACACATTCTTGCCGAGCGCTCAATAATATCTAGATGACCATAGGTCACCGGATCAAAGCTTCCCGGATATACTGCTTTTCTCATATTGTCTCTTCCTTTTATCTATTCTTTTTCAGTTCTTGTTACAAATACATGCTTATTGGTTTTGTAATTCTTCTCTCTTGTAATCTCATATCCCATGGACTTCAGATAATCAAAATCCGTATCCAGAGAAGCTTCGATAATTATGGTAGTGTCTTCGTTGATCAGGGAGGAAGCGGCGAGATATTCCAGAACCCGTTTTTCCCATTCCATACGATAGGGAGGATCCATAAATATAACATCAAACAGATAATCTTTATCCTCCAGACGCTTCAAGGCTGCTAAAACATCACAGTTCATGACGACTGCATCATCCTGAAGACGTGTTGTCTTTAAATTCTCCCGGATACACTCCGCTGCTTTCTGGTTTTGTTCCACCATTACTGCCAGTTTCGCACTCCGGCTTAAGGCCTCAATTCCGATAGCTCCGCTTCCGGAGAACAAATCCAGAAAACAGCAGTCCGGGATCTGGTCATGAATCATATTAAAAAGTGTTTCTTTTATTCTGTCAGTTGTTGGTCTCGTATCCAGACCCTCTATTGTTTTTAAAATAAGCCTTCTGGCTTTTCCGGCGATTACTCTCATATATAGTTTCCTCACATTGTTTTTCCAGACTATTATAGTATGAATATAGAAATTATACAACACAAAAAGAAAGGAGCCGCAGCTCCTTTCTTAATCAAATGAATGATTACCGGACTGTAGCTCCTTTTTGATGTTTACAGATTATTTACCTGCAACCTGTCTTTCATAGGCTTCAACCATTTTCTTAACCATATATCCGCCTACGGAACCGTTCTGTGCGGAAGTTAAGTTGCCGTTGTAACCATTGGTTAACGGTACTCCTAATTCGTTTGCTACTTCCATTTTGAAACGATCCATTGCTTCTTTTGCTTCTGGTACATTTGTAGTGTTAGATTTTCCTGACATAATAAAATGCCTCCTTTTCATCTATTCACCATGTCAAAACTTTTTTTCATGGTGTGTTTTGTGCTACACTCCTATTATGTCTCTAATAAGGTGAAATACACTAGAAGGTTTTTCGTAAAATGTTATTTAAAGGAAAATATTAAACACTTCAAATCAGCCTTAGCTCAGTATCTTTTCAATATTCGTTTTAACAAGCTGGAATGCCACCTCATTCATGCCGCTGTTAATAATTACATCTGCCATTGGCTTGGTAGGTTCTACATAGAGATAATGCATAGGCTTAACCGTAGTCAGATACTGCTCCACAACCCCTTCAATATCTCTTCCCCGTTCCTTCACATCACGGATCACGCGGCGTAAGATCCTCTCATCTGCATCCGCCTCAACAAAAATCTTAATATCAAACATATTTCTTAATCGTTCATCTGCAAATACCAGAATACCTTCAACTAAAATAACCTTTTTAGGCGCCACCTTAACGAACTTGTCAGAACGGTTGTGTTTGGAATAATCATATATCGGACACTCAACCGATTCTCCGTTTCGCAGTGCAGCCAGCTGTTCCAGTAAAAGCTCTGTCTCAAATGCTTCCGGGTGATCATAATTCATCTTTTTTCTTTCTTCGAAAGGAACCCCATCCTGACGTTTATAATAATTATCATGGTAAAGAACTGCTATATTATCACAAAATGCTTCTTTCAACCGGTTGGTAAATGTTGACTTTCCTGATCCGGTGCCACCGGCAATTCCTATTATAACACAATTCATCTTCCGCAATCCTCCACTTATCTGGTCCTGTTCACACAAAATTTATTCTAACAGAAAGCCCTGCCAAATTCAATGGTTTTCCTGGCTGTATCTGCATTTAATCTTTTATCTGAATATAATAATTTGCCAGTGTGACAGTCATGTAGGGATATACATAAATATATGCTAGACCGCATGTGACTCCTGCAAGTAAAATCCATAATATAAAAGACAAATTTAAAACAAAATATTCCCATAAATGTCCGTCCATGATTTCCTTGCTCTCCCTGATACATTGGAAAATTCCTTTATCAGGATTTTCAACCATAATAAAAACAGCCTGGGAATAGCGCAAAGCAGCAATAATTCCCGGTATGATCAGCAAAAGGGTCCATAACGTAATAAATATCACTATCATCAGGGAAAGTCCCAGTGCCTTTAGTAAATAGTATGCACTGGAAAACAAGTCTCCATAGGACATGGATTCATCACGTTTTGCCACTTTTAAACAGTAAGTGGAATAACCAAATTCCAGTAATGTACTTATAATAAAATATATTACAAAGAAAGCAATACTAAATATAATAAATGACTGCCATTGGTGCAGATCTGCATGGGTATTTTCTAGTATTTCCTCCCATTTATCCAGAAAAAGCTGGATTACAGATAAAACCGTGAGGATTACTCCCATAATAACAGTAACCAGATATGGGCTTACCAATGCCTGACTCATAGCATCTTTCGCATCTGTTTTTAAAGCTTCCCTATTCATACTGCGCCTCCTTTTTCATGCTTTCTTACTTACAGATTCAGCCTGTCGTAACTTTTCTCCAGATATTCACTGAGCTTTCTGTTCAGCTCTGTATTTTCCTCTTTTTTAAGATCCGGATCTTCTGAAAAAATATGCTTTACTTCGTCTGATACCGTTTTTAACAGATTTGCATCTGTAAAAATATCACCCAGTTTAAATTCCAGCTCTCCGCTTTGCCGGATGCCGAATATATCGCCTGGTCCTCTTAATTTTAAATCTTCCGAAGCAATGAAAAAACCGTCATTGGACTTGTTTAAGATATCCAGACGCTCCTTCGTCCCATCCTGACCGGAACCATTCACCAGAATGCAGTAAGACTGATGTCTGCCACGACCGACCCTGCCTCTTAACTGGTGAAGCTGGGCAAGACCGAACCGTTCTGCATTCTCAATCATCATGACTGTCGCATTGGGTACGTTTACTCCAACCTCAACTACCGTAGTGGAAACAAGAACGGAAATTTCACCGGCTGCAAACCGTTCCATAATAGAATTCTTTTCCTTTGCTTTCATCTTACCGTGAAGATATTCGATACTGATTTGCGGAAGCGCCTTTTTTAAAGATGCTGTATAATCAATAACATTCTCCGCATCGATCATTTCACTTGCCTCTACCATGGGGCAGATCACATAAGCCTGGCGACCGGCTGAAACTTCTTTTTTTATGAAATCATATGCTTTTTTCCGATATCCCGTATCCACCACGCAGTTCTTTATAGGAAGACGATTGGCAGGAAGCTCATCAATTACAGAGATATCCAGATCACCGTAAATAATAATAGCCAGAGTTCGGGGTATGGGAGTTGCACTCATAACCATTACGTGAGGCTCTTTTCCTTTTTTTCCAAGAAGTTCTCTCTGTCCCACACCAAACCGGTGCTGTTCATCGGTAATAACCAGTGCAAGATTATCATAGATGACCTTCTCCTGAATAAGCGCATGCGTTCCTATTATAATATCCGCTTCATGGGCTGCTATTTTCTCATAAGCAATTCGCTTCTCCTTTGCAGTCATGGAGCCGGTAACAAGAATAGGCACCTTTGGGATCTGATATTTGTCAAACAGATCCATCATTGATTCATAATGCTGTCTGGCAAGAACTTCCGTAGGAACCATTAACGCGCCCTGATAACCGTTAAAGGCGGCCTGCATCAAAGCGAGTATGGCAATAATAGTTTTTCCTGACCCCACATCCCCCTGTACCAGACGATTCATAACCTGGCCGCCGGTGATATCCGCATAGACTTCATCCAGTACCTTTTGCTGTGCGCCTGTTAAAGAATAAGGCAGACTGGCCTGAAAGGAGTTCACTTCCTCTGACAATTGAATTTCAAAGGGACTGGTCTTGTTCACTCTTTTATCCTTTAATCGTCTGACAGCCATTAAAAAGAGAAAGAACTCATCAAAAACCAGCCTTTTTCTTGCAAACAAAAGTTCCTTCCTGTCGGCTGGAAAATGGATATGTTCAATGGCAAAATTGTATTCTGCAAGCTCATGCTTTTTTCGCAGATCTGCAGGCAGATAATCCCGTATCATACGGCGCGAAGCCAGTGCCTGTTTTTGAGCGCGTACAATAGTTTTGTTGCTTAGTCCCTTCGTCTGACCGTAAACTGGCTGCATGGAATGAAGTATTTCTCCATAGGCTTCCGGCGTGTAGACCTCCGGCTGTTCCATAACAAGCCGTCCGCTTTTCTTTATAATTCTGCCGCGCAGTACTGCCCGCATACCCGCTTTCAGCGTCGCATGCAGGTAAGGCATATTGTACCAGATCAGCTGCAGTGTACCGGATCCATCTCTTAAACTGGCTGTAACAACCTGTACACGGCTGTATCGTTTCACATCAGGTGTTCTCTCAAGCATTCCGGCCACTGTCATTACGGTATCCGGTCTGATTTCGGCGATAGGTGAGGGTTCCTCATACGTATCATATGCCCTTGGATAATATTCCAGAAGATCTTCTATCGTATCTACTCCAATCTTTTGAAAGAGCCTGCTGGTTTTTTCACCAATTCCCTTTAGTGTTTCAATGGATTTTAGATTCATTCGTTTAGCTGCCTCCTTTCAATTCAGTTAGAAGAATTCAAAAAAACCGGGCAGACCGTTGTTTTGTCTGCCCGGAATCCTATGCTCTGATCCCCTTTTATTCTACGGAAATCAGATAATAATAAATTGGCTGACTGCCGGAATGAAGTTCCACTTCACAATTTATGAATTGTTCTTCCGCTTTTTCCTTTAATGCACTGGCAGCTTCTTCGCTCACGTCTTTACCATAATAAATAGTAATCAATTCCGATTCTTCTTCAACCATGGCTTCCAGTGATTTCAGAGCAGTTGTTTCAATCTCTTTTCCCACTGAAAGAATGCCGTGATCTCCCAGAGCCATAATATCACCTTCTTCGATTTCAATGTCATCGATGGTGGTATTGCGGACTGCATAAGTAATCTGTCCGGTCTTTACACGTGACATCTCTTCCGTCATGTTGGCTTCATTTTCTTCGGGGGATAAATCAGGTGCAAAATTTATAATGGCAGTGATACCCTGTGGAATCGTCCTGGAGGGGATAACGATTACTTTCTTTCCCTCGACCAGACTTTTTGCCTGCTCCGCAGCCAGAATGATATTCTTATTATTTGGCAGAATGTAGATTGTGTCCGCATTTACCCGTTCAATGGCGTTTAACATATCCTCTGTACTGGGATTCATGGTCTGACCGCCCTGAATTAAGTAATCCGCTCCAATGCCTCTAAAGATCTCGTCAAGCCCTTCTCCTGCAGATACTGAGATAAAACCATATGGCTTTCTTGGCTCAGATTTCTTTTCTTCTGCCTTCTGCTGTGCTGCCAGTTTTTCTGATTCTTTAATCAGTCTTTCCTGGTGTTCTTCTCTCATGTTGTCAATCTTCATTCGGGACAGGGAACCAAAGGTAAGTGCCTTTTGAATAGCAAGTCCCGGATCATTGGTATGAACATGTACCTTTACAATATCATCATCTGATACAACGACAAGAGAATCACCTATGGATTCTAAATAACCTTTAAATTCCAGCTCTGCCTTTTCGTTATAAGGCTTTTCTAAATTAATAATAAACTCTGTACAGTATCCAAATTTAATATCTGCTTCTTTTAAAGCAACACCTTCGGAGCCTGATACCGTCTCCTTGCGTCCGGCAGTTTCTACCGTAAGATCAACTTCCTTACCTGTAAGGAAATTAAATGCCCCTTTTACTACCTGCATCAGTCCCTGACCACCGGAATCCACAACACCTGCCTGTTTTAAAACAGGCAGCATCTCAGGTGTCTGGCTTAACACATAATCGCCCTGTTCAATAACCTGTTGGCAGAAATCGATAATATCCTCTGTCTCAGTCACCAGCTCAGCAGCTTTTTCTGCCATGCCTCTTGCAACTGTCAGAATGGTTCCTTCTTTGGGTTTCATAACTGCCTTATAGGCTGTCTCTGTGGCTCTTACAAAGGAATTAGCCATAATAGTAACGGTCACCTGGTCAGCGGCTGCGATCTCTTTAGTAAAACCTCGGAACAACTGGGATAAGATTACGCCGGAGTTTCCTCTTGCGCCTCTTAAAGAACCGGAAGAAATAGCTTTTGCCAGAGATTCCATAGTCGGATTCTCAATAGCAGCCACTTCTTTTGCAGCTGACATAATGGTCATTGTCATGTTTGTTCCGGTATCTCCATCTGGTACCGGAAATACATTCAATTCATTAATCCAGTCCTTTTTTGCTTCCAGTTCTTTTGCACCTGCTAAAAATGCCTTCTGCAGCATCTTTGCGTCTATATACTTCATACCCACAGGTAGTTTCCTCCTTAATCAATCACTCTTACGCCTTCGACAAAGATGTTAATCTTATCTACCGTCATACCGGTGAATTCTTCTACTTTGTATTTTACATTTTCAATCAGATTATCCGCCACTGCAGATATGCTGATTCCGTATGCTACGATCACATGAAAATCAATAGTGATATGGTTGTCCTGAATCAAAACATTGATTCCATGTGTCAGTCCTTCCCGTTTTAACAGCTTAACGAGTCCATCCTTCATGCTGACAGCCGCCATACCGACAATACCGAAGCACTCAACTGCAGTTGTTCCGGCGTACATAGCGATAACATCGGGGCTTACCTGGATTTCGCCCAGTTTATTATTGATATAACCCTTCATAGTCTCTACCTCCGTTCTTTCTGTCTGTTTTGATTATACATGATTTTTCCAAAAAAAGAAACAAATTTTTAATTTTCACTTGCAAATCGTTGTAATTTCTGTTATCATACACTTGTTGTGGATTTTTCAACCAATAAAAATCCAAGTTACTTTTAAGGAGGTGCAATCATGGCTAAATGTGCAATTTGTGAAAAGGCTGCTCACTTTGGCAACGCAGTGAGCCATTCCCATAGAAGATCCAATAAGATGTGGAAAGCAAATGTAAAGTCCGTTAAAGTTAAAGTAACAGGCGGCGCTAAGAAGATGTACGTATGTACTTCCTGTTTAAGATCCGGATTAGTTGAAAGAGCTTAATCGTAGGAAACTCCTGGCTGGTGACAGTCAGGAGTATTTTTTTATAATGATGAGACCCGGTTGATCCAATCGGGCCTCAATAATAACATCAGCTGTCAACAACAAAACAGATTATATCCCAGTACCAGACATCCAATTATAAACAGAATTGTAACGATCGTCGCCGGGATAAACAGTAGGATAGCCATACCTGCTCCAAAGCAAAACAGCATAAGTCCGCATACTCTTCTCATATCATCCCTCAATCCATTCAGGCTATATATAATATCCTATGCGGCTTATCCCTTTCTTATTCTTCTTCTGCTTTTTCTTTCTCTGCAGCAGCAGCCATTTCCTCTGCCACCTTAATTGCCTCTGGCGACACCTCTTTACTTCCTGTCGTAAATTTATTGACAAAATCCGGAACCATGTCAAGAATCTTTGTCACCGCATCCTGCTGCTTGATATTAACCAGTTTTGTCACACCATTTTGTATAATCAGTATGGCACTGGGGCTCATCTTTGCATGCATTCCTCCGGCACCCTTCTCTTTTGCATTTTCTGAAAAGGATCCGGCGGCCATTCCGCAGGTCACATCCACCAAAGGCAGAATAATGGTATCATCCAATTTTACTGCTTCTCCCACAACCGTCTTTGTCGCAACAAAGGCATCCATACCTTTAAACAGTGCCTCTACCGTAGACGTAAAATAATTATCTGCCATTGAACGCAATTCCTCCTTTATCGAAGCCATCTCTTCAACAGAACCCTGAAGTTTTTATCAAGAAACATCCGCAAACCAATAACAAGGACTGTTCCCAGTCGTACCCTGCCCTGAAATGTTCCCTCAGCGGTAAACACGGGCTGGTCAAAAACCGGATACAGATTCCAATTCTTATGAAAGAACGGATAAAGCATGCTGGCCGCCATAAGTACCTGTCCGGTCAGACCCGGGTCCTCAAAACCAAAGGTCACAGTTCCATGTCCCTTCACAGGGAAAATATGATGAATCAGACGTTTTACCTGTCTGAAAAGCAGTTTTGCTGTCTTCTGATTCTGAGTGTTGGTAAGAAACGCCTGAATTTCCTCTTTCTTATTCTTCATGTTCTTCCAAGTGTCACAAATTCTCATGTATAAATGCCTGATTTTGTTTAGAATATGAATGAATTTCTTCTTTATCTTGTAATATAAGGTCCGAATCCAGGACATTCTCTTAACATGTTCTGACGGCTGAGGCTCTTGGGGCTCTGAATCTTTAAGGATTGTATCTTTAACATCCTCTCCCAATCGTCTTGCTTCCTTTACGGTTTCCGGCTCCTTTACCTCCATAGCCTGAACCATAATTTCCTCAGCTTCCTTCATCTCCTCATCCATCTTTTTTGGTTTCATAATTTGAAATCCAAACAAACGGACAACAATCAGAATTTCATTCTCATACCGGACCGTGACAGAAAGGATATGTAGCAGCCAGGAAATCTTCATATTTCCCTTCACTCGGTTATAATAAGATCCTTCCCCACGGTAACGGACCGGAACGAAAAGTACCAGCAGAACTGCCAGTAAAATAAGTCCTGACAGAATCAGGATCAGCAGCCCTAACAGTTTTAAAATAAATAAAATTATATGAAGCATGAACACCTCACATCTTACCGGAGTCAATTAAATCAGACAGATGAAATCCCTCTGTTTTCCGGTACAAGTCATGGATCACACGTCCTGCTACTTCCAGAGCCTCCCAGTAATCAGCAGCAATGCCGAGTATAAAGAACTCTTTTTCCTTATAAAACGGAGATTTCAGTTCAGCAGCCGGATAGATATCAAGTATATTATTCCCATTTGAAGCGGGAGTAATCACATAAATTTCCAATCCTGGTTTTCCCTTCCTGATTCCCTGAATGATCCGGTAACGTTTCTTCTTTGCTTTTTCTCCGACGTATAAACGGTTATACCAGCTTATTTTCATAATCCATCAGCTCTTCCAATAATTCCATACATGTTTCTTTTTCAGCCTGATCCATGCAGCTGCCAAGACTGCCTTTGATATATTCCTTTATTTCATCGATTGAGTTAAAATAAACAGGCAGGTCTGACAGAACCTTAGCCATCACTGCACGGACTACCGGTTTTGGAGCATCTGCAAAAAGCTCATCCAGTTCATGAATGTAAGCTTCCGCTTCTTTGTCTAAATAAGACCGGTCCACAATATCTTCTGTATCACCTGTAAAAGCTGTTACTTCCTTCGGAATCAGAAGTTGTGCAAAACTGCTGCCCGATAGCAGCCTGTCCACATTCATAGAACGGATATAATCCGGATCATTGACCGGCTGCTGGTCTTCCTTTACAACTTCTACTTTTAAATAACGTTCGTAGTAAGCTTCCTGCCTGCCCTCCATCTGGGTCAGCTGATCAAGAAATTCCTCTTCTGAAATGGAAAGATCTTCCTGTTCAAATTTAACCAGAATATGATTTATCACAGAACGGTAAAACTCTTCCTCACTCACATCTATTACTGCATCCGGCTGGGCAAACAGTAACACAAGCAGATCATTAATCAGATCCTGAATCATCACGTAATAACCGGATTCATCCGTAAGTACCCGGCTTGCATAGGACAATTTGGCAGCAGCTTCATTATAGCTGTCAAACGTCATATTCCGGTAATCACTGTGCTTAAACTGCTGTAGAATTTCATAGATATCCTTGTGACCGTTTTCCATACCCTCGGGAAGACAAACCATGGACTCCGTCCTAAGCGTATACATCATATCCCGAAGATTTTCTCTTGGAGAACCAATATAGATTGAAAGCCCCTCCATAAGAAGACTGTAAAACTTCTGTTTTGTCAGTCTTACCGGAAGCTGTCCGATAATCTGTTTGATCCGGCCGTTCATAACAGCCGAATCACCAGCACCTGTAATAAATTCCAACAGCCTTTTTAAAAATTCGTCTTCCGTTGTACCTGGCACACCGGCAGGTACAAACTTACGCTCCATGCGGTTTAGAATATACTCGTAAATCTGAAAGCAGTCTGCATAGGAGGTCAGCACCTCCACTTCCTGAGTCATATCATTTCTCAGTTCCAGCAGATCAGCTTTGATTTCATTACCGGAAAAATATTCTCCCATAAGGTTGTTAAACCGTCTCACACAGGCAGTAATTTTCTGGGATTTGGGTGTTTCTTCTGCAACAGTCTCCAACAATGTATAGTAATTTAGTACAAGCCTTACATAAGAATACTGATAAGCAGCAGTCATCTGCTTTTTTATTAAACGGGTTTCCACGTATCGTCTCCTCTCGGGATCTTTTAATGATAATTGGATAAAATGGACCGTCTTAAGAAGTCCAGAGCCTTCACTACTGTCTGTTCCCTGATCTTCTCACGGTTTCCTTTGAAATGGTATTCCTCCACTTTTACTTTATCCTTCATATAACAGGCAATATACACAAGGCCAACCGGCTTTTCACCTTCTGCATCCGGTCCGGCAATTCCTGTTACAGCAACGCATGCATCAGCATCTGTAGCAAATACAACTCCGGTCGCCATCTCCTTGGCTGTCTGTTCGCTGACTGCCCCGTATTTTTTCAAAGTGCTCTTGCTTACGTCAAGATATTTTCTTTTCGCTTTGTTGGAATATGTGATAAAGCCTTCCCTAAAGACCTCAGATGCTCCCGGTACATTAACCAGTCTGCCGGCAATCAGACCTCCGGTACAGGACTCCGCAGTTGTGACTGTCAGCTCGTATTTCTTTAAAAGCTTTATTACTGCCATCTCAAGAGTTTCTTCTTCTTTGGTTGTATAGATATCTGTGTCAAACCGCTTTTTAATCTCTTTTACAACTGGTTTTAAAAGATTCTTTGCATCCTCTTCGCTGTCTGCCTTCGCTGTCACTCTTAAATGGACTTCCCCTGTTTTGGCGTAGGTGGCAATGGTAGGATTGGTCTGGGTGTTGATTAAATCGATAAGTTTATCTTCTACCTGACTTTCCCCGTGACCGCATATTTTAATCATCTGGGAGCGTATGACCTGCGGCTGGAGTTTCTTTAAATAGGGAGTAACCTGTTCTATAAACAGAGGTTTTAATTCATTGGGCGGACCTGGAAGCAGAATTGCTGTCTTGCCGTTTTTCTCCATAATCAGACCCGGAGCCGTACCATTGCTGTTGTCAAGAACCGTGGCTCCCTGGGGAACCATAGCCTGTTTCCAGTTATTATCCGGTATTTCTTTATAAATGCTGTTTTTAAAATATTTCGAAATCCGCTCCCTGGTATTCTCATCCTCTACCAGTTCAAAGCCCATCACTTCTGAACAGACTTCCTTTGTCAGATCATCTTCCGTTGGACCGAGTCCTCCGGTAAGTATAACCACATCAGAGCGGCCAAGTGCTGTCTCAAAAGCCGACGCAAGGCGGTCCCTGTTATCTCCTACAGTTACCTGATAATACATGGAAAGCCCTAAAAGAGCACATTTTTCTGCGAGATACTGGGTGTTGGTATTCACAATATTACCCAGAAGAATCTCGGTTCCAACCGAAATCAGTTCTACAACCATGATTACATACTCCCTTCCATAAGAACGCGATAATTTTTTGCTATATAATCAACAAGAGAAACCACAGTGAGGATTGCCGCAATCCAGATAAAAGCATTGGTTACAATGGTCAATACAGGGATGTTTAAAATCAGAAGTACAGACATAACCATCTGGGAAGCGGTTTTAAATTTGCCCCAATAGCTTGCTGCTATGACCACACCATTGTCAGATGCAACCAGGCGGAAGCCGCTGATAATAAATTCACGGCTGATAATCACTATAACAATCCATGCAGGCAGCTGACCCAGTTCAGTAAAACAGATCAGACCGGCGCATACCAGAAGTTTATCAGCAAGTGGATCCATAAATTTTCCAAAGTTCGTAACCAGACCATACTTTCTCGCAATCTTCCCATCCAGAAGGTCTGTAAAGCTGGCAACAATGAATACAGCTGCAGCGATATAACGGTAGGTCACATTGGTACCTCCGTCAAGCAATAAAAAAAGAACAAAAAACGGAATCATGATAACCCTTAAAACAGTCAGTTTATTCGGTAAATTCATCTTCCAACTCTCCTATTAAATCATACTCCATCGCTCCGGTTACACGGATTTTAGCAAAATCACCAGACATTAGTTCCTCACCCGTCTGGACAAAAATCATTCCATCCACTCCCGGACCATCCATATAGGTTCTGGCTACATAAGCATTCTCATCAGCCACTTTTCCTTCTATTATAACTTCCAGTGTTTTTCCAACCATGGACTGGGAATGATCAATGGAAATCTCCTGCTGGAGTTCCATAATCGCATCCCTTCGTTCCTCTTTTAATTCCTGAGGTACCTGATCCGGAAATTCTGCTGCCGGTGTGTCTTCTTCCGCAGAATAAGCAAAAACCCCCAGACGTTCAAACTCCATCTCATCCACGAATTCCATCAGTTCTTCATGGTCTTCTTCCGTCTCTCCGGGGAACCCGGAAATAAGCGTGGTTCTCAGTGCAATATCCGGAATCTCCCTTCGCAGCTTATTAACAATTTCTTTCAGCTGCTCTTTGGACGTCCTTCTTCCCATGCGCTTTAAAATATGATCGCTTGCATGCTGAATCGGCATATCCAGATAGCGGCAGATTTTTTCCTCTTCCCTTATTACTTCAATCAGCTCATCGGTAATCTCCTCAGGATAGCAGTACTGTATGCGGATCCACTGAATACCGGAAACCCTGCAAAGCTTTTTCAATAATTCAGGCAGTGACTTTTTGCCATAGAGATCAACGCCGTATAGTGTCGTCTCCTGAGCTACTAAGATCAGCTCTTTCACTCCTTTTTCGGCCAGCTTTTCAGCTTCCTTTATAAGATTTTCCATGGGTACACTGCGGTAATTCCCTCTTAGCGTGGGAATGATGCAGTACGTACAATGCTTGTCACATCCTTCTGCAATCTTTAAAAATGCATAATGACCGCCAGTGGTAAGAATTCTATCCGTTTCTGTCTGGGGAAGTATGTCCAGTTCATGAAAACAGGTCACCGGTTCTTTACCCCCCAGTGCAGCCTTTAAAACATTGGATATCTCATCATAGGTTGAGGTACCCAGAATTCCATCTACCTCAGGTATCTCATCAATAATTTCCTGCTTATAGCGCTGTGCGAGACATCCGGTTACAATTAAAGCCTTACAGTTTGCATCTGTCTTTCTCTGAGCCATCTCCAAAATGGTGTTTACACTTTCTTCTTTGGCATCGCCAATAAAGCAGCAGGTATTGATGACAATGACGTCTGCTTCGTATTCGTCATCTGTAAACGTATACCCGTCTCTATTTAAAAGGCCTAACATCATCTCAGTATCTACCAGATTCTTATCACAGCCCAGTGAAATGCATAATAACTTCATGTTTAAACTCCTGTCATTGGTTTTCCTGAAAGAAAAGGCCATCTACCAAAACGGAGACGGCCCTCTTCCTAATTATCGTCTTCTTCTGTTGCGTCCGCTTCGCTTAAAATCTTCACTTTGCCCTCATATAACTCTTCTACGGCAACTGATAGCGGCTTCTTGCCGGCTCCCGGAACCTCAGTGTCAGCACCTCCGATGATCTGCCTAGCTCTCTTTGCTGCGGCAATCACGATGGAATAACGGCTCTGTACAACCGGAGCATCTCCCGGCTCAACCTCACTGTTTACTACATTAATCAAATCAGAATAAGATGGATGTAACATCTTCCATTCCCCTTTCTCAACCGAATCTATATATTTTTTAATTCTTCCCGGATCTGGGATAAAAATGCCATATTATTGGAAGCACGCTTATGCTGTACCTGAATCATAAGATGCATCTCTTCCACACATCTGTCGATCTCATCGTTAATCAGAATATAATCATAAGCTTCCATGCCCTCTGCTTCTTCTGAAGCTCTGCGCAGCCTGGCGTTAATTACCTCCATGCTTTCTGTACCTCTGCCGATCAAACGGCGTTTCAGCTCTTGTGCATTGGGCGGCATAACAAACAGCAGAATCGCTTCCGGAAACCGCTCCTTAACTTTCAGCGCTCCCTGAATTTCTATTTCAAGAATAACATCTTTCCCCTTTTTCATCTGGTTTAAAACATATTCCTTGGGAGTTCCATAAGAATGATTGACATATTGTGCGTACTCAATCAATGCATCCTTTTCTATCATATCCTTAAAATGTTCTTCAGTAACAAAAAAATATTCTTTTCCATCCACTTCGCCCGTTCTGGGTGCTCTGGTAGTGGCGGAAATAGATAATGCATAATTCTCATACCGGTTCAGAAGCGCTTTCATAAGTGTGCCCTTTCCGGCACCGGAAAAACCGGATACAACTACCAGCATACCATTCTCGTTCATCCTGCGATTCTCCTACTCAATATTCTGTATCTGTTCCCGTACTTTCTCTATCTCAGTCTTTAATACAATAGCCCTGTCTGAAACTTCCAGATCACTGGCCTTGGAAAGAATGGTATTGGCTTCCCGGTTCATCTCCTGTGCGATGAAATCAAGTTTCCTTCCCACAATTCCTCCTGCCTCCAGTTCCGAGCGTGTATGTTCAATGTGACTTCTCAGCCGGACAGTTTCCTCATCAACACAGATCTTATCTGCAAAAATCGTCACCTCTGCGGCAATTCTGCTATCATCAATAGCAGCTCCAGCCAAAAGCTCTTTTACCTTATCTTCCAGTTTTGCCCGATATTCAGCCAGAATCTTTGGAGCTCTTTCTTCAACAAAATCGAGAATATCGTTCATCTGGCTGAGCTTGCCTAAAAGGTCCGCCTTTAAATTTTCGCCTTCGGTTAATCTTGTTTCCACAAAACGCTTTGCAGCTTCCTCTACTGTTTGCGACAGAAGCTTCCACATCTGATCTTCATCTTCCGGTACTTCTTCCATAATAAGGACTTCCGGACATCTGGCGAGTGCAGAAACCTTGATATCATTCTGAATTCCAAACTGCTCTTCCATTTTCGTAAAATAGCCCATGTATTCAGCAGCCAGCGCACTGTTATACTTGAGACACAACTTGTTCTCCGTATAATCTTCATAACTGATAAAAACGTCTACTTTTCCGCGCTGAATATAATTCTTCAACAAATTCCTGATCCCTGCTTCAAAAAAATTAAACTTTTTCGGCATCTTTATGCTTAAATCTAAATATCTGTGATTTACAGCCTTCATCTCGACGGAAATTTTATATTCATCCGTGACGGTTTCGTACCTGCCGAAACCTGTCATGCTCTTAATCATTACAAATGCCTCTCTTTCGCCATAGATATAAACCATTATAAGTCATAATAAAAAACAAGTCAAATGGTTTTAAATTTTACAGAACCATGTTTCTGTGATATACTATCTCCATCTATAAACCTTACCGGAGGACACAAACAATGGCATTTGATGGAATTGTTATGGCAAATCTCACGGCAGAAATGAAAGACCGGCTGGAAGGCGGAAAGATCTCCAAAATCGCTCAGCCGGAAAAAGATGAACTGCTGTTTACTGTTAAAAATCAAAAAAATACATGGAAGCTTTTAATTTCCGCCAGTGCCAGCTTACCACTGGTATATTTCACGGAAAACAACAAGCAGAGTCCCTTAACCGCACCTAATTTCTGCATGCTTTTAAGAAAACATATTGGAAACGGGCGGATCGTAAAAGTCAGCCAGCCAGGTCTGGAACGAATTCTCTGCATGGAAATTGAGCATTTGGATGAATTAGGGGACAGGCGGACCAAAAAGCTCATAATTGAAATCATGGGCAAGCACAGTAATATCATCTTTTGCAATGAAGATGATATGATTCTGGACAGCATTAAGCACATCTCTGCCCAGGTCAGTTCTGTGCGCGAGGTTCTGCCCGGCAGAAAATATTTTATTCCACAAACTATGGAGAAGAAGGATCCGCTGACGGTTACAGAAGAAGAATTCATTGCTTCTGTAGGACATGCGGCCGCACCGGTTCAAAAGAGTCTTTATTTAAATCTTACAGGGCTGAGTCCTGTAATCGGCCATGAGCTGTGCCATCTCGCTTCTATTGATGGTGATCACTCTGCCAATGAACTTTCTGAAACGGAACTTTTGCATTTATACCGCATGTTCTCTTTTATGATTGAAGATATCAAAAAGGGTTTATTTAACCCCAATATTATCTACAGAAATGAAGAGCCGGTTGAATTCGCAGCTGTCCCCTTAACCTGTTATGAAGGCAGTGATTATGAAGCAAAGTCATTTGAATCTATCAGCACACTGTTAGAAACCTACTATGCTGCCAAAAATATGGTAACCAGAATCCGTCAGAAATCTGTTGATTTAAGGAAGATTGTACAGACAGCTTTAGAACGTAATTATAAAAAATACGATCTGCAGGAAAAACAGTTAAAAGACACGGAAAAAAAGGATAAATACAAAGTATATGGAGAACTTTTAAATACCTACGGTTATGAACTGACAGGTGGTGAGAAACAGCTTACCTGTTTCAATTATTACACCAACGAGGACATCACCATTCCACTGGACAGCCAGCTTTCCGCCAAAGAAAATTCCAAGAAATATTTTGATAAATACAATAAGATGAAACGTACCTTTGAAGCTGTTACCGGACAAATCAGTGAGACCAGGCAGGAAATCGACCACTTAGAGTCCATCAGTGCAGCACTGGATATCGCTTTGTTAGAAGAAGATCTTGTTCAGATTAAGGAAGAACTGATGGAGTACGGCTATGTCAAGCACCGCAGGACCGGAGACAAGAAACCAAAAGTCACCAGTAAGCCTTTCCATTATGTTTCATCCGATGGTTTTCATATGTATGTAGGGAAAAATAACTATCAAAACGAAGAACTGACCTTTAAAGTCGCAAACGGCAATGACTGGTGGTTTCATGCAAAAGGAATTCCAGGTTCCCATGTAATCGTGAAATCCGAAGGAAAAGAACTTCCTGACCGTACGTTTGAAGAAGCCGGGGCGCTGGCTGCCTACTATTCCAAAGGCCGGCAAAATGATAAAGTTGAAGTAGATTATATACAGAAAAAACAGATCAAAAAAGTGGCAGGTGCAGCTCCTGGATTTGTTATTTATCATACAAATTATTCTATGGTTGCAGAACCAAAAATTCCAGAAAATGAACTGAAATGATTGCGGGCTCATAAGAGTCCGCTTTTTCATAAAAATAGGAGTGTCAAAACAGATCTATCAATCTATTTATAACACTCCACCTATTTTCTATTTAAAGTTCTATCATTTCTATAATATTCTTTCTTTCCGGAATTGTGGTTATTACCTCGATACAGTATTCCTCTGGAATAATCTTGCACATATTTTGCTCTGGAAAAATATCCAATTTCTTAATATTGTTTTCCTTCTTTAATATTTTAACAAATAAGTTTTCTCTCATAGACCTTTCTCCTAACATTTCATCTGTTTACGTAGGAAAAAAAACTACATGCATACCTAAAAAACTATTCTAATATACATAAATCTGCTGTCTTTTAAACTATGCCAAAGACAGCAGATACTCCCCTTTTTTGTGCAAGGAAACTAATGTTTACTTACACTATATGCTTTTTCATTAAACAACATTTTTAACTCTTGTTGCATTACTCATACCGGAATCTCTGATGATGTCTTTTTTTCTTAATCTACTTTGCATTGCGCATTTTTAACACTTCTTCTGGGATTTTTCTTTCATAAACTCCAGCCGGAATGCTTCTCCCTACAGAATTAAGAGATACTTTCACTAATGCTTTCTGCAATTCTTTTACTACTTCTTTCTTCATCATCCTCAATCTCCTTTTTATTTGTTTTGTTTTTAGGAAACAACGTTAGTAGTTCCAAAACAACCGGATAAATAAGTAGTTCTCTCATCGACGGATCTAAATAAGCAGCCGTCATGATAATGGTTAAAACAGCAATAGAATACAGTTTCTTTTTACGAATATCTTTTGGTGTAAAATATTCTATGTTGATGGTTCTGGGAGCAAAGATTAAAATAGTAATCACCGATATAATATAGATATATGGCAGTAGGGAAAGCCTGATTGGTAAATATATGTGCCCGGTTAAAGATACAGCCCATATAAGTAACATACTAAACCCGCAGCCAGCCCCTGTTTTTGCATGTATACCTCCAGCCTGCAATCTGAGTCCGCAAAAAGCTGTTAATATAAGAAGAGTTTCCAGACCTTTTCCAATCATAATTCCTATGATTTGTATGAAGATAAACTTAACGATATTATCCAATAATAATTCAATTCCATATTGTATTACATCGTTCTCTTCTTTGCTTTTGGGACTTATTTGATTCATCCAATTATTCAGCATTAATGCCATTTTATTTATGCCCATTTTACCACCACCATTTATGCCTATATTACCATAACTTTTAAATAAAAAATGTTTTTGCAATTTTCGTAGCATATTTTATCTTAAGCGTCAAATACGTCGTTTTTTCACACAATTAACTTTACTTTCTATATCTAACAAGGTACAATAATAGTATTTACTAGCGAGGTGAGACACCATGACATATTTTATTTATACTTTTACAGGAGGCCTGTGTAATTATTTCTCCTGTGTTAATTTATTGCCCCAAAAACCGTCTGCGTTAAAAAGATTACTTTTGTTCTTATACGCGTTTGGCTCTCTTTATCTTTTTAACCATGTTTATGGGCAGGCCGGTACTTTTATCACTCTTTCAGGTATATTGCTGATTGTATATGTACTTACAAGAAGCGATTATTTAAGCCTGGGATGTTATATGTTTGGATATTTATATATCATAGCATTCAATTATTTGTTCATGTACATTGCCGGTGAAGTACTTAAAATGGATATGGTATCTATGTTGAAACATGATATGCTGAATATTGCTTTTTCTATTATATATTGTACATATTGCGGAGTTACAACAAAGTTAATCGGATGGTTTATTCACAAAAGACTAAATATAACTCAATATTTAACTAACCAGCATATGTTGAAAGCAATATTAATTGATTTATCTTTACTGGTTTTTTTCTTCGTCTTTAATTTTTCATATGGAGAACGGTTAGGTTATAATTATGGCGTAATTGGACTTAATGGAATTATTTTTTTGCTGCTATTCTCTATCACCGCTTTTCTTATGTATTCAATTTACAAAGTGACTGCGAGCGAACAAGCCTATAAATTCCGTATGGCGCAGTATGAGAATCTACAGCTTTATACAGAACGGTTGGAAAAATCCTACGGTATAATGCGAAAATTCAAGCATGATTACTTAAACATATTAAGCACTATGAGTGGTTTTATGGATGAAAATGATATGCATGGATTAATTGAATATTATGAGAAAAAGGTCCTTCCAATCAGTCATGAGTTTTCAGAATCAGACACAAAATTAGGTGCACTGTCAAAAATTAGAGACACAGCTTTAAAAAGCCTGCTTTCATCAAAATTTATTTATGTAATGGAGATAGGAATAGATCTGAAAATTGAATTAACAGAAACAATTGACAATCTATTCCTGGATTGTCTGGACCTGTCAAGAATCATTGGAATCTTTTTGGATAATGCCATAGAAGCAGCTATGGATACTGCAAAAAAAGAATTGTACTTCTGCATGTTTTATAAGGAAGATGACCTTTATATCGTTATTAAAAATACTTCTCCTCCTCTAAATCATGCAATCTCGCAGCTTAGCAGCCATGGAGTATCCACAAAAGGGGAAGATCGTGGAGTAGGACTCTATAACGTTTCCCTCATACTACAAAATTACGATAATATTATCTGGGATATGACTTACGAAGAACCTTACTTTACTCAAAAACTGATTTTAAGAAAAGGTGTAAAACAGGTGTGATAGATGATTCATATATATCTTTGTGAAGACGATGAGAGACAATTATTAAGATGGAAAGACATTGTCGATAAATATTTGTTAATGAATTCCACAGAATCTGTCCTTTATTGTAGCACTTCTGATCCGGAAGAATTATTATCTTTGAGAAAAAAGTCCAGCATTACAGGGCTCTATTTTCTTGATATTGATTTACACGCTAAATTAAACGGAATTGAACTGGCTCAGGAAATTCGTAAATACGATCCACGCGGATACATTGTTTTTGTAACTACTCATAGCGAAATGGCAATTCTCACTTTTCAATATAAAGTGGAGGCTATGGATTTTATTATAAAAGATGTGACGAAAACTTTACCAGACCAGATATGCGCCTGTATACGAAACGCTGAAACAAACTATAAAAACCAGTTAAACATATCAAACCATTTTTTATCAGTTAAAATTGACAAAACTTCTCTCATTCTTGATCAGAACGATATAATTGCAGTTACAACCGGAGAAGACTATCATAAAATTATAATACATACAAAAACAGGTGTAAAACAAATAACCGGAACTTTAAAGGAACTGAACTCAATACTAAACTCTGCCTTTCTTCAATGCAGCCGTTCTGCTATTGTAAATCTGAAACATGTAATTAAATATTCCAGAGAGGACGCTCTGCTAATTATGGATAACAAAGAAACTTATTCCGTATCTTTTCGTATGATGGGGAAAGTGCAAAAAGCCTTAAATAATATTAACTAATAAAAAAGCCGGTTAATCCCGGCTTTTTTATTTTCTTATTCCCCATAAGTTCCCTTGGATTTTACAAGCTTCGGCCGATATCCTTCAGAAGTAAGGGCAGCCATAATCGCATTCTTATGTTCCGTTCCAAATGCTTCCAGAGTAATTCTTAATTCTACTGCTGTATTCCGGTTAATGCTGATAAACTGGTTATGTTCGAGACGGATTACATTGCCCTGTTCTTTTGCAAGAAGTGCCGATACCTTCGCCAGTTCACCGGGCTTATCCGGGAGAAGAATAGAAACAGTAAAGATGCGGTCTCTCTGAATCAGTCCCAGCTGTACGATGGACGCCATCGTGATCACATCCATGTTACCGCCGCTTAAAATTGATACAATTTTTTTATTATCCACATCAAGATGTTTTAAGGCAGCAACAGTAAGCAGACCGGAATTTTCAACCACCATTTTATGGTTCTCCATCATATCTAAGAACGCCACAATCAGTTCAGAATCTTCAATTGTTATGATACTGTCAACATTCTCCTGGATGTAAGGAAACAGCTTGTCTCCGGGGCATTTCACTGCAGTACCGTCTGCAATGGTATTGACACCGGGAAGAGATACTACTTTTCCCTGGCGTAATGATTCCTGCATACAGTTTGCACCTGCAGGTTCCACACCAATTACTTTAATCTTAGGATTTAACATCTTTGCCAGTACGGAAACGCCGGTGCAAAGACCGCCTCCGCCGATCGGTACAAGAATATAGTCAACAGTGGGAAGTTCTTTGATAATTTCCATGGCTATGGTGCCTTGTCCAGTCGCCACATCTAAATCATTAAAGGGATGGACAAAGGTAAGTCCTCTCTCCTCTGCAAGCTTATAGGCATGACTGCAGGCCTCGTCAAAGACATCTCCTTCCAGAATTACTTCTGCTCCATATCCCTTTGTCCGGTTAACCTTCATCAGAGGAGTCGTAGTCGGCATGACAATGGTAGCGGGAATTCCGGCAAGCTTTGCCGCATAGGCAACGCCCTGTGCATGATTGCCGGCAGAGGCAGTAATCAACCCTTTGGATTTTTCTTCCTCTGTCAGAGTGCTGATCTTATAATAAGCACCTCTCACCTTGTATGCCCCTGTATATTGCATATTCTCCGGCTTAAAATACACTTTATTTCCAGTCTGACCGGAAAAATACTCACTGTATACAAGCTTTGTTTCCAGAGTAACCTTACCAACGACTTCTGATGCTTCCTCAAACTTTTCCAATGTCAACATAATTTACGCCTCATCTTTCTCTTCTACGTGGAACAATGCATCTACGAATTCAGTTGCATTGAATTTCTGCAAGTCATCAATCTTCTCTCCAACACCTATATATTTTACCGGGATTCCAAGTTCAGACTGTATTGCTACTGCAATTCCTCCTTTCGCGGTACCATCCAGTTTGGTAAGAATAATTCCGGTAATGTCTGCCACTTCCATGAATTGTTTCGCCTGTACAAGAGCATTTTGACCGGTGGTACCATCTAAGACCACAAGCGTTTCCCGGTATGCTTCCGGATATTCTTTATCAATGATTCGATTGATTTTTTTCAATTCCTCCATCAGGTTCTTTTTGTTGTGGAGACGTCCTGCCGTATCACAGATCAGGACATCTGCCTGTCTGGATTTTGCCGCAGCAACTGCATCATAGACAACAGCTGCAGGGTCTGAACCTTCCTGCTGGGCGATTATATCCACATTTGCTCTTCTTGCCCATTCGGTCAGCTGTTCAATCGCAGCTGCCCGGAATGTATCTGCCGCAGCTACAATTACTTTTTTTCCATCATCCTTTAACTGTCCAGCCAGCTTTCCCACAGAAGTGGTTTTTCCTACTCCGTTTACTCCGATAATCAATAAAACAGAACGGCGTTTTTCAAATTCATAAGCATTTTCTCCCAGATCCATCTGTTCCATGATACTATCCATAAGAAGCTGCTTGCATTCGGCTGGATCCTTGATGTTATTTTCCTTAACCTTTTTTCTTAAGTCCTCCATAATGGACATCGTAGTCTGGATACCCAGATCACCCATGATCAGAATTTCTTCAATTTCCTCATAAAACTCGTCATCAATGGCCGAAAATCCGTTGAAAATGGAATCCACACCTGCGATAATGTTGTCTCTTGTTTTCTGCAGTCCAGCTACCAGTTTTCCAAAGAATCCCTTTTTTTCTCCCATAGTCGGCCTCCTTAACTTTCTAAATCATCTTCGATCAGATTAACAGATACAAGCGTTGAAACGCCTTTTTCCTGCATGGTAATACCATACAGACGGTCCGCAGACACCATGGTGCCGCGTCTGTGAGTAATAACAATAAATTGTGTAAATTTTGTAAGCTTATGCAAATATTTTGCGAAACGGTCTACATTAGAGTCATCCAGCGCTGCCTCGATCTCATCTAACAGACAGAATGGGGACGGCTTTAAATTCTGAATGGCAAAAAGCAGAGCAATTGCAGTCAGTGCTTTTTCCCCACCGGATAGCTGCATCATATTCTGCAGTTTTTTACCAGGCGGCTGGGAAACAATCTGTATTCCTGCCTCCAGAATATCCTCATCTTCTACAAGCTCCAGTGCACCCCTGCCTCCTCCGAAGAGTTCCTTAAAAACCTTGTCAAACTCCACTCTGATTTCCCTGAATTTCTCCTCAAACTGCTTACGCATTCCGCTATCCAGTTCGTCAATGATTTTCAGCAGGGTTTCTTCTGCGGTAATCAGATCATCATGCTGAGTTTTCATAAATTCATATCGTTCAGATACTTCTTTATAATCTTCAATGGCATTGACATTGACATTTCCCAGCTTACGGATCTCATCCTTTAAGGAAGCAATCATTTTCTTGATATCCGGAAGAGAAGTCCATTCCTCATTTCTTAAAGCCTCGGCTTTTGAAAACGTCAGTTCATATTCATTCCACATATAATTTACGTGGTTGTCCATACGTTCTTCCATCTTCTCCTTCTGGCTCTGAAGGCGGAATAATTCCTTATCCAGCAGACTGATGCGCTGGGTAAGCTCCTCCCTTTTCTGAAACAGTTCTTTCTGCTCTTTGGATTTCATTTCTTTTCTTGCCAGTTTATTGTTGATATCCTGATCCAGTGTTTCTTTAACGGTACTGATTTCTGCAATTCTGGTTTTTAATGCTTCAATTTCTTTTTGTTTTTCTTCTATAATCAGACCGGAGCTGCCTGAACCCTGAGTCAGTGCTGCAAGTTCTTCTTCCAGCCTGCTCACTTCCTCTTTTACCCGCCGGATATTTTCCAGCTCGAAATCATCCTTTTGTTTCAGACCGGAGGCTTTAAGCTGTGCCTCGGATAAGTCCTTTGAGAGTTTTTCCCGGTTGGATCTTGCCAACTCAAGTTCTGCATTGAACTCCTCCAGTTCACCGTCAATATCACCGCTTCGCAAAACCAGCTTCTCCATAGAAAGAATCAGATCCTGCCTGTTTTCTCCGATTTCCTTTTTCTGGACCTCAAGCTGAGAATTTTCCAGTTCCAGGTCTCCATAGGATTCTATAATCTCTGCCTTCTTATCTTCAATCCTGTGCAGATTTATTTTAACCGTATTTTGTCTTAAATAAAGCTTTTGTTTCTCAGTTCTGATTTTTTCCAGTTCTTCTTTGCATTCACTCAGAAGACCTTCGTTCATAACCAGCTCAGTTTCGATTTGTCCCGTTTCTTTTATTGCTTTTTCGCAGAGAGCTTCCAGTTCCTCCATCTCACGCTTACGTCCCAGCAGGTTACTGGTATTTTTGAAAGCACCGCCTGTCATGGAACCGCCTGCACTTAAAAGTTCCCCTTCCAGAGTGACGATTCTTAAAGAATACTGAAACTTTTTGGCCAGTGCAATTGCATGGTCAATGGTATCTACAACTACGACTCTGCCAAGGAGATAATTCATCAATCCCTGATACTGGCTGTCTGCCTCAACCAGAGTATTGGCTAGTCCCAGCACTCCCGGCTCGTTAAGCGCTTTCTCCTGACTGAAAGTATTTTTATTGCCAATGCTGGTAAGTGGGAGAAATGTGGCTCTACCGTACTTGTTTTTCTTTAAGTATTCAATCAGCTGTTTGGCTGTCTGGTCTGAGTCAGTAACAACATTCTGAATGCTTCCTCCCAGAGCTGTTTCGATGGCGACCTCATACTTTTTCGAAACAGTAATCAAATCTGCCACAACTCCATGAATTCCCCTTACCCGGTCCTTCACTTCCATGATCCGGCGGATGCTGCCGCCATATCCTTCATACCGCTCTGCCAGATTCCGGAGTGATTCCAGTTTTGTGTAACTGGTATGGTATTCCTGCTGTCTGTCGTTTAAGTTTTTTCCAAGCCGCTTTACTTCATGCTCTAATTCCTCTACCCGGCTTTCGCTTTGCTCCTGAAGTTCATTGTACTTATGAATACCAGCATCGATCTCATCTGCTTCTTTTTGAAGCACTAAAAGCTGCTGATCCTGCTCGGATTCATCGCTCTTATATTTAAGAAGCTTTTGAAGCACTTCAGACCTACGCACATTCACCTGCTCAAGCATAGTTTCATAACGCTGCTGCTTCGCATTTAATGTGGCCTTTTCATTCAGGAGTTCAATAATACTCCCTTTCCCTGACTCAATCCGCTGTTCCAGATTGTGAATTTTTTCATCTTCTGCAGCAAGAACCGCCTCTCCCTGCTTTAGCTGTTCTAACGCAGCTTTTACTGACTCGGCAATAACAGACCGTTCCTCCTCATAGGAAGCTGCCTGAGAATTTTTCATATCTATCTCAGAGTGTATGGATCTCACCCTGCCTGCAATATGTTCCGCATTCATCTGTTCTGTGTTAATCTGCTCTTTCAATACGTTAATGCGGCCCTGTAAATTACCAGTCTCTATATCAGAATTATTTTTTTCATTACGGCTTTCTAAAATAGATTCATCCAACTGGGATAAATATGTATCAAGTGCCTCATACTGTTCTCTTATGCCTTCAGATATGTTTTTTGCATCTTCCAGATCACGGTTGACAATTACCTCTTTCTCATCCACTTCTTTTAACTGGAAACGCAATCCTTCCGTCTCCATCAAAAACTGATTTACATCATACTTTTTCAGTTCTTCCTTTAACCGCAAATACTCTTTCGCTGCCTCGGACTGCTTTGCCAAAGGGCCAACCTGTTTCTCCAGTTCCGTCAGAATATCACTGACACGGACCAGATTCTGCTTTTCATCTTCCAGCTTCTTCTGAGCGATGGATTTCCGGCGTTTAAATTTGACAATTCCAGCTGCTTCATCAAAAAGTTCCCGGCGTTCTTCGGGTTTCCCGCTTAGAATCTTATCAATCTGACCCTGTCCGATAATGGAATAGCCTTCCTTACCAATTCCGGTATCATAAAAAAGCTCGTTGATATCCTTTAAACGGCAGGCACTTCCATTAATCATGTATTCACTCTCACCGGAACGGTAAACTCTTCTCGAAACAGTCACCTGATCGTAGTCAATGGCTAAATGGTGGTCTGAATTGTCAAGCGTTATGGCCACATAGGCAAATCCCTGGGGCTTTCGCATCTCTGTTCCTGAAAAAATGACATCCTGCATACTGGAGCTTCTCAGCTGCTTTACTTTCTGTTCTCCCAGTACCCAGCGCACCGCATCAGCAACATTGCTTTTACCACTTCCATTAGGGCCTACAATGCCTGTTATTCCGTTATGAAATTCGAATACTATTTTGTTGGCAAAAGATTTAAACCCCTGAATCTCTATACTTTTTAAATACATACTCCACGCTGACAGCCATTACCAGCTGCCCTTTCTTTACCTTATTATTGTCCTGCTCTTTGGACATAAAGGGATACCCGCAGGGTGTTACCTTATTATTGTCCTGCTCTTTGGACATAAAGGGATACCCGCAGGGTGTTACCTTATTATTGTCCTGTTTTCTGGACATAAAGGGATACCCGAAGGATATTCCTTATTTTCCACGTAGCTTAAGAATCCCATGATAAGCCGCCACCTGCTCCGCAGCCTTCTTGGTTCTCCCTGTCCCCTGTCCGATGGGAGTATCTCCAATTTTCACCTGAGTTTCGAATATCTTATTATGATCCGGTCCTTCTTCTTTTAAGAGTTCGTAGCTCAGAGCCTCTTCCGTCTGGCTCTGTACAATCTCCTGTAAGATAGTCTTGCTATCAAAAAAGAGCTGCTTATGTTCCAGATCATTCATAATGAAACGAAGGATAAACTCTTTTGCATTAGCAAAACCACCATCCAGATAAATGGCCCCTATCAGCGCTTCCATCGCATCTGAAACAATCGAAGCTCTCCCCCTGCCTCCGGTCGACTCTTCACCTCTGCCCAAAAGCAGATATTCACCAAGCTTAATCACCTCTGCGCAATAAGCAAGCGTGGGCTCACAGACAATGCTTGCGCGTATCTTGGTTAAATCGCCCTCCGGCTTTTGGGGGTACTTGTGATACAGGCAGTCACTGGAAACAACCTCCAGTACCGAATCACCTAAGAACTCAAGTCTCTCATTGCACTCGGTTTTGTTCAGACGGTGTTCATTGGCGTAGGAACTGTGTGTCATAGCTTGTGTTATAAGATGCTTGTCTGAAAAATGGTAGCCAATCCGCTCTTCCAGTTCTTTAATATTTTTACTCATCTCATTCCTCTTTCCTTATTATTGTCCACGATTTTTGGACATAAAGGGGTACCCGAAGGGTGTTCCTTATTATTGTCCACGATTTTTGGACATAAAGGGGTACCCGAAGGGTGTTCCTTATTATTGTCCACGATTTCTGGACATAGAGGGATACCCGAAGGGTGTTCC